>NZ_JBJDRG010000003.1:0-613136 GCF_044987325.1 Rhizobium sp. ZW T2_16
GCCCTCCCCACAAGGGGGAGGGCTTAACCCAGCCTCACCGCCAGCGTTCACAGGTGAAATGGGCGGCTGCCGCGATTTTTCTCCCCCCTTGTGGGGGAGATGGCCGGCAGGCCAGAGGGGGACTTCGCCATCCGCAAAAGGCTCACGGCAACAAGAGATATCAAGACCACCAAACCCAACGAAAGGAGACCCCGAAATGACGATCCAGGCACCCATCAAGACCCATGTAAAAGAACGGGCGGAGGAGCAGGCAAGCGCCATGACCGCCGATCAGCAGGCAGCGATCCGCTCGCTTGCCAATGACCTGCACCGGCTGAACCATGCCGTCATGAAAGCAGTCGAGGCCGGCGTTTCGGTCGAGCTGATCCGTTCGGCGCGGCATCACGGCGGCGACGGCCACTGGGGCGACCTTATGGTTCCCGTCGTCATGACCAACAGGCTTCAGTAGCGGCGGGTGCAAGATTGCCGGGTCGGACCGCACCGTCCCGCAATTTGTCGCAAATTCAGCAGTCAGAGTTTCACACTTGTGCTGGAATTGCCTCAAACACCGGCCGGACAAGAGCCGGGCCGATGGAGCCATTAGGGAGCCTCTTGGGAGCCCTTCGGCCACCATACCTTTTCATCTCCCTGCCAACAGAAAGGGCGGCCTCAAGCCGCCCTTTCTTACATCTGGTTGCCGATCTTCAAGAGACGCCGTTCAGGCGGCCTTGCTGTAGCGATAAGAAGACTGCGTGCCCGTGGCGGCCGCATCGATGCGGAACTGCTGCAGCAGGTCGAACAGGGCTTCGGTCTCTGCCGCCAGGCGCTGGCTTGCCTCACTGGTTTCGGCCACCATTGCGCCGTTCTGCTGGGTCATCTGATCCATCTGGTTGACGGACTGATTGATGTTGGACAGCGCTGCCGACTGGTCGCGGCTGGCGGTGGCGATGGTTTCGACATGCTGGCTGATGACGACGATCTCGCTGCTGATCGTGGCGAGTACTTCGCCGGCCTGCTGGACGAGCGAGACACCGGAACCGACCTCGTTGGTCGCCTGATTGACCAAGCCTTTGATTTCCTTGGCCGCATCGGCTGAGCGCTGCGCCAGTTCACGCACTTCCTGCGCGACAACCGCAAACCCCTTGCCGGCTTCACCCGCGCGGGCCGCCTCGATACCGGCATTCAGAGCGAGAAGGTTGGTCTGGAAGGCGATGTCGTCAATCACCTCGATGATCAGTTCGATCTTCTGCGACGCGTCTTCGATACGCCCCATGGCCTCGACAGCATTCTTGACGACGGTGCCGGAATTGTCGGCATTCTTCTTCGTGTGACCAACGGCCTCGTTCGCCTCGCGGGCACGATCGGCGGAAGAGCGCACGGTTGCCGTGATTTCCTCGACAGCAGCCGCGGTCTCCTCCAGCGAAGCCGCCTGGCTTTCGGTGCGGCGAGACAGATCAGCGGACGAATGGCTGAGATCGGCGCTGCTCTTCTGGATTGCCATCGTGCTCTGACGAATGTGGGACAGCGTGTCGCGCAGCTTGAGGATCGAACCGTTGAAATCGGTGCGCAGCGGTTCCAGCTTGCCGGAGAAAGGCTGGTCAATAGTGACCGAGAGATCCCCCTGCGACAGGCGCGACAGGGCCGTGCCGAGTGCTGCGACAGCCTGATCAATCTGGCTGTCGACCATGCGCTTGTCACTGTCGTTGCGTTCGCGTTCGGCTTCGGCCTCTGCCCGTTCCATGGCACTCTGATGCTCGATGCGCAGTTTTTCGAGCGCGTTGTCGCGGAAGACCTGCAGGGCGCGGGCAATGTTGCCGAACTCGTCAGAGCGTGCGGTGTAAGGGATCTCGGACTTGTTGTCGCCATCGGCAATCGCCCGGACGGAGCCGGTCAGGACGCCGAGCGGGCTGACGAGTCTGCGAATGACGAAATAGCTGGCAACGGCAATGAAGAGAAGCGCAAGCAGCGAGGAGACCATCAAGGCCGTGCCGGCAGAGGCGATATGGGCGAAATAGACCTCCATCGGGATGCCGATGAAGAGTACGCCGCTGACAGCGCCGGAGGCGTTCACAACGGGATAATAGGCGGTCATGAAATCGCGGCCGAAAAGAACGGCCGGGCCATAATAGGCCTCGCCTTTGGCCAGAGCCTTCTGTGCCGGGTGATCGGCGACGAGCTTGGTGCCGACGGCACGTTCGCCCTTCTCGTTCTTCACGTTAGTGGAGATGCGGACATAATCGCCGCCCTGCTTCTCGAACACCGTCGCTACGCCACCGATGGAGCCGGCGGTACGATCGACAAGATCATGGCCCTGAAGTGCCCCCTCGCCGGCAGTAACCTTGGCGAGCTTTCCGTCAGAAAGTGCTGTTTTTGCACTCACCACAGCCGTCTCATAGATTAACGCCATCGTCCGGATGGACTTGTGCGTATCCTCCACAGCCGTTTCCATGATGTCCTTGCGAAACGTGTTGTAGGCAAGGCCGGAAACGGCGGAGACTGCAACCACGATAAGAAAGAGACAAAGAAATACAATTTTAGTGACGACCGAAGAAGGTACGATCTTTTTCATGGGGAGCCTTTGTGGGTGTAAATTTCCCACACACACTCGCCGACATAGGTGAAATTTTTGCTAAACTTGACAAACGTCAAGAATTTGGAGGCGGCCGCGCAAAGCAAACCAGCCCAAAGCCACTGAAAAACCGATTAAATTAGCGTACCGCTTAAAACAGTACCGGTACGGCCAAAAGTGCAGCCGTGGTTCCAGCGGCAATCATCAGCATGCTGAAACGAAAGAGTTTTGCGCGGTCATCCGCCTTGGCAATTGCAATGGCGCGGGTACGGCGAGCATTCGGCATGGATTGGAACTCCGAGACGATAATCAAACCTATAGTGGCAGCCTTTTTCGATCTTGAACATCAAAATAAGCTGGGATTATGGCAGGATCAGTTCGTTACATTAAGAAGTGCTGAACGATAACACCACAACCGGAGCCATGCGGGCGTGAATGCCAGGATCAAAGCGCTTCTCCGCAGACATGGCCCGACGACCACGCCCATTGAAAATTGTAGCCGCCGAGCCAACCAGTGACGTCGACGCATTCGCCGATGAAGTATAGGCCGGGAACAGACTTTGCCTGCATCGTCTTGGAATCGAGTTCCGAAGTATCGATGCCACCGAGCGTGACTTCGGCCGTGCGATAACCTTCGGAGCCTGCCGGACGGATTCGCCAGTCCTGGATCGAAGCGGCGACAGCGTCGAAAACCTTGTCTGAACAGTCCGCAAGCTTCGTTGCCGCGGGATGTTTCTCGGCGAAGAACTGCGCAAGCCGCTTGGGCAGGATATCGGAAAGCGCCGTCTGCACCAACTGCTTGCCGTTGGCCTTGCGGGCAGCCTTCAGGTCGTCGGCGATCCGGCGATCCGGTTCGATCACGAGCGTGATCTCGTCACCTTCACGCCAATAGGACGAGATCTGCAGGATCGCGGGACCGCTCAAGCCGCGATGGGTGAAAAGCAGAGCCTCGCGGAAGCTGGTCTTGCCATGGCGGATTTCGGCGGGTGCGGCGATGCCCGAAAGCGGCGCGAGCTTTTCCAGAAGCCCCGGATCGAGCGTCAGCGGCACGAGGCCAGGGCGGGTTTCGACGAGCTTCAGATCGAACTGCCTGGCGATGTCATAAGCGAGACCGGTCGCGCCCATTTTCGGGATCGACTTGCCGCCGGTGGCAACGACGACGGAGCCGGCTTCGATCGTCTCGCCGGTGGAGGTGACGATGCGAAAACCGTCAGCGCTCCCTTCCACCGAGGTGACGCCGGTCTGGAGTTCGAGCTTGGCCCTTACCGCTTCCATCTCTGACAGCAACATGCGGATGATGTCCTTGGCGCTTTCATCGCAGAAGAGCTGACCCAGTGTCTTTTCGTGGAAGGCGATGCCGTGGCGGTTCACCAGATCGATAAAATCCTGCGCCGAATACCGGGCGAGTGCTGATTTGACGAAATGCGGGTTGGAAGAGAGATAATTCTTCGGGCCGGCATGAATATTGGTGAAGTTGCAGCGACCGCCACCGGAAATGCGGATCTTCTCGCCCGGAGCCTTGGCGTGGTCGAGAACCAGAACGGAACGCCCACGCGCACCGGCGCGGATCGCGCACATCATGCCGGCGGCACCGGCGCCGAGGATCACCACATCGAATTTACGGGCCAATCATCACTCCATTGGTTGCCGCTTTCGCTGTTCGACATAGTTCACCCAAAGTCAACGCCTCCCCCTCGCCAATTGCCGATCGGTGGCTATGATGGGAACATTCGATCAACCTCACCCGGTGTGTCATGCCAACCAAAAAAGCCAATCCCGCTGCAGTTGAAGTCGGTACGGTCGCCAAGGCCGCCGTCGCCCAACCAACGTTGACCTCGCTTCGCGGCGTGGCAGACTGGCAGGAGGCCGCGGCATGGCTGCGCGCGCGAGGGATCGAAGATATCGAATGCATCACGCCCGACCTTGCCGGCGTGCCGCGCGGCAAGATGATGCCGTCGTCGAAATTCACCTCCAACACATCGCTGGCGCTGCCATCGGCGCTCTACAGGCACACGATTTCCGGCGAATATCCGGAAGAGACCGAGAGCTTCCGCTACGAGCCGCGCGACAGCGATCTCAAGCTGATGCCGGATCTTTCGACGCTCTCGGTCGTGCCGTGGGAAACCGATCCGACAGCGCAGGTGATCTGCGACATCGTCAACACGGAAGGCAACGCTGTCGCCTATACGCCGCGCAACGTGCTGAAGAACGTTGTGCGACTCTACACAGAGCGTGGCTGGAAGCCGGTCGTGGCTCCGGAAATCGAATTTTATCTGGTCGCCAAGAACGACGACCCGGATTATCCGCTGCATCCGCCGAAGGGCCGTTCCGGCCGCGCGATTCTCGGTGGACAGGGTTATTCGATTGCCGGCATCAACGAGTTTGACGAGTTGATCGACGATATCTACCACTTCTCCGAAAAGCAGGGACTGGAGATCGATACGCTGATCCACGAAGAAGGACCGGCGCAGCTCGAAATCAACCTGCGTCACGGCGATCCGGTGGAACTGGCCGACCAGGTATTCATGTTCAAGCGGACGATCCGCGAAGCGGCGATGAAACACGGCATCTACGCGACCTTCATGGCCAAGCCGATGCAGGGCCAGGCGGGGTCGGCCATGCACATCCACCAATCCGTCGTCGATATCGATACGGGCAAGAACATCTTCTCGCAGAAGGACGGCAAACCTTCGAAGGAATTCTTCCAGTTCATCGGCGGGATGCAGACCTATATTCCGAAGGCGCTGGTGATGATGGCGCCTTACGTGAACTCCTACCGCCGCCTGACGCCGGACATGGCGGCGCCGGTCAATACCGCCTGGGGTTACGACAACCGCACGACGGCTTTCCGCGTGCCGGTTTCCGATCCGGTGGCAAGGCGCGTCGAAAACCGGCTGCCGAGTTCGGATGCCAATCCGTATCTGGCACTCGCTGCGTCGCTCGGTTGCGGTTTGCTCGGCATCATGAACAAGATCGATCCGACACCGCCGACGGACGAATCCGCCAACGAAGGCGCGATCGACCTGCCGCGCGATCTCCTGAAAGCTGTCTCGCTGCTGGAAGAGGAGCCGGCGCTGGCGGAGGTGTTCAGCAAGGAGTTCATCGGTATCTATGCAGGCGTCAAACGCGGGGAATTCGAGACCTTCATGCAGGTGATCAGCCCGTGGGAGCGCGAGTTCCTGCTTCTCAACGTTTAAGGTGAGCAGCATGGATACATGGCAGAGCCCGATCGCGCCGGGTCTTTCCTGGTATCAGGCGAGCGTCGAGGAACGCCCCACCTATCCCACACTCGACGGCTCGCAGGCGGTGGATGTAACGATCATCGGCGGCGGCTATACCGGATTGCAGGCAGCCTGTAATCTGGCGGCTTCCGGCGTCTCCGTGGCGCTGATCGAAGGCGGGCACTTCGGCGATGGCGGCTCCGGCCGCAATGGCGGGCAGCTCGGCACCGGGCAGCGCTGGTGGCCGGAAGAGGCCGAGAAGGAACTGGGCTACGAACGCTCCAAGCTTTTGTTCGAAATGGCAGAAAACGCCAAGCGGCATCTCCACGATTTTGCGACACTGCATGGCATAGACATGGATTACATGCCGGGCCAGCTCAACGTGTCACACAAACCGGGATATGAGCGCGATTACCGCGCCAATGCGGAGATCGCCGCTGAACGCTATGACTATCCGTACATGACATTCATGGACAAGGCGGAGACGGAAGAGCGGGTCGGCACCAAGGATTATTATTGCGGCGTGCGTGATATCGGCACCGGCCATATCCACCCACTGAAATTCCTGATCGGTCTGGCGAAAGTGGCCAAGGCCGCAGGCGCCGGCATTTACGAGAATACCAGAGCGACGGCGATCCGCCGCGAGGGTACCAAGATCAGGGTCGAGACGCCGAAAGGCACGCTGACATCCGACCGGGTGCTGATCGCCACCAATGCCTATATCGGCGATCTCGAACCGGTCACCTCAGCGCATGTGATGCCGATCGGCTCGTTCATCGCGGCAACCGAGCCGCTCGATGCTTTCCCGCATGTCATTCCGGGCATGGAGGCTGTCTGCGACAGCCGCTTCGTGGTGCGCTATTTCCGCAAGTCGAAGGATAACCGGCTGCTGTTCGGCGGCCGTGAGGTCTATAGTTCGAAAAACCCGAGCGATACGGCGGAAGCGATACGGCAGCAGATCGTCACCACCTATCCGGCCTTGAAGGACGTGCGGATAACCCATGCCTGGGGCGGCAATGTGGGGATCACTCTGCCGCGAAGGCCTTTCGTTCGCCAGGTCATGCCAGGCGTTACCTCCATCGGTGGATATTCCGGCCATGGCGTGATGCTGTCAAATTATTGTGGCAAGCTTTATGCTGAAATGGTCGCTGGAGGCAAAAGCGAGCTCGACGTGCTGGCCGATCTTAACATACCTGCCTTTCCGGGAGGACATGCAATGCGTAAACCACTGCTTTTCCTTGCATTAACCTGGTTTGCGCTAAGAGACCGTATTTGAGGCCGACATTCGGGCTAGCCTTTTTAAATCGATTAGCATAAGACACACCCCAACCACACATGACGAAAGTTGAGCGATGAGCAGCCAGATCATTCCAGTGGAACCATTCGATTGCATCGTCTTCGGCGCGACCGGCGACCTTGCTGAGCGCAAGCTTCTTCCGGCTCTGTATCACCGGCAGATCGAAGGTCAGTTCACGGAGCCGACGCGGATCATCGGCGCGTCCCGTAGCGCGCTTTCCAATGAAGAATACCGCAAGTTCGCCGAGGATGCGCTCAAGGAGCATCTGAAGAAGGGCGAATATGACGAAGCCCAGGTCAAGGCCTTCTGCGAGCGCATCTTCTACATTTCCGTCGATGCCAAGTCCGATCAGGGCTGGGACAAGCTGAAGAAGATTCTCGACGAAGGCACCGGCAAGGAGCGCATTCGCGCTTTCTATCTGGCCGTTGCGCCGGCGATTTTCGGCGCGATTTCGGAAAAGATTCGCGACCACAAGCTGATCACCAAGTCGACGCGCATCGTCGTCGAGAAGCCGATCGGCCGCGACCTCGCCTCGGCGCTGGAACTGAACGACACGATCGGCAAGGTGTTCAAGGAAGAACAGATCTACCGTATCGACCACTATCTGGGCAAAGAGACGGTCCAGAACCTGATGGCGCTGCGTTTTGCCAATGCGCTCTATGAGCCGCTGTGGAACGCCAACTATATCGACCATGTGCAGATCACTGTCGCCGAAGCTGTCGGCCTCGAAGGTCGCGCCGGTTATTATGACACGGCCGGCGCACTGCGCGACATGGTGCAGAACCATATCATGCAGCTGCTTTGCCTTGTTGCGATGGAAACCCCGTCTTCGATGAATTCGGAAGCGGTGCGTGACGAGAAGCTCAAGGTGCTGCGGGCGCTGAAGCCGATCACCGCCGACAATTGCGAAGTGATGACGGTGCGCGGCCAGTACCGCGCCGGTGCCTCCGCGGGCGGCCCGGTCAAGGGTTATCTCGAAGAGCTGGAAGGTGGCGTTTCCAACACCGAAACCTTCGTCGCCATCAAGGCCGAGATCGGCAACTGGCGCTGGGCCGGCGTTCCCTTCTACATCCGCACGGGCAAGCGCCTTGCGAGCCGCGTTTCGGAAATCGTGATTTCCTTCAAGCCTGTGCCGCACAACATTTTCGACACGGCAGCGGGCCGGATTTCGGCCAACCAGCTGATCATCCGCCTGCAGCCGGACGAAGGCGTCAAGCAGTCGCTGATGATCAAGGACCCAGGTCCGGGCGGCATGCGCCTGCGCAATGTCTCGCTCGACATGAGCTTTGCGGAAGCCTTCAACGCCCGCAGCCCGGACGCCTACGAGCGCCTGCTGATGGACACGATCCGTGCCAACCAGACGCTGTTCATGCGTCGCGACGAAGTGGAAGCGGCATGGGAATGGGTCGATCCTATCCTCAAGGGCTGGGAAGAAACCGGACAGGTGGCGCAGGGTTACACGGCCGGCACCTGGGGTCCGAGCCAGGCGATTGCACTGATCGAGCGTGACGGCCGCACCTGGCACGAAGGCTGAAGACCATGGCATCGACTTTTCATGAGTTTGCCAATGGAGCCGATCTCGCCGAAGCGCTAGCCGACAAGGTTGCCAAGCAGCTTTCCGCAGCGATCTCGAAAAAGGGAGCGGCGTCCATCGCCGTTTCCGGCGGGTCGACGCCGAAACGCTTCTTCGAGGCGCTTTCGGGCAAGGATCTCGACTGGACGAAGGTTTCGGTGACGCTGGTCGACGAACGTTTCGTGCCGGCCGACAGCCCACGCTCCAATCATCTTCTGGTCGCAACGCATCTGCTCAAGGACAAGGCTGCGGCCACGACCTTCATCCCGCTCTATCACGAAGCGGCAACGATCGATACAGCCGCGGAAATTGCCACCGGAAAGACGGCTTCGATCTGCAATCCGTTCGATGTCGCGATCCTCGGCATGGGCGGCGACGGACATACTGCATCGTTCTTTCCACGTGGCAATCATCTTGCCAAAGCGCTCAATCTTTCGACGCCACGCGGCGTGATGACCATGGCGGCGGAAGGTGCCGGCGAAGAGCGGCTGACCTTCACTTTCTCAAGTCTCTCCGACGCACCGCTGCTGGTGCTGCATATCGAGGGCCAGGAGAAGAAGGACGTGCTGGCGAAGGCTGAAGCCGGATCGGACGAGAAGAACATGCCGATCCGCGCCGTACTCACCAGAGCGGTTTCACCGCTCGAGATCTACTGGGCGCCCTGAGGCACCTATCGTCCGCCTGGCGCTCGTCAGGCGGCAACACATTGACGAGACATGCAATCCCGGTGGCTTTGGCCTCTCCCAAGCCGGGATTGCCCGAAGGAGGTTTTGACATGGCGGCGCATTCCAGCATTCAGGCGATCACGGCAAGGATCATCGAGCGATCCAAACCGCATCGCGAGGCCTATCTCGACCGATTGCAACGAGCGGTCGCCAAGGGGCCGCACCGGGCGGTTCTTTCCTGCGGGAACCTGGCACATGGATTTGCCGTCTGTTCCCCCGCCGAGAAGGACGCGCTGTCCGGAGACGTCGTTCCGAACCTCGGCATCATCACCGCCTATAACGACATGCTTTCGGCGCATCAGCCCTATGAGACATTTCCGCCGATCATCCGCGAAGCTGCCCGTGAAGCGGGCGGCATTGCACAGGTGGCAGGTGCGGTTCCGGCGATGTGCGACGGCGTCACGCAGGGCCAGCCGGGCATGGAACTGTCGCTGTTCTCGCGCGATACGATCGCCATGGCGGCCGGTATCGGCCTTTCCCACAACATGTTCGACGCTTCCGTCTATCTCGGCATCTGCGACAAGATCGTGCCGGGCCTGGTGATTGCCGCGCTTTCCTTTGGGCACCTGCCGGCCGTGTTCATTCCGGCCGGTCCGATGACCTCGGGCCTGCCCAACGACGAGAAGTCGCGCATTCGCCAGCTCTATGCGGAAGGCAAGGTCGGTCGCACCGAGCTTCTGGAAGCCGAATCCAAGTCCTATCATGGTCCCGGCACCTGCACCTTCTATGGCACGGCCAATTCCAACCAGATGCTGATGGAGATCATGGGCTTCCATATGCCCGGCGCCTCCTTCGTCAATCCCGGCACGCCGCTGCGCGAAGCCCTGACCCGCGAAGCTGCGAAACGGGCACTCGCCATCACCGCCATGGGCAATGAATTTACACCGGCCGGCGAGATGATCGACGAGCGCTCGATCGTCAACGGCGTCGTCGGCTTGCATGCGACGGGCGGATCGACCAATCACACGATGCATTTGGTCGCAATGGCGCGGGCTGCAGGCATTCACCTGACCTGGCAGGATATTTCCGAGCTTTCGGATACCGTACCGCTTCTCGCGCGCGTCTATCCGAATGGGCTTGCCGACGTGAACCATTTCCACGCTGCCGGCGGCATGGGTTTCCTGATCAAGCAGCTTCTTCGCGGCGGTTATGTGCATGACGACGTGCGCACCGTCTTCGGTCACGGGCTGGAAGCCTATACGGTCGAAGCCAAGCTCGGCGCAGACGGACAGGTGACGCGTGAAAGCGTGCCGGAGGTCAGCGGTGACCCGAAGGTCCTGACAACCGTCGACCAGCCGTTCCAGAAGACCGGTGGCCTGAAGATGCTTTCCGGCAATATCGGCCATGGCGTCATCAAGATTTCGGCCGTCAAGCCGGAGCGCCATGTGATCGAGGCACCGGCCGTGATCTTCCACGACCAGCAGGGCCTGCAGGATGCGTTCAAGCGCGGCGAGCTGAACCGTGACTTCATTGCCGTCGTCCGCTTCCAGGGACCGAAGGCGAACGGCATGCCGGAACTTCACCGCCTGACGCCCCCGCTCGGCGTGTTGCAGGACCGCGGCTTCAAGGTCGCCCTCGTCACCGACGGCCGCATGTCGGGCGCATCCGGCAAGGTGCCGGCAGCAATCCACATGACGCCGGAAGCTTCTGACGGCGGCGCGATCGCGAAAATCCGCGAAGGCGACATGATCCGTCTCGACGCGGTTGCCGGAACGCTGGAAGTGCTGGTGGACGCAGCGGAATTCGATGCACGCACGCCGGCCGAAGCCGATCTTTCCGAAAACGAATTCGGTATGGGCCGCGAGCTGTTCTCCGCCTTCCGCCGCAATGTCGGCAGGGCTGATCAGGGCGCAAGCGTTTTTGCCTGAGGCACAGGCTGCGGATCAAACAGCAAAAAGGCGGCCCGGTGGCCGCCTTTTTTGTGTCTATCGATCTATCTTACCAGGTGCGGATATCCATCTTGTGGTCCCGGTGCCTTGGATGGGTGGAGAAGACGAAGATGCGGTTGAGTTCCTTATCGCTCAGCAGGCGCAGGAAGCGGACTTCGATCGTGTTGTTCATGTTGACGCGCATCAGGACACAGCCGACCTTGTTGATGCGGGCATCGGGGATATCGAGATAGAACTGTTCGGGAAGATTATACTGCGTCAGCAGGCCAAGGACCGCGCCGCTCTGGGAAATCTGCACCACATCGCAACGGCGCTGCGCCATGTTGAGTACGGCCTTTTCGGTATATTCGATGCGGCCCGCATTCATCGTGTCTTCCATCTTGAACCGCTGTTCGCGGTCATACATGAATGACTCTTCCTTGTTCAGATAATGATTTTTGTTAATTGGCGCCGCACCCACGACTTTACTCCTATACTTACAGGCGGAGACTAGGTCGTGAAGTTTAACAACGGGTTGGCGAGTCCCGTTTCAGCACAGGACAAATGGACGCTTCACGAAATGTGGTGAACTCACCCTTACCGACGAGGGCATTGCGCCTCTCTTCGAAACGCGAAAACGAGCAAGCTAATTCCGCCAGCGCAAATCGGGACGCAGAAACGGCCTTCTCGTTTCACAGGGCCTTCATCAGACCCGATATGTCCTGCCTTCTGCATTAAAAAGATGCAGCTTTTGAGGAGCAGCCTTGAGGCGAACGATATCGCCCTTCGAGACATCGGACTTGCCGGGCAATTTGACGATGACCGGCTCTTCGCCGGCTCCGCCTTCGAGATAAAGCAGGGTCACCTCGCCCAGCGCTTCCACCAGCAAAACGCGGCCCTCAAAGAGGTAGTCGTCATTTATGCAAATCTCCAGATCTTCTGGACGAACGCCGAGACTTGCCTTCGCGCCCCTGTCGGTAGCGGGTACCGTGATCGGTACGCTCGTTGACTGGGCACCCTTGAGAGTGACCAAGGTTTCGGCGCCGGGTTCGCCGATCGTCACCGGCAGGATGTTCATTGCCGGCGAGCCTATGAAACGCGCAACGAAAAGATTGGCCGGGCGCTCGTAAAGCTCCAGCGGCGGCCCGACCTGCTCGATCTTTCCAGCGGACAGAACGACGATGCGATCCGCCAGCGTCATGGCCTCGACCTGATCGTGGGTGACGTAGATCATCGTCGTGTCGGAAAGCTTGTCCTTGAGCTTGGCGATCTCGATGCGGGTCGCGACACGCAGCGCCGCATCGAGGTTCGACAGGGGCTCGTCGAACAGGAAGACCTTAGGATTGCGGCAGATGGCGCGACCGATCGCGACACGCTGGCGCTGGCCACCGGAGAGCGCTTTGGGCAGACGTTCGAGATAGGGCGTGAGCTGCAGGATATCGGCCGCCGCGCGAACGCGGCGATCGATCTCGGTTTTGCTTTCGCGGGCGATCCGCATGCCAAAAGCCATGTTGTCGTAAACAGTCATATGCGGATAGAGCGCATAGGACTGGAAGACCATGGCGATGCCGCGGCGCGAGGGAGGGACTTCATTGACAACCTCGCCATCGATGGACATCTCACCGGAAGTCACGGTTTCGAGCCCGGCGATCATCCGAAGCAGAGTCGATTTTCCGCAGCCGGACGGACCGACGAAGACGATGAATTCGCCCTGTTCTATCGTGAGGTCGATGCCATGCAGCACCTTGACCTGACCATAGGACTTGCGGATTTCCTTGAGCGTTACGCCGGTCATGACCGTCCTCCCCTGTTCCCTATCTCACACGTGCCGTGCGAAGAACGCGCCCCACGCCGGCAGCTCGATCTGGCGGCCTTCAAATGGAGTCTCAAACCCATGCCCTTCCAGCACTTCCCAATTCCCGTCCGGCAATGCTGTCGATGAGGAATTAGGGCTCATGTTGAACATGCACAGGATGGTCTCGTTGCCATATTGCCTTTCATAGGCAAGCAGCGGTTCCTCGGTGGCCAGGAACGAGATCTCGCCCTTCGACAAAGCCGGATTTGTCTTTCTAAAGGCGAGGAAGCGACGATACTGTTCCAGCACCGAAGCCGGGTCGCCATATTGGGCGCTGACAGCCTTCAACTGATGCTCGACCGGGATGGGCAGCCATGTGCGTTCCGCAGTCGAAAAACCCGCCTGCAGCGCCTGCGCATCCCACGGCATAGGTGTGCGGCAGCCGTCGCGGCCCTTGAATTCTGGCCAGAACTGGATGCCGTAAGGATCCTGCAGATCGGCATAAGCGATATCTGCTTCCGTCAGGCCCAGTTCCTCTCCCTGATAGATGCAGACCGAGCCGCGCTGGGACAGAAGGATGGCGGAGAGCATCTTGGCGTAGCCGTCGCGATCAAGGACCTCCTGGCCCCAGCGGCTGACATGACGCACCACATCGTGGTTTGAAAAGGCCCAGCAGACCCAGCCTTCCGGCGCTGCGGCCGCAAACGCATGCTGGGTTTCCTCCACGCGTGCTGGCGTCAACACATCTGGCGCCAGGAATTCGAAGGCGTAGCACATATGCATCTTGTCGCCGCCGGACGTGTATTCGCCGACGATCTCCAGCCCGCGCTGGCTATCGCCGACCTCGCCGACGGCGGCGATGGCGGGGAACTCGTTCAACACGGCACGGAAACGCTTGAGGAAGTCGATGTTTTCCGGGCGGCTCTTGTCGTAGAGATGCTCCTGGAAGTTATAGGGATTGACCGCAGGCGCGGTGGAGGCGTTACGGCGCGAAGGGTCGAGCGCCGGATTGTCGCGCAGCTCCTTGTCGTGGAAATAGAAGTTGATCGTGTCGAGACGAAAACCATCGACACCACGCTTCAGCCAGAAGCGGGTCAGATCGAGCAGCGCATCCTGCACCTCGGCATTATGCAGGTTCAGGTCCGGCTGGGAGGTAAGGAAATTGTGCATGTAATATTGCATGCGCGTCGGATCCCAGTGCCAAGCGGATCCGCCGAAAATCGACAGCCAGTTATTGGGCGGTGAACCATCCGGCTTGGCATCCGACCAGACATACCAGTCGGCCTTGGGGTTGAAGCGAGAAGACCGGCTTTCGATGAACCAGGGATGCTGGTCGGACGAATGGGACATCACGAGGTCGATCATCACCTTGATACCGAGGCGATGGGCTTCGGCGATCAGGCCGTCGAAATCTGACAGCGTGCCGAACATCGGATCGACATCGATGTAATTCGAGACATCGTAACCGAAATCCTTCATCGGCGACGGAAAGAAGGGCGAGATCCATACGGCGTCGGCACCAAGCGCTGCGATATGCGGAAGGCGGGCGGTAATGCCCTTGAGGTCACCGATGCCGTCACCGTTGGAATCCTGAAAGGAGCGCGGGTAAATCTGATAGATCACGGCACCGCGCCACCAATCCCGGTCCGGGGCATTGCTGGGCGTCGCTGCGGCTTCTGCGGAAATGCTCATTCAATATCCTTGTTGGTTCTGGTGATCGTCCGCGGCCTCAGCCGCCCTTGACGGAGCCTGCCAGCAGGCCGCGAACGAGATAACGCTGCAGTGCAAAAAAGACGATAATCGGGACGATAATGGTGATGAAGGCGGAAGCGGTGAGGATTTCCCACTTTCCACCCATGGAACCGAGCAGCGCATTGAGTGCGCCTGTCAGCACCAGCTGGTCCTTGCCGGTGCCGAGGAAAACCATGGCAACGAGAAGGTCGTTCCAGGTCCAGAGGAACTGGAAGATGGAGAAAGAAGCCAGTGCCGGGAAAGACAAAGGCAGCACGATGCGGACGAAGATCTCGAAGTCGCTGGCGCCATCGACACGGGCGGATTCGATCACTTCCTTCGGCAGACCGGCGATGTAATTGCGCAGGAGATAGATGGCGAGCGGCATGCCGAAGGCGGCATGCGCCAACCAGATGCCAACATAGCTGCGCGACGCAATGCCGAAGAAGGCACCGATCTCGTTATACATCTTCAGCAGCGGGATAAGCGACATCTGCAGCGGCACGACGATCAGGCCGACAACGACGGCGATGATGATCGCGCGGCCGGGGAACTGCATCCATGACAGCGCGTAGGCCGCAAAAGCCGATATCAGGATGGGGATGATCGTTGCCGGGATGGCGACGGTCAACGAATTGATGAAGGCCTGACCGATGCCTTGAGAGGTCAGAACCGTGCGGTAATTATCGAGCGTGAAGGACGGCGGCTGCGCGACGGAAAGATAGACACGCTTGCCGCGCTTGTCCGTGAAGGGCGCGTTCTTGGAATAGACATAAGTGCCGTCCTCATTGACGGTCAGCGTCTCGCCGTCGCCAAGATCAGCAGCTTCACCGGCTGTAAATTCCGTCGGAGCGGCGACTTTGGTGCCGAAGGCGCGGACGCTGCCTTTCGGGCCGGTATCGGCGCCATCGAAGACCGAACCGGAAATCACGTAGTTGGGGCCGTCCTGTCTTGCGGTCGAAGGCTCGCCGAGTCGGGCCGCACTGGTTTCGGCTGCTCCGCTGAAGGCCGTCCACCAGCCGGATGAGGCGATCTGGCCCGGCTCTCGCAAGGACGTCACGAGAATGCCGATCGTCGGGATGAGCCAGAGGATGCAGATGACCAGAACGGAGAAGTGAACGATCAGGCGAGGCAAGCCGATACGGCGGAGATTTATCGCTGCGTTCATGTCAGTGCCCTCCCCGGTCTTCGCTGGCCTGGCGGATGTTCCAGATCATGATCGGTGTGACAGCCGCCATGATGACGAGCGCGATGACGGCGCTTCGACCGCTGTCACCACCGCCGCGGAACATCCAGTCGAACATCAGGTTCGCCAGCACCATCGTGTTCCACTGGCCGTTGGTCATGGTCAACACGATGTCGAAAACCTTCAGGACGAGGATGGTGATCGTCGTCCAGACGACCGCGATGGTGCCCCAGATCTGCGGCACCATGATCTTCCAGAAAATCTGCCAGCCATTGGCGCCGTCGATGACCGCTGCTTCGATCGTCTCTTCGGGGATGCCACGGAGTGCGGCTGACAGGATGACCATGGCGAAACCGGTCTGGATCCAGATCAGGATCGCCATGAGGAAAAAGTTGTTCCAGATCGGTATGGCGATCCAGACCTGCGGATCGCCGCCAAAGAACTGCACGATGGCGTTGAGGAGGCCGATCTGGGTGCCGTCTGCGCCGCGATATTCGTAGATGAATTTCCAGATCACGGAAGCACCGACGAAGGAGATCGCCATCGGCATGAAGATCAGGCTTTTTGCGATATTGCCCCACCATATGCGGTCGGTGAGCACCGCGATGACCAGGCCAAAGAAGGTGCAGGCGGCAGGCACGACGGCAAGCCAGAGGATGTTGTTGAAGATCGACTGGCGGAACTGTGCGTCGGTCGCCGCCCACCAGTAATTGGCCAGCCCGACAAAATTGCCGCCTGACCTGTCATAGAAAGACAGGATGAAGGTCGCGATGACGGGATAGACGAGGTAGACGATCATCAAGAGCAGCGCGGGACCGAGGAACAGCCAGGGCCGGATCGCCGCGTGGGTCTTCAGATTGGCCGAGATCCTCTGCACGTCACCCGAGCGCACCGGCAGGATGATCTGCAGCAGCTTGTCGGATAGCCAGTAATAGAGCGCACAGGCAAACACGCCGGCGATTACCGCGCCGAAGGCCGATACGATCTGCGATGCCATGCTGCCCCTCCCAATCTGTGGCTTAAGCGCAGACATTCGTCTGCTTGGCCCCTCACCCTAGAACGTGCCCTGCGCAAAGGCCGAGATTATCGAGACGTTGCGCCTTGCTTCCTTCTCCCCGCATGCGGGGAGAAGGTGCCGGCAGGCGGATGAGGGGCCGCCGACATAATCGAGAGAAGAAGTTTCTACTTCAACCCGTCCCAGGCTTTCTGGATTTCACCTGCGGCCGTCTTTGCATCCTTGCCGCCGACATAGTCGATCATGCCGGTCCAGAAGGCGCCTGCGCCGATCTTGCCGGGCATCTGGTCGGAGGCGTCGAAGCGGAAGGTGGTTGCCTTTGTCAGTAACTCGCCCTGTTTCTTGAGGACTTCGTTGGCATAAGCATCGAGATTGACGCCCTTATATGGCGTCAGGAACGAGGCCTGCGCCATCCACACTTCATGGGCGATCGGCGTTTTCAGGAATTCGATAAAGGCCTTGGCGGCAGGACTAGCCTTGGTGACGGCGAAGAATGTGCCGGCGCCCAAAACCGGCGTGCCAAGTTCAGGCTTGGAGGCATAGGTCGGCATGTAGAAGAAATCGGCATCGACACCGAGTTCCTTGTCCGGCGGGAAGAAGGACGGGACGAAGGATGCCTGGTGATGCAGGTAGCATTTCGGCGGAATGTCGAAGAGGCCGTTGGGGCTGTCGCGGAAGTCGGTCGAGGCAACCGCTGCCACGCCGCCGGCGACATATTTCTCGTTCTTGGCGAACTTGCCGAATTCCTCGATCGCGCCTACCACAGCCGGATCGTCGAACTTCACTTCGTTCGATACCCACTTGTCATAGGTTTCCGGCGTCTGGGTGCGCAGCATCATGTCCTCGACCCAGTCTGTCGCCGGCCAGCCAGTCGCACCGCCGGAACCGAGACCGATGCACCATGGCACCCCGCCATCCTCGACGATCTGGTCGGTCAACGCGATCAGATCCTCCATGGTCTTGGGGATTTCATACCCGGCTTCCTCAAAATTTTCCGGTACGTACCAGACCATGGACTTGAGGTCGGCCTTGAAGGGGAAGCCGAAGTAACCTTCCTTGCCATCCTTGCCCTTGTAGGTGCCGTAGCGAACCCAGTCTTCGCCGGAGCCGTAATTGGTCTTGACCCAGTCGGCGTTTTCCTGGCCAAGCGAGGTGAGAAAACCCTTGGTGGAAAGATCGGCCAGAAGGCCCGGCTGCGGGATGATGGCGATGTTGGGCGGTGACCCTGCCTGGGTATCGATGACGATCTGCTGCTCGTAGTTTTCGGAGGAGGAGTATTTACCGTTGATGCCGGTGGCAGCGTTGAAATAGGCAAGCACGCTGTTGAACAGCACCTCGTCCTCGCCGCGCCACGGACCGAAAAGGGTCAGGCTCTGGCCCTTGAGGTCGGCATGCGCCGCCTTGAAATCCTCATAGCTCTTCCAGTTGAACTTGGCATCCTGACCCGGCGGAAACTTCAGTTCCTGCGCATGTGCCATGCCTGCGATCAAGGCCACCACAGCGGTGCCGATCCAAACAGAAGTCCTCATCAAATCCTCCTCCCTCTCAAAATCGTTTAAGTCGACCTGAAAGATTGCCACATGCGACGACGTGGCAACCGGAGTGATGATTTAACGCTCCCGCTGAGGAATCAAGGGGCTATCGCGCAACCACGGCGCGACAAATGTGCAAATTTTAGAACTTCGGCACGGGTAGGCTGCAGGCGCGGTGTGCGGCGATGACCGTGTTGGCCATCAGCATGGCAATCGTCATCGGCCCGACGCCGCCCGGAACGGGCGTAATCGAGGCAGCAACCTCCGAGGCTTCGGCAAAAGCGACGTCGCCGACGAGCTTGGTCTTGCCCTCACCCTTTTCGGGAGCCGGCACGCGGTTGATGCCGACATCGATAACGGTTGCGCCCGGCTTGACCCAGTCGCGCTTGACCATTTCGGCCCGCCCGACGGCTGCGACAAGAATATCGGCATTGCGGCAGACGGAAGCGAGATCCCTGGTGCGCGAATGCGCCATGGTGACGGTGGCATTGGCCGCGAGAAGAAGCAGGCCCATCGGCTTGCCGAACAGGTTGGAACGGCCGATGACGACGGCATTGAGACCCGAAAGGTCTTCACCATGGACGCGCTTGACGAGCAGCATCGAGCCGGCCGGAGTGCAGGAGATGAGGCCGGTATCGAGGTCGCCCGTGGCAATCTTGCCGGCATTGGCGATGTTCAGGCCATCGACGTCCTTTTCCGGCAGGATGGACTGGATGATGGCATCGCTGTCGAAATGTTTCGGCAGCGGCAGCTGGACGAGAATGCCGTGAACTGCCGGATCGGCGTTGAGCGTGTCGACCAGCGCCTGCAGTTCTTCCTGCGTCGTCTCTTCCGGCAGCGTGTGCTGGATGGAGTTGAAGCCGCATTGCTTGGCCATCTTGCCCTTGGAATTGACATAGGCGTGGCTTGCCGGATCTTCGCCGACGATGACGACCGCGAGGCCCGGCTTGATACCGGTTTTGCCTTCCAGCGATACGGATGCTTCGGTTACGGCGGAAATCACGGAAGCGGCTGCTTCCTTGCCATCGATCACAAATGCCACGGTGAACTCCTCGCTTCTCAGCGTCAAATTAGGGGATCGGCGGAGGGCCGATTGCCCGTGCACGCCCTATGCTGTCCAGATCAGGCAAATGCAAGGAGTTTATGCCGGGTGACACTGGATCAGCCCGTCGCCTTCAGCTGACGGGCAGCGTGTTCGGCCACCAGTTCGCGAAGCTCGGCGAGTTCGCGCTGCAACGTGAGCAACTCTTCCTGATCATAGTCAACGGCGTCATCCCAACGCTGCCAGCTCTCCTCGCCGCGACGTGTCCGGGACTCATCGACCAGGGCTGCAACATGCGGCGGCAAATCCGTCTCTTGCAAAGTCATCCGGTTTTCGATGAGCAAGGAACGCACCCGATCGCCAAAAGCGGTATCGTTTGCAGCCAGCCGTTCCTCGACCGGATCGTCATCGGGAAGGCGCTCATTATGGCCATTTTCATAAAGCAATGCGCTTTCATCAATGGCGTGCGCCGCGGCAGGCTCCGCCTGCAGATCGTGCTCGAGCAAGTCCAGTTGAACGGGCATATCTTCGAATTCGGTCGCAAGCTGCGACTGACGCCGATAACGCAGCGCCGATAACAGGAGACCGGCAAGAAGCCCGAGGAGCGCCCCAAGACCTGAAAGCCTGATCAGGTCGGGACCGAGACGCTCCGCTGAAGCGGGCGATGCAGCGCGCAGAACAGGCGGGAGCGAAACGGCCACGGGCCTGGATGAATTGGATGCCGCTTCGATCTTATCGAGGTTATGGCGGGCCTCTTCGGCTGAAGCATGAAGCGATGAAAGCTGTGCGGCCGTGTCGTTCAACGGCCTGTCCGCATCGAGAGCCGCCTTGCGATCCTTAAGCTCGGCAAGGGCCTTCGTCGTTGTAGCAAGATCATCCTTGAGCGAGGCCACAACCTGGCGCAATGCGCTGCCGATATCCCGTTTGGCACCGTCGAGAGCGCCTTGAGCCGCCACCAGCCGTGGATGAAGCGGACCAAGATTGACCGCGAGCTGCTGGACGGCAAGCTCCGCCTGCACATAACGCTGCCGTTCGTATTCAAGGCCCGTAAATTCCAGGCTGTCGGGAAGCGGCTTGGCAAGCACATCGGCGAGCTTCATCGACGACGCCATCTGCTGCTTTTCAGCCACTTCCGCAAGATGCCGTTCGGTATCGGAGATATCGGTCTCAAGCTTGCGATGCTCGTCCTGCAACGACTGCAGTTTTGCGCGCGTGCCTTCATCCAGCTTGCCGACAAAACCTGTGAGCGCGGATTCGGCCCTGGCGGCCGCCTTGCGCATCGCATCCACCTGCGGACTTGGCGTTTCACCAATATTAGCAACAAGCGAGCGCCGGAGTTCGCTTGCCAGCTGATTGGCGATAACAGCGGCTGTATGGGGATCATCTGCCTTGGCACCGAGCACTATTCTGGCGCCGGCAGCGTCGTAAGAAACGGACATTGCATCGCGTAATTTCTGGCGGGCGACTTCCTCCACCTGCGAAACCGTCGTCACCTCACCCGAAACAACTTCGGAGACAACACGGGCTATGCTGGGGCGGTTTTCCTCTACGCTTGCAAGGTTGAGGGCGCGAATGACATTGTCCAGCACCGTCTTGGAACCCAGCTCTTCGATGGCGGAATGGATCGCTTCGCCGCGCTGGGTGGTGACTGCTACCTGCGTCTCGGCTTTAAATTGGACGCCTTGGAGCTGCATGGCGACGAAAGGTATGGTGATGCCGAAAGCCGCTGTCATTGCCAGCGCCGGACTAAATGTCAGGAAAGCTGAATGGAGCCGGCGAAAGATCGACGGCGTCCCATCGGGCGCTTGCCTGTCCTTTGCATCGGCATACATTGCTCACCACCTCTGCGCGCAGCGGAGCCGCCATTGCCCGCATTGATTAAGGCAGTCTAAATTTTCGTGGCAAACAAAAGGTTAACCGTCAGGCGAAAGACGGCTTGGAAACTGAAGATTGAAGGCCAGAGGAAACGGGAGGCGTTTTAGAGAACCGGCGAAGCCCCCTGCCCGCCAACACGACGAGCCCGATATCGGCGCCACGCAAACCACCCACAATATGCTCATATACATGCGGGTCTGTCGCATCGACGATCACCAGATCCAACCGGCCCGACAGGTTCGCGTCAGACGGGATGGCGACGAAATCGTGCCACGGGGTATGACGGGCAAAATGTGTGCAAAGCAGCTCCGTGCGGCTCTTGTCATCGCCGATGAGGCCGACACGGCATGGTTCTGCAAAATAGGTAAGCAGAGCAGGAATAAAGCTGTCGGGAGAAAACCTGGCGTCGAACGCCGGTCTACGATGGAAAAACTTCATCAGAATGTGCTGAAAGGCCCCACCGACCGGCAGAAACATATGTCGCTTCAATATCTTGCCGCGAGAAAACCCTAACAGCGCGCCCAGGAGCTGTGCATCGTCGAGGAAGGCGATAGTTTTGGGATGCCCCTTTGCCAGAGCAAGCTCTTCCGCATGGGCGAGAGCCGCATTCCAATCCAGGGCCGATACCGGCAGACCGCAAAATGTGCGGGATACAGGAC
The DNA here is from genome assembly GCF_044987325.1 of Rhizobium sp. ZW T2_16. Taxonomy (NCBI): domain Bacteria; kingdom Pseudomonadati; phylum Pseudomonadota; class Alphaproteobacteria; order Hyphomicrobiales; family Rhizobiaceae; genus Rhizobium; species Rhizobium sp. ZW T2_16. The sequence continues at coordinate 22,068 of NZ_JBJDRG010000003.1, forward strand.
CAGTTGAAGAATTCATGCTTTTGCTCATTACCGACTCGATCAGACAGCGTCACCTGTCCGATCGTGTAACAGCGTGTCCTCAAGCGACATTTAAGTAAAAGGCTAAAATGCAACCGTTGCGTGATTATGCGGCATCACCCAGGTATCAGGTTAGCGCAGCGGCCAGACTTCTGTGAATCCGATGGGGACACATATTTGCGCAGCCTTGCCGATGGTTGATGCAACGCGATAAGACCTCAGGGGTCGGCATGATGCCGGCGCATGTCCAGGCAAGGCCGGCGACGATATTGCCTACATCATAAATTGCAGAACTTTATGGATGCCAAGGTCGACAAGATGAGCTTATCTCCCAACGCCCCGCTCGCCGAAATTCTGGAACTTGCGCGCACCCAGCGGCTCGCCTTCACCGATCTCTTCACCGTTGCGGAAAGTCGAAGTGCTGCCGGGCAGAAGGCAGAGGCGGCGGAAATATACAAGGCCTGGATCGCCTTCAACGATGGCAATCCATTCCTGCATCTCGTCTATTTCAATTATTCGGTCACGCTCAGGCAATTGAACGACCTTGCCGGGACGATCAACGCATTGCGCGCCTGCCTGAAGCTCGATCCAGCTTTTGGTGCTGCCCATATCAATCTCGGTCGCGCGCTTGAAGACGGTGGTCTTGCCGTTCAGGCCATCCAGCAGTGGCAGGCTTATACCGCGCTCACCGCCGAAAGTACCGCCGACCGGGTCAGCCACCGGCTGATGACGCTGCAGCATATCGGCCGCGTGATGGAAAATGCCGGTCTTCTGGAGGAAGCCGAAACTGCACTGTGGCAGGCGATCGAACTGCGCCCCGACAAGCCGGAGGCCGGACAGCACTGGAGCGCGCTTCGGCAGCGCCAATGCAAATGGCCGGTGCTGACACCATCGACCCATGCCACGCAGCGGCAGATGATTGATGCCATGTCGCCACTGACGCTTGCCTGCTATTCGGACGATCCGATGTTCCAGCTTGCCAAGGCCTACCGCTACAACAGGTCGCTGGTCGGGCGCGTCGAGACGAAGGAGTTGCAGCGCCGCATCCCGAAGCAGAAGACCGGAACGGGTGAGCGGTTGCGGATCGGTTACGTTTCCTCCGACCTGCGCGACCATGCCGTCGGCTTCGCGCTCCGGGAAGTGCTCGAACTGCACGACAAGGAAAGCGTCGAGATCTACGCCTATTATTGCGGCGATCCGGTGCTGCGGGACGAAACCCAGACGCGGATGAAGGCGGTTGTTGATTGCTGGCGTGATATCGCGACGATGAGCGATGCAGAGGCTGCCAAGCTGATCGGCGACGACGAGATCGACATCCTCGTCGACGTCAACGGTTACACCAAACATGCGCGGACAAAGATATTCGCCTATCGTCCGGCACCGGTGATCGTCAATTTCTGCGGTTATCCAGGCTCGATGGGCAGCCCGTTCCATCAATATATGATCGCCGACGAGCATATCGTTCCGGCGGATAACGAGATCTATTATTCCGAAAAGGTCTTCCGCATCGCCTGCAACCAGCCGATCGACCGGAAGCGTGCCATCGCGGACAAACCGACACGCGCGGATGCCGGGCTGCCGAAGGACAAGTTCGTCTTCGCCTGCTTCAACGGCATGCAGAAGATCACCGAAACCACGTTCGGCCACTGGATGCAAATCCTGCGAGAAGCTCCAGACAGCGTGCTCTGGCTTTTGACCGGCGGCGACAAGGTGGACCAGCGGCTGCGTGAAAGTGCGGAGAAGGCCGGGATCAACAGCGACCGGATCATATTTGCACCGAAGGCGCCGAATGCGCAGCATCTGGCGCGTATCGCTGCTGCCGACCTGTTCCTCGATACGTTCCCTTATGGCGCCCACTCCACCGGGGCCGATGCCCTGACGATGGGTCTGCCGGTGCTGACTTTCCCGGGCCGCAGCTTTGCCGCCCGTTTCTGCCACAGTATCGTCCATGCCGCGGGCGTGCCGGAACTGCTGTGCAGCGATCCGGAAGATTATGTGGCGAAGGCAATCGGCTATGCGAAGAACCCGGCCAGCCTGAAGGCAATCCGGGACCAGCTTGCGGCACGACGCGAAAGCAGCGTGCTTCGCGACATTCCCGGCCTCGCCCGCAGACTGGAAGAGATCTTCTGGGAAATGCAGGGGGAGTGCGAACGCGGCGAGACGCCGGTGCCGGACCTGCGCAACATGGAAATCTATTACGAGATCGGCGCGGATCTCGTTCAGGCCCATGTCGAATACTGTGACGATAGCGACTATCGGCGACATTATCGCGAAAGGCTTGCCGATTGGGACGACCAGTCGCCGATAGAGGCTGACAACCGTCTCTGGGCCAGAGCAGACCGATAGAAAGAAACAAACCACCGCTCTCAATGAGCGGTGGTTTTTGTTTAGATCGATGCTCCCGGCAGCGTACTTATGCCGCCAGATAAAGCGAGATGATCGCGGAGACCTGAGCAGGGCTCAGCGCTGCCATATGGGTCTCGATCAGCGTGTCACGCTGTGCGCTCGACATGGCCACGATGCTTTCCGTCGACAGGCCGGGGAGAGCGGCGCTGTTGAAGGCGGCAATATCCTCGGTCGAGAACGTGGCCAATCCATCATTGGACAGGGCGGCGAGCTGCGACGAGGTCAGGGAGTTGACCTGGGTCGGGGTCAGGGCTTCTGCCTGCGCCGTGGTGAGCGACGAAATGACCGACGAGGTCAGACCGGAGATCGCCCCGGTGTTCAGCGCGGCAATCTCGCCCGTCGTGAAGACAGCGATATCGTCAGTACCCAGCGCTGCTGCCTGCAGCGCGTTGAGCGCGCCGATTTGGGCTGTAGTCAGCTCTGCGACCTGGGCGGTGGAGAGAGCGACGATCTGATTGTAGTTCAGACCACCGACCTGGCTGGCAGAGAGTGCGCCGATCTGCTCCGTCGTCAACGATGCGATGATCGCGGTGGACAGGCCCTTGATTGCGGCGGTGCCAATGGCTGCGAGATCCGCAGTCGAGAATGCGGCCATGTCCTCGGTGGTGAGGCCGGAAAGGCCTGCCGAGCTGAAGGCCGCAATCTGCGCCGTCGACAGCGAGTCGAGATGTTCTGCCGTCAATGCATCGACCTGGGCGCTGGTCAGACCGGAGATACCGGCGGTCCCGAGCGCCGCGAGCTCCTGCGTTGAAAGAGCCGCGATGAAGCTCGTCGATAGGCCGGCAATCGCTGTGGACGAGATTGCGGCAAGCTTTTCGGTCGAGAAGGATTCCAGATCCTCCGCGGTCAGTCCCGATATGGCTGTCGATGTCAGCGCCGCGATCTGCGTCGTCGACAGCGCGGAAATCTGGTCCAGTGTCAATGCACTGGCCTGTCCGCTCGTCAGACCTGCGATGCCGGATGTGCTGAGTGCCGCGATCTGCGCCGTTGTCAGAGCCGCGATTTCGACAGTTGTCAGCACGGCCACCTGGCTCGACGAGAGAACGCCGATCTGAGCCGTTGATAGGGTCTCGAGCTGGTTCAGGCTCAGTGCGGCGATCTGGCCGGTTGTGAGACCAGCGATAGCTGCCGTTCCGAGGGCCGCGATCTGCTCCGTCGTCAGCGCGGCAACGGTGCTGGTCGACAGACCCGAGATGGCCATAGAACTGATGGCTGCAATCTCGTCGGTCGTGAAGGTCGCAAGATCGTCAAGGCCGAGTGCGGATATCTGCCTGGAGTTGAGCGCTGCGATCTGAGTCGTCGTCAACGCTTCCGCCTGAACCGTCGTAAGCGCGGTAATCTGGCTGCTGGTGAGACCGGCAATGCCCGCAGCGCTCAGATGCGCGATCTGTTCAGTCGAGAGCGCAGCAAGAACAGTGGTCGTCAATCCCGCCACGCCGCTGGAACTCAGGGCAGCAATATCGGCAGTCGAGAAGACTTCAAGGTCGTCGGTGCCGAAAGCCGCCACCTGGGCCGAATTAAGTGCGCCGATCTGCGTCGACGTCAGGGCTTCGACCTGGCTGGTGGTAAGCGCCGCGATCTGGGCAGCCGTCAGCCCCGCAATACCGGCCGTGCCAAACGCTGCAATCTGATCGGTCGAGAGGCCTGCGATTGCATCGGTACCGAGGACCGCGATCTGCTTGGAACCGAGGGCACCGAACTGGGCCGTTGTCAGGGCATCGATCTGCGCGGTGCTCAACGCCGCGACCTGGCTGGTGGTAAGCTGACCGATTGCGGCAGAGCTCAGCGACGCGATCTGCTCGGTCGAGAGTGCTGCAAGCACAGCGGTGGACAGGCCGGCAATGGCGCTTGAGCCGAGAACCGCAAGTTCCTTTGTCGAGAAGACTGCCAGATCGTCGGTGCCGAGGGCCGCGACCTGCGCCGAGGTCAGAACCGCAACTTGCGTGCTCGTCAGTGCCTCGACCTGGCTGGTCGACATCGCATTCACCTGGGCCGAGGTCAGGCCGGCCAGTCCAGCCGTTGCCATGGCGGCGATCTGACCGGTGGAGAGCACCGATATGCCTGCCGCACCGAGCGCGCCGATCTGCCTCGATGACAGATGGCCGATCTGAGCGGTTGTGAGGGCCTCCAACTGTTTGCTGCCGAGAGCTGCCACCTGGGCGGTGGAAAGCGCTGCAATATTCGAAAAGCTGAGCGCCTCGATCCTGTCAGTCGATAGGGATGCAAGGACGTCTGTCGAGAGGCCGGCAATCGCGCTCGCGCTTAGCGAAGCAATCTCCCGGGTCGTGAAAAGGGCCAGGTCGTCACTGCCAAGCGCGGCGATCTGGTTGGAATTCAGGACAGCAATCTGTGAACTCGTCAGCGCTTCGGCCTGCGCGGTCGAAAGCGTGGCGATCTGCGCAGTCGAAAGGCCGGCAATGACTGCCGTGCTGAGAGCCGCAATCTCCTCCGTCGAGAGGGAGGCGATATAGCTCGTCCCCAGCGCTTCAAGCTGTTTCGAATTCAGTGCACTGACCTGACTGCTCGTCATCGCCGCAAGCTGCGTTGTCGAAAATGCAGCCATCTGGCTCGTCGACAGACTGGTAATTGCAGCCGTGCTGAAGGCGGCAACGAGATCATTGGAGAGAGATGCAAGTGTCGCGGAGGACAATCCGGCAACGGCGCTGGAACTCAGGGCAGCGATTTCCCTGGTCGCAAACAATGCAAGATCATCGGCGCCAAGTGCCGCGACCTGTTTGGAGGTCATTGAGGCCACTTGCGTGGCGGTCAGCGCTTCTGTCTGGGCAGTCGTCAGCGCCTCTATCTGACCCGAGGAAAGCCCCGAAATACCTGCGGTGCTCAAGGCCGCGATCTGGCCGGTCGTCAAAGCTGCAAGGTCGTCGCTCGACAGCGCTGCCGCTTGGTAAGAGTTCAAAGCTCCCATCTGGCGCGTCGTCAGCGCGCCGATCTGGTCGGTACTCAGTGTCGCAATCTGTCTGGTGGTGAGACCAGCGATCGCCGAGGTGCCGAGGCCGGCAATCATTTCGTTCGACAGCGATGCCAGCGTATCGGTAGACAGGCCTCCTATCGCAGCGGAGCTGATTGCCGAGAGGGCCGAGCTGGAGAGTGCCTCGAGATCGTCCGCACCAAGAGCCGCTATCTGTTGTGACGTCAGAGCGCCGACCTGCTTGCTCGATAGGGCGGCGATCTGCCCCGTGCTGAGCGCTGCAACCTGCTTCGTCGTCAGCGACGCGATCGCGCTGGTGGTCAAGGATGCAATCTGGCCCGTAGAAAGCGTTGCGATGACAGCCGTCGTCAGGCTGGAAATCGCATCCGTATGAATGGCTGAAACATCAGACGTGGAGAAACTCTTGATGTTTTCCGTTCCGATAACCGCGACCTGGGCGGAACTCAATGCCGCAACCTGAACGCTGGTCAAGGCTCCCGCCTGCGCAGTTGAAAGCGCTGCAACCTGTTTCGTCGTCAGGCCGGAAATACCCGCCGTGCTGAAAGACGAGACCTGGGCAGTGGACATGGCTGCGATGTCATCCGTGCCAAGGGCGGCCGCCTGGGTGGCGCTCAGCGACGCAATCTGTTTCGTCGTCAGTGACGAGACCTGGCTCGAGAGCAGAGCCGAGATTTGCCCGGTAGTCAAACCGGTAATGCCGCTGGCACTGAGCGCCGCGATCTGGGCGGTAGACAAGGAAGCCAAGGCCGATGTCGACAACCCCGAAATGGCGGCTGAGCTGATTGCGGCCATCTCTTTCGTCGAGAAGGTCGCGATATCGGCCGGATCAAGAACCTCGATCTGGTCGATGCTCAATACAGCAATCTGAGTGGCGGTCAGGGCATCGACCTGCGCCGTCGACAAGGCTGCGACCTGTCTTGTCGACAAACCAGTAATGCCAGCCGTGCTCAGTGCCGCGACCTGCGCCGTGGAAAGTGAGGCAATATCATCCGTGCCGAAAGCCGCGATCTGCATCGAACTCAGCGTCGACATCTGGAGAGTCGACAGAGCCGAGATTTGTGCGGCCGTCAGGGCTGCGATGTGATCTTCGCTCAAGCCTTTCATGCCGGCCGTGCTCAGCGCCGAAATCTGCGCGGAGCTGAAATGCCCGATTGCGGTCGCACTCAACGCCGCCACCTGTGCCGAGGTCAGGGCGGCGACCTGCTTGGTCGACAGGGCGTCGATCTGGGCCGAGCTGAGCGCTTCGATCTGGTCGCTCGTCAGATTGGCGATCGCCGTTACACCGAGCGCACCGAGCTGATCGCTCGTCAATGAAGCAAGCGCGCTACTGCTCAGGCCCGCTATCGCCTTCGCACCGATCGCCGCGATATCGGCTTTCGAGAAGGTCGCGAGGTCTGCAGTGCTCAATGCTGCGAGCTGTGATGACTTCAGAACGCCTATCTGCAGCGTCGACAACGCATCCACTTGCGCCGTCGACAGAGCAGCGATCTGGTCTGTCGTAAGGCTGGCGATACCCGCGGTGCTGAGAGCGGCGACCTGTGCCGTGGAAAGGGCCGCGATCACGTCCGTGGACAAGGCGGCGACGGCACCTGAGTTAAGCACGGAAAGCCGGGCTGCAGAGAAGGCCGCGATAGCCTCCGACGAAAGTGCGCCGACCTGGAGCGAAGTCAGAGCCGCGACTTGGGCCGTGGAAAGAGCTGCAAGCTGAAGCGACGTCAGAGAAGCGATCTGATCGGTCGAGAGAGCGGCAAACGCAGCCGTGTTCAACGATGCGATCTGACCGCTGGAAAGCGATACCAGCGTTTCGGTCGGCAATGCCCCGATCTGCTTTGAAGTCAGCGCTTTGACCTGTGTGGTGGTCAAAGCCGATGCCTGACCGCTGGACAGGACTGCGACCTGGGCTGTCGACATGGCGGCGACTGCCGATGTGCTCAGCGCGGCGATCTGGGCCGTGGACAAGGCTGCGACCGTATCGGTCGAAAGACCTGCCATAGCCGCAGAGGTAATTGCCGCGAAGGACTTGGCAGACAAACCAAGCAGGCTTTCCGTGTCGATCGCCCCGAGCTGCGAGGAGGACAAGGCTCCCACTTGAGCGGTGGTCAATGCCGCAAGCTGAATGCCGCTCAAGGCGGCCATCTGCTCGGTCGTCATTTTGGCGACGGCAACGGTCGTGAGGGCGGCAATCTGTGCAGTCGACAACGCCTGCAAGGTCGCGGTACTCAACCCTGGAATTGTACCCGTGGTGAGCGCGGCTATCTCCGCAGTCGAGAAGGTGGCCAGATCCTCGGGATCCAGCGCGGCAACCTGGGCGGAAGTAAGCGCCTTAACCTGTGCCGTGGTGAGGGCTTCGGCCTGGCTTGAACTCAAGGCGGCGACTTGGGCGACAGTCAGACGAGACACCGCAGCGGCGGACAAGGCTGCAATCTGTGCAGTGGACAAAGCCGCCACGCCTTCCGATCCAATCGCGGCGATCTGCGAGGTCCTGAGCGCGCCAATCTGGTCAGTGCTCATCGCCTTAATCTGTGCCAGCGACAGGCTGTCGAGCTGTTCGGTCGTCAGTCCACCGACAGAGCTTGCGGTCAGTGCAGCGATCTGAGCGGTGGAGAGCGACGCGATAACGTCTGCCTTCAAACCGGAAATTGCAGCGCTCGAGATCGCTGCCATGTCACCGGTCGAGAATGTTGCAAGCTGCTGCGGCGTCAGCATCGCCAGCTGAGCAGACGTCAGTACTTTTACCTGCGCGGAAGTAAGTGCTTCGGCCTGCGCTACCGAAAGAACTTCCATCTGATCAGACGAAAGCTTTCCTACCGCGGCCGCGCTCAAGGCCGCTACCTGTGCGGTCGACAAGGATGCCATGACGCTGGTGCTGAGACCCGAAATGCTGCGGCTGGTAAGAGCTGCAATATTGGCGGTCGAGAAGGCCGCAAAGTCTGCCGAATTCAACACGGCAAGCTGGGCCGATGTCAGCACGGCAACCTGCAGGTTCGTCAGGGCCGCGATCTGGGCGGTGTTCAATGCGTCAAACTGATCCGTAGACAAAGCGGCCACGGCGCTGGTGCTTAGCGATGCGACCTGAGCGGGCGCCAGCGATGCCATGACTGCGGTCGAGAGGCCGGCCACAGCCTTGTTGCTGAGTGCCGCCATTTCATCGGTAGAGAAGGTTGCAATATCATCCGCACCGAGAGCCGACACCTGATCCGATGACAGGACCCTGATCTGGGTCGAAGTCAGTGCCTGAACCTGGCTGGTGGATAGTGCCGCAACCTGATCCGCCGTCAAACCGAGAATGGACTTCGTGCCTAAGGCCGCAATCTGCGCTGTCGTCAGGCCTGCCATGTCACCCGTCGAAAAGGCAACGATCTGCGTTGCCTTGAACGCCGACATCTGCGCCGTCGTCAATGCTGCAATCTGTGTCGCCGACAGCGCATTGATCTGGTCAGTGCTCAGACTGGAAACGCTTCCGGTGCTGAGGGAGGCGATCTGCATCGTTGTGAGAGCACCGACCATCGCTGTGCTAAGCGCCGCAACCTGCAGCACTTTCAACGCGCCAATCTGAGCTGACGTCAAGGCCGCGACCTGAGCCGTAGACAGTGCCGAGATCTGCGTCGATGTCAGGCTTGCAATGAGCGCCGTGTTGGCGGCGGCGAGCTGCGCCGATGAGAGGGCCGAGATCTGGGCCGACGACAGGCCGGGAGCCGCGCCGTTGCTGAGTGCTGCGACGCTTTCGGTCGACAGCGCGGCGATATCGTTGGTTCCAAGAACCGCGACCTGCTGGGACTTGAGAGCCCCGACCTGTGCAGTCGTCAAAGCCGCAACCTGTCCTGTAGACAAGGCCACGATCTGGTCGGTCGTCAGTCTGGAGATCGAGCCGGTGGAAAGCGCAGCAACCTGCGCCGTTGACAACGACGCCATGACTTTGGTTGTAAGGCCTCCGATCGCGGCCGGATTGATGGCTGCCATGTCGGCCGTCGAGAAGGTCGCGAGATCGGCCGGCGTCAAGGCCGCAAGCTGTGCCGACGTCAATGAACCGACTTGCGACGACGTCAGTGCTTCGGCCTGATCCGTAGACAGCGCCAGCAGCTGCGCCGTGGTGAGCGCTGCAACCTGTCCTGTGCTCAAGCTTTCGATAGCGACCTTGCTGAGCACCGCAAGCTGATCCATCGTCAGGCCAACGATCGCGTTTGTCGCGATGGCGCTCAACTGACGGGAATCCATCGTTTCGATGTCTTCCGTATCCATCGCCGAAATCTGTTCAGAAGATAGGGCCTTGATCTGGGCCGTGGACAGCGACGCCACGTCCTCCGTCGTCCACGCCGCAACTGCCGCCGTCGAAAGCGACCTGATCTGGGTAACGCTGAGCGAGGAAATGGTCGTAGTCATGTGTGGAGCCTTGACGCTGGATCAAATGCCTAAAACAAACCCGGGAATGGCTTCCGCGGTATGGCGAACAATGCGAGGAAACAAATTCTCGCCGCCCCCTCCTCCCTGGAATGGCGAGCTGCAACCAGCTTTTCATGCTGGTCATATCAGAAGCTGTAGGGGGGCCGACTTGTGCGAAGCTGAAGTATTGCTACAGCCACAGAGAAATATGATTGAGTATCCACTTTTCAGCCCAACGTGCCGGCACGATGCAGCCACAGCAAACCCGGTCCGAATTGCGAACCTCACGGGCGCGATGCAGCGCCACAGACAAGACGTTAAGATGACCGTCGAAAAAAGGAAGACAGATAAGGTGCAAGCCTGCAGGCTTCAAAAACCGCTTTGTACGCGTGAGAAAACCAGATCCGCAAACAAGGCAATCTGTGCGCCCATAAAAGACGCCGAAAGGCCGATAACGACCATGACGGCAACGATCTTGGGCACGAAGGTGAGCGTCATTTCCTGCACCTGAGTCAAGGCCTGGATCAGGGCGATGGTCACGCCTACAATCATGCCTGCAAGAACAGCCGGTCCTGCAGCGACCAGGATCGTCCAGATGGCGTTGCGCATAATGTCGAGCGCATCGGCCTCATTCATGACATTCTACCCTTCATAGGCGCCTGGACGGCCGCACGGTCGTCGCAAATCGACCGTCCCAGCTCTAAGGGATTCGTGCGCTTAGTTTAAGCGGAAGTTTCGGTTGTCGTCGTGGTTTTCGCGGTGGAGATCGTTATGCCCTCTCCAATGCTGATTTCCTTGCCATCCGTCGTCTTGGCCGTGAGACCATCGGACGTCACTTCGACCGAAGCGACAACGCCTGTGGTCTTGCCATCTGCGCTGGTGATCGTCTTGCCGATATAGTTCGACGCGTTCGACAGGTTGGACTGGCTGATCAGGCTCTCCAGATTGGAGTTCGTCTTGATCGTCTGCTCAACCTGCGAGAATGTCGCGAGCTGGGAAACCTGCTCGGTCGCATCCATGGGATCGGTCGGATCCTGGTTCTGCATCTGCGTGATCAGCAGCTTGAGAAAGCTGTTGTAATCCAGCGATGCCGCGGCCGAAGCCGTGGCCGAGGCAGATGTCGAGGTGGACGCCGTCGATGTCGTCGACGTTGCGGAAGTAACGGTCACCATAGCGCAATTTCCTTTCGCAGTTCCATAACGGCTGCGGGCGTGATCTCGTTCTTGTTGAGAATGGCTTCCTCGACAGGATAAAGGGCACGGATGGCCTTCAGTGCGTCAAAGGGACGACCCGAGGATACCATGGTGTCGATCCGCTTCAATTCAGCACGAACTTCCTCGTTCTGGAAGCAGGCCACCAGCATGGTAATCGACTTGCGGAAGAGCGCCATGGAGTGCTCTTTGCCTTCCGGGTTGATCAGCATCATCTGGGCGATGAAGTAAAGCTGCCGAAGTGGCGTCGTGGTCTGCTCGGGCTGAAGAACATGGTTTTCCAGCAAGAACGTCACGTCGTTGAGGAATTCGATCGAAACCTTCCGGTCCACCCGCAGGACGGCACCGTTGACGAAGATCTTTTCCCCGGATTTCAGCGAAAGGCGTAGCGTACTTTTCATTTAAGTCCATCCCGAATGATGATGGTTATGTCGATGATACCCTGGTAGTTGGTAGACGTTCGTCGGCGAATGTTTTCCAACTCCTTCAGTATCCATATTGCGATCGATATTAGATTGGCTCTGACTTCCACACTAAGCTGATTGTCGGCGCTCCGCAGATCCTCGATCAACCTGATCCATACCCGTCTCGTGTAGTAGACAGCTTCGATCGAATCCTTGTCGTATTTGGCGCTCTGCTTGGCCACTTCCAAAAGTTCGATCGATCTTGTCAGGATCTGGCGTTCTCGTTCGCGGGCGACAGTGAGATCATCCTCCATGATCTCCGCGTATGAAAACTGAAACATTCAATTACCCTTCATGGTAGAGCGGGCATCGGACATACATGCCGATGACTAGAGATAATCAGCGAGGCTCATGCCCAGGATTCGAGATGTGATCGAGTAAGAGGTTTCAACCTGGTTCAGCAGTGTCGACAACCGCACAGAGGCCTCCTCCGTATCCACACCCACCAAGCCCGTCAGCTGCGTATCGATGATCTTGATCTGGTTGCTCATATAAGTGTTCGCTTTGTCGATACGCTCTTGCGACAAACCAAGTGCTGACTGCTGAGCAGTCACGCCGGAGATTGCGGTGCCGGCATATTGCGTTGCCTTCTGGCTAACCACGGACAAGGCTCCGCTTCCGAGGCCGGCGTTCGATAGCTGCGACGCTACCACAGAAGCGAGGACAAGGTTCTTGAAACCTTCGGAATTGGCGCTGGTTGATGTCGCTACGGTTTCCGAAGAACTTATGCGCGTCGTCATTACGGTGTCAGACGCGTTGGTCCAGGACGCCCAGTTGAAAGATGTCTCATAATCGGACAGAAACTGGGTCATCTGGCCGGCGGTCACATCACCGGCCGAGGCGATGCCGTTTGCCGTTCTGAAGTTGGTGAACGCCGTATTGAAGTCATCCGTCACGTTGGCGATGAAATCATCGTCGAAAGTCTGCACATCCGTCGATATGCCGGAAAAGAGGTATTCGCCGTTAACTGCAGTGTTCGCGTAGCTGACGAAATTCTCCAGCACCGACATTGCGCTGTCGGCGGAAACCTTGAGGCTGTTTACATCGGAATTGCCACTGAGCGCCGTCAAGGCATCCAGCAGTGTCTGCCCTGCATCCGAGATGTTGGTCAGCGCAAGCTGCGACCCTTCCATTCTCGTCTCGGCGAAGGAGTTCGCATCGATGACCGACTGGAGGCGGCTGCTTTCACGCGAATAATCCAGGCTTGTCGAGGTACGGGTTCCAAGTTCCAGCCCGACATCGGAATAGGTACCGGTAACCGCCTCATCCTGCAGCTTTGTAATCTCCGTCATCGCAGTGGAGACGGTCGATTGCATAGACTGACTAATGGCGAGAGATGAGATAGACGTTGTTTTCATGACTAGCTAGCCGCCTGCATTAGTGAGCTGAGCATTTCGTCAATCGTCGAAAGCAGCTTCGTGGCCGCCTTGTAGGACTGCTCGATGTCCAACAGGAGAATAAGCTCCTCGTCGAGGTTGACGCCTGTGGCATTGGCATAGGCTTCCTTCGCCCGCATCTGCATGGCAGAGGTGCTTTCTGCAGCCGAGCTGGCGTTGCTTCGATATTCCTGAACCCAGCCGACGGAATCGGTCGAATAAGCCAGAAGCGTGGCACGGGTTGTGGTTCCGGCATCGCCGTCGAAATCGACGGTCTCTTCGAATCCTGCGAGATAGCCGTAAAGGAGCTTCGAAAAGCCTGCGGCATTCTCGGTATTCTGCTTTACGCCGGAAATATTGCCGTCCCTCAACTTAGTCGGATCGGCTTGCGCGTCACTATCGACCGTGATCAGCCCCGCCAGACCGGAGACGATATCCGGGTTATTGAAATCGATAGTCGATCCGTCCTTGGTGGTGAAGAGGCCGGCGATTTCATCACCTGCACCGTCCAACTCGGCAAAGACCGACATCGTAACGCGGGCAATCTCGTCCAACTGATCCTGATAGGTCGGGTAGACTTCGTCGCGCAACTGCAGCAGCGCCTGAAGCGAGCCGCTGGCGCTGGTGCTACTGCCCTTGCCCGGAGCAAGCGAGACACCATCGATATAGACGGCGTTGCCTGGCGGTCCGTCCGCAGACAAAACCGCACTGGCATCGAAGGTTACCTCGCGTGGCACCGTCTCGAACAGGGTGATGCCGCCGCTGGTATAAAGCACCATGTCGTTGCCATCACGGACGGTGCTCGTGACGCCGACGATCTCGGATATCTGCTTTACAAGGCCTTCGCGGGTGTCGAGTGCATCGTTGGCATCCTCGCCCCTCGAGATCTTTTCCTTGACCTTGTCGTTGACCTTCTCGAAATCCTTCAAGAGTTGGTTCAACTTATCAACGGTCGTCGAAATCTCCGAATCCGCCTGGACGCGAAGCCCCTGAACGGCTGATGTCTGCTGATTAAGGGAGTTGGCAAGATCGCCAGCCGCCGCTACTGCGGCCGCTGCCAATGTTACGTCGCTCGGTGACGTAGCATAAGTATCAAGCGACTCGACAAGAGCCGCCAGATATTGCGAAGGCGTCGCCGAAGATTCGCTTCCGCCCATCGCCGCATCGAGCGATACGAGACCCTTCAACAAAGCCTGCTGACCTGCATCGTCTGCAATTGCCGACAATGTCTGCTTCAGAAGGGCCGCGTCCTCGGTACGCTCCAGCTTGACCGTAGTCGCACCGGAATAGGGGTTCGTCGTCGTGACCGCAGTACGACGATTGTAATCCTCAGTGTTCGTATTGGACGTGTTGGTCGACACCGTGGCCGTCTGGGTCGCGGTGTTGCTCAGGATCGATTTCGTCGTATTGATTGCGGATGCGATGGACATTCAGCTGGCTCCTACGCCTTAACGGGCGAGATTGATGAGAACATCCATCAGGTCAGAGCCGGTCTGGAATACCTTGGAATTCGCCGTGTAGCTACGCTGCGATTCGATCATTTCCGTCAGTTCGCTTGCGAGGTCGACGTTGGATGTTTCCAGGGCACCGGAAACGATTTCGCCGAAGCCGGTGGTGCCGGCAAAGCCGATGGTGACGACACCTGAGTCTGCGGTCGGCTTATATACGTTGCCCGAGAAGAGCTTGAGATTGTCCGGGCTCTGAACCGTCGCCATCGCAATCTGGTAGAGGGCTTTCGGATCGCTCTTGGCGTAGGTCGCGTAAACCGTGCCATCCGAATCGATCTCGATACCGGTCATAGACTCGGCCGGGCTACCGTTGGCGCTACCCTTGGAGATTACCGATGCGCTGGAAAGCTGGTTCATGCCGGAAAGGTCGAAGTCAATGCCGCCAACGGTGATCGACAGCGGCGAGGTCGCGCCGTCAACGCTGACGAGACCCTTCGAATCAAACACCAGATCGGCGGTCACGGCCGTGCCGGAATACGGGAAGCTGCCGCTGCCGGTCGTGCTCTTATCGGCAGCATTGTAAACTGCGACTTCCCAAGAGTTATCGGCCGTCTTGGTGAAGTAGAAATCGTAGGTTACAGCTGCGCCGTACTCGTCATAGGTCGTTACCGAGGTCTTCAGCATGCTGTCCATGTCGACATCGGTGGTAGCACCGTTATCACTTGCCCAGCTGCCCGCAGCGACAGGATCCGCCGACTTGTTGAGGTTGCCGGTGAGCGAGCCGTTGGTCGTTGCGACAGCCGTGATGCTCGAGTTGGAAGCCTTAACCGGCACCAGCCCGTCATAGGAATTGACGACGGTGGTCGGCGTGCCTCCATCGGCGTCGTAACCGAGAAGCATGTAGCCGGCGTCGTTCACGAGATAGCCGTTTTCATCGGGAGTAAACGAACCCGCACGCGTCAG
The DNA here is from genome assembly GCF_044987325.1 of Rhizobium sp. ZW T2_16. Lineage (NCBI taxonomy): Bacteria > Pseudomonadati > Pseudomonadota > Alphaproteobacteria > Hyphomicrobiales > Rhizobiaceae > Rhizobium > Rhizobium sp. ZW T2_16. The sequence continues at coordinate 37,281 of NZ_JBJDRG010000003.1, forward strand.
GAAGATGTTTCCAGCGGTATCCTGGACGATGAAGAAACCTTCACCCTGGATCGCGAGATCAGATCCGGACGTGGTGTATTCCAAGGCACCCTGTTCCGAAACGGAGTAGGAAACTTTCGTCTCCACGCCGCCGGAGTTGTAGTTGCCGGAAGTGGATGGAAGAACCAGTGACGAAAACGAGGTCGAAGCGCCCTTGTAGGCTGTCGTGCTCGAGTTCGCGATATTGTCACCGACCGTCCCCAGGCGGTTAGCCTGAGCATTCATGCCCGAAACGGCGGTCTTCATGGTTCCAAAAATGCTCATTTCGAATCCTCGCTGTGATAGTTGCTCCACATTAGGTGCCGGTCCTTGCGTGAAGCTGTCTGAAAAGGATGGATGGAAAATTTGAAAAACATTTTTCGACGGCGGGATGCCCAACGGGTCGATGGAAAACCGGCAGTCGAAACAATCGGAAAAGGCCGAACAATCATTGCCGGCCGGAAAACAAAAAAGGGGCGATCCTGATCGCCCCTTACATTTTTCAATTCCAGTCGATGCAATACCCGAGGAAGCGCTTTGAATCGATCGGGTCGATTCCGAGCTTCTTGCGGAGCTTCTTGCGCAATTTGCTGATATGGCTCTCGACGACGTTTTCCTCGACGTCCTCGTCGAAGATGCCGTAGATGGCCGAGAAGATCTGCGCCTTGGAAACACGTCGGCCGCGATTGGCGACCAGATATTCGAGAATGCGGCGCTCGCGGCGCGGCAGCGGAAAGACTTCCCCACCAATCTCAGGATCGCGACCGTCGGAATAGACGCGGATCGAACCGATATCGGTGTAGTTGGCGATGGCGGTCAGGCGGCGACGGATGGCAGCGGCGCGCGCCAGGATCTCGCGCGGATGAACCGGCTTGCGGACGACGTCGTCGACGCCGGCATCGAACAGCGCCAGCGTCGCATCGAGCGACGGCTGATCGGAAACGGCGATGACCGGTGCGGTGGAACGATCGCGGATGGCGCGCGGCAGATCGCAGGCGTTCTTGGTCTGGCCGATGAGGAAGGCTTCGATGGCGCGGATATCGGCATCGGCTGCGGAGTTGACCCACTCGCCGAACTCGACGGGATCGAAGCCTGCCGAGGGGATGCCCTCGCGGCCGAACAGGGATGTGTAACCTTCCGTTACGAGCTCTCGCTCATCAACCACGACGATCATTCACCCATCTCCGAATCAGCAGCGTTCATGTGCTGAGGCATGAGTACGAATCGTGAGAGTCAGCCACAATTATAGGAACTTGTGGGGACTAATTAATAATTGATTAACCACACCTCTCCGATTTGCACTAGATGTAGTGGCTCAAACCAAAACAGGCACAATTTTTTCGGTGGATATCGTACTAGAATGATTGATGCTAACGAGACTCCGTTTGACACGCCTCATTATCGCCGGACTCGTGATGGAAAAAAACCGCGATCAAAAATCTACTTTTAGTTGCGGATATGTTTGTTACTCATCCACCCCGACACGGTAAAGAGGCACCATTTCTACGGCTCGATATTGAACGCGGGGAGTGGTAAGCCGTCCGCGAATGCGCGGATACAGGATCGGGCGGTATCAAGCGCCTCACGGATCGTCACATCCATATCGAGATAACGGTATGTGCCGAGGCGGCCGACAAAGGTGACGCCTTGCTCGAAGCGAGCACGCGCCACGTATTGCGCCAGCAGCGCCTGCTCGCCACTCAGCCTTATCGGATAATATGGCTCATCATCCGGACCGCATGCCCGCGAATACTCCCGGTAACATACGCTCCGTTCGTGGCTTTCCCAGGGAGAGAAGTGCTTATGCTCGGTAACCCGTGTGTAACGGACATCGGCATCTGCGTAATTCATCACCGCGCAACCCTGATAATCACCGTCGTATTGAAACTCCTCGAAATCAAGGGTGCGGTATCCAAGCCGGCCGAGCTCGTAGTCGAAGTAACCGTCGAGCGGCCCGGAATAAAACACGTGTGAGAAATCGCCGGCATCGCTGCGGACGAAATTCCGCTCCAGTTCTATGGAGATGTTGTCGTGCGACAAGATACGCGCGACCATCTCGGTATAACCGTGCTCCGGCATGCCCTGATAGAGATGCGAAAAGTAGTTGTCGTCGTAGCTGAACCGCACCGGCAGTCGTTTGAGGATGCTGGCAGGCAGATCCGCAGGCGAGCATCCCCACTGCTTGCGCGTGTATCCTTCAAAAAACGCTTCGTAGAGTTCGCGTCCGACGAATTTGAGTGCCTGATCCTCGAATGTCACCGGTTCACCGATCGACGGGTCAGACTGTGACTGAATGAAGTCGCGCGCCTCATCCGGCCTGAAGGTCCTGTCAAAGAACTGGTTGATCGTGTGCAGGTTGACGGGCAGCGAATAGACCTGCCCTGCGCTCGTCGTCTTCACCCTGTTCACATAGGGCATGAACGTCATGTGCCGGTTGACGTAACGCCACACCTCATCATCATTGGTGTGGAAGATATGCGGCCCGTAGACATGGACCATCACGCCGGACGCTTCGTCCCGCGCAGTGTGACAATTGCCAGCGATGTGGGAACGCCGATCGATGATGTGGACGACGTGACCGGCCTCTGCCAGCTCGCGGCCGATGACGGCACCGGACAGACCGGCGCCGACGATCAGAACTGGTTTCGGCACTGTGCCCCCCTAAATTCCCGAACCCGCCCGAGCATGTCTCTCGAAGTGATCCCGGAATTTGCGGGAAAGACATGCCTGGAAACAAGAAACCAAAGTGCGGTGCGCTCTAGTGCGATTGCGCCGGCGCAGCCGCACTGCCGGCTGTGCCGGCAGGAGCAGGCTCTGGCGCAATGATTTTCTTGGAAGCCATCTTCTGGTTCGACTTCCCGGCAAGGTCCGCCTTGGAGAGGTAATCGAGCTGTTCGAAAATCACCGCGGTCACCAATGCATCCCCGGCTCGCGCGTTGAGGTCGTCCTTGATCTTGGCTCTCAGGCCCTCGACATTCAGGTCACCCACCTTCGGCAGGTCGATCATCTTGTTACCCACCAGGACGGTGTAGAGCTCATCCGTGATGTAGGGCGCGATCGGGATATGCGTGTTAGCAGCCTTCTCCTGATCGATCATCACCGAGACCTTGGTGAGGAAGTAACCGGTCACAGCTCCTTCCGTCACCACGGGTATGCTCAGGGTTTCACCTGCCACATAAGCCGGGGGAATGACGGGTTTGGCAACTTCTACGCCGGATTTCGCCGACAAGGTCACAGCCGCATATACCCCGCCAAGCGAGATTATGCATACCCAGACGCCGATCAGGACAATCTTGATCATCTATCGGCCCGAACGAGGAACTGTTCCTGGGAATAGGTGCCGTCGTCGTCTGCACTGCGAACGGCATTCTTCAGAAGTTCGGCAACGGCGCGTACAGCACGCATATGAGCTTCCACGCGGCGTTCGTTCAACTTCAGTTTGGCCTTGAGCGCATGCAGCTGCTCCAGATGGGCCGCCGTGATGTCATTTCGCTCGCTGTTGCGGAAAAGCATGGTCAATTCGTAAAGGCAGCGGCTCTTGTGTGCATTCGAGAGCTTGAAATCGAACTCGGGATCGGTGCCGATCCGCTGGTTTTCGTTTTCGATGATCACGTCAAGACGACCGAGAACCGCCTTGATGCGGTACTCGCTGTTCAGCACTTCCATGGAATCGTTCTCCCTCGGCATTTCAATCAAGCCGCGTCGTTATCAGTTTTTTTGATGGCGCCCGGCGACAGCAGCGTACGGCGTTCGAAATCCGTAATCATGCTGACAGCCTTGGCCTTGTCGTTTCCGTCTGTCGTGTTGTTGGGCACTTCAAGACGCTGCTTGTTCAGCGCCTGCGCGAAGACCTGTTCCGCGATGCCAATGCCGCCTCGCTTGGAAACCGAATCCGCCATCTGTTCGGCCATCATGCTCTTCCAGAACTCGCCGGCAGAGCCCTTGCCGTAAACGGCTTCGCTTTCGGAAGGCATCATGTCCTTGAGGAAGGTCGTCAGGACGCTCGATTCGAACTTCCGGTAAACTTCAGGAATCTGCTCCTTGCCGGTAGCGTGCTGAATATTGCCGATGCCCGCCTTGGATGCATCGCTTGCACCGGCGCCCAGCACAGATGCAAAACCGGCATTGCTGGCCGTCAGCACGGATGCCTGATGTTCAGCACTTACAGAACGCAGCTTTTCGCGCGCTGCCAACATGCTGTTCGGATCGGCTGCCTTGACTACGTCGAGGACAAGATCGCTGGAAGGAGATATGGCCACGTCGTTTCCCTCTTGCTTGCGCGCCGACCGAAAATCGACTTCGATTTCCGGGCTTGCGATGCGCAGACCTCAGTGTCACAGCGTCTTGCCTGAACCGATGAATGGCGCACGACGCTGTAAAATCGAGGGGAATGTTGCCACCTTAACCTTGCTGGAAGCTGGTGTCCTTCAATGTGATCATCATCTCAAGCAAGTTGATGACGGCATCGTCCTCGCGAGCACGCTGCTCCTGCTCCAGGGCCTCCTTGCGGCGCTCATCAAGCCGGTCTCCCTTGCTGCGCTCCTTTGCCAGGCGCGCTTCCTGAGAGCGGCGGGCCGCCATAAGCTGCTTTTCTTCCGTTGCCAGCCGTGAGAAACGGCCCAGATAATGGCGCGAAAGACCGCGATGGATCGGGTCGAGCGAGGTCATGACATTCGCTGTCAATTCCATTGCTGTGTTCACTTCCTCGCGCTGGCGAACGATAACCGAAAGCTCGTTTTCGATCATCTTCTCCATATGCCGCTGGACGCTGACGAGACGCTTGAGCTTCTTGGATCTGTCCATATCCGCCATTATCCGCTCCTATAGATTGCCGAAGATGACGAAGAAGCCATCGGCAAACTGATCGAGAATTGCCGCTATGCCGAAATAAATCAGCAGGATACCGCCTGCCAGCGCGAAAGGCGTGGAAATGAAATAGAGAGGGATTTGCGGTGCCAGCTTGTTGATGAGGCCAACGACCACGTTGAACAGCAGACCATAGAGGATGAAGGGGCTCGCCAGCCTCAGCATGATCATGAAAGACGCGGAGAGCGTGTCCGTCAGGCTGACCAGCGAGCGTTGCGAACCGATCAACGAGCCCACCGGAATGCTCTGATAGGATTCGGCCAGCTCCTTGATCATGTAATGGTGGAAATCCAAAACAAAAAGGATGAGAAGCGCGCCCGTTGCCAGAAGACTGGTCAGCGAGTTGTCGGAACTGTCTTCGAATATGTCTCCTGAAGGCGTGGCATTGAACGAAATGGCCATGCCGATTATCGCACCCGCAAACTGGATGCCGAGAACATAGATCCGCGCGACGAGGCCGAAGATGACGCCCGTCATCGTCTCGGAGAAGATCGTCACGATGAAGACTTCGGGGGCGGCCGAGGCGGGCGGATAGAGGATATCCCAGAACAAAGGCAAAAGCGCCAGCGATAACGCCAGCGCCAGAAAAAGCCTGATCTGCATCGGCAGACGCGCCGACGAGAACCCTGGCATAACCATCACGCATCCACCTATTCGGCAGAATGCCAGGAAAAGCGCCATTATGGCGCCCTGGGGATCGGGGATCATGAAATCGAACCGAGTATCTTGATTTCCGTGCCTTTTGCCAACTCGACATGGGAGAGCACCGGAAGCGTCGAGAACAGGCGTTCGGTGATCATGCGGACATAGGAGCGCGTTTCGGGCAGGGTCACAAGTACAAAAGGCAGTCCCTCGTCCATGAATTCACGGATAACCTTGCTTGCCTCGTTGCTGAACTCTTCCAGATGGCGCGGATCGATATCGAATTCGATCACTTCACCCTTGGCGTCGCGCTTGAGCGCCTGCTGGAAGATCAAGTCCCACTTGGTACCGATGCGGACGACACGCAGCACGCCGTTGTCGGAAAGATCGCCGCAAATCTGCTGCGCCATGCGGACACGCACATGCTCGACGATCTGCTCGGCCTTCTTCAGATGCGGTGCGAGTTCGGCCACCGCTTCGAGAATGAGATGCAGGTTGCGGATCGAAACGCGCTCGGCCAGCAACAGTTTCAAGATGGCCTGCAGGCCGGAATAGGACATGTGAGACGAGCAGATTTCGTCGGCAAGCTTCTTGTATTCCGGGTCCAGCCGGTCGATCAGAATCTTCACGTCCTTGAACGAGAGGAGCGACGGAAGATTGTTGCGGATCACCTCGCTCACGTGCGTCAGCAGCGCAGAGATGTTGTCGATCGGGTGGAAGCCCTCGCGCTTCAGATCTTCGACGAAATGCTCCAGAACGGAGACCGCCGGCATGCCGAAGGCGGGTTCGCGAACCTCGTCGCCAGGAACCGACGGCTTGTGGCGCTTGCCGGTAATGACGAGCACTTCACCGACACGCAGTGTGCTTGCGGCGACCGTCGTGCCATGGATGCGGATCTGGTAGGACTTGTCGGGGATGGCGATATCGTCGCTGACCTTGATCTCGGGTACGACGAAACCGTACTGTACGGCAAACTTCTTGCGCATCTTGCTGACGCGGAAGGCAAGTTCCTGATGGGCTCCCAGCAGGCGCGGCGAAACGAGCTTGCCGAGCGCCAGCTCGATCTCGGTGGTCTTGAGGACGTTCTTGACCGTGTCCTTTTCGACCTCCTGCTTCTGGACGGCCTTCTTTTCCTCCTCCTCGCGCAGGAGCTTGTTCTGCGCCTCGATCTGGCGGGGAACGAGCCATGCGCCAGCGGCCAGAAGACCACCAAGGGCGGTGAACGGCAGGAGGGGCAGGCCCGGAATGAGCGCGAGAACGAACATCAAGCCCGCAGCGACCGACATGGCCTTGGGATAGCTGCTCAACTGGCCGATAACGGCCGTATCGGTGGAGCCCTTGGTGCCGCCGCGCGTTACGATGAGGCCGGCTGCGAGCGAGACAATGAGAGCCGGAATCTGGGTTACGATACCGTCACCGACAGAAAGCTTGACGAAGACATCGGCTGCTTCGCCGATTTCCATACCGTGACGGAAATAGCCGATGATGATGCCGCCGAAAATGTTGATCGCGGTGATCAACAGGCCTGCGACCGCATCGCCGCGAACGAATTTCGAGGCACCGTCCATCGCGCCGTAGAAGGAGCTTTCCTCTTCGAGTTCACTACGGCGGCGCTGGGCTTCCTTCTCGTCGATCGTGCCGGCGGACAGGTCCGCATCGATCGACATCTGCTTGCCGGGAATGGCATCGAGGGTGAAGCGGGCTCCGACTTCCGCGATACGGGTGGCACCCTTGGTGATAACGATGAAGTTGACGACGATCAGGATCAGAAAGACGATCAGACCGATAACGAAGTCGCCGGACATGACCAGACTGGAGAAGCCGGCGATGACACCGCCAGCCGCATCATGTCCCTCATGTCCATGGGAGAGGATGACGCGCGTTGTCGCAATGTTGAGCGCCAGACGAATCATGGTGGCGATCAGAAGGATCGTCGGGAAGGACGAAAAATCCAGAGGGCGCTGAATCCAGAGCGAAACCATCAGGATGAGGACGGCGAAGGCGATGGAGAAGGCCAGCCCCACGTCGATCATGAAGACCGGGATCGGCAGGAAGAGAATGCAAAGGATCGTGACTATGCCGACGGCAAAACCGATGTCACGGCCCTTCGGCGCGACCTTCGGCAACGGCAGGATACTCTGAGGGGTGGCCATTTCTGCTCCGTCTCGTCATGAGATGCGGAAACCGCCTGAGGCGCTTTCGCTTCCAAAGTCCTTGAATTCGGACAGCCGTCGCAACATCGGACAGCCAGCCGGTTTGGGTAAAATCTAGAAAGCGAAGCTTGCGTGAGAGTGACGGCGCGTTAAGCCATTCCCGGAATTGATGGCCGGACGGGGATGACACAAGAGCATTTTTCAGCTACGTTCATCACGAATTAAGTCCCGAGGGCAAGGATGCCCGGTGGACGTGTGCGCGATGGAAGCGCAAGTCTGGGCCATGATATCGGCCATTGCAGCAAGCAAAAGGCTTCCATCCGCATGGTTTCAAGCGCATTCTCCACATATACGAGCTATCTTGTCCTCAACAGGGACATCAATTCCTCGTTGTCGCGCGTTGCAAGCCAGGGTGATGTTGCAAGCAACACGGACTATTACGAAGAAAATATCGGCAAAGTCACCACAGCCGAGGAATTCGTCAACGATTACAGGTTGTTTTCCTATGCAATGAAGGCCTACGGCCTCGAGGAGATGACCTATGCCAAGGCCTTCATGAAGAAGGTGCTGGAAAGCGATCCGAACGACGATTCCAGCTTCGCCAATTCACTCACCGACACCCGATACGCGGATTTCGCCAAGGCCTACAATTTCTCGGGCGATTTGGCGAAGGCACAGACATCGGCCCAGACCGAGAACCTCGTTACGGCCTACCAGGATTCCTTTACCCAGGAAGAAACGGACATCAAGTCCGAGGTGTCCTATTTCCAGAGCAAGATCGGTAGCATCGATCATGTCAACGACATTATCGGCAATGACAGGCTGCGCACCTACGTGCTGGAATCATTCGGGCTCGACGCGAAATACACCTCCAAGAACTATCTATCGCAGGTCCTGACAAGCGATCTGAACGATCCCGATAGCGTTGCCAATCAGGCGAGCAACGATGCCTGGCGCGAACTGGCTGCGGCTTTCAATTTCAGCTCCGATGGCACAGTCGCTGCAGGCGAGACCGCGCAGAGCGCTGAACAGACATCGGATCTGCGGCTCGACTACATTTACAACAAGTCGACCTATCCCTCCGACCTGCTCCTGGACGCAAACCAGTCCTACTGGGAAAAACACGTTGCCGAGGCCGGAAGCGCCTCCGAAATCACTTCGGACGCGCGGCTTCTGGAGTATGTCAAAACTGCTTTCGGACTGCGCGACACGATGATGGCATCGAGCGTTGCCAGTATGATGTACAGCCGGACATTCGCCGAGACGATCGGCAATACTGAGCTACTGGATTATTTCAGTTTCCAGACCGACGGAACGGTTGCGGCCGGTGGTTCGGCCCAGACCAGCGAACAGGCGACCAATCTCGAGGCCAAGTACAAGACCGCGTTCCAGGCCAGCCAGGCCGATGCGGTGGAAAATGCTGTCTCCAATTTCGAGACCCGCATCGCCGACGTCAAAAGCATTGATGACTTCTTCAAGTCGAATGCAGATGACGACGATGCGAACAACGACGACGTTACCGAAATATGGGATGTCGCGTTGCGCGCCTTCGGCATCGACCCAAGTGAGGTCAAAATGACGGCCCTGCGCAAGATCCTTTCCAGCAATCTCGAAGACAAGGACAGCTACGCCAATCAGCTGGATGACGAGCGGTATGTGGCCCTCGTCAAAGCGTTCAATTTCGATACGAAGGGCGACGTCGACACCCCACTTCTGGCACAGTCGGAAAACGTAACTCAGGACTTTACCGCGGATTACCTCAGCCTCAAGACACGCTTCCTGAAGGGCGATGAGAGGGAAAAAGCGGGCGAAACCGCCACTGACGAGATCGAGTATTTCGAAAAGAAGATGGAATCGATTTCGACTGTCGATGAACTTCTATCGGACAGCAGGCTCGTCAACTTCCTGCTCGAGAGCCAGGAAATTGATCCGAAGAGCGTCACAAAAGACGAGCTGCAGCAGATGTTCGCTTCGGATCTCGACGATCCGAAGAGCTACGTCAACCAGTTGGACAACAAGAGCTTCGCCAAGATCGTCGCTTCCTTCAATTTCGACACCGAAGGTAACCTGACATCCGATACGCTTGGCACGGTCCAGCAGAGGGGCGACGTTTTCCAGACTGTCAGTAACTACTATCGGCAGACACTGGAAGAAGAGCAGGGCGATTCCAACGAGGGCGTTCGACTTGCTCTCTATTTCGAGCGCAAGGCCTCGTCGATCACCAGTGCCTACGACATCCTTGGGGATTCAGCGCTGCTCAACTTTTTCAAGACAGCCTACAATCTGTCGACCTATTTCTCCAGCCAGGAGCTTGAGAAGCAGGCAGCGACCGTCGAGAAATTCGTCGAGCTCGATAAATTGTCCGATCCGGATTACGTGCAGAAGGTCATTCAACGCTTCACCGCACTTTACGACAGCCAGAACGGCGCAACGGACTCGGCTGCCCTTTCCATTCTTCAGGGCAGCTCCTCCTCGATCAGCGCTGACACGCTGCTGGCCGTGGCCCAGCTTTCGGCACGCTAACGAAGAGCTTCATCCATCTTTTCTGTCATCTCAAATAGAAACACCGCCCAAAGCGATCGGGCGGTGTTTTTGCGTTGAACAGGACAGCACCATGCTGTGCCGTCATCAATTCCAGTCGATGCAATACCCGAGGAAGCGCTTTGAATCGATCGGGTCGGTTCCGAGCTTCTTGCGGAGCTTCTTGCGCAATTTGCTAATATGGCTCTCGACGACGTTTTCCTCGACGTCCTCGTCGAAGATGCCGTAGATGGCCGAGAAGATCTGCGCCTTGGAAACACGTCGGCCGCGATTGGCGACCAGATATTCGAGAATGCGGCGCTCGCGGCGCGGCAGCGGGAAGACTTCACCACCAATCTCAGGATCGCGACCGTCGGAATAGACGCGGATCGAACCGATATCGGTGTAGTTGGCGATGGCGGTCAGGCGGCGACGGATGGCAGCGGCGCGCGCCAGAATCTCGCGCGGATGAACCGGCTTGCGGACGACGTCGTCGACGCCGGCATCAAACAGCGCCAGCGTCGCATCGAGCGACGGCTGATCGGAAACGGCGATGACCGGTGCGGTGGAGCGATCGCGGATGGCGCGTGGCAGATCGCAGGCGTTCTTGGTCTGGCCGATGAGGAAGGCTTCGATGGCGCGGATATCGGCATCGGCTGCGGAGTTGACCCACTCGCCGAACTCGACGGGATCGAAGCCTGCCGAGGGGATGCCCTCGCGGCCGAACAGGGATGTGTAACCTTCCGTTACGAGCTCTCGCTCATCAACCACGACGATCATTCACCCATCTCCGAATCAGCAGCGTTCATGTGCTGAGGCATGAGTACGAATCGTGAGAGTCAGCCACAATTATAGGAACTTGTGGGGACTAATTAATAATTGATTAACCACACCTCTCCGATTTGCACTAGATATAGTGGTAAAAACCAAAACAGCCACAATTTTTTCGGTGGATTTTGACAGATTCATAACAGGATTCGGCATGCCCCTGTTTGACACGCCTCATTGCTGCCAGATCAAAGGCGCGATGTAAATTGGAAAGGCAATCTACTTCCAGTTGCCGCCAGCGCAAAAATTCGTCGCTCCTGCGGTCCACTGCCCATATCCCGAAGCGACCAGATTTGCGATCACGCGACATACGTATCGCTGCTGCGCCGGGTCATTGTTCGGCCCGGCATGGTAACGGGCAACAGCCATCGTCCAGGTCTCGTGCCGATCATACAGCTGCCGCAGAAAACGTGCGGCATAGGCAACGTTCTGAGCCGGATCGAACATATCCTGCAAGGAGGCAAATTCCGCGCCGTGATACATGAGGTTGATCTGCATGCAGCCGATGTCGATCAGCTTTGCCCCCTGCCCCCGAGATGCAGCAACCTGAGTAAAGGCTTCCTGCAGCGAACCGGGAAAGAATGCCTTGCCTTCGACATTCAAGGCAAAGGGACTGAGCGAGCCTTTTCGCCCTGTCTCGGTGAGGCCGACAGAATAGAGTATGCCTTCCGGAATGCCATATTGTGCAGCAGCGCGCTGTATCTGCCGTTCGCAAGCGAGGCTGGCGCCGACCGCCGCTTCCCCCCTATCAGAGATAAACGGTGTCGGGACGAGCACCAGCGCCGCCAGAACCCGCGCCTTGAGCCGAACCTTCATCCTTACCTCCGGAAGAGCTGATACGCGTACCGATGTCCGACGTATCCGTCAGACCGCCACTCGTATTGCCGCCCTGGCGGCCGTTCTGCTGCTGTTGCTGCTGCGCCTGTCCCATATCGGAAGACTGCCGGCTGTTGGCGAATGTATCGCTGCCCTTGTCGGACGAAGTCGAACTACTTCCACTCGCAATGCTGACCGTGATCTGGTCGACGCTGTAACCTTGTGACTTCAGGTTATCGAGCATCGTGGAACTGTCGTGCATGAGCTGCCGATAGGCCTTGCTGCTTTCGACGGTGAGATGAATGTTCAGCTCTTCGCCGACCATGCGCATCGTTGCCGTCACATGCCCGAGGTCATTGGGGTTGAGCTCGATCTTGAGCGTATTCACCACCTTGCCCGTGCTGGCATAAAGCGCCTCGTTGGACAGCTTTGCGCTCGGGTTCATGGCAGCCGACCAATCCGGATCCTGACCAAATGCGGTTGCCAGTGAGACCGCGTTGGAGCTCGGTGCCATGCCGATGTATCGACGGTTCTCGGTGACCTGGACAGCGGGCGTCTCCATGTCGACCGAAAGCTCGCTGTCATGCTCCAGCGCATCGTGAACCGCCGGGGCAACATCGGCGGCAGTCGCAGCTGGACGCTGGCTAGTTTTTGTATCCGTCGCCACGGTGTTCGTGGCCGTTCCTGCCGCTGCGTCCTTCAAGGACAGAGCAGCATTGCCGGCCTGTGCTGTTACCGTGTCTACGTCGATTTCAGCGGATTCCGTCTGTACCGGCAGCTGATCGCCGGCAATGTCCGACTGCACAGTCTGGGCAGACGCCGTTTCCGGAAGCGACTGGAGCAATGCCAGCGCGTCGTCCGCAGCATCCGGGTCTGCGGCATCGGTGTCCGTATTGTCTGTCTTGGCCTGATCGGCGGCGGTGTTGCGAACCGGGCTGCTCGAACCCTTCGTATTGGCCGGCATTGCCGCCTGCAGGTCGGCCAAAAGGTCTGCCGCCGTATCGAGATCGGCAACGTCGACAGGCACTTGCGGCTCCGCGTCCTGCCCCTCGACCGGCATTTCAACGACGGCCTCCGGAGTGATCGCATCCGAGGCCTGAACAACGGCCTTTGAAAGCATCGTTTCGACGGTCATCGCGAACGGACGAGCGCTTGCAGTCGCCTTCGGCTCGGCGGCGACGTCCGTATCAGGCTGGTCCTGTCCGGCTTGTGTCTCGGTTGCCGCGCCATCGTCATTCGCCGCGGCGGCTTTTTCGCGCTGGCCCTGGCCGTCGCCATAGGAGTTGAGCGTCTTGGCGAAACCGTCGTCCTTGGAAGTCCGCGTACCCTTGTTGGACGCAGAGGAAGCTGCGGTTGAAACATCCGCGCTCGCCGGCAAGGCATTGTTCACTACATTCATCATCGACCCCCAATCTCCTTCGCAAGGAGCGAATCTATCTCACCCAGCTTGTTTCGGCCTTGCGTGACGAAGTCGTCAACGGCCGCATTTGTCGCGGTCGCGGCATTCGGCACGACTGAGCCTGCAGTCGTCGGATCAGGCTTGGCATCGGCAGTCCGGGTGTTGCCATCGGGCGTAGGGGTGTCTTCGCCGCTGCCGCTGATATCCACAGGCCTGACAATCTCCTCGCCGACGCGTTGCGCAGCATCGAGAAGTGCTCGGTCGCGATCCGAAAGACCTTCGCGGGGAATCGATGAAAGCTGGTCGACAACCTGCGAAACATTTGAAGACGGAACCTTGGCAATATGCTCGTAAAGGCCGGGGAGTAGCGTACGTCCCTTGCCGCTAAGCACATCGTTCAATTTGCGTGCCTCTTCAGCCGTATAGCTCGCCAGATCATATTTACCCTTCAGCGTCGCCAGTCGTGATATGCGCAGGTAAAGCTCCTGGGCGCGGTCCGGATCCATGAGGTCGGCCACTTCCGAAACCCGGTCGTGTCCAAGCCCCGGCGCGCTGGTTACCGCGAGGTCGACGAAGAGGTCAGCGAACTGGCTGGCATAAGGCGAATGAAGAAAACGCCGCGCATACCGCACGGAATAGCCGAAAGCCCGATCGACATCCTTCAGACTTGCGCTTGCGACGATGGAGCGGCGCAGCGCCGCCTCTTCCAGGATCGTGCCCGGTGCATCGATGCGGGTGCGATCGTAAAAGATCAGTGCGGCGGTCGGATCAGTCGGATAATTGACGTTGCCGGCGACAAGATTGAGATAGGGACCGATCGGTGAGCCCTTATATTCCTGGGAGAGAGAGGCAATCGAGCTTGCAACCTGCCCGCCGCGGCCGTCGAGATATTTCTGCAGGACGTTGACGACACGCGCGTCGAGATATCCCTGAGTGTCGCGGGATGCCAGGAAGTTCAAGGTGGCGGGATTACCGCCACTCATCACGTAAACGAAGACTGCGTCTGCATTGCGCGTATCCGCAAGCGTTCCGTTGTCCGCAGATCGCAGCCTCTTGTCGAGAGAATCGAGCAGGTAGCGCTGGAGATCGGAGGCGGAGTGATCTCCGAGTACCAGCGAATCCTGGACGAACTGGAGGGACCTCAAGATCTTATAGGCATCGAGCGACTGGTCCTGGGCGCGCGTCTCGGCGGCTCCTGCAGCCAGCGCGGCCGCAAGAAGCGTGGAGCGAACAATCCAGTATCTGCGAGCGAACATCAGCGCTTACCTTCAACCATCGGCAATCAGGATTTCTATGCGGCGATTGGCTCCGTCCTCGGGATTGTCGGTAACCTGCGGTCGGCGATCGGCGAAACCGGAAAGCTGCTTTACGCGGGTATCTTCAAGGCCGCCACGCAGAAGCATGAAATAGGCGGCATGGGCGCGGTCCATCGAAAGCGTCCAGTTGTCGGCGTTGCCACCTCGATAAGGCCGGCTGTCAGTGTGGCCGCGGATGACGATCGAGCCAGCCTTCGCCTTCAAGACTGCGGCAACCTTCTCCATCGCCAGGACAGTCTCCCTGCGAGGAACGGCCGATCCGAGATCGAACATCGGCGTTGCGGCCTGGTCTGAAATGGTAACGAGCATACCGCCCTCGGACGGAGTGACGACGATGCCCTCGGCAAGTTTGCCCGGAACGCCGGTCAAAGCCTTGACGAGTTCTTCCCGCAACTCCTCGGCCTTCTCGGTTTGCTTCTCCGTCGGCTTGGACGTTGTCTGAGGCCTGTCAGGCTCGGGAGAGCCATCATAAGGCTCCTCTTCCTTCGGCTGACCACTGCCGTCGACAGCGCCTTTGGGTGATTGCAGCGCGGCAATCTGTTGCTGGGCCGCATCGGTGCTGGTCGACGCTTGCGCGTCAGATGGCGACTGTCTCTGGGTGTCAGTGCGTGGATGCGCCTGTGCGGCGGCTGTCTCGACCGGCTTGGCATCGGGAACCGGTGGCAGCTTGCTGTCCTGCGACACGGCAACGGCACCGTTCTGGCCGTTCTGTGGAGCGGAAACCTGCTTACTCCAGAAGTCGGGATCGAACGGATCGCGATAGGCCTCGCCGCCGGAAGCGCCGGTCGAAGGGCCGGAATTTGCAGCGCCACCCTCGCCCTTCACGCTGACATTGGCCTGCTGGCCAACTTCCTGAGCGATCTCAGCCAGCACCGCGTAAGGATTTTCGAAAAATGCCTCTTCGGAAAAGCTGGTGTTCTCGCCGGAAGAAGCCGTCAGATCCTCGCCGGAAGCTGCGGCGGAACCGTCCTGTGTCTTATCGGCTGCAACGTCCGACTTCTGACCGTTCTGTTCGCCTTGTGCGTCCTTTGCCGGTTCTTTGACGCCGTCAGAGCTGGGCTGCTCATCCGTCAGCTTGATCGGATTGAAGTAGCTTGCAATCGAGGCCTTCGTTTCTTCGTTGGAGGCGTTGACGAGCCACATGACCAAGAAGAATGCCATCATTGCCGTCATGAAGTCCGCATAGGCGATCTTCCAGGCGCCGCCATGGGCTCCGTCATGATCACCCTTGTGGCGTTTGACGACAATAATTTCGTTCTTGCCGTGATGATGACTTTCACTCATCTATCTGCTCTTCCATCGCTTCGACAAAAGTCTTCAGACGCGTCACGAGAATCGAGTCACCGACTTCCAGCGTCATGTCGATTTCCGACGATTCTTCGTATTCGACTTCAGTCACGAGCGGATCGAGCCGCTTGCGCATCATTTCGATAAATGTTTCTGAACCTCTCACCGAGAGTTTCACCGTCCTGCCCTGCCCGATCTCTTCAGCGACATCGGCTGCGAATTTTGCGCCAGCAGCGCGAGCGACCTCTTCCTGGACAAAGGGTTGCAGGACACGCGCCACCGAAGTGTCTACGGCATCCGAGACTGATGCCTTCATCTCCTTGAGGAAGGCTTCAACGCGTTCGGCAACGACAGCGTCGTATTTCGCCGTCAGCGCCTCGATTTCCTCGCGATGCCTTGCGGTGATCTGCGCCACCTGCTCCTCATGGCGTTCCGTCATTTCGACCACGGCAGCCTCATGGCCTTCGGCGCGCGCCTTGCTTTTTTCCTCTTCGATATCGACGGCAGGCTCTGACGCCACGTCCGGGAGATCGAAGTTGTTCTCGGGAAAATCGAAATCGGAAACGAACTCCGATGGCTGCGGCTGCGGTTGCGGAGCGCCAAAATCCTTCAGGTAACGAGCAAGCGGCATACTCATGGAGATATCCCTACCTAGCCGACATGCGGAGAATGAAAAGGCTTACCTCAAAACTGAACAAGTGGACCATTCCTTCGTGCGTTTGGCAGGCTCGCTTCGAGGCGATCGGCGCGATGCATCCGGGAATGAACGCATTATCACCTGAAACCAGCTACGATGCCAAACTTGTGCGAAGATGAAGACCCGCCAACGGCGCTAGCTAAAAAGAACGCGTGTGCTCTGCTGATGACCATTGAGCAGGGAGAGGAGCTGTGACGACAGCGACTGCTGGGTTTGGTAAGCCGCCAGCTTGGTGGATTCTTCTTCCATATCCGCATCGACCAGGCGGCCAACGCCCTTGTCGAGAATATCCTGGAGAGACTTCACGAAGCCGGTCTGCTGATCGACACGGGCGGAGACGGTGCCCAGCGAACTTGCCAGCTGATTGAGCCTGTCGGTCAAATGGCCAACGACGGCAATCATATCGTCCAGCTCGGCCGAGGTCGTGGCGTCGGAAACGGCAATCGACGTGCCGGTCGTCGCAATGGTCGAATCCACGTCAAGCAGGTAGTAGTTGCGGGAGGTCGCGGTTCCGTCGGAATTCAATGTATTGGCGTCGATCGCGCCGGTCAGAAGGCCGCGATTGGCATCGGCCGAATCGATCAGCGTCGTATCCGCGGTATCGACGGAAACATAGCTGAGCGATACCGCCCCCGAAACGCTACGCTGGAAAGACGTCGGAATGGTTTTCGATGCGCCGAGAATTTCATCCGAATTGTAGAGCCAGTTGTCGCCGGAGAACGTCGCTGCCTGGAGGACAGAGTTCAGATTTTCCTTGAGCGAGCTAATTCGGCCGTTGAGTGCATCTCTATCCGTACCCTCCTCGTAGGCGGTCACCAGCTGACTGGTGATCTCGTCCATGATGTTAATGGAGGAGGTCACGGCCTCATAGGCCGTATCGAGCTTAGACGCACCGAGGTTGAGCGCATCTCCGATACTACCGAGAACACTCTGGTCAGAGGTCATGTTGGTTGCGGCCGACCAGTAACCGGCATTGTCTGCCGCAGATTCAACCGCCAGGCCGGATGCTGTGCGCTTCTGGGTTTCTTCGAGATTGTCGCTCGCGAAAAGAAGGGTCTGTAGCGCGCTCTGCACGTAACCGACGGTCATGATCTTCGACATGTTCTAACCACCTATGTTCGGAATCAGGACATGCCGTTTGTGATCCGGCCGCGACGCATCGACTTCATGCTGCTTGCCATGTGGCAAGCGCGTCACGTTTATGGCTCTTTGGCCAATACACGAAGGTTAATGAAAACCTACGATTCGGACAAGACGCAAACAACCTTGCGCCAGCATATCGTCTCTGATTCCAGCTACCGTCATTCGGCATAAGCCGTTGATTTTTCTTAATACGTATCGGGCCGCGTCGTGGAAACGCGGCCCGTTTTTTGTCATCGAAATCAAGTGATCCCGAACCTTTAGCCCTGGAAGAGCGAAAGAATGTTCTGCGAAGAAGAGTTGGCGATCGACAGCGACTGGATCGCAAGCTGCTGCTGCGTCTGAAGCGCCGAAAGCTTGGCTGATTCCTCCTCCATGTCCGCGTCGACCAGTCGGCTTACACCGGTTTCAATTGCGTCCGACAGAGTCGCTGCGTATTCATCCTGCAGATCGATGCGGGTGATCAAAGCACCAAGGGCGGCACCCGAATCCGTCAGGCTGGAAAGTGCGGCTTCGACCTGGTCGAGGAAGGCCTGAATGTCGCCGGTCGTGGATGCCGAGGTCAGAGCGATGCTCATGACGCTACCGAGGATCCCGTCTTCGCCGACGCCGTTATTGATGGTGCCGAACATTGCGTAAGAGGCGACCTGGAACTCAGCGGTCGTAACCTTGACCGTGCCGTCCTCATTGCGGATGAAGCCATCCACGACCACCGTGTTGGAGGCGTTGTCGGCTGCAACCATCCAGTTTTCACCGGAGAACGAAGCTGCCTGCGCAATCGCGCTCAACTGTTCCTGCAGCTTTTCCACTTCGAGCTGGATCTGGTCCTTGTCGGTGGACTCTTCCGTTGCGGTAACCAGCTTGGCCTTGATTTCGTCGACAACGTCGATGGCGCTTTCCATCGCAGCGTAAGCGGTATCGACCTTGGCGGCACCAACGCCAAGAGCGTCGGAAGCGGCGTTAATCGCCTTGTTGTCGGAATTCATGGTCGTGGAGATCGACCAGTAGGCGACGTTATCGGCGGCTTCGCTGACGCGGTAACCGGAAGAGACGCGATCCTGCGTGTCTGCAAGGCTGCTGCCGATAGCACGAAGCGTCTGCAGTGCGGACATTGCGGAAGTATTTGTCAAAATGCTCGTCATCTCAAATTGCCCCTTGGCTCACGGTTGGGAGGGACATTCCGGCGTGGACCGGTAAACGCGATCAGCTTCATGCCTGGCCGGTGGACGTTGCGTGTTCGCTGCTGCCCGGCCCGCTGTTTCAATGACGAGGAGAAAAACCGATCAGGGTTAACAGAGAGTTAACGCCTGCTTGCGGCTGTTAACACGAATGAACAGAAAGCTAACAGCCTCTGATTGCGGAAATACAAAATTAACAAATAAAAACAAGACGTAAAAAAGGGCCGCACCATGGTGCGACCCTATTATCCGAGAGCGGATTTTTTTTAGCCGCGGAACAGCGTCATGATGTTCTGCGAAGAAGAGTTGGCGATCGACAGCGACTGGACGGCCAGCTGCTGCTGGGTCTGGAGTGCCGAAAGCTTTGCTGATTCTTCTTCCATGTCGGCGTCGACGAGGCGGCTTACGCCCGATTCGATCGCGTCGGAAAGGCTGGCTGCAAAGTTGTCCTGCAGGTCGATACGGGTGGTCAGAGCGCCGAGAGCAGCGCCGGCATCCGTCAGGCTCGACAGTGCGGTTTCAACCGTGTTCATGAAGCCATCGATGTCGCCCTGGGTCGAACCCGAGGTCAGAGCGATGGTCATGACAGCGCCCAGAATGCCGCCGGAACCGACGTCGCTGGACAGGGTCTCGAACATTGCGTAGCTGGACAGATTGAAGCTTGCGGTGGTGATCTTGACCGAGCTGTTGTCTTCGCGGATGAAGCCGTCAACGACCGTGGCCGTCGTCGAGGTGTTGGAGCCGGAAATCTGCCAGTTTTCACCGGAGAAGGATGCTGCCTGGGCAACGGCCGTCAGCTGCTGCTGAAGCTTTTCGACTTCAAGGTTGATCTGCTCCTTGTCGGTCGAGCTTTCCGAAGCGGTAACCAGCTTGGCCTTGATTTCGTTGACGATGTCGATAGCGCTTTCGGTTGCAGCGTAAGCTGTGTCAACCTTGGCAGCGCCGACGCCGAGTGCGTCCTTGGCGGCGTTGAGAGCCTTGTTGTCCGAATTCATGGTCGTGGAGATCGACCAGTAGGCAACGTTGTCTTCAGCTGCGCCGACGCGATAACCGGACGAAACGCGATCCTGTGTGGAAGCGAGATCAGTGTTGATGTTCCGCAGCGTTGCGAGAGCAGACATGGCGGAGGTGTTGGTCAGAATGCTGGTCATGAAAGTTGCCCCTTTGGCACTATGATTTGAAGGGACATTCCGGATTTCGCCGGGAACGACAGTCAGCTTCATGCTTGCCGGAAACCGTTAATTTCGGCCCGTCGTTTTGATGAGCCGAGTAGACACCGTTAAGGTTAACAAGTTCCAAACAAAGAAACAAAAAAACGCTTTAATTTCATTTACTTCCCGTTAATTTTTAAGCATTTACTTCCTGTTAATATCTACGATTGGCAGCAGCGTTTCCGCTGGATTTCAAGGCGCCCAAAACGAAAAAGGCCGCACCTGGAAGGTGCGGCCCCAATTTCGGAACGATGCCAGTGATTACTGGAACAGACGCAGGATGTTCTGGCCCGAGGAGTTGGCGATCGACAGCGACTGAACAGCGAGCTGCTGCTGGGTCTGGAGAGCCGAAAGCTTTGCAGATTCTTCTTCCATATCGGCGTCGATGAGGCGGCTGACGCCCGAGTCGATTGCGTCGGAGATCTTGGAAGCGAATTCGTCCTGCAGGGTGATACGGGTGGTCAGAGCGCCGAGAGCAGCGCCGGCATCCGTCAGGCTCGACAGAGCGGTTTCAACCGTGGTCATGAAGCCGTCGATTGCGCCCTGCGTGGAAGCAGAGGTCAGAGCGATGGTCATGACAGCGCCCAGAATGCCGCCGGAACCGACGTCGCTGGCGAGCGTCGAGAACATTGCGTAGCTGGACAGGTTGAAGTCGGCAGTGGTGATCTTGACCGTACCGCTGTCTTCGCGGACGAAGCCGTCGACAACCTTAGCGGTGGTCGAGGTGTTCGAGCCGGAAATCTGCCAGTTTTCGCCGTTGAACGAGGCGGCCTTACCGATTGCGGTCAGCTGTTCCTGAAGCTTTTCAACTTCCAGGTTGATCTGATCCTTGTCGGCAGAGCTTTCCGAAGCGGTAACCAGCTTGGCCTTGATTTCGTTGACGACGTCAATGGCGCTTTCGGTTGCAGCGTAAGCTGTGTCGACCTTGGCAGCGCCAACGCCGAGTGCGTCGGAAGCGGCGCCGAGAGCCTTGTTGTCCGACTTCATCGTGGTCGCGATGGACCAGTAGGAAACGCCGTCAGAAGCAGAGTTAACGCGCTCGCCCGTGGAGACGCTGTTCTGCGTCTTCTGCAGATCCTTGTTGATGTTGCGGAGGGTTTCGAGAGCCGAAGTAGCGCCGGCATTGAAGTTGATGCTAGACATGAAGTGTCCCCTAAAGACTGAAAACAAACGGTGAGGACATGCCGGTTCTTAATCGGCTGCGACGGTCCGACATCATGCCACTCGGTTCCGTTTATTCGTTTAGGACACCAACCCGTCGCAGGACCAAATTAGCCAGCCAAGAGTTGCCACAGTCTTAATTTTGGGGGTGAGTCGTCGGCAATGCGGACACATAGTAAACAAACGGTTAGCGCTCGGGGTGGTACGTTAAACATAATTTTAGCGAGCGTTTTTCCGGCTCCGGCCAACCAACACCGGTTTCAAGCAAGCTTCGCCGGATAGCAAAGTCGGATCGATTTCTTGCGTCGCCCGCAAGCAAGCCTCTGCAACCAACAGACGAACTTGGCGCGGCAACGAAAATACGGAGCAGATGTTGACCGAGATCAGCTATAAGGCCGCGTCCCAGCATTTCCGCAGCGGCGACTACACCTCCTCGCTCGTCACCATCAACAGGTTGCTCGAAGTTCAAAAGGATGCCCGTACCTACACGCTGCTCGCCCGCACGCTGAAGCAGCTCGGTCACAAGGCGGAAGCCGCCCAGTCCTTCCAGTTGGCTGCCGAGCTCGGCGGTCAACATGCCGACGACAATCTGATCGATGCCATCAAGCTCAATTTCGAAATCGGTGAGAAGGACAAGGCGCTGGCTCTGGCCAATCGCATTCTTCCAAAGCTGACCCGCGACCCAGAACTGGCTTTCATCGTCGCGTCAACTCTGGTCGAGAGAGGTGAGGCTCGTATCGCCCGCGTGTTTAAAACCTTGCTGATCAGGAGTAAGGAGCTGCCGCATATGCTGCTCGGCGCCCGGATTTCGCTGAACACCTGGGATATGTTCGATCCGTCCGATATCGAGACAGCCCGTGTACTGCTCAGCCGAATTCCGAACAGCCAGCCGGTGCGGCTGATGTATCTCACCTTCAGCCGCGAACACAGCAAGTACGACGCGATAGAGCGCCACCAGCCGATCATCGACGCTGAACTTGCGTCAGGCGAGACGGACTTCGTCAGGATGGACGGCACCTTCTTCAACCTCCATTGGACCGGCAATGAGCATCTGAACCAGCTGGCTCGTAGCAACACGCCGAGATTTTCCCCGGAGATGACCGCAATCCGGCATCAAATGCCCCATACGTGGGGTGACAAGATCCGTGTCGGTTACCTCTCCTCCGACCTTTTCGACAAACATGCCACGATGAAGCTTATCCGCCGGGTGTTCGAATTGCATGATAGGGATCGCTTCGAAGTGACCCTCTTTTGCCATACCGATCCGAAGATGCTGGCGACCAATGAGGCAAACCGCGAAGAGTGGGGCAATGTCGTCACCGTTCGCGATCTCAGCGATGAGGAGATCGTGGCCGAAATCAGGTCCCGCAATATCGACATCCTCGTCGATCTCAAGGGCCATACGATCGGCACTCGCAATACGGTCTTCAACATGCAGGCGGCACCGATCCAGGTTGCCTGGCTGGGCTTCCCAGGCTCCACTGTCAACGTCGATCTCGACTATGCCGTGGGCGACAGATACGTTTTGCCGGATAGTTCGAAACCGCACTATTACGAGAAGTTCTGCCGCCTGCCGGAAACGTATCAGCCGAACGATCCGGTCAACAGGCCGCTTGCCAAGCCTATGACACGCAAGGAAGTGGGCCTTCCCGAAGACGCCTTCATCTATGGGTCGTTCAACGCGAACCGCAAGATTACGCCGCAGATGCTGGATATGTGGGCAGATATCGTGAAGTCCACGCCGAACGGCATCCTCTGGATCCTGACCAACAATGCCGAAAGCAGGATGAACATACAGAAGAAGCTCGTCGCCGCCGGCGTTCCAGCCAAGCGCATCTTCTTCATGACCAAGATGCAGTTCGAGCACCACCTGAACCGCATTCCGCTCGCGGACCTTGGCCTCGACACCTATCCCGTTAACGGCCACACGACGACTTCCGAGATGCTCTGGGCCGGTCTGCCGGTCCTGACCTACAAGGGCACCAATTTCGCCTCGCGCGTCAGCCAAAGTCTGCTGCATGCAATCGGACTGCCCGAACTTATTGCGGAAGACGAGAACGACTATGTAAGGCTGGCCGTCGAGTTCGGCAAAAATCCCGAACAGCTCAAGCCTCTGCGGCAGCGCCTGGAAGACAATCGCCTGAAAAGCCCGCTTTTCGACGACGCACGCTTCACCCTGCATCTCGAAACCGCTTACGAGACAATGGTAGAGCGCGCCAAAAACGGCTTGAAGCCCGATCATATCGATGTTGCGTGCCTGCCGGCACGTAGCGGGCCTTTCATGGAAAAGTCCGACTGAACACAAACGCCAGACACAGGCCTGGCCGGACGCACATTGAGCGTTGCGCCCGACAACCTACAAGCATGATGCTGCTCTGAAGCACACCGTTCCCGACACGCGTTGTCCGGAACCGAACATCATTGCCGAGATGCGTGCAAGACGCATCATGACAGCCCGGTATTCAACCTGATGAGAACTGGCGATCGAAAGCCGGCGCGATCTGTTGCGCTACGATGGTCGACCAAGCCTTGGAATGTCGAATTTCCTTTTAAATTCAACACTCCATTTCTACGCAAGCCTCATACTCTAACTTCACTACCGAGCGATCCTCTGAAGTTTCAGGGATCTCGTGACGGCCCGAATACAACGTTAACCATAAAAACTGGCTAGACGGCTCATTATGAAAACATGCCCCTACTCCATCGAACGAGAAGAAATCCTTGCCAAGGCGATTGGCCCGTTGGCGGCCGAACTGAGGCTGCTGGACGCTGCCGATCTCATTTCGCTTCTTCGTTTCGAGTATCACAGCAGCATCGCTGATCTCGTCGATTCTGCTGCCGAACTCTATTTTCATCCGGGGACGGTCCGCTTCGGCGTCGGAGGCGACTATGCTCTCGACTGGTCGACCTACCCGTCGATCACGCTCGATCTGGAGATCAGCCCACCGGGCATCACCATATATAGCCGATTGAAGCTGGAAGCCGACAAGGCAAGCATCTCGATCAACTACATCAACTTCCACAGCCCGTCTGCCGATCCGAGGGAGAACACGTCCATTCTGGCCGACAGCCTCAGGAAGGTGACCTTCCATACGACCAAGGCGCAGGCGGCTCTCGAGCTGAGCAGCCCGGCTCATCACTGACAAGACTATCGTTCCCCTCCTGCGTGCGTCGGAGGGGAACCGAGCGATTTATTCACCGCTTGCCGCGCCATGTGCGCGGCAATTTGCGTTTAAGAAGCCCCTCACCCGGCCGATGGGCAATCCCAGTGCTGCCGCCTCGCCTATTGCACACAGGCGAGATCGAGCGACGGGAGCGGATGTGACATGAAGGAGATCAGTATCGCCACCAACGCGCCTGCTCGTTGCCTGGCCTCACGGATATCCAGGAACGGAAGATAGGAATGCGAGGTGCGCTACGGCGCCGAGCGGAGGACAAAGCCAGCCGGCACCGACAGGAGAGCCACGCTCGCCACGGAGGTCAGGAGGCCTTCAGATAGACAGCTGCAGGCCCCTACCGCAACCCGGCAGGCTTGCCGCGCAGAGAGACAGGCGCACAATTTCGATTGTTCAGGAGAAAGATCTGACCAGAGAGCCGACGAGCAGGTTCCAGCCGTCTATAAGGACGAAAAACAGGATCTTGAACGGAAGGGAGATCGATGTCGGCGGAAGCATCATCATGCCCATGGCCATGGTGATCGTGGCGACAACCATATCGATGACGAGGAAAGGCAGGACAATAAGGAAGCCGATCTCGAAGCCGCGACGGATTTCGGACAACATGAATGCCGGAACGAGCACCCGATAATAGGGCCTGTCGTTCTCTAAAGTCTGCTGACCGCGTTCAGTGGCGAGATCGACAAACAGGGCGAGATCCTTCGGCCGAGTGTTGGCGATCATGAAGCTTCGGAACGGTTCGGCCGTACGCTCGATCGCCTGCGCTTCTGTTATCTGACTTTGCAACATGGGCTGGATGCCCTCGCGCCAAGACTGCTCAAGGGTCGGAGACATGACGTAGAACGTCATGAACATCGCCATGCTGGTGAGGATCATGTTCGACGGCGTGGTGGCGAGGCCCATGCCGGTTCTCAAAATCGAGAAGGCGATGATGAAGCGCGGGAAGCTCGTCACCATGATCAGGATGCCTGGCGCCACAGACAGGACGGTCAGAAGGCCGAAAGTGCGAACGATCCAGGCAGCAGCAGAGCCGTCAACAGGAGCGTTGATCAAATCCTGTAGCTGCTGCGCATGCGCAAGACCGGGCACCAAAGCCAATGTGGCAACGAAAATCGCGAGACGAATCATTCGACAACAAAAGTCCTAATCAGGACCTTTGTTACACGCCCTTGGGAACGCAGGCTAGCAATCTCCTGAAGGTCGCCCTTCAAATATGTGAATCCACGCGGCCCCTGCAACTGCTGCAGCGAGAGCGTCCGCAGATAGGTCATGATGTTCTGGTTCACAGTTTCGGCCAGCGCCGGGTCAGGCGGGCCGTCAAATACCAAACCCACCTGCAGCCGGATGAGATTTTCCGCCGGATAGCCAATATTAGTCAATATCGGTGCCAGTTCCAGCATGTTGGGGAGAGCCGGCGCGGCCTTTTCGCCCTCGCCTTTCTTCTCGCCCTCGGCGGCAGGGGTGCTTGTCGCTTCCTCCACCGGTTTTGGCGCCGGTGCAATCAGCTTTCCCGTCAGCCAGCCGCCGCCGCCGCCCACCAGGGACAACAGCACCACGGCGCCGATCATCGGGATAAGTGCGTTCTTCTTCTTCGGGACGCTGTCGTCCTCAGCCGTGATAGCCATGTGGTTTCACTCCTCGGCAAAAACCCGGACGCCTCAGATCGGCGAGAACAGGTCCATGAGCTGCTGGCCGACCGGCGGCTGTTGAATTTCGGTTACGCGACCGCGGCCGCCGTAGGAGATGCGCGCCTCGGCGATCTTTTCGTAGGAGATCTCGTTCTCCGAATCGACGTCCTGCGGCCTGACGATACCGGCCACGTTCAGGATGCGGATCTCATGATTGACACGCACTTCCTGCGAACCGCTGATCAGAAGGTTCCCGTTTTCGAGAACGCCGGTCACCACGGCCGCTACGAGCAGGTTCAGCTGTTCCGACCGGGTTGTCGACCCCTTGCCGTCGGAATTGGATTCGCCGTTGAAGCCAAAGGAAGAATCGGTCTTGGGGTTCCATCCGAAAATTGTGGCATCGGCCTTCCACGCGGTCGTCCGGTCGTTGCTCTTTTCAAGCTTCGTCTCGTTGTCGAAATCAGCCTTGTCGTTGATCTTGATCGTGACGGTCAGGATGTCGCCGATATTGAGCGCGCGTGCGTCCTTGAACAAAGCGGCCTGGCTGTCGCTCCAGAGCGAATAGCCATTGTTCATGTTGTGCGGGCGCTTAGGATAGGAAGCCAGCTGCGGCGCCTGACTGAACTGCAGGCCACTGCCGATGGGGCTCATCGACGGTGCATTGCCGACTTCCCTAATCGTCTGGGGCGTTTGCGAGCATCCCGAAAGAAGCGCCACGGTAGCAAGGAGTGCAGGTGCGAGTTTGGTCATGACGGATCTTTCGACGTGTTGGGATCCGCTGCACTGGCGATGATGGACGCAACGGCCGCAGCCTTCTTGGCCTCCATCTCACTCAATATCAGACCGGATTGGCGGGGCGGCAGCCGCATGACGATTGCGGCGGCAAGCCCTGCCTGCATTTCGGACAGCTGCGGAGCAGCAGTGTCAGGCTTCATGGTCTTGAAGATATCGACCAGGCCGTTTTCGGCCTGCTTCATGAATTCGTTGCGCCGGCCGATCCAGTCCTCGTATTCGGCCTTGCGGGCCTCCATCACGGCTATGCGATCATCGACCTCGGCCTGAAGTTTCTCAAGGTCCTGTTTCTGCAAGGCATAACGGCGATCGCGCGCCGCGTCGGCAATATTGCCGCAGAATTGCTGGACTTCGGTCTCGCTCGTCATCCCGGTCGTGTCACGAACCTGCTCCTGGGCGTCGGCCGAGGGCAGCGCAACGAGCAGCCCCAAGAGAGCGAGAACCGGAAGTGCAACCGAGGAGCGCTCCCATGGGCGCAACCGAGCCGGAGATGAAGTGTCTGGGCCAATCATTGCAGTACTAGCTCCGCTTGCAGCGCACCTGCAGACTTGATCCCCTGCAGGATCGCAATAATTCCATCAGGCTTGACGCCGATGCTGTTCAATCCTGCCACCAGCGAGCGCAGATCCGGACCCTCGAGAACTGCAACCGGACCACCAGTCTTCTCGGCCATGATGTCCGTCTGCGGCTGGACGTAGGTCTCGCCGCGCGAGAAAGGCAGGGGCTGCACGACCTGAGGCATTTCGGTAACCTGTACCGTCAACGTTCCATAACTGACCGCGACCCGGGAGATGCGGACATCCGCGCCGATAACGATGGTTCCCGTCCGTTCGTTAATGACGACCTTGGCGGGTGTGTCGGTTTCGACGGCAAGGTTCTCGATCCTCGCCATGAGGCGAGCGAGATCTTCCTGCGGTGGCTTCTGCACGGCGACGACCTGGGAATCGCGCGCTTCGGCAATCGGCATGCGATAGGTACTGGTGGAGAAGGAGTTGATCGCGTCAGCAACGCGGATTGCCGTAGAGAAGTCCGGATTGCGCAGCTGAAGAACAAGATTGCCCGAATCCTTGAAGCGCGAAGGCAATTCCCGCTCGATGATGGCGCCACCGGGAATACGGCCGGCCGTAGTAATGCCTTCAGTGACGGTGGCGGCTGCGCCTTCGGCCAAGAAACCGGAAACGACGACTGCGCCCTGTGCAACGGCATAGATCTGTCCATCGGCACCCGTGAGCGAGGTCATGACAAGTGTTCCGCCGCGCAGCGAGGTGGCGTCACCGAGAGAGCTGACGGTCACGTCGATGCGGCTGCCGGGACTGGTGAAAGGCGGGAGGTTCGTCGTGACCATAACGGCCGCAACGTTTTTGGCGGCCGATTGACCGCCTTGCGTCGAAATACCCAAGTTCTGAAGCATCGCGCGCATTGACTGGTCGGTAAACGGCGAGGCACGCAAGCCATCGCCGGTTCCCTGCAGGCCGACAACGAGACCATAACCGATGAGCTGGTTATCACGCCCGGCCTGGAGCGATACCACGTCCTTGATACGCGCATTTGATGCCGCTTCGACGACAGACGCCGCAGCAAAAAGCGCCAGCAGGCTGGCGGCGATCGTTGTTAGCAGTCTACCGATCATTTCTGGACAACCTCGACATTTCCGTCAGCCCTCACCACGCCGGTGACGGTAACTCCACTCTCAGTGTTTCGGACTCGGATCGAGTCTCCGGTCATGGCATCCTGCAGAGCCGATCCGGCAGCCGAAATCGTCAGGCCGCCAACATTGAACATGATACGGATCGCCTTGCCGCGCTCGATCGTGTAGGGCTCACGCAGCGAGGAAACCGGGATAGTCCGTCCCGCCACCAGCGTCCGCTTTGCCACCTTGCCGATGACATCTGTGACGCTTGACGTGTATCCGCCGGCCAGGTTCGGATTGGTCACTTCGACCTCCATGACCTGGCTTGAGGAGATAATATCGCCCGGGAAGATCGTCGATGTGGGAACGACGGCATAAAGAGGCTGGGCAACCGCGACCTGCGATCCGGCACCAGCGATGAACAGCAGTGACAGGATAGCCCCGCCGACAGCCGACCGAAGTGCATTTACACTAGGAAACATCATGTTTGCCCGCCTCTTAATCCGTTACTTCAGATTCTTACTGACGATCTGAGCCATCTCATCCGCTGTCGTGATGACCTTGGAGTTCATTTCGTAAGCGCGCTGTGCAGAAATCAGGTCAGTGATTTCCTTGACGGAATCGACGTTCGAGCTTTCGAGATAACCCTGCTTCAGATAGCCGTAGCCGGTATCCAGCGGCGAACCGACAACTGCATCGCCGGACGCTTCCGTGACCGCGAAAAGGTTGTCGCCCAGCGGACGCAGACCTGCATCATTGGCAAAAAGCGCCACCTGCAGCTGACCGACCTGTGTCATGTTATCCTGTTCGCCGATGCGAACCGAGACGGTGCCGTCCTGAGCGATGGTGACTTCGGTCGCGTCCTGCGGAATGGTGATCGCGGGAATGACGCCGTAGCCATCGATCGTCACCAGACGGCCGTTGGCATCCTTGTTGAATGCACCGGCACGCGTATAAAGCGTCGTACCGTCCGAGCCTTCGATCTGGAACCAGCCATTGCCGACGATTGCGGCATCAAGCGTATTGCTTGTCTGGGAAATTTCACCCTGTTCGAACAGCTTGCGAACAGCCGATGTCTGCACGCCGAGACCGATATTGGCGCCTTCCGGCACAACCGACTGGTTGGCGCGGTTGGCGACGCCTGCGGCGCGTTCGGTCTGGTAGAGAAGGTCGGTAAACTCCGCCCGGCCGCGCTTGAAGGCGGTCGTGTTGATGTTGGCGATGTTGTTGGCGATGACTTCGAGGTTCGTCTGCTGGGCATTCATACCCGTTGCAGCAATGGCGAGTGCTCTCATGGACGTGAAACCTCTTTATCCTAGATCTGCATTTTGGAAATTTCGAGATAGGCCGATACGACCTTGTCTCGAAGGGCGACCGCGGTCTGGAGCGTGCGATTGGCTTCCATGACAGCATCGACGACTTCGCGCGTATCTGCCTTGCCCTGAATGCCGGCAAAGGACATCGCTTCGCCTTGCTTCACGCTATCGAGCGCACCCTTGGCGGCATCAGCAAGAAAACTGCCGAATGTCGGCCCCGCAACACCGGTTGCAACCGTACCGACGGCGGCGCCCAGCATGTTCGACATGCTGCTGGAGGTGGTCTCCGTCTGGTCGAGGCCAGTGGACTTTTTCAGCGCACCGATGCTTGAAATGCTATCGATCATAGTTAACCTTTCAACAAATCGATTGTCGACGAGATCAGATCCCGCGTCTGCTTGATGCTTTGCAGGTTTGCCTCGTAGCTGCGGTTGGCTTCGCGAAGGTCGGCCATCTCGATCAGCACATTGACGTTCGGATATTTGACCATGCCCTGCGCATTTGCAGCGGGGTGGTCCGGATCGTATTCCTCGGTGAACTTGCCCTCATCAGCGCCGATCTTCTTGACATCCACCATGTTGATGCCGCTGGCGCGATCCATCTCATTGCCGAAGGTGATGATCTTGCGACGATAGGGATCCGCACCCGAGGTGTCGCCGGTCGTACGTGCGTTTGCGATGTTTTCAGAAACGACGCGCAGGCGGGTGGACTGGGCTTCCATTCCACTACCTGCGATCTTGAGCGAAGCGATCAAAGAGTCCATTTTTATTTACCCAATGCCGTCAGCATCATCCTGTTGATATTTTGAACGAGGAGGGTGTTCAGCTCGAACTGCCGCTTGATCTCGCCCATCTTCGACATTTCCGACGCCAATGAGACCGTATTGCCGGATTCCTGGACGCCTATCTCCTGATTGAGCTTAGAGTCCTTCAGCTCAACCCGACCATTGCCGGCGATGTCCGCGGTCATGTGAGCCGCATTCGTTCTGGCCATTTCCATGGACCCGAGACCACTTGCAGACTTGAGTTCGGCATCGAAAGGCGTCAAATCCTTGGAGACGTATTTCGGCGTGTTGGCGTTGGCGATGTTCGTCGTCGTCACCTGCTGTCGAACGGACAGCCATTCCGCCTGTCGAGACGCAAGCTCGAACAACTGAATCGGCTGCATGGTCATGGTTGTTCTCCATCTTGTTGTCCCGGACGCTAGAGAGACAATCTTGCGCGGGACTTGCGGTAGGCGCAGCCCGCCGATTTGCCGTATCCGCACGCATTTTCCCCCTCGCTAAACCAAACAGGTTCGCGCAAGCCCGGGCTCTTAACTGTCTCCTTCAAATCGCCACAGCTCTCCCGCGCGGGGGCATGCGCCGTATCCGTAAATCAGGAGACATCCATGCAATCCGGTATCTATGTCGGCATTTCCTCGCAGATCGCTCTCGAGCGTCGCCTCACCACGATCTCCGACAATATTGCCAACATGAATACGGTCGGCTTTCGTTCGACTGAGGTGAAGTTCGATCAGATCCTCAGCCAGACCCAGAACGAGAACAACACCAAGATCGCATTCGTCTCCCAGGGCAATGACTACCTCTCCATGCGTAATGGCGAGCTTGAGCAGACCGGGAATTCCCTGGATTTCGCCGTCAAAGGCGACGCGTGGTTCGCCATTCAGACTCCTCAAGGTCAGGTTCTGACACGTGACGGACGGTTTTCCATGTCGCTTACGGGTGAACTCATTTCGACGAATGGCTACCCCGTTCTCGATGGCGGCGGCGCTCCGATCCAGCTCGATCCGAGAGCCCCGACACCAAAGGTCGGCCAGGACGGACGCATCATGCAGGGCGACCGCGCGGTCGGACAGATCGGCGTATTCTCGGTCGACATCGACAAGGGTTTCTACCGCGCTGACAACAGCGGCATCATCCCCACCGACACGCCGCAGGCGGTCGTCGATACCATGGGCGTCGGCGTCATGCAGGGCTTCCTAGAGCAGTCCAACGTCAACGCCATCGGCGAGATGACCCAGCTGATCCAGGTGAACCGCGCGTTCGAAAGCATTTCCTCGCTGATGAGCACCAGTGAAGACAACTTCTCATCCGCCATGAGAACGCTGGGCGGTAGCCAGTAGGACGCACGCGGATGACGACGACGGCCCAATCCGATTTTCAGCCGGTTAGCGAACCGGTCACCCCACCAGTCGTGATGCCACGACTGGAACGTCTGTCGGACATGGCGGCGCATTATGCAAATCCTTCGAGCGTCCTGTCCTGGGGCGGTCGGGTGAGGATGATCGCGGCCGGATATTACACCGTCAGTGGCCTTTCCAGACATGTTCGCCTTGGCGAATTCGTTTCGCATCAGAGTGCTACTGGCGCGCATATGGGCGAGGTCGTGCGTGTCGAGCCCGATCTCATCTATGTCTGCCCTATCGAGCCGGGCGAGCCGATCGGTGTCGGCGATCTCGTGCTGCGTACCGGCGAATTCCGGCTGGCTCCCAGCGACAGCTGGTGCGGTCGAACGATCAATTCACTCTGCAGACCGATCGACGGCAAGGGTCCACTGCGGGAAGGCTCGGTGCAGCGTTCAATCAACACCCTGCCGCCGCCATCCATGACCCGCAGGCGGGTCGATACCTCGTTCCGCACCGGCGTGAAGGCGATCGATATCTTCGCCCCTATCTGTTACGGGCAGCGTCTGGGCATTTTCGCTGGTTCAGGCGTCGGCAAATCAACGCTTCTATCGATGCTGGCAAAGGCAGATGCCTTCGACCGGGTGGTCATAACGCTGGTCGGCGAACGTGGTCGCGAAGTGCGCGAGTTCATCGAAGATACTTTGGGTGACAACGTTGCCAAAGCGGTGATCGTCGTCACCACCAGCGACGAAAGCCCGATGCTGCGCAAGATGGCCCCGCTGGTGGGCATGACGATCGCGGAACATTTTCGTGATCAGGGACTGAACGTGCTGTTCATCGCCGACAGCGTGACGCGATTTGCGCATGCGATCCGCGAGGTCGCGATCGCCGCCGGCGAGCCGCCGGTCGCGCGAGGCTATCCGGCTTCAGTATTTACCGAGCTGCCGCGCCTTCTGGAACGTGCCGGCCCCGGCATCGAAGGCACGGGCACGATCACGGCAATCATCTCGATCCTCGTCGACGGCGACAATCACAACGACCCGATCGCCGACTCGACCCGCGGTATCCTTGACGGACATATCGTGCTTGACCGTGCACTTGCCGACGAAGGCCGGTATCCGCCGGTCAATCCGCTCTCCTCGATCTCGCGTCTCGCCCGCAAGGCATGGACCGGGGATCAGGAACGGCTGGTCTCCAGATTGAAGGGGCTGATCAGCGTTTACGAGGAGACAAAGGATCTTCGCCTTATCGGTGGCTACAGGCCCGGCGCGGATCCCGATCTCGACATGGCCGTCAAGCAGGTGCCGATTATCTATGACGTGCTGAAGCAGTCACCTGGCGATGCGGCGGTCATCGACGCCTACACCGAACTCGCCAATGCCCTGAAGGCATCTCTCAGCAATACCAATCGCCCAATGCCGGCAGGAAAGAGATGAGCATGAAAACCAGGCTCTTTGGTAAAACCAGACCCGGCAGGCATCAAGCTTCAGGGCCGGCAACGACTTTAGACAAGCCGATCGACCGCTGGCTTGTCGCCTCGCTGGTCGGATTCTCGATGTTGTGCGCCGCCTTCCCCTGGTATGTCTTCTTCAACCAGGAGAAATTCGGGGTCAACGTAGCCGGCTGGGAAGGGCTTCGCGACGTTCGCCACGCGCGTCCAGCCGGTGAGGCCGGCATCGGCGCAATGCGTGATCCGCAGCAGGACGAAGTCGAGCGCGCACTTCTGCGCGAGATGGAAACAGACCGGCTGACCACCGCTGCAATACCGTCGACGCCATCCGGTAACGGATCGGATGCAGGCGGCTTCGAAGATCAGGCGTTTCCCGGCGGCACTGAATTCAAGCTGCTGCATGTCGCCAACGGCCGCGCACTGATCGAAAACGGCAACGGCATTTTTCTCGTCCAGATCGGCTCGAAGCTTCCGGATAGCTCGCGTCTGGCAGGCTTGCGGCAACGCAATGGCAAATGGGAAATCGTGACCTCGGCAGGCAAGGTCTATGGCGAATAGCTGCGCCGGATCTCCTCAGCGGCGTTCGAGGCCATTCGGTCGCATCGCCCCGCGAACCACAACAGTCTCACGCAAGGCAGCTGCCTTATCGGTTTAGTCTAGGACAAGCGTTGGATACGAGCTTACAATGAATCTTATTATCGGATTTGTCATCACGGTCGGCTGTATCATTGGCGGCTACATGGCTATGGGCGGGCATGTCGCGCTCCTCATGCAGCCGTTCGAACTGGTCGTTATCGGTGGTGCGGGCGTCGGCAGCTTCATCATGGCGAACCCGATGAAGGTGCTAAAGGATTCCGGCAAGGCGATCGGCGAGATCTTCAAGAATGCCGTTCCCAAGGAGCGGGCCTATCTCGAAGTGCTCGGCGTGCTTTATTCGTTGATGCGCGACCTGCGCACCAAATCACGTAACGAGATCGAAGCGCATATCGACAATCCCGCAGAATCGCCGATCTTCCAGTCAGCGCCATCGGTTCTGAAGGATACCGAACTTACCTCCTTCATCTGCGACTATGTCCGACTGATCATCATCGGCAACGCACGCTCCCACGAGATCGAAGCGTTGATGGACGAAGAGATCGAGACGATCCTTCATGATCGCCTGAAGCCGTATCATTCGATCCAGCTGATGGGCGACGCCTTCCCAGCGCTCGGCATCATCGCCGCGGTTCTCGGCGTCATCAAGGCGATGAGCCATATCAACGAATCTCCCGAGGTACTCGGCGGCCTGATCGGTGCGGCTCTCGTCGGCACGATGCTCGGCATCTTCCTTTCCTACTGCCTGTGCAACCCGATCGTCTCGCAGATCAAGATCGTGCGCACCAAGCAGCACCGGCTTTACATCATCGTCAAGCAGACCCTGCTTGCCTACATGAACGGCTCGGTACCGCAGGTGGCGCTTGAATACGGCCGCAAGACGATCTCCTCCTCCGACCGTCCGTCGATCGACTCGGTCGAGCAGGAAATGATGAAGCCCGGCGGCGACACGAAGGCGGCTTAACGACAATGACCAGCAACAACCAAGCTTCGCAGGCACAGCCAGCCATGGAGCGGGCACTCCTGGCCCGCCTGACGGGTTCGCTCGGCGACCAGAAAACGCTGGAGCGTCTGGCCCAGGATTTCGGTACTCTCTACCAGAGCTTCCTTCCGGACGTGCTGCAGAGCGAGCTCGGACTTTCGGTCGAAGTTATCTTCGCTGGATACAGATCCGGCCTTATGAGCGAGCTGGTTGGCAGGCTGGGCGATAATGTCGTGCTGGCCGACGCAACCTTGCGCAACTGGTGCCCGAAATTCGTCATCGCCTGCGACAATGCCTTCGTCATCACGCTGATGGAAAACATGCTCGGCGCAACGCCGGATTCGATTTTCCAACCGCCGCGCCGGGCTCTGTCACAGATCGAGCTGGATCTTTCGACGATGGTCTTCGACAAGATAGCTCAGGTATTGCGCTCCGGTGTGAACGCACCGGGCGGCTTCGAAACGACGATCGAGAGGCCTCACAATGCCGATGCAAGGCCGATGCTGGAAGACGAAGAGGCCGATCCCTTCGCCATGTCCATCCGGGTCGAGCTGAAGCTAGGCAAGATCGCTTCCGAATTCTTCCTCGTCATCCCGCAGAAATATCTGCTCAAGACGACCATTACACTGCCGAAATCGAAGGGTGACTTCTCCCGTGAGCAGGATGCCTGGTCGGAAAGCATGTCCGAGCAAGTTCGCCGGTCACGGGTAACGCTGGAAGCCAAGATTTCCCTTGAGTCCCTGACACTCGAGACGATTTCCAAGCTTGTGGCAGGCGACGTGATTGCCTTCCGGGACAAGGAAGAGATCATCGTCGATGTCAGTGCCAATGGGCGCGAAATGTATAACTGCGAGTTCGGCAGAAGCGGCGAGAACTACACCGTCCGCGTCAAGGACAATGTGAGCAACGAAAACGACATTTTGAAACATCTGCTTGGCTAGGGCAGCGGACCTCCGGGGCTTGGTGGAAAAACACCGATAGTCGATAGATTTGGAACGGGAATGCTAATTTCATGGCGACAAAGAAGACAGCTTCGACGGAAGAAAATGAACTGAACCCATCGGATTCGGACTTCGATTTCGACAATGCGGTCAACGAACTCCGTGGCGTGATGAAACACGATGCCGACGGTACGGCGCCGGCAGCTGACGACAGTTTCGGCTTCGACTTTCCGGCCGGCGGCGAAACGAACTCCGAATTGCCTTCATTCGGCGATGTTGCCACCACGAGCGATTTTGGCGGTGACAACGACTTCGGGGCAAGCAGCGATTTCGGCGGGAGCAGCGATTTCGACTACTCCATGCCCGAAAGCAAGCCGACTGCTGGCTCGGGGCTTAACAGCAACCTCGATCTCATCATGGATATCCC
The DNA here is from genome assembly GCF_044987325.1 of Rhizobium sp. ZW T2_16. Lineage (NCBI taxonomy): Bacteria > Pseudomonadati > Pseudomonadota > Alphaproteobacteria > Hyphomicrobiales > Rhizobiaceae > Rhizobium > Rhizobium sp. ZW T2_16. The sequence continues at coordinate 73,576 of NZ_JBJDRG010000003.1, forward strand.
CATCGATGTTCATGTTGTGCTCGGAACCAGTCGCATTTCGGTGTCGAATCTGATGAACCTTCAGGAAGGCGCCGTCGTGGCGCTCGACAAGAAGATCGGCGAACCGGTCGATATCACCGTCAACGGGCGTCGCATTGCCCGTGGTGAGATCACGGTTCTCGAAGACGACGACACCCGCTTCGGTGTGAAGCTCATTGAAGTCATGAGCTCCAAAACTTCCTGATCCAGGAAGTCGGAAGCAAAGAGGAAAAAGACCATGATGGACTTTGAAGACTTCGGCGGGGCATTGACAGACAAACCTCTTTCCCAGGCGGAAAAGGCAGCAGCAGTGCTGCTCGCCATGGGAAAGAATGTCGCCGGAAAGCTGCTCAAATTTTTCACCCAGGCAGAACTGCAGGCAATCATCGCCGCGGCGCAAACATTGCGCACCATTCCGCCGAATGAACTTGCACAGCTCGTCAACGAATTTGAGGACCTGTTCACCGAAGGTGCAGGCCTTATGGACAACGCCAAGGTCATCGAGAGCATTCTCGAGGCTGGCCTTACCCCGGAAGAAGTCGACAGCCTTCTCGGTCGACGTATGGCTTTCCAGTCTTACGAAGAGTCCATCTGGGACCGGTTGCAGGAAGCCGATCCCGATTTCATCGCGACTTTCCTGATGCGCGAACATCCTCAGACCGTGGCCTACATCCTTTCGATGCTGCCGTCCGGTTTCGGTGCAAAGGTGCTGCTGAAACTGCCCGACGGCCAGCGCGCGGACATCATGAACCGCACGGTGAACCTGAAGAACGTCAACCCGAAGGCGGCGCAGATCATCGAGAACAAGGTCGTCGACCTGATTACCGAGATCGAACGCGAGAAGAACTCCGTCGGCCCGATGAAGGTCGCGGAACTGATGAACGAACTGACCAAGCCCGACGTCGATACGCTGCTCAATTCTCTCGAGGAGATCAGCCAGGATGCCGTTGCCAAGGTTCGTCCGAAGATCTTCCTCTTCGAAGATATTCTCCTCATGCCGCAGCGCAGCCGCGTGCTGCTCTTGAACGACATCTCCGGCGAAGTGCTGACGATGGCGCTCAGAACCTCTTCTGCGCAGCTGCGCGAAAGTGTCCTGTCGTCGATCAGCCCTCGTTCTCGCCGCATGATCGAATCCGATCTGCAGGTCGAGATGCCCGGCACCAATCCGCGCGAAATCGCGATTGCACGCCGCGCCATCGCACAGGAAGCGTTGCGTCTCGCCAATTCGGGCCAGATCATCCTCAAGGATCCCGAAGCCCAGGCAGAGGGAGCGGCGGCCTGAACGAGGCCGTGACACCAATCCCGCGCGCCCGGTTCGGCGCGCGGCACCATATCGGTCGCTGTTGATAACCGCGATACCGCCGGGGCTTAACGATTGCCCCTTTTCGATCCCATGAATAATGTCTGATGACCGCTTGCGTATCGGTGCGGAAACCTAGGGTTTCCTATCGATGCATCGTTATAGGTTTCTGCAGCATCCCTTTTGCGGGGGACGACTGCAGGTTTCGGGGTCTGCTCCAGGGCCGTCAGGAAGGCGCTCGTGTCCGACGATCAGGACAAGGACAGTAAAACAGAAGACCCGACAGAGAAAAAGATCCGGGACGCGATGGCCGAGGGTAATACTCCCTCGTCACGCGAAGTTCCTATCTTCGCGTCCTCTCTCGCCTTCTATATCTATCTGGTCTTCTTCCTTCCGACGGGTGCAGCCAGGCTAGCGGAAACATTGCGCGATTTGCTTGAACAGCCGGATCAATGGCGAATGCAGACCGCCAACGATCTCGTCTCACTGTTTGTCCGCCTGATGTGGGATGCGAGCGCGATGCTGCTTCCGGTGGCGGTTTTGTTCATCATATTCGGACTGGGATCCAATTTTGCCCAGCACATGCCAGAATTCGTACTGAAGCGTATAACGCCCCAGTTCAACCGGATATCGCCGGTAAAGGGATGGCAGCGCCTTTTCAGCATGGCGGGACTGGTCGAATTCGGCAAGTCGATGTTCAAGATCATCGTCGTCTCCGTCGTGATGGTTCTGGTTCTGCGCAGCGATTATTTCCGCTCGCTCGATGCCCTCTTCTCCGATCCCCAGGTGATGCTCGTCGAGATGATGGCGATCATGAAGAAAATCATGATCGTAATCCTGTTTGCGACCGGCATTCTTGCCATAGCCGACTACATGTGGACGCGCCATCACTGGTATTCGAACATGCGAATGACCAAGCAGGAAGTGAAGGACGAATTCAAGCAGTCACAGGGCGATCCGCTGATCAAGGCTCGCATCCGCTCCATCGGCCGCGATCGCGCACGGCGGCGGATGATGACCAATGTTCCTCGCGCCACGCTCGTGATCACCAATCCTACTCACTATGCGGTGGCACTCCGTTATGCCCAGGGAGAAAACGAAGCTCCGATCGTGGTCGCGAAAGGTCAGGATCTGGTCGCGTTGAAGATCCGCGAAGTGGCGCAGCAGAACAATATCCCAATCTTCGAGGATCCACCGCTGGCGCGTTCAATGTTCGCGCAGGTCACCGTCGATGGCGTTATCCCGCCGCCCTTCTACAAGGCCGTTGCCGAACTTATCCATCGTGTCTATGCGGCAAGAGCAAAACGCGGCCGGCGATAGCGGCAGAAGAAATCAGGTAATGTAGCCGAGCCTGATCGCCTTTGCGATCGCCTGGATACGGTTGACGGAATCGAGCTTGATCGTCGCCGAACCGAGATAGGCATTTACGGTGTGGACCGAAAGGCCGAGCTTTTCGGCAATCTCTTCGCTGATGCGACCATCGCCCGCCAATTGCAGGCAGGCAATTTCCCGCTCACTGAGCGATTCCGCCGGCACGTTGCGCCGCTCGTCCAATGCCAGCAGATCCATCATGATCTGGCAGCTTTCCACATGCTGGTCTATCACGGATCCCGCATCAAGCGTGAGATGCTCGGCGAAGAACGCAACGTAACCGTTCCCGAGAGCACCCAAGCGGACGGGGAAAACAACGCCCGAAAATGGCAACACAGCGGTCTCAAGTCTCCGGATAAGCGGTGTGAACTCGCCGGCATCCATGGTGCTGCCGGAACCATTTCCACTCCATACCAGAGGGAGAAGCGACATCTCGACATGATCGAGCAATATCTCTTCAAACTCTCCGAGAAGCCGGTTGCTGTTTTCAACCGCGTTCGGTCCCCAGTTCTCCAGTTCGCATACCAGCTTTCGCTTATTCGGAAGCCCGGCTCCCGAGATCCGGAAAACAGCAAAATTACGAGCCTTGAGGCTTTTCTGCATGGCGACGAGTTTCGGAAAGATATCCGATCTGCTTGATCCACGCTGCAAGCGGAGATGTTGAACGCTCCCCGGTCCGTCAGCGGTGCCGCCTCGCGAATAGCCCATTCCGTTGCCGCCCTATACCAGATTGTTGCGAACCGCGTAGGCGATCGCCTCGGAGCGGGTTTTGGTAGCAGTCTTGCGCATCACGCTAGTGATGTAGTTGTTGATGGTATTTCTCGAAATTCCGAGTATGACCGCAATCTCGTCGCTGGTCTTGCCTTCGGCGATCCAGAAAAGGCATTCCAGTTCTCGTTCGGTCAGCTCGAAATCACGTTCGGTGCGGGATTCCACGCTTTCGACAAAGCTTGCGCCATAGGCGGCAAGAAGCCCAATTTCGCGTAGATGTTCCTGCGAAAGAATGACGCCCTCGACAAACAGAAGCATCAAGGAAAAACGTGTGCGGCCGACCGAAAAGGTCAGGGCGCAATACTGGCGGCTCAATTTTTCAGGCAGGACAATTTCGTCCGGCAAAAGCGCAAAGCTCGGTGTCAGAACGGCGAAACATTTTTCAAGCTCCGTCGACCGCGTGTAGGCACTGGCCAATTCAGAGCCGAGACGACGAACGAGATCGAAGGGCCAGTTCGAGGTCACGATGAAATCGAGACCCTGTTCCTGGATGAGATCGTAACGAGCAAGCAGAAAATGGGACGCCCCGACGTGATCGGCGAGCAATCGCATGATCACCTGCAGATTTTCCGAACCGGCCAAGGCGGAAAGGCGGCGCACCAACTCATTACGAGACATTACTGGAGTGCGATCATTCTCCGGAATAGGGCGTCCTTGCGCCGATACATCCATGCCCGATAACTCCATTCGTTATCTGCTCCTGCTGCGTCGATTAAGACCTCGCCTGAAGAAGCCTATCCGAGTTCCTGTTACCGACACCCGCTGCACCCCTTGCTGAGGGGTTATGAAACCGCCGACGAATCACGGTCAGTTTAAGAGAAGCCCACACAATTGCCATCATGTGCTGGGCGAATTTCCCCAGATGCTGCGGGAGTGTCACATCTTAGGTTAAAGTGACGCAGACGAATTGGTTCCAATTTCCGCAAAAAAGGGCCGGATTTGCATCCGACCCTTTGCATCATGTTTCCGTGATCTACCCTTAGGCTGCTTTTTCGAAGGCCCACTTGCGGAGGATTTTCGCTGCACGCTCTTCGGAAATCTCGACCATGCGGGCAAGACGTTTTTCCGGGCCTTCCTTGACGCGGCGGTTGAAGCCATCGCCTTCGTCGTCGCCCATGAGGTCGTTGCTGCCATCGAAACCGAAGTCTGCGCCGAAACCGTCCATAAGAGCGGGGCTGCCGCCGGCCGGAGAGAAATCGGGCAGTTCCAGGCCGGCACCTTCGCCGATCGTTTCTCCCGATGCGCTCGTACCGGAAACCGTGCGAACCAGAGGGCGCAGGCCAAGCCAGATAACCAGGAACGCGACACCGAGGAAAGCCAGCGAGTTGATGATGCCGCCGAGGTTGCGAGTAAGAACTTCCGTGACGCTCGGGCCGGTAGCGGTTTCTTCAAGCAACTGGCTTTCGAGGAAGTCCATGGCCGTGAGGGTGATCACGTCGCCACGATCCGGACTGATGCCGGCGGCAGAGGTCACGATCTTCTGCATCTCGGCGAGGTAGGCGTCAATCTTGGCCTGATCAGCAGGTTCTCCGACCATCTGAGCGATACGGCCCCTGTTGACCACAACGGCAACCGACACTTTTTCAATCAGATAGCTGTTGCGCGTCGTGGCAATGGTCTTCTGGTTGATTTCGTAGTTGGTCTGCTCTTCACGCTTGTCGGACTTGTCGGAAGACTTCGGCCCGTTATTGCCACCCTGGTCAGGTGCCGCCTGGGGAACATTCTGCTCGACTGTCGATGCGTTGTCGTCAGCCGACTGCTGCGACTGCGCGTTTTCACGCGTCGCGCGGACCGAACGCTCTACACGTGAATTCGGATCGTAAACGGTCTCCTGGGTCTGCTGGCTATCCGTGTTCAGGGCGGCCGTGACGCTGGAGCGGAAATTGTCCATGCCGAGGAACGGCGCGAGAGCCTTGTCGATATTGGTCTCGATTTCGGACTGGACAGACTGGACGATACCAAGCGAGCGGTTGATCTGATTATTGCCACCGTCGTCGCCCGAAGCAAGCAACTGGCCGGTGGAATCGAGAATCGTTACGTCCTCGACGTCGAGCCCGGGAACGGCCGAAGCGACAAGGTGACGAATTGAAGATGCGGCCTTGCGGCCGGTCGACGATCCCGCACGGATCATCACCGAGGCCGTCGGCTTCTGTTGTGCGCGCCGGAAGTTTCCGACATCGGGCATGACGATGTGGACGCGGGCGGCGGAGACGCCGCTGATCTGCTGAATCGATCGGGAAATTTCGCCTTCAAGCGCGCGGACGCGCGTAACTTCCTGCATGAAGGACGTCAGGCCGAGCGAGCCGACATTGTCGAAGAGTTCATAACCTGCGTTGGAACTGTTTGGCAGCCCGCGTTCCGCCAACAGCAGACGCGCCTTGCTGGTGCTGCCGACCGGAACCTGGATGCTTTTGCCGTCGGAACCGACTTCAAAAGCCAGGTTGGCTTCTGCAAGTGCCATGCTGACCTGATTGAGATCGCTGGACTCAAGGTTCACGTAGAGTGTCTCGTAGGCAGGCTTATTAACAAACATCGCGGCGGCAATGACGATCGCGATTGAAATCGCACCTGCAGCGGCCAAAGCAATAAGTTTTGTCTGACCGAGAGATGCCAGATTTCTAGAAATTTGTGAAAATTGAGCTAACAGATTCATTCTGTTCCCACATCGCCGAACACGGTTATAGAGCTACTGCCCAGGCGCACCCTATGAGGCGAAGCTTGTGCGAGCGTTTCGGCAATTTGGAATGTGGGGGTGCAGACGCGAAAGTTTGCGAGCAGCGCGTCAGCCTACAAGATCAGAAGAAGTCGAAGTCGCCTGCTGCCTTGGTCAGCGGCTGCGAGTGACCATGCCGCATGCCGTTCGCCAGAGATCTCTGCATGTCTGCCAGCTTGACGAGGCTGAGCGCCGTGGAAACATCCACCTTCCACTCATTGGGAATGGATCCCGTAATGGTATCGATGAATTCAGCCAGACCGCGCGTTTTCTGCACGGCAAGATCGATGCCCTGCAAGATCTTCATCGTGTCGGGCGACTGCAATACATTCTCTCCGCCCACTTCGAGAATTTGCGGCTCCACCCGCTCGATCAGATATGCAACATCGTGCAATTCGGAAACCAGCCGCATCAGAACATCCGGCAAAGCCTCCTCGAGGGCAGAGATCTGCGGCGTAACAATGTCGTTCATGGCCATTCCAGAATAAGAATTGAGGTGACGATCAGAAGAATTCGATAGCGTTGTCGACTGGCTTGGGTGGCGTGCGGACAGGGCGCTGTTCAAGCGCAACTGTTCTTTGCGTTTCCGCGCCCGTCAGCGGGTATTGTCTGGCACGTCCGTGGACGGGCCAATATTCAAGCTTTCTTCCGTGCTCTCCGCCGGTCGACGAGCCGACAACCTGAATGCCTTCGTCCCTCAGGAACTGCATGGCAAAGGCTGCGTTCTGTTCGCCGACATTCGAGAAGCTTGCGATCGTTTTTGCGCCGCCGAAGACCTTTGCCTCCAGCCGGTCGCGCCGGGCGCCCTTCTTCAGGAGACCGTTGATCAACAGCTCCATCAGATGCACGCCATAGCGCGTCGCATCACCTCCCGATGCCATGGCCCCGCCCGAGCCAGGCAACAAGAAGTGGTTCATGCCGCCGACACCGGCGACTGGATCACGAAGACACGCGGCCACGCACGATCCAAGTATCGTCGACAGGACGACGTCAGGGTCGTCAATGACCTTGTACTCTCCCTGGATGATATGGACGCGCCTGGACGCGATAGCATCATTCATTTTAGGGCTCCGAACACCGCCTCGATAGCGGCCTTCATCTTTTCGATGGTGAACGGCTTGGCGAGAACGTTGTTGGCGCCGAGCTGGGCTGCCTTCTGAACCAGAGCGCGATCGCCCTGAGCCGTCAGGATGATGAAGGCTGCCTTTTTGGTTGCCGGGTTCGAGCGAACGGCCTGCAGGAAACCAATGCCGTCCATGTTCGGCATGTTGAAGTCGGAAATGACCAGGTGATGCGGCTGTTCGGACATGATCTTCATGCCCTGTACGCCATCGCCGGCGGAGGTGATCTGCTTGAAGCCGAGCTGTGTCAGAGCATCGCTGAGCAGCAGGCGGCTGGTAACCTGATCGTCGACGATCAGAACTTTGATTTTTTCAGCGAGAGACATTTATTCGGTACCTTCTTTTCGGGCGGCAGTTAATTTCAAAACTTCTTCTCCAATGGAGCCCAGGGGCAACTGCTGCTCGACGGCACCCAGTTCATAGGCAACCCTCGGCATCCCATAGACCACACAGGTCTTCTCGTTCTGTCCGATAGTGCGTGCGCCGGCGCCGCGCATCTTCAGAAGTCCGGAAGCCCCGTCGCGCCCCATGCCGGTCAGAATGACGCCAACCGCGTTGCGGCCGGCCAATTCCGCAACTGAATCGAAGAGTACATCGACCGACGGCCTATGGCCGTTGACGGGTTCCTTTTCGATCAGCCGGCAGCATGGCGCTGACGGATTTGCCACCTGCATGTGTCGTTCACCACCGGGCGCGAGATAGATCTTGCCGATCTCCAGGCGTGCGCCATCGGTCGCTTCTTCCACTACAGGAGCGCAGATACGATTAAGACGTTCTGCAAAACTTTTCGTAAACGTCGGAGGCATATGTTGAGTGATTACTGTCGGCGGGCAGTTCTGCGGGAACTTTTGCAGCACCGTAATCAACGCTTCCACACCACCGGTAGAAGATCCGATCGCGACAACTTTGCGTCCCACACGGTATTCATGAACCGACATTGGCGGCGCAACCGGAGCGGGCGCGGATGTTGCCGTAAACCTGCGGCCCGAGCGGGCAGCCGCCTTGACCTTTTCGGCAAGATCCATGAACGGACGCCGTTCGCCCGGAGCAGGCTTGCCGACGCAATCGAAGGCGCCGATCTCAAGTGCTGCCAGCGTCGCGTTGGCGCCGTGATGCGTCATCGTCGAGACCATGATGACCGGCATCGGCCGCAGGCGCATGATCTTTTCGAGGAACTCGAGGCCGTTCATGTTCGGCATTTCGATATCGAGCGTGACGACGTCCGGGTTCAGCTGCTTGATTGCGGCACGCGCCTCCATGGCATCGCCGGCCTGACCGATGACGCTAACCTCCGGATCGGAATTCAGCACAGCGGTGATCAGGCCCCGCATAGTGGGGCTGTCGTCCACGACGAGGACGCGTGCGGGCGCGCTCATGCCTTCCTCCCTGCATGCTTTCCGATATAGCGATAGGTGGTGATCCCGATATTGTCGAAGAGATGCTTCGCATCACCCGACACGCGCTCGGAATGGCCGATATAGAGGTGACCGGCATCTGGAAGCAGCGATGCGAAACGGGACCAAATCTTCATCTGCGTCGGTTCATCGAAATAGATGACCACGTTGCGGCAGAAGATAACGTCAAAACCGCCCTTGAATGGCCACTGAGCCATCAGGTTCAGTTCGTTGAAGGTGATCAGCTTCTTGACGCGATCGTCAATCTGGCACTTGCGGCGGCCGTTGATATCGACGTCGCGGAACCATTGCTTGCGCATGGCCGGCGAAATGCTCTCAAGAGCGTTCTCGTCATAGGCACCGGCTCGTGCCGTTTCGAGGATCTTGGGATCGATATCGGTCGCCAGAATACGGAAATCGTAATCGGCGGCGTTCGGGAACATCGCGAGTACGGTAAGCGCGATCGAATAGGGTTCCTGCCCATCCGAGCAGGCAGCCGACCATATGCGCACACGTCCGCCGCTCTTGGCACGGTTGATAAGGCCCGGCAAGACTTCGTCACGCAGATGTTCGAAATGATGGTTCTCGCGGAAGAAGCGAGTGAAATTCGTGGTCAGATGCGACAGCATCTCGCGACGAACAGCTGCGCCTTCCGGCGATGAGACAAGCTCGCAATATTCGCGAAAACCTCTCAAGCCCAGATTGCGGATATGCTTGGAGAGACGCGAATAGACGAGAGAAGCCTTGGAATCGTTGAGATAGATTCCGGCATCGGCATAGATCATTGCAGCGATTTCGGAGAGATCACGGCGCTTCAGCGGATATTCTCCGCTCGCCAATACCTCATCCGGCGACTGCCGGCTATCAAGCGCGCCCAACGGCATCATGCAGCTTCACTTTCCTTGTCGTGAGCTTTCTCGGGGAAAAGGGCTTCCAGCTCGATCAAGCAGATCATTCGCTTGTCGATGGCCAGGATGCCCCTTGCGTATTGCTTCTCCAGGTCCGAGGAGACTTCCGGAACCGGCTGGATATTATCGTCGGTAATCGTAAGGATATCGGAAACGGCCTCGACCAGCAGGCCGACAACCTTGCTCTTCACCTGCGCGACGATGATCACGTGGCGCGGGGTCGGTTCTGTTTCCTTCATGCCGAGCCGGGCCGACATGTCGATGATCGGCAAAACCGCACCGCGCAAGTTGATCACGCCCCTGACATAGGCGGGCGCATGCGGCATCGGCGTGGCCTGGGTCCATCCGCGGATTTCGCGGACGGACATGATGTTCACGCAAAATTCCTGATCGCCGATACGGAAGGCAATAAGCTCCCGGGCACCCTGCGACAGAGACTTTACGGCATAAGATACGCTCATGACCCAGGTTATCCTGCTGCTGCGAGCGACATTTCAGGCTTCAGCGACTGACCGCGAGAAGCACCGACGACCGCATCGACGTCGAGGATGAGCGCCACGCGTCCATCGCCGAGGATGGTTGCGGCGGCGATACCCGGAACGTGGGTGTAGTTCGCCTCGAGCGACTTGATGACGACCTGGCGCTGGCCCTGGATCGCATCGACCATCAGGGCGCGCTGGCCACCGCCTTCGGATTCGACCAGAAGCGCGACGCCATCGACTGGATTGGCCTGGTTGGTGCGGAAGTTGAGGATGCGACCAACATCGACCAGCGGGCAGAACGAGTTGCGGATCGAGATGAGCCGCTGGTTCGCGCCAAAGGAGTGAATGGCAGAGGCTTCCGGCTGGAGCGTTTCAACGATCGCCGTCAGCGGCACGACCAGCGTCTGGCCGGCAACGGTGACGACCATGCCGTCGAGGACGGCGAGTGTCAGCGGCAGGCTCATGGTGAAGGTCGAACCGAGGCCCGGGCGCGAGGAGATCGAGATGCGACCACCAAGTGCCTGGATCGAACGCTTGACGACGTCCATGCCGACGCCGCGGCCGGAGATGTCGGAGATCTTGTCGGCGGTGGAGAAGCCCGGCGCGAAGATCAGGTTGTCGATTTCTTCATCCGAAAGGTTTGCATCGGGGCTGATGAGATCGTTGTCGATCGCCTTCTGCTTGACGCGCTCGCGGTTGATACCGCCGCCATCGTCCTGCAGTTCGATGAGGATGCGACCCGAACGATGCTTTGCGGAAAGCTTGATCGTGCCTTCCGGATCCTTGCCGGCGGCTTCTCGCTTTTCCGGGCTTTCGATGCCGTGGTCGACGGCATTGCGGATCATGTGGGTGAGCGGCTCGGCGATCTTGTCGATGACCGTCTTGTCGACTTCGGTGTTTTCGCCTTCGGTGACGAGGCGGATCTGCTTGCCGACCATGTCGGCCACTTCGCGGACGATACGCGACATGCGCTGGAAGACCGGCTTGACCGGCTGCGCGCGGATCGCCATGACCGAGTCCTGGATTTCGCGGGTGAGCTGCTGCAGCTCTTCCAGACCCATGTTGATCGAGGACACGCCGTTATTGTCGTTCTCGATAACGCTCTGCGAGAGCATCGCCTGGTTGATGACGAGCTCGCCAACGAGGTTGATCAGGCGGTCAACGCGATCGAGATCGACGCGGATCGTCTGGCCGGCCGAAGATGCGGCGGCTGCGGCGTTGTTCTGGGTGGCAGCAGCAGCCGCGGCGGCTGCGGCGGCAGCGCTTTCCTTCTTTTCGACGGCAGCATTGACGGCCTTGACGACGCTCGCAGAAGCTTCTTCCGTCGCAGCGGTCTCGGTCTGCGGGGTCGGCTCGGCCGGCTCGTCGTCCAGTGCAGAGAGATCGAAAGGCACCGGGATCATCGGTAGCTGCTCGCCTTCCGACACTTCGGCCGGCTTGACCTCCAGCTCACAATCCCACTCGGCGAATTCGAAGACCGCACGGACTTCTTCCTCGGACTTCGGCGTGGTGATGGAGATCTTCCAGCCGAAATAGGATGCTTCCGGATCCATGTTTTCCAGCGCGGGAAGCTGATCCATATCGCAGGCAATGCCCATCTCGCCGAAGCGGGAAAGATCGCGCAGCAGAAGCGCCGCTTCGTTGCCCTTGGAATAGAGTTCACGCGTCGGCTTGAAGGTGACTTCGTAGGTGAACTGTTCGACCACTTTCTCTTCTTCGCCGAAACCGTCGAAGGTGAAGGGGATCGGCTGGAAACCGCTGTCGTCAGTCGGCTTTGCAGGAGCAGCAGCAACGGGCTTTGCAGCCTTCGGTGCCTCGGCGGCCGGCAGAGCTTCGCCGTTGGCCAGAGCCTCCAGTTCCTTCACCAGTCCACGCGTACGGCTTTCCTCGACGCTGCCGCCATCACGCGAGCAGGTCACGAGGTCGGCGAGCACGTCGGCCGACTTGAGCATGACCTTCAGGACATCCTGGTTCGGCTCCAGCTTGTTGGAGCGCACGCAGTCCAGCGTGGTCTCGAAGACGTGGGCAAAGGCCACGAGCTCTTCCAGACCGAATGCACCGGCACCACCCTTGATGGAATGAACGGCGCGGAAAACGGCGTTGACCGTCTCGGGATCGCGATCCCCATCGTTCAGCTTGAGAAGACCGGATTCCAGTTCAGCGAGCTGCTCTTCGCATTCCTGAAAAAAGATCTCTTTGATTTCGTTCATATCCATCGGAAGAATTCCCGGTTCAGGCGGTTACACGCTCGATCGCATCAATGAGTTTTGCCGGATCGAAGGGCTTGACGATCCAGCCGGTCGCGCCGGCCTGGCGCGCACGGTTCTTCTTTTCGGCATCGCTTTCCGTGGTCAAAACCAGGATCGGGATGGCGCGGTATTTCTCGTTGCGGCGCACGCCTTCGATGAAACCGAAGCCATCGAGGCGCGGCATGTTGATGTCGGTAACGATGACATCCGGCTCGCAGCCTTCGAGAACCTCAAGGCCCTCGACGCCGTCCTCTGCCTGGATCGTTTCGAAACCGGCATTGTTGAGGGTGACCAGAAGCATGTTCCGGATCGTCCGTGAATCATCCACGGTCAGTACTTTTTTCTTCATTGCTAGATCTCCTTAGCAATTAACTGGGTTTCGCTGATTCCAATCAGCGCCATCGTCTTTTCAAAGGCATCCGATGCCTTCTCGACGAGGAATGACTTCTTGTCGGCCTGCCATGCTGTGGCACCGGCAACCAGAACCTGGGCGCATTGCACGCCGACACGCTCCACCGCAGAGGCATCGATCACGATATCCTTGCCCCGCATGGACATGAGCTTACCGTGCAGGACCGATGCTTCATTGAGGTCGAGAACGGCCGAGAGAGCCAGTTTTCCGGATGCGGCCTTCTTTGCTGCCATCAGCGTATTCCTTGCCGTTTGTAAAAGGGTTGTGCCTCGGCCTCAGCCAATGCCTGATATCGGTCGGACAATGCGCCAACCGGCTGAACTGCCGGGCGCCTGCCATCGTGGGTATTCTGGACGTCGCGCTCGAAACCCTGCTGGCGGGCAATGCGGAATTCGCGCACCGTGCGGCCCAGTTCGAGAATGACGGTGTGCAGCTCATCGGCGCTTTCACCGGTATTGCGTGCGAAGCTCGCATTTGCACTGATCTCGTGGCTGAGCGAGCCGATCTCCGAGGTGACGCGGTTCAGCCCGTCGGCCTGTTCGACCGTGCGGCGGGCGACGCCGGTGATCGCATCATTGATCTCGCCGACCTGCTGGACGATGCCGCCGATCGCCGCCTGGGTGCGATGAACCATGTCGACACCAGCCCCGACCTGCGATTTGGTACCGGTGACCAGTGTCTTGATTTCGCGGGCCGCATCGGCGGAACGCTGGGCAAGCGCCCTCACCTCTTGTGCGACGACGGCAAAACCGCGGCCGCTATCGCCGGCGCGCGCCGCTTCGATGCCGGCATTGAGCGCGAGAAGATTGGTCTGGAAGGCGATCTCGTCGATGACACCGATGATCTCGCCGATCTTTTCGGCCGAATTCTCGATATCGGTCATGGCGCTGATTGCGCGGCCAACGATCTCACCGCTTTCTTCGACGGAACGGCGTGTCGCAACGGCAGCGCTTTCGGCAGCCGACGTTCCGGCAACGCTTTCCTTGACGAGTGCGGAAAGCTGATAAAGGTCGTTATGCACTGATTGTGCCCGGCGCGCCTGCTCTTCCGAAGCGGCCGCGAATGTCGAGGCGTTGCGTGCCATGGCATCCGTCAGACCGATCGCCTGCATTCCGGCATTGTCGATCACGCCGACCGAGTTGCGCATGCCGCCGATCGCGCTTGACAGAAGTTCGGCCAGTTCACGATAGGCTTCCGGCACGTCATTCGGCAGGGCGGCTGTCAGATCACGCTCGGCGAGCGCGCCAATGACGGCGGCAAAGGTGTCGACCGCTTCGGCCTGATCGGCGGAGCGCTGGTCGGCAAGGGCGCGCTGGTGCTTCTGTCTCTGTTCATTGAAACGGAGCGAGACGGCGATTTCGACATCGACCATGACCAGGCGCAGGATGGCGGCGATGAGATCGCGCAGTTCCTGTTCGCGCCGGCGGGCACCGGGAAGGAAGGAGCGCGGCGCAAAATCCTCGACAGCGCCGAGTACCAGATGTTCGAGCATCACCGAATGGCCGGCGATATGCCAGCGCGGGTCGAGACCCATGCGGCTTTCAGTATCCGACAGAACCTTGACGCGATCTGCATAAAGCGCATCGAAGCGAGCGTCGGTCAGCACCGCCCAGTGGGACGCCTGAAGATCGTTGAGACGGTCGACCTGCTGTTCGGTTTCGAAATGGCTGGAGGCTTCGGGAGAGGACTGCAAGCGTTGAAAGAGATCGCGCAGACCGTTCTTCAGATGGCCTTCGAGCTGTGGGCGACACCGGCGGAGCAGATCGCACAGATCGCCGTCGAGACCGGCGAATGCCAGTCTCTCGCCAAGGCTGCCTGCCTGGCGACGTCGAACCTGTTCGCTTGGCGTGTCCTGCACCAAAAGTCGTCCCCAAAAACCACACAAACCGAGAATTCGGCGTGAGAGAAGCCATGCGGGTCAGGGACTGGAGATGGACAATGAATGCCTTGGCACACAGGACATGATCCCGTGCCGTGCGAACGCGGTCACCGCAGTTTTCCTGACTTTTCTTGAGCGGATACCGGATTCAAACCGGTACGGCCTTGGCGGCTTCATGCCTTGGTGAGCAGACCGCAGTCGTCCCATTTGCCGTATAGTCCAATTTGTATGGTTAATTCCTTGCCCGAAGGTTAATGGACAGTAGATATCGGCCGTTTTGCTACAAAACGACCATTGAAACCACGGTATCGGAACACCGTCCGGCAAAGACTGCAAGCAGAGGTTTCATCGGCTCAATTGTTCTTGGTTGTAAGATCGGCAATCGCTCTCAGGCCATCCTTGTTGCCGAGATCGGCCAAGGCCTGGAAGATACGCAGCGCTTCCGCCTGCCTGCCGATGTTGAGCAGGGCGTATCCGCGCAGGCTCATCAGATCGGTCTGTTCGGGCACGATCTGCGCCCGCTGATCGAGCGCGATCAGCGTCTCCCGGTAGCGGGCCGACTTGAACGAATTGACGGCCCTGTCGGCAAGGATGGATGCCTGCAGTTCGACGGCGCGGGTATTGTTCTGCGGTGCGATCGTTGCGGCGGCAGCCGCCTTGTCAGTCAGGCCGACACGCAGATAAGCGAGGCTCTTGCCGTAAGCGGCATCGGAACGGGCGGCCTGAGAGGAAGCCATGGTCGCGACATCGAATGCCTGCGCTGCTTCGAGCGGCCGGTTGAGATCCATCAGGCACCAGCCGCGGGCGAGAGCCTGATCCGGCGAAAGTTGGCGAGGGTCGACGGTAGAGGCGCACCCCCTGTTGACTGGAGCACTGCGGGCAGGTGTGGCGCGTGACACACGCGGTGCGGGCCTTTCGACGGGCACAGGCCGGTAAGCCTGAGTGACCGGTTCAGGCTGAGCGGCATAAGGCTGCTGGTTTGAGGGCTGCTGGTAGTAAGCCTGCTGGCGCGGCGGCGGCTGTAGTTGCTGCTCCACCGGATATTGCTGCATCTGCTGCGCAAGATAGGGTTGCGTCTGCTGTTGCTGCGGCGGCGTGAGCTGCGAGAGATAATCCTGCCCCTGCAAACGACGACGATCGTCCTCGCCGAGATTGGCGATGCGGTCGGACCTGCCGGCCCAGGTGCGCTGGATCGCCGCGACACCGGCCCTGTCGCCGAGATCGTTACGGCTCAGGACCAGACCATAGGCGGAAGGTTCGTCATCCGGCTTCCATGTGAGGGCTGCGGCAAACCATTGAGCCGCCGTTGTCGGCTGGCGCATGTAACGCGCATACCATCCGAACTGCTGGGCCGCGGCTGCATCCTTCGCTTCGATGACGACAGGCGCCATGCGCGACAGCACTTCCTCCTGCAAGATCGGCGGAGGATCGATGGCGAGAAGGTTGGCGACGGCGGCCATATAGGCGGCCTTGGAGCCGGGCGACGTGTCACGCCATTTGTAGAGCACGTTTTCGGCTTCGAGCGGAGAATTCTGGCGTGTCAGGGTGAGAGCCAGGCCCTCAGCTGCAGAGGCGGTCTCTTCCTTGGTGAAGGCCTTGCGGAACCAACGCTCGGCGCCGCCGAGATTGTCTCGGCGATAATAATACCAGCCGAGCAGAAGCGCATCGGACGCCAGTTCATCCTTTTCGGCCAGCCGTTCCAGCCGCGTCAGATATTTGTCAGCGACGACGAGCTTGGGATCGGTATTGCCGTCGCCCACCAGACGGCGGGCCAGATCATCACGCAGGCTTTCGAATTCGGGCTGCCCGTCCGCGCCGGTTCGTTCCTTCGACAGCAGTTCCTCGATCATGTCCGGCGCCAGCAATTCGCTCGCCTTCTGGACCGTGGCCATCCGCTCCGAAGGATTGTCGCAATTGCTGAGCACGTACAGATAGGCATCACGCGCCCGCGGCTTGCGGTCGGTATCGGCAAAGGCTTCGGCAAGACGCCACAAGACATCGACTTCGCTGCAGGTCAGAAGCGTCGGGTTTTCCGCTGCAATCCGAATAACCTCGTCATAGGTCTTGGCATCGGATGCCGCCGTCAGCCGGGTGCGCGCCTCGGCAAGCTTCAACCTATCCAGAAGATCGGTAGGCGGCTGCCAGCTCGGCTCGGCGGCCTGGCGATCGGAGATTGCCTTGCGCACATCGGCATAGCGCGCCTGTGCGTAGAGCTGCCACATGTTGTCCAACTGCGGATCTGTCGTCGGTCGTGCGGCCAGCGGATCGGCCGGAGGTGTCCAGTTGGGATAGAGTGCTCGAAGACGGGAGATTTCGGCCTGTAGACGGGCTGTATCGCCTCGGGCGGCAAAATAGCGGAGCGCGCTTTCATCGACCTGCGGAGCCGAGGCTGACGGCTGAGTGCCCGGCCTCGACTGCGCTTGTGCTGGCGGCTGCGTCTGAGACTGATTCGGGAACTGCTGCGAAATCTGCGCACTCGGCTCCGAAGCCGGGGCAGTCTGCTGTGATTGTGCAATTACCAGTGGCGGGCGTCCGGCGCGCTTATCGGCTGGCGCCACGGTCGGAGATTGCGACTGCAATCGGTTCGTGCGGTTCACGTCTGTGCCTGCGAAAAACGAATCAGCAGCAGTCAACGAACCGGTGATCTCGTTGAAATCGACGTCAGACGCCTGTTTGTAAGCGATCAATGCCGCTGCGGCCATGCCGAAAGCAGCTAAAGAGATCAGCGAAAACCGCATTTGCACCCCGGTCCCTGTCCATCCAAATCATTTCGGCCCGTGCACACAAGCCCACATCTGACAGCAATTGGTTAAAGAATGAGGGCATATAGTTAACGAACAATTTAGATTTCGTAAGTAAATAAGAAATCATGAATACACAAAAGTGACTCGAACCGGCAGGCATTCCACAAATGGCTGCCCGGTGACCCTCGCAGAAAGCGGGCAATGAGTAATGCGTGTCTGCCCCAGGACTGGATTTTGATGACGGACGGACACTTTATGACTTTGCAGCCGGGATGGAGCGGTCGCCGTGCTGCTATCACGGCCTCCATAGGATTTGCAGCGCTCAGCCTCACCGGATGCGCAGGAAAGCCGATCCAATCCGAAGCCTTCATAAAGAGCGTTCCGCCGGAACAGGCCATAGTCATGCCACCGCCAGGGGGACCCGCGGTCGTCAACATTATCGAACGACGTTTCAACAATGCCATCAGCCAGGACATCCATCTGGCGACCAACGCATCCACACCCGGACAGAACATGCTGAAGGTCCAGCTCTTTGGCACAGAGAGCGCCTACAGCCAGGCCGATAACAGTCTGGGCATGTCGTCGATCACCGAAGGACGCATCTCATCTGAAATGCGCCAGTCCCTGCCGCGTGTGGCGATGGCGAAATCACAGTTCTATGTGCAGAACGCCTATGGTCCATTCGGATATGCTTTCGGGCGCGGCAGAGGCTCCGATCTGTGCCTTTATGCCTGGCAACAAATCCGCACCCGCGACCAGGGCACGCCATTCGCCAACTACGGCGTGATCCAGATCCGCCTGCGAACCTGCGAGGCGAATGCCACCGAAGCAAAGCTCCTTTCGGTCATGTATAACTTTACGATCAACGCATCGGTTGATGCACTCGGCTGGAACCCTTACGGTGCAAATCGCGAGTTCAACTCCGCCGTCGGCACCACCGGCGCTCCGATCTATCCGCGCCCGGCGTCATCCGAGCCGATGGTCCAGACGCTGCCGCAGCGGCAGACGACGTCCTATGCGCCGCGAGTTCAGGTCCGTCGTGTCCAGCCGGTCGCTCAGCCTGTGGCGGCGCCGGTCGCACCGCCGCAGCTTGAGCCGCGTGGTCCCCGCGTACCTTCGCCTTTCGGCAACGGCTATTCTTCTGCCACCGGACGATCCTCCGATGGTTATGCCGCAACGACGACGCCAAACGGCGCGACGGTACCGGCAACCCAAAGGGTGGCAGTTCCGTCTCCATCCTGCTCCATGGCAACCGACGGAGCAGACGTTGTCTGCCGCTGATCCTGTTGTCCGTCTTCGGCTCTCATCGAGGTAGTCCGCCATGAGGACACTATATTCAGCCGTTATCTGGGCCGTCGCCACGGTGATGATCATCCTTCTGGTGACCTTGCCGATCAATACGCGCACGCAGCTGATCGCAAGCATCCTGATCGTCACGGTCATGGCGATCATCAAGCTTCTGGATGTCGGCGGAAAATGGCGACTGGTGGCGCTTGCCTTCGGTACAGGGATGGTGCTGCGTTATGTCTACTGGCGCACGACAAGCACGCTGCCGCCGGTCAACCAGCTGGAAAACTTCATTCCCGGCATGCTTGTCTATCTGGCAGAAATGTACAGCGTGCTGATGCTGTCGCTCAGCCTGTTCGTCGTTGCCATGCCGCTGCCGCCGGCGCGGCCAAGCAGCAGATCGAGCAGCGACGAAAACCTGCCGACCGTCGATGTCTTTGTGCCAAGCTACAACGAGGACGAACAGCTTCTTGCCAATACTCTGGCCGCTGCCCGCAACATGGATTATCCGCCGGAAAAGCTGACCGTCTGGCTGCTCGACGATGGCGGCACTGTGCAGAAGCGCAAGGCGAGTAATGTTGCCGACGCCCGTGCGGCCGAAGCCCGCCACGAAAAGCTGAAGCAGCTCTGCGTAGAAATGGGGGTGAATTACCTCACCCGCGAGCGCAACGAGCATGCCAAGGCCGGCAATCTCAATAACGGGCTTGCCCATTCGACCGGCGATCTTATCGCGGTCTTCGACGCCGACCATGCGCCGACGCGCGACTTCCTTCTGGAAACGGTGCATTATTTCGAGAGCGATCCGAAACTCTTCCTCGTCCAGACGCCGCACTTCTTCCTCAACCCGGACCCAGTCGAACGCAACCTCCAAACATTTGAAAAGATGCCGAGCGAGAACGAGATGTTCTACGGCATCATCCAGCGCGGGCTCGACAAATGGAATGCGGCCTTCTTCTGCGGCTCGGCTGCGGTCTTGAACCGCAAGGCGCTGGAAGTATCAAATGGCTTTTCGGGCGTCAGCATCACCGAGGATTGCGAAACGGCGCTCGACCTGCACGGCCTCGGCTGGAACAGCATCTATGTCGACCGCCCGCTGATTGCCGGGCTGCAGCCGGCGACATTCGCCAGCTTCATCGGCCAGCGCTCGCGCTGGGCTCAGGGCATGATGCAGATCCTGCGCTTCCGTTTTCCGCCGCTCAAACGCGGCCTCTCGCTGGCGCAGCGTCTCTGCTACATGTCGTCGACGCTGTTCTGGCTGTTTCCCTTCCCGCGGACGATCTTCCTGTTCGCGCCGCTGTTCTACATCTTCTTCGATCTGGAAATCTTCACCTCGTCCGGCGGCGAATTCCTCGTCTATTCGCTGACCTATATGGCGGTGAACATGATGATGCAGAACTATCTCTACGGATCGTTCCGCTGGCCATGGATTTCCGAACTCTACGAATATGTGCAGACGGTGCATCTGTTGCCGGCCGTCATCTCGGTCATGCTCAACCCGCGCAAGCCGACTTTCAAGGTCACGGCGAAGGATGAATCCGTTTCGGTGAGCCGCCTTTCGGAAGTCAGCCGGCCGTTCTTCGTGATCTTCTTCATCCTGATCGTCGCCTTCGCTATGAGCGTCTACAAGCTTTATAACGAGCCGTTCAAGGCGGACGTGACACTCGTCGTCGCCGGCTGGAACATGCTCAACATCATCATTGCCGGCTGCGCGCTCGGCGTCGTTTCCGAACGCGGCGAACGCCAGGCGTCACGTCGCGTCAAGATCAGCCGGCGGTGCGAATTCGGCATCGACGGAAAGTGGTATACGGCGACGATCAACAATGTCTCGGTGCACGGGGCTCAGCTCGAGGTCTATACGGAAGGCGCGACGGGCATTGCCAAAGATACGATCGGGCATATCCGCTTCCAGCCATTCAGCGACCTTCCGGTCAGCGAATTGCCGGTCGAAATCCGTAACTTCGACCGCACCGGCGACGTCACCTCCGTGGGCTGCCGTTACGTGCCGCAAAAGGCTCTCGATCACCGATTGATCGCCGACCTGATGTTCGCCAATTCCGCCCAATGGACCCAGTTCCAGACCGCTCGCCGGAACAATCCGGGCCTCTTCCGCGGCACGTTGTGGTTCCTGTGGCTGTCCGTCTATCAGACGAGCCGCGGCCTTGGTTACCTGATGCGTGACCTCGGAAAGTCCCGCAGCGCAGAGAAAGGCTAGGAGATCGACATGAACAAGCTCATTGTCCTTGCCCTCGTTGCCTGCGCCGCCACTCCGGTTTGCGCCCAACAGGGCGCAACGCCTTTTGACATGGGTTCGGAGCGTCGCGATCGCGGCATTCAGGAGACGCCGCCGCCCGCACCGACGCCTGTGCCCGTCAATCCCGTGCCGATTGCTCCTGGCCAGCCGGCACCAACAAGCCAGGCTCCATCGCCCGCCATTACGCCGCCGATCGCAAGGCCTGCCACTCCGCCCGCACAACAGACGGCACCCGCGCAGTGGAGCGCCCAGCCGCCGTCACCCGCACAATCTGCGGCCCCTGCACAGACGGTGTCCGCAGCCGGCTCGGCCGATCAGGCACGCCGTTATATTCTTCCGTTTACGGACATGCGGCTGAATGGAGAAATCGAACAGCGATCGTGGTCCGTCTACCTGACGGCCGATCAGGCAGGACGCGCAGCAAAACTGCATCTTGCCTATCAGAACTCGATCTTTGTCGCGCCAGAAACATCGAAACTGACAATCACGATCAATGACGTGGTCGTTGCCGCAGAGACGATTGCCTCGGCCGAACAGCCTGCCGAACGGGCCTTCGAGATCCCGGCCGGATTGCTGAAGGCGGGTGGCAACATGGTCCGTTTCGGTACCAGCCAACGCCATCGCACCGACTGCACGATCGAATCCACCTATGAATTATGGACCGATATCGATCCATCCAAAACTTACCTGTCCTTCGACGGCACCAACGACCGGCGCCTAGGCACTCTGGACGACCTGAGGGCGATCGGCGTGGACGGCAAGGGCAATACCCGCTTCCGCATCATTGCTCCAGCCCTCGATCAGCTCGGCGCCACCGACACACTGATGCGGCTGAGCCAGGCGCTTGCACTCATCGCCGGCATGCCCAACCAGTCGTTCACCTTCAGCAGGCAGGCGGATGGTGACATCCAGCCCGGCGAAGTTGCCGTCTTCATCGGCACGACCGATGAACTCAGGACCGTTCTTCCAGGACTTTCCGCTTCTAACAGCAACTCGGCGGCGGCAAGCTTCGTCGATTATCCGCGGAGCAAGGGCGTTTCCTCGCTCGTATTGTCCGGTCCAACCTGGTCTTCCATCGACGGACTTGTCGAAAGTTTCGTCGCGTCGCTCGACAACCGCTCGACGCAACGGCGCGAAACGCTTTCGACTGAAAGCTGGCGCGGCATGGATACGCCGCTGTTGTTCTCCGACAAGGTACTCGACTTCTCCGCCCTTGGGGTCAACAGCCAGGAATTTACCGGCCGCCTCTTCAGAACCAGCTTTACGATCGGCGTTCCCGCGGATTTCTACGCAAATGCCTATGGCGAGGCTCGTATCCTGCTGGATGCGGCCTATACGCCTGACGTTCTGCCGGGCAGCCATCTCGACATCTTCGTCAACGGAAACATCGCCTCCACCGTTCCGATCACCTCTGCGGGCGGTGCGATCCTGCGGCATCTGCCGATCAAGCTGACGCTTCGGCACTTCCGGCCGGGCGTCAATACGATCACTGTCGAAGCGGCACTTCGTACTGCTTCTGATGCATCCTGCGCCCCTGGCGCGAGCAGCGAGGAAAAACCCCGCTTTGCGATATTCGGTACGTCGCAATTCCACATGCCGGACTTTGCCCGGATTGCCCAGGTCCCGAACGTCGCCGCAACTGCTGGCATCGGTTTTCCCTATTTCCTCGGACAGGACCCGGTATCGCTATTTCTCGGCCGTATCGATGAACATACGCTTTCGGCTGCCGCAACCTTCGCCGGCAAGATAGCCAACGCTTCACATCGGGTTATACCGCTCAATGTGACAATCTCGGCAGCACGGATGGCCGAGCGCAACGCGATCTTTGTCGGCGGTATCTCCGAGATGCCGCTCAACGTCCTGTCCCAGCTGAAAATCGACCAGGACAGCCGCAACAGCTGGAGCCCCGATATCGCTCCGCAGACGGTTACGCCCTCCAGTATCAGCCTGCAGGACTGGCAGCAGCGCGCCGATGGCAACTTCTTCAGCCGCCAGTTCGAAGAGTTGAGCCAGTGGGCCAAGGACAATTACGATCTGTCGCTTTCCGCCTTGCGTTTTGCGCCGCCTACCGACCAGCTCTACAAACCACCGAAATCCGCCCATCTTCTGGTTGCGCAGGAAAGCGACCCGACGGGTCAAGGGACCTGGACGGCGGTGCTTGCGCCGGACAGCGCCCAGCTAGACGAGGGCATGCGAGAAATTTCCAGCCGCGAGGCGTGGGAAAAGATGAGCGGGCGCATCGCAATCTACAGCGGTGAGACAGACGTGATGGGAAGCGTTCCAGTCAGCTGGTTCCGCTTCATGCCAACGCAGGATCTTAGCTTCAGCAATGCAAGGCTGATCACCGCAAACTGGTTGTCGGACAACATCATGTCCTATGCCCTGCTTCTGGCAGCAGGCAGCGTACTGCTCGGACTTGCGACCGGCGGATTGCTCAGTCTGCTCGGCCGTCGCTAAACCCGTCAGCCGGGAAAGCGCTTGCTGAGATAAGCCGAGCCCTCAAGTCCGAAGCGCCATGGATTGTCGACCGCCCTCGAAATCCCGATCCGCGGGCCGGTCACAACGCGTGCCGGCTCGCTCGGAACCCTCAGATCGAACGGATGTGCGAACAGGGATTTTCCGTCATGATCAATGGTTATCCCAAGCGCCTGACAGAGCCGACCCGGGCCTGAACACAGCAGCAGAGGATCGTCCAGGCGACGGCGCACCTGCATTGCCGCAAGACCATAAAGCGGCTGGACGGCGCGAATGAGAACTGCACTACCGGGCCTGCAGACGAAATTCAGGCACCAATGAATACCGTAGGATCGATATACATAGGCATTGCCGGCCGGACCGAACATGCTTCCATTACGGTCGCTTCGGCCGCGAAAACTGTGCGAGGCGGGGTCATCGGGCAGATAGGCCTCCGTCTCCACAATAATACCGCCAGATCCCGCGACATCGAGTTCCACACCGATCAATTCCGCAGCAACGATCGTCGCTTCACGTTCGAAGAAATCCTGCTTCATCTATCCTGCTACCCAACCATGGGATGCACACACGTGCCACACAGCTATAAGAGATCATCCGCCCTTCGAACAAGATTGTGCTCAGAGCCGATGTTTACTTTCTGCTAACACCATATTTGTTTCTCGCTTTCCTATCGGGGAGAAAAGCACACTTATTAGACTTATCTAAAAAGCAATCGTTGGGGCGAAGCAAGGGATGGGAAGTTCCAAAATGCCGGCAGCATACGAGCCGATCGAGCCCGAAGAACTCGAACGGCTTCAGACCATTTTCGAGACGGCGCGCTATATCGCCTGCATGTCGCGTCATGATCCTGCAGCCGAACGGCTGGCAGCCATGACGATCCGGTTCTATCAGCTAGGCATTCGCGATGACGATGCTCTCATCCACACGATCGTCAAGACCAACAGGGCATTGCGGCCATCCGGGCGTGAACAGGTTGCGGATTTGGCCTGACACACAAAGCCGCTCAAGGCTCGGTCTCGATCAACAGAGAGATGATGGACTGACGTGTAGTCTCCACGATTAGAGCCTGTCGCGATCCTCGCACTTTAGATTTCTGCCTCATCGAATGTTTTTGTCCGGCAGACTTTAGCATTCATCGATCTCCAGCACCTCCGAAACAACCTCGAAAATCTCGGTCTGCGGCGTCACAAGAACGATCGCGCGGATGTCGTGAGAAAACTCGAGGCCAGTATGTTGCCGGCGCAGAGCAGACATGCAGCTACGCGCAATTGCGTCGCCGCGATCGGCACTTTCGATTGCAAAGCGATAAATCGGCAGCGCCTGCTGAGAAGAGTTCAGATCTGCGCCTGCATCACTGTAGAGCGTAACGACATATAGCATTGACATTTTCCCCTCCTCCCAAAGGGTATCGTCATTTTACTTATAGTTGCATATACTCAGATTATTCGCGCCGACAAATGTCAAGTCGACACAAGGAGGGTGGTATCCAGGCTCTCCGAGCAGTTCCGTAGAACATCGCTCCACTCCACCAAGCGAAATGTCGTCGTCTTGCATCATTCTCGCGCGAGACATGGACAAGCGCGGTTGTTTACCGCAAGCGTTCATCCTATCTCCTCATTATGGAACAACGGCCGCCCGGAATATTGTAAGTCCGGGCGATGCAATCATGGAAAAAGCGCATGACCGAGCTGAAACTTCTGGCTCTCGATACGGATGATCTGGATGTGATATCCGCCCATATGCAGGATGCGGTTTTCAAAGTGGGCGATTTGCACTGGTCCGCATCGGAGAAGGCGTTTTCGCTTGCCGCGAACCGGTTCGATTGGGCTGCCGCCGAAGGCAAGCGCAAGGGTTTCGAGCGCCATCGCGCCGCCCTTGTCCTGAAGCGCGTCGAGGCCGTGCGCTCCAACGGCATCAACCGCGCCCGCAAGGAGGACGTGATGTCGCTTCTGGCAATCCGCTTTACCCAGAAAGGCGATGGTCCCGACGGCACGGTCGAACTGGTGCTTTCCGGCAATGCCGCGATCGAATTGGATGTCGAATGCATCGAAGTCGCACTTGCGGATATCGGCGGCGCGTGGGAAACCCCAACAAGGCCGCGCCATCCCTGACCTATGTGGGTGTGTCCGGCCGATGATGGCAGGACATAAGAAGGACGACCCGCGTGGCACTCTGGCTGGAACAGACATCCGACGATTTCGAAACGCAGTTCAAGGCGTTTCTATCGACCAAACGCGAGGTCTCGGAAGACGTCAATGCCGTGGTCAAGGCCATTATCGATGACGTGCGCGCCCGTGGTGATGCGGCACTGATCGACTATTCCTCGCGTTTCGATGGCGTGGATCTCTCCAAGGATGGTATCCGCATCTCGGAAGCCGAAGTGGATGCAGCGATCGCGCAAACGGATGCCGCCGTCATCGACGCGCTTAAGCTCGCGGCCGAGCGTATCGAAAAACACCATGCACGGCAGATGCCGAAGGACGATATCTACGAGGATGCGATCGGCGTCGGTCTCGGCTCCCGCTGGACGGCGATCGAGGCGGTCGGTCTCTACGTGCCGGGCGGCACCGCCAGCTATCCGAGTTCTGTGCTGATGAATGCCATGCCGGCCAAGGTCGCAGGCGTTCCGCGCCTCGTCATGGTCGTGCCGGCCGGCGGCGGCAAGATCAATCCCGCGGTTCTGGCTGCGGCGCGCATTGCTGGCGTTACCGAAATCTACCGCGTTGGCGGTGCACAGGCCGTTGCCGCCCTTGCCTATGGCACCGACACGATCGCGCCGGTCGCCAAGATCGTCGGCCCCGGCAATGCCTATGTAGCCGCCGCCAAGCGCCAGGTTTTCGGCACGGTTGGCATCGACATGATCGCTGGCCCCTCGGAAGTTCTGGTGATCGCCGACAAGGATAACGATCCGGACTGGATCGCCGCCGATCTTCTGGCCCAGGCCGAGCACGATGCCGGTGCGCAGTCGATCCTGATGACCGACGACGCCGATTTCGGCAAAGCGGTGGAAGCCGCCGTCGAACGGCAGCTGAAGACGCTGTCGCGCAGCGAGATCGCAACCGCCAGCTGGCGCGATTTCGGTGCGGTGATCCTGGTGGAGAATTTCGCAAGCGCGCTGCCGCTCGCCAACCGCATTGCCGCCGAACATCTGGAGCTTGCGGTTGCCGATCCGGATGCGCTGATGCCCGGCATCGTCAATGCAGGCGCGATCTTCATCGGTCGCCATACGCCGGAAGTGATCGGTGATTATGTCGGTGGATCGAACCACGTCCTGCCGACGGCGCGTTCGGCGCGGTTCTCGTCAGGCCTCGGTGTGCTCGATTTCGTCAAGCGCTCGTCGATCCTGCGTCTGGGCGCAGAACAGCTGCGGCAACTCGCCCCGGCGGCGATCACGCTGGCGAAATCCGAAGGGCTGGACGGGCATGCCCGTTCCGTATCCATTCGCCTCAACCCCGGAGAGTGACGGATGAGCCAGGGGGAGTTTCGTCTTTGCGATGTCGTTCTGGACGACTCGATCGGGCGTTCCACCCCCGATGTGGAGCATGAGCGCGCCGTCGCGATCTTCGATCTGGTCGAGGAAAACTCGTTCACACCGCTCGGCCATGCGGGCGGGCCGTACAAGCTGCGGCTCTCGCTGCTCAATGCGCGGCTGGTGCTGACGATCACGACGGAAGCGGATCAGGATGTCGCCACGCACATCCTGTCGCTGACGCCGTTCCGCCGGATCATCAAGGACTATTTCATGGTCTGCGAGAGCTATTACGAGGCGATCAAGACCGCCACGCCATCCCGGATCGAAGCGATCGACATGGGCCGCCGCGGCATTCACAACGAAGGTTCGCAAACCCTTATGGACCGGCTGGACGGCAAGATCGGCGTCGATTTCGATACAGCACGCCGGCTGTTCACGCTGGTCTGTGTTCTCTACTGGCGTGGCTGAGATGACCGCCGACGCACCGAACCGGAAACAGGAAATCGGCATTCCGACGGCGATCCTGTTCATGTGCGGGCAGAATTCAATCCGCTCGCCGATGGCCGAAGCCATTGCGAAAAGCCTGCTGCAACCCGATATATATATACAGTCGGCCGGTGTACGTTCCGGCGAGCCTGATCCCTTTGTCGATGTCGTGCTGGAAGAAGTGGGGCTTTCGCTCAACCACAAGCGTCCGCACAGGCCGCGCACACTGGAGGAGATCGAAGACGACTTCTTCGATCTGATCGTCACGCTTGCCCCGGAAGCGCATCACACGGCGCTGGAACTGACCCGTTCGCATGCCGTGGATGTGGTCTACTGGCCGACCATGGATCCGACGGTGGTGACGGGCACGCGCGAGCAGCGGCTGGATGCCTATCGCCAGGTGCGGGACCATCTTTGGAAGCTGATCGACAAACGAATGAAACCCATCAGGCGCGCGCCGCCGGCAAGCGGCTGAACGGCGAAATTGTGCATGTAAAAGAATAGCTATTAGGCGTGGTTCACAAACCGGACGCGATTGTGTAGTTTCCGCGCAAATTTCGAGGCGGCGGACGAAGATTCCTGCCTGCCCGACCTTAGACAGAAAGAAAACCGATAAAATGGCTAAAGAAGAAGTCCTTGAATTTCCGGGCGTTGTCACGGAACTGCTGCCGAATGCGACTTTCCGGGTGAAGCTCGAAAATGAGCATGAAATCATTGCCCATACGGCAGGTCGCATGCGCAAGAACCGTATCCGCGTTCTCGCCGGCGACAAGGTTCTGGTTGAAATGACCCCTTACGACCTGACCAAGGGCCGTATCACCTATCGCTTCAAGTAAGTTTTTCGGCGGGATAAGGCCTGAAATGGCGCTTGAGCAAAAGCTGATATTGGCATCGGGTTCGCCGCGCCGTCTGGATCTTCTCAACCAGATCGGCATCGAGCCTGCCCGGCTGATGCCGATGGATATCGACGAGACGCCGAAGCGTGCCGAGCATCCCCGCTCGCTCGCTCGTCGGCTGTCGAGCGAAAAGGCTGAGGCCGCCTATCGCGCCATCAAGGACGACCCAACCTGGCGGCACAGCTATATCCTGTCGGCCGATACGGTCGTTGCCGTCGGCCGCCGTATCCTCGAAAAGACCGAATATACGGAAGAAGCGTTTTCCGCGCTGCATCTTCTGTCGGGCCGCGGCCACTGGGTCTATACCGGCATCTGCCTGGTCACGCCCGGCGGACAGTTCCGCCAGAAAGTGGTCGAAACTAAAGTGCGCTTCAAGCGGCTTTCGACCCGCGAGATCGACAATTACATCGCATCGGGCCAATGGCGCGGCAAGGCAGGCGCCTATGCCATCCAGGGCATTGCCGGCGCATTCGTGCAGAAGCTTTCCGGCTCCTACACTAACGTTGTCGGGCTGCCGCTCTACGACGTGACGACGCTGCTTGCCGGCGAAGGGTTCGATGTGGCGCAGGGCTGGCCTGAAGCCTGATTTCGAGCTTTGCTGGCGCTGAACGCAATTCTGTCTCCGCCGCATACTGATTTCACGAGCCGGGGATTTGACGAAAAAGGAGTTGCTCCCATGACATCCGAACCGATCAAGACGGGCGGCAAGGTCGAGCCGCTCAGGAAAGCCCGGCCCTGCCCGGAATGCGGCAAGCCCTCCTCGCGCGAAGACTATCCCTTCTGCTCCGAACGCTGTCGCACGCTCGACCTGTCGCGCTGGCTGAAAGGCTCCTACGCCATTCCAGTGGCCGACGACGAGCGCAAGGCGGATGATGATCTGGAGGGTCGCGAATAATCGCTCGTAGTTAAGGCCAGGAACGTCTGCTGCATTGCTTGCCCTCAACGTCTACCTATGCCATCCGCGCCCCTGCCCCCCCGACAGCGGCGTCTGTTCTTCCTGAGCCTTTTCGCCTTCGATCGCCGACTGACTTCAGCACCTGCCGCTATCGCGTGATCCGCCTTTCCAAGACCGGCAGAAGCTTGCCCTGCGGACGACGAAACGCATCGCCGCCATTCGGACGCGATCACGACGCTTTGACGTCTTGTTTGCGTACCCATCCCCCAAAACCAGCGGCCACTTTCGGGAGATACACTCCCTGCAGACCGTGCCATCCCGGCAGGATTTGGCAATTATCCACAGCAGCAGCGGCCTCCGACCTCCACACGCCACCCTTTTCCGACTGATTCTGCAGGGAAATTCGGAATTTTCGCAAACCTGTCAAAAAAGTCGTTTGGGGTGCTGGACATGGCCGAACAAGATGTTATAACCCCGCTCGCTCCCGGGGATTACATGCTCCGGACGGTCCCAAACGACCGGCAGGCTTCACATAAGCCTAGGATGCCCGGATAGCTCAGTTGGTAGAGCAGCGGATTGAAAATCCGCGTGTCGGTGGTTCAAATCCGCCTCCGGGCACCATTTCTCTTCAGAAATCCATACAATCTGTTGAAACGGACGCCCTGTCGCCGCCAGGTACATGCAATCCCATAACCGTCGGCCTCACTGGCCTGTGAAAACTCATATTCAAGTCGAAAACGGATTGAGCGCAGATACCGCGCAAATGCAAGACTTCGCAAACCTCACGCAAACGCTCACTCAGCAAGCACCAATCAAACCATTGCAGCTACGCGTGACAGTGACTTTATCATCGATTTTCCTGAAAAAGACATCTCAGCCACTCAGACATCTATCACACACCGACCACACAAACTCGTCTCGAAGAAGGAGTTTGACTTGTAAAAATGGCAGACAAGGTGGATTCGAACCCACGGTACGCTTTCACGCACACACGCGTTCCAGGCGTGCGCCTTAAACCACTCGGCCACCTGTCCTTAAAAGTGTTCTGTGTCGCTGCGGACCCAAAACGTTGGAACGGCGCGATATATACCGATGAATTTTCCAGGATCAACCTCAATCTGAGAAAAAATTAGATGTCTCTCGATTTCGAGACGGGCCACAGAATAGGCCTACCCGCCACCTGATTTCGGCGCGAATTGCCGTCTTCCTGTTTGTTGACCCCATGTCCCGGCCCCGCTCACACCTTCGGTCGCCTTGCCACCACTTTCCTGATCGAACGAACCGAAGAGATCTATACGCCTCTGGCTTAACGCCTCGCGTCTAATACGCTAAGACGAAAAGACATCATGTCGACACGCGAGGCGCAAATGACCAATGACGATTCGAGCCAGATCACGGAACGCAAGCGCGGCTCCGGGGTCAAACTGGTCTATGATCTGTTGCGCGACGAGATTCTCGACCTGAAGCTTTCGCCCGGCAGCGCGATCGACGAGGTGCAGCTTGCGGCGCGTTTCGGCATGTCGCGCACGCCGATCCGCGAGGCTTTGGTGCGGCTTGCCGGCGAAGGGTTGATCGAGACCCTGCCGAACAGGTCGACCATGGTGTCGAATATCGATTTTCTCGGCATGCCCGCCTATTTCGATGCGCTCGTGCTGATGTACCGCGTCACCACCCGGCTGGCGGCTCAGCATCACAGGGCGGACGATCTTCTTCTCATTCGCGAGCGGCAGGCGGAGTTCAGCGCGGCGGTGGCGGCGCAGGATGCGCTGGCGATGATCGCCACCAATGCCGATTTTCATTCGGCCATCGCGGCTAGCGGCCGCAATGCCTATTACGCCAGCTTTTTCGACCGGCTGCTCGGCGAAGGACGACGCATGCTGCGCCTCTATTACCAGTCCTACGAGGATCGCCTGCCGCCGCGTTATGTCGATGAGCATGAGGAAATCATCGCCGCCGTCGAGGCGCGTAACGTTGCCGAGGCAGACCGTCTCGGCAAGGCGCATGGCGAGCAGATCGTTGAACAGATCGGCAGGCTCCTGACCCGCAACGACCGCCTCGATATTGATCTTTGACATCTTGTATTTTTTTTGTCGACAAAGAAAATGGAAGGAGTATTCTCTCTATCCAAGGGCTAGGGATCGTCTCCGCCGGCCGTTTTGATATCGAGGATTTGCAAGATGAAATCGAAGATTTTCTCCGGCGTCGTACCGGCACTGATGACCCCCTGCAAAAGCGACCGCACGCCGGATTTCGACGCGCTGGTTGCCAAGGGCAAGCAGCTGATCGAAGCAGGCATGTCGGCCGTCGTCTATTGCGGCTCGATGGGTGACTGGCCGCTTCTGACGGACGCGCAGCGCATGGAAGGCGTCGAGCGCCTGGTGAAGGCCGGCATTCCGGTCATCGTCGGCACCGGCGCGATCAACTCCGCTTCGGCCGTTGCCCTTGCCGCGCACGCTCAGAAGGTTGGCGCTCAAGGGTTGATGGTCATCCCGCGCGTCCTTTCGCGCGGTTCAGTCATTTCCGCCCAGAAGGCGCATTTCAAGGCGATCCTGTCGGCGGCTCCGGATCTTCCGGCGGTCATCTACAACAGCCCCTATTACGGTTTTGCCACCCGCGCCGACCTGTTCTTCGCGCTGCGCGCAGAACATCCGAACCTTGTCGGCTTCAAGGAATTCGGCGGTCAGGAAGACATGCGTTATGCGGCCGAAAACATCACCAGCCGTGACGACGACGTGACGTTGATGATCGGCGTCGATACTGCCGTCTACCACGGTTATGTCAATTGCGGCGCAACCGGCGCCATCACCGGCATCGGCAATGTTCTGCCGAAGGAAGTGCTGCATCTTTGCAATCTCGCCCAGGCTGCCGCCAAGGGCGATGCGGATGCGCGCGTGCGCGCCAAAGAGCTGGAAGAGGCGCTCGGCGTGCTCTCCTCCTTCGACGAAGGCCCGGATCTGGTGCTCTATTTCAAGCACATGATGGTGTTGAAGGGGAACAAGGAGTTCTCGCTCAACTTCATCGAGACCGACGTGCTTTCCGACAGCCAGCGCGGTTATGTCGAGGCACAGCTGAAACTCTTCGACAGCTGGTATGCCGACTGGAGCAAGCTGCCCGGCGCAGTTCAGACCTGCAAGGCCTGATATTCGAACACGCAAAGCCCTCCCACAAGGAGGGCTTTGTCACATAACAAGGGGAAGATGCGCGAAGCCGCAAACGGCCGCGTGAGGTTGGGACGATCAGGGAAATGGCAAGGTCGGATATAGTCGTCATCGGGGCGGGGGTCGTCGGCCTTTCCGTCGCCATCGCTGCGCAGATGCGCGGTTTCAACGTTACGGTCATCGACCGGGAGGGTCCGGCGGCGGGCGCTTCGGCGGGCAATGCAGGCGCTTTCGCCTTTACCGATATCCTCCCGCTTGCCTCCCCCGGCATCCTGAAAAAAGCGCCGAAATGGCTGCTCGATCCGCTTGGGCCGCTTTCCATTCCGCCCGCTTATGCACTCAACATCGCGCCCTGGATGTTCCGCTTCTGGCGCGCCTGTTCGGCCTCGCGCGTGGCGCATTCGACCAGCGCCCAGACGGCGCTGATGGATCTTTCCAAGG
Source organism: Rhizobium sp. ZW T2_16 (assembly GCF_044987325.1). Taxonomy (NCBI): domain Bacteria; kingdom Pseudomonadati; phylum Pseudomonadota; class Alphaproteobacteria; order Hyphomicrobiales; family Rhizobiaceae; genus Rhizobium; species Rhizobium sp. ZW T2_16. The sequence goes on from NZ_JBJDRG010000003.1 coordinate 106,299, forward strand.
CCGAGCTCGAGCCCTTCCTGTCGGCCACCGACACGCTTTCCATGCTGCGCAAGGAAGGCAATCTGCAGGTCTATGAAAGCGATGCCGAATTCCGCACCTCGCTGCCCGGCTGGGAAGCGCGCGAAGAGCACGGTATCGAGTTCCAGCACATGGACGCCGCCGAGATGGCCGGTATCCAGCCGGGGATCGCGCCCCGCTTCATCCGCGGCACGTTCACGCCCGGCTGGTATTCGATCGCCGATCCGAAACTCTACACGCTGGTGCTTGCCGAGAATTTTCGCGCCCGCGGTGGCGTCGTCGAGATTGCCGAGGTCAAGGCTTTGCGCCCGGTTTCGGGTGGCGTCGAGATCGTGCTTGCCGGCGATGTTGCACGCTTGGCCGGCAAGGTCGTGCTTGCGGCCGGCGCATTCTCGCATCGCATTGCGCGCACACTTGGTGAAAACATACCGCTCGAGACCGAGCGGGGCTACAACACCACCCTCCCCTCAGATGCGCTCGACCTGCGCACGCAGGTCACATTCGGCGGCCATGGCTTTGTCGTCACCCGCCTGACCAGCGGCATCCGTGTCGGTGGCGCGGTGGAGCTCGGCGGGCTGTCATTGCCGCCGAACTACGCGCGCTCGGAAGCGATGCTGAAAAAGGCGAAGAGCTTTCTGCCGGGCCTGAAAACCGAAGGCGGCGTACAGTGGATGGGCTTTCGGCCGTCCATGCCGGACAGCCTGCCGGCAATCGGCCGGGCCAAGGCGACTGCGAACGTCGTCTACGCCTTCGGCCACGGCCATCTCGGCCTCACCCAATCGGCAGGCACGGCAAGGCTCGTGGCGGATCTCCTGCAGGATCAGTCACCCGCCATGGATCTTACAGCGTTTTCGCCCAGCCGTTTCGGCTAAAGCAATTCCAGCAAAAATGGGAACCGGTTTTGCGTCCGGAATTGCGGTAAAATGAAGAGATAGAGCGGTTTCGCGTTTCGAAGAAAAGCGGAAGTGCTCTAGGCTCGCAACACGCCGGTAATCAGCGTCACGGATACGACAGCCAGCCAGATGGAGGCCGCACGCTGGACCAGCAGCAACCGCCTGTTGCCGCCATCACCCGCCTGGGTCAGCCGGCCGAAGCCACCCCACAGCATGGCAACGACCATGACCATGATGCAGAAGGCGAAAAGGCGCGGCAGGAACTGACTGTCAGCGGGGGACGGTAAAAGCACGAGGCCGAAAATCAGGGCCTTGGGATTGAGCACGGTGGTGAGATAGACACGGCCAGCGGTCACGCCGCTGCCGTTTTGCGCATCGCCCGGCATGCGCCAGAGCCTGACTGCCAGGAACATGACCCACACAGCCGCAACCACTTTCAATGCGACAGAAGCGGAAGGAAAACGGGCGAGAAGTTCCGCGCCCAACCATGTCAGCGGCAGGATCGCCGTCAGGTAACCGGCAAGTTCCGCGGGCAGAAGCTTCGCCGAGGCGCCAAGGCCGCCGCGCGCGCCGGCAATGCCCATCAACGTATTCGTCGGCCCCGGCGCCAGCAGGAGCGCAAGAACAGCGGAGAGGAAGGCAAAATATGTCATGTGTAGATAGGATTCCCCAAGAGCTGCCCGGACGCTAGGGCGCGCGGAGGTGCGAAACATTGACCTGCGTCACCTTCGCAACCATATTTCTCAACAATATCGATGTTTTATAATAATTACGCCCACCAGAATAACCTTATACTTACCTTTCAACGGACATCATCGGAACATTCGATATCCAAGTCATTTAGAACCGGGAAATTTTGACGGATGGCAGTCGGGAGGGGACGACTTCAGCAGGAAATACTGGATATGCTTGCTCGCGGTTGCTCGGTAAGGGAGGCCGGCAATCATATCTGCAGCCATGCCGAACAGATGGCCGAAGGCGTGCTCTGCTCGCTGGTCACCGTCGATCGCAGCGGCCATCTGCATCCTTTGGCCGGCCCAACCATTTCGGAAGAGTATTCGGCAGCACTAGACGGTATCGCGATCGGGCCGGGTGTCGGCTCCTGCGGTACTGCCGCCTTTCTTGGTCAGCCGATCGCGGTCGAGAATATCTTCACCGATCCTTACTGGCTGCCGTATCGGGCGCTCGCGGACATTCTGGCAAGAGAACACGAGGTCATGGCCTGCTGGTCGAGCCCGATCTTGCAGAGCGACGGTCGTGTGCTCGGTGCCTTCGGTTTCTACTACAAGGAAAACCGGGGACCGACCGAAGAGGAGCGTATGATCGTTGCCGAATGCGTCGACCTCTGCTCGCTAGTGCTTGAACGCGAAGAGATGAAGGCGGAGAACCAGCGACTTGCTTATTTCGATATTCTCACAGGGCTGGGCAACCGCGCCAATTTCATCAGAACGGTCGAGGAGAGGGCGAAGAACAATCCCGATCCGTTCGGCATCCTCTTGATCGATATCGACCATCTCGGGCAGATCAACGATGCCTTCGGCCACACGACTGGCGACCGGCTGATCCTTGAGGCGGCGCATGCGATCACGCGGAATATCGGACCTGAGAAAAGTTTCAGAGTCGATGCCGACGAATTTGCGGTGCTGATCGACAATGATCCGTCGGATCTGGCCACGGTCTGCACAAGCATCCTGGAGGCGATGGCAGAGCGCAACCTGCAGGAAAACAGCCACACACTTCGCCTCTCGGCAAGCTGCGGCGGTGCCATCTGCGACCCATCGCATCCGTCCGGCGTTCCGTCCTATCTGCAGCATGCCAATCTCGCGCTTCATCATGCGAAACAGACTGCGCGCGGCAGTTTCGTTCTTTACAGCGACGAGCTTACCGGCGCGATGACGGAGCGTTTTCGTGTCCTTCAAACAGTGACCAACGCACTTATCGAAGAGCGTATAGAGCCGTATTACCAACCGATCGTCCGGCTAGACACCAAAGAGATCGTCGGGTTGGAAGCGCTTTGCCGCGTGCGCACGGCGGACGGACAGGTTCTTTCGGCCGGAATGTTTGCGGAAGCCTTGCAGGATGCGTCGCTGGGCCATCAGCTGACGAACCTCATGCTGAAGCAGGTTGCCCGCGACATGCGCTCATGGCGCGATCGGGATATTCCGCTTTCCTATGTCAGCGTGAATGTGTCGATGGCCGATTTCGATCAGGGAGATCTGCGGGCGCGGATCAGCCAGATCTTCTCACAGGAAAAGGTGCCGCCCGAACAGGTCGTCGTCGAAGTCACCGAAACGGTCTATATGGACGAACGCGACAGCAAGGTCGGCCAGACGATCGAAGGCATGCGGGCCGATGGACTGCTGGTGGCACTCGACGATTTCGGCACCGGTTATGCCTCGCTTACCCATCTCCTGAATTTCCCGGTCGATATCGTCAAGATCGACAAGAGCTTCGTCGATCGCATGTCGGGCGGTCCCGGCGAGGTGATCATCAGGGCGCTGCTCGGCATGGCGAGCGGACTGGGTGTTCGCATGGTGGCGGAAGGTGTCGAGACCACCGATCAGGCGCTTCGCCTGCAGCGTCTCGGTTGCGGTTTTGCACAGGGGTATCTGTTCGGTCGGCCTGCAGACCGCGACACGACAACCGAAATCCTTCGACGTCAGGCGCAGCAGCGATCGGCTTGAAGAACACAACAAAAAGCCGGAGCGGATATCACGCCCCGGCTTCGTTCAATGGATGTCAAAAGCTTATTTCGGGAAATCTGCAGAGAGGCTGACATCTTTCCAGCTCTCGATTTCGGCAAGGCGCTCCGCAAGTTTGCCGGTGATGCCGTTATAGGCAAGTTCACCGAGCACCAGATGGCGCGGTGGGTTTTGCGTTTCGGTCGCCTTGATCATCGCCTCGCCGGCACGAACCGGATCGCCCGGCTGCTTGCCGCTATAGCCTGCGGTCGTGGTCATGCGGCTACCGGCCGTCTCCTGATAGTCGGCGATCTTCACCGGTGTCTGCTTCAACGAACGGCCTGCCCAATCGGTACGGAAAGGCCCCGGCGCCACGCAGGTCACCTTGATGCCGATCGGAGCGCCTTCGGCGGCAAGCGCATCGGAAAAGCCCTCGACCGCATGTTTGGTGGCGGCGTAATAGCCCGATCCGGCAAAGCCTATGAAACCGGCCTGGGAGGTCAGGTTGAGGACATGTCCCTTGCGACGGGTGCGCATGCCGGGCAGGACGGCACGCGTCATGGCGAATAGTCCGAAGACATTGGCGTCGAACATGTCCCTGATTTCGGCTTCTTCACCTTCCTCGAGCGAGGCCTGATAGCCGTATCCTGCGTTGTTCACCAACACGTCGATGCGGCCGAATTTTTCTTCCGCAGCCTTTACCGCCGCCTCTATCTGGGCCTGATCCGTCACGTCGAGATCGACGGCAAGCGCATTGTCGTAACCGGCAACGAGATCCGCAAGACGGCTCTTGTCGCGCGCGGTGACGACGGTCGGCCAGCCGCGGTCGAGCGTCAGCTTGGCGAGTTCGCGGCCAAAGCCGGTCGAGCAGCCGGTGATGAACCAGACGGGAAAAGAAACGTCAGCCATTGGGAAATCTCCGATGAGAGCAATTCCAGCAAAAGTGGGCGCAGGTTCTGCATGCGGAATTGCGTTGAAACAGAAAGACCAAGCCGGATCATGAAGATGAGGCGGGAGGAACTTGGGACGCCGCTTCAACATAGGGATACGAAAAAGGACGGCAAGGGTTTCCTTGCCGTCCTTTCAAAGACTTCGTGATCTGGGCGACGATCAGTCGCTGACGCGTTCGACGATTGCGCCGCATCGGGTAAGCTTCTCTTCCAGACGCTCGAAACCGCGATCGAGGTGATAGACGCGGCTGACCATGGTGTCGCCTTCGGCAGCAAGGCCGGCGATGACGAGCGACACGGAGGCGCGCAGGTCGGTCGCCATGACCGGTGCGCCCTTCAGCTTGGAAACGCCTTCGATCCGCGCCATCTGGCCCGAGAGCGAGATCTTGGCGCCGAGGCGGGCTAGTTCCTGCACGTGCATGAAGCGGTTTTCGAAGATGGTTTCAGTCACATGCGAGACACCCGAGGAACGGGTCATCAGCGCCATGAACTGCGCCTGCAGGTCGGTCGGGAAGCCCGGGAAGGGTTCGGTGACGATATCGACCGGCTGGATGCCGTTACCGTTGCGTACGACGCGCAGGCCGCTTTCGGTCTCTGTGATTTCCGCACCGGCGAGCTTCAGCGTGTCGAGTGCGTTGTCGAGCAGCGAGGCGCGCGTGCCCGTCAGTGTCACGTCGCCGCCGGTCATAGCGACGGCCATGGCATAGGTGCCGGTCTCGATACGATCCGGCAGCACGCGGTGACGCGCGCCATGCAGGGAGGAGACGCCTTCGATGGTGATGGTCTTCGTGCCGGCGCCGGTGATCTTGGCGCCCATGGCGATCAGGCAATCCGCCAGATCGACGATTTCCGGCTCGCGCGCAGCATTGTCGATGACGGTCGTGCCCTTGGCGAGCGTTGCTGCCATCAGCAGCACATGGGTCGCACCGACGGACACCTTGGGGAAAGTGTATTGCGCGCCGACGAGACCGCCCTTGGGGGCCGATACGTTGACATAACCGCCGTCAATCTCGATCTCGGCGCCAAGCGCTGCAAGGCTTTCGAGGAAGAGGTCGACCGGGCGCGTGCCGATGGCGCAGCCGCCCGGCAGCGAAACACGGGCCTTGCCTTCACGCGCCAGAAGCGGGCCGATGACCCAGAAGGAGGCGCGCATCTTCGAGACCAGTTCGTAAGGAGCGGTGGTGTCGACAATCGTGCGGCAGGTGAACTGTATGGTGCGGGCATAGCTGTCGGTCTGGCCTTCGCGGCGACCGTTGACGGAAATATCGACGCCGTGGTTGCCGAGAATGCGCAGAAGCTGCTCGACGTCTGCCAGATGCGGCACGTTTTCAAGCGTCAGGGTGTCGCTGGTCAGAAGCGAGGCGATCATCAGCGGCAGGGCGGCGTTCTTGGCGCCGGAAATCGGAATGATGCCGTTCAGCTTGTTGCCGCCGGTAATGCGAATGCGATCCATGGTTGAAAAACTTTCCCTCTCACGCTCGGAAGGTCGCGTCCTTAGACGAAAACCCCTGGCGCTTCAATGTTCGTGAAATCTCGTAGTATCCCGTGGCCGACATAAATCAGGATGATTCGTCCGATTTTGCGGCAGACGGTGTGGATGCCGGAAGTCCCTGTGTATCGTCCGCTTCGCCGGCGCGACGGGCGCGGGCCTGTCCCTTGCGACGCATCAGGTTTTCGCGAAGTTTGGCAGCGGCCTTTGCCTTGCGGTCGGCCTCTCGCGCCGCCTGCGCCCTGCGGGCGCGATCACCGCGGCTTTCGCCCCTTGCAAGGGCATCATCATTTACGTCGTCATTTTCGGCCATGGATGTCCATAACCAAAAAGCCCGGAAAACAAAAGCGCACCCGGTGTTTTTATCACCGGGTGCGCAATGCTGGAACGGACTGCCTCACGCGAGCGAGAAGGGTTCCACCGGCGTGTCGCACCTCATCCGGTCCCGATCGACAGCGGCAAACGCATGGCGGGATGTCGTGGGGTCACGCAGCACCCGGGAGGCAAGCAGTGCGACATCGGCGCGGTGGATGAAACCGTGGACCCGAGGGTTGCGGGTCAGCAGCCCATTGCCCGTGGCGGCTTCGGAGACGAGACCGCCCGGACGCAGGATCGTCCAGTCGAGACCGCTCTCTTTCAAACTGTCTTCGGCAAACGTCTTGGCGTCGACGACCGCACCGAAGGCCGCGATCGCTCTTTCCGACCGATAGGGCGCCATGTCTCCGCAGCCCATGGAGGTGATGAAGACAAAGCGCCCTGCCCTGCCACTCGCAGCCGTCGCTTCGATGACGTTGATATTGCCTTCGTCATCGACAAGCCGGCCAGCCTCGCCTCGCCCGCTCAATGTCGACACGACGTCAAACGGGCCGGACAGGCGTAACAGCGCCTGCTCTATCTCTGGCCGCGACAGGGCATCGCCGCGCAGGATCTCGACGCCGATCTGCAGCAGATCCACGGCATCCGATTGATGCCTCAGCATCGCTGCCACCGGACGACCGGCGGCGCGCTCGAGCTTTGCCAGTTCAAGGCCGACGCCGCGGCTGGCGCCGAAAATCAGAAGCGGCCGCATGTCAGGCATTGCCTGCAGGCCTGGCGAATTGAATGGAAAGCCGTTCGAAGCGCTCGACCTGCACGGCCTTCAACTTGCGTTCCCTGTCGCGCCCGACATAGATCTTGAAGATGGTCTCGCCTTCGGCATTGAAGAACTGGATCGACCTGGTTTCCATGCCCATGAAGAGGCGGCGGACAAAGAAGATCGCGGCGCAGTTTTCCGGGCGCAGATGGCCGGAAAGGCCGCCCGGTCCGCCGTGCAGATTATACATGCCGTGGCCCATCTCTCCCTTGGGCACAGGGCCGGAAAACTCGATGATGGCGTCTTTCGAATGGCAGATGAACATGACGTCGCCCCAGTTGGCGATATCCGTCAGCACATCGATGAAATGGTGTCCGTCGATGCGGGTCACGCCTTCCGGCAGGCATTCGAGCACCGTCTGAAACGGGACGCCATATTGCGCCGAAAGCGCTTCCAGCACGCCGTCCGGCTTTTCGGCGATGGCCTGTTTGATCTTGATGATGGCTTCGGCTTGGTCGAGATCGGACATGTCCCTGCTCCGTTTCAATGAGTTCGTTCAGGCCGCATCCCGTGAAGGGCCCAGTTCAAGGGTTAAAATGTCGTGGAGGGCGGCAATCAGGTTCGAGTACCAGAAGCGGCCTGCGGTGGTGAGTTCGACGATACCGCCCGCAAACGACAGGAGGCCCGCCCCCTGCCACTGGGCGATAAGCGGCTCCAGTACCGGCGTCATGGCGCGACCGGAAGTCCGGTCCAGCTGGCCGAGATCGAGATGCCCGACCTCGAAACCTGCCGTCACCAGCGTGCGCAGGGCGGAAAGCTCGTCGGAAATCATCATCATGCCGAGCGATTTGCGGCCTGCCCTCATGTCGTCGCCATAAACCGCCAGATCTCCGCTCAGGCCGTAACCGACCGGACCGATGGAACCGCCGGCGCCGGAACCGAAGGCGATGCAATCGGCGCCCTGCTTGATCAACAGGTTATAGAGATTTCTCTCGCGCGTGGTGCGGGCCCAGTGGTTGTTACTGATCTGACGCCAGTTCCTGCGCCGGAAGAAATCGGCTCCGGTTCGGTAGAACGCGCCGATCTGGTTCAGGCTCGGCGTTGCCGGAAACTTTCCTGCCTCGATCGCCTTGAAGAGCGGCGTGGTCGGAATGAGATTCAATCCATAAAGATCAAGCCCATCGGGACCGATATCGACGGCCGTCTCCAGATCCCGCTGCCACACATCCAGCGTCTGCCCCGGCAGCCCGTAGATGAGGTCGATCACCACAGCGGCGCGATCCTGGTCGCGCAGATATTCGAGGAAGCGGACGGCCTCTTCGCGGCTGGAGCGACGTCCCTGCCGCTTCCTCACATCCGTATCGAAGGTCTGGACGCCGATCGAGAACCGGTTCGCCCCGGCCTCCAGGCAGGCATCGATCTTGTCCGGGGTGAAATGGATGATCCGGCCCTCAACGGTGATCTCGCAATCGGGCGCGAGCGGCAGCTCGGTGCGGACAGTCGTGATGATCCGCGACAGTTCCTCCGCGCTCAACGCCGTCGGGGTGCCGCCGCCGAGATAGACGGCGTGGATCGGGTTGTGGCGCAGGGCAGTGGTTTGCGCCTCACGCCTGATTTCCTCGATCACCAGTTCGGTATAATCCGCCCCTATCTGCGGCACGTAGGCATTGCGGTAAAAGCCGCAGAACAGGCAGTGGTTGGCGCAGAAAGGGACGTGGATATAGGCGAGCCGCTTGCCCGGTTTAGCCGGCTGAGACTGGAGCTCAAGCCAGACATCCTGCATCTCTTCCGGCGGCAGACGCCGCTTGCCGCGAAACGGCATCACCGCCCCCCGCCGGCTGAATGCCTCACTGAGCGGATCGAGCCCGGTTCCGGCCGCAAAATAGCGTGCCAAGTCCTCACTCGATGCCATGCCCAAACTTCTCCGCTGATTACCGATCGTCAATATGACGGCAATCTAGAGGCTGGAGACATGGGGCCACTTGCTGCAGATCAAGTGACTTGAGGATTTAACTCATGTTTTAGAATCGGGTGCGATGGCGCAGCAGATGCGAACCGCTCAAAACAGGCCGGGGCGCTGCCCGGTCGTATCGTTGTCGCCGATAGTTTCGACATCGGCGAGCCGGACGAATTCAACGCCGCGGGCCTTGAGCTTCAAAATAGCATTGGCGACACCCTGCCCTGCCGCATGGGTCGGCTGGTTGATGTGGGAGATGATGACATCCCCGTCCTTGGCTGCCGCAATGCGCTTCTCGGCGGCGCCTGCGCCAAGCAGCGAACCGTCATCGCCGTTCAGCGAATAACCGGCGACGCGATAGCCCATCTTGCGGATCTCATCGATCGAGCTCGCATCGTATTTCGCCGTCGCCCCCCGGAACCAGCGGGGCGCCGAAAAGCCCGCAGCAATCACCGCTTCCGCCCCCTTGCCGACTTCCCGCGATACGGCTTGTGGTGATCCGGCGGACGGGATGCCATAGACGGGCACGGCGACATCGATCGCCGGAATGTGGTTCTCGCCGTGGTTCTCGATCTCGAACAGGTCCGGATTGGCGAGAAAGACCGCAACTGTCTGCGGATTCTTTCTGAGCCAGCGGGCGGTGACGAAGATCGTGGACGGGATACGCTCGCTGATCAGCGTCGACAGGATGCGCTCATCGACGGCACCCATGCATGCGTCGAAGGTCAGAGCGACACGCGACTTGGCGCCGGCCTCACCCTTGGCAAGATGCAGGCGCGGCTCAACCAGTTTTACCTTTGGCAAAACGGCTGACGGCGATTGTGCGGCGGCCTTGGGGATATCCGAGGCATAGGCCGGCAAGGCGGCAATACCGCAGAAAAGAAGAACGAGACCGGCTGTCAAAGAGAGGCGCATGATATCCGTCGGATCAGATTGTTTGCGCTTCCCTTACTCCTCAAGCAATCGCTTATCCATAATCATTTCGGCATGACACCCCTGTCGTTGATCGCGCATCAGAAGCGCACGGCGGCCAGACGCTGGTGGAGCGAGCGGAGATCTTCCACCCGGCGACCGGCCAATTGCCCTTCCCAGGCGATCGCGGTCTCGACGATCAGGTCGAGATCGTCATGGCGCGGCTGCCATTCGAGAAGCCTGCGGGCGAGCGTCGAATTGGCGACGACGCTTGCGGCATCGCCCGGTCGGCGCGGACCGTAATGAACCTCGAAGGACTGGCCGCTGACACGCTTGACCGCGTTCAGCACTTCCAGAACCGAATACCCCCGGCCGTAACCGCAATTGGCAATCAGCGGCTCGCCACCGCGGCGCAGATAGCTCAGGGCCTTCAGATGCGCCTCGACGAGATCGGTGACGTGAATATAGTCGCGCACGCCGGTGCCATCGGGTGTGGGATAGTCGGTGCCGTAGATATCGACGCCAGGCCGCTCGCCAAGGGCTGCTTCACAGGCGAGCTTGATCAGATGCGTTGCACCGACGGTGGAAAGACCGGTGCGACCGAGCGGATCCGCACCGGCGACGTTGAAATAGCGCAGGGCGACGAAGCGGAAATCATAAGCCGCAGCGGCATCGCGCAGCATCAGTTCCGACATCAGCTTGGACTGGCCATAGGGGTTTTTCGGCAACGTCATCGCGCTTTCCAGAACCGGCGTGTCGTCCTTCTGGTCGCCATAGACGGCAGCGGTGGAGGAAAAGACGAAATGCCTGATGCCGGCCTCGATCGCGGCAGCGGCGAGAAGCCGGGTCTTGCTGGTATTGTTTTCATAATAATCGAGCGGATGGGCGACGGACTGCGGCACGACGATCGAGCCGGCGAAATGCATGATCGCCTCGATCTGGTTTTCCGCGAAGACCTGGGCTAGCAGGGCCTGATCGCCGACATCGCCGAGATAAAAGCGCGCCGCATCCGGAACCGCCCAGCGGAAGCCGGTCGAAAGCCGGTCAAGCACGACAACGTCTTCCCCGGCATCCAGCAACGCCCAGGCCATATGGCTGCCTATATACCCCGCACCGCCTGTTACCAGCACTGCCATGAACAACTTCCCTGCCTTTTGTTTTTTGCAGGAAAGCATTGCGGCGCTTGATCACCGGTTACTTATGAAGGGGTGACCCAACTATATCCGATGACGTGGATAAGGGAGGTTTTCGGGGATATTTCGAATTTTATCGAATAGCCCCGGCAACTGTCTCAGAGCGCCTTGATATAACCCGCGAGCCGGTCGGCGGCCTCTTCGACATGCTTGGGATTGCGCAGGAAGCAGGCGCGGAGAAAATTCTCGCCGCCCTTGCCGAAGGCCGATCCCGGTGCGAGTGCCACGCCGATCTTGTCGAGGATATCGAGTGCCGCCGCGCGGCTGTCAGTGATGCCATCCACTTTCAGGAACGCATAAATCGCCCCTTCGGGCTTCAGCGTCTGGACACGGTTGGTGGCGATCAGCCTGTCGCAGAGAATGTCGCGAGAAACGCGGGCGCGCTCGATATTTTCCTCAACGAAAGCATCCCCTTCATTCAGCGCCACGACGGCGCCACGCTGCATGAACTGGGCGACACCGGAATTCGAATACTGGATGAGGTTCTCGATGACCTGCCCCAATTCCGGCGGGGCGACCAGCCAACCGACGCGCCAGCCGGTCATCGACCAGTTCTTCGAGAACGAGTTCGCATAGATGATGCGGTCGTTCGGCTCCGCGATATCGAGGAAGGACGGAGCCCTCACCGCGCCGCCGTAATAATAGCGGGAATAGATTTCGTCGGCGATGATCCACAGGCCGTGTTTACGCGCAAGCCCGAGGATGCTGGCCAAGTCTTTCTTCGTCGCGGTCCAGCCGGTCGGGTTGGACGGCGTGTTGACGAACAGGCCCTTGGTCTTCGGCGTGATCATTGCTTCGAGCCTATTCAGGTCGAGCGACCATTTACCACCGGTGAACTCAAGCGGCAGGCCGGTAGCGACAGCGCCGGAAAGCTCGATTGCGGAAACGATGTTCGGCCAGGTGGGCGACAGATAGATCATCTCGTCGCCCGGTCCGCAGATCGCCTGCACGGCCATCATGATGGCATGCATGCCGGAACCGGTGACGTAAAAATGCTCGGGCGGCAGCGAAACCGCGAAATGGCGAGTGTAATAATCGGCAAGCGCCTGTCGCAGCTCGGGAATGCCGCGCTGCCAGGTATAGAAGGTCTCACCACCCAGAAGCGCGTCGGATGCTGCGCGGTTGATGAAATCCGGGCTTGGCAGATCGCCCTCACCCGCCCAAAGCGGGATCAGATCGTCACGGCCGCCGATGCGGGCATGGGTAATGATCTCGACAATGCCGCTTTCAGGAGCAGCAAGAGCGCGGGAACTGAGGGAGCCAAGCAGAGACATGCGGATTTCCTGTTTTTCGTGTGCCTTTCATAGCGCAGAAAAGTCCGGAAATCCCATGAGTTTCCTTGAGCCTGCAATTCATTGTTCTGATGAGTTGCAGGCTCAAGGCGTCTCGTTACTTCGTCTTCAAGATATCGCGGATTTCCGAAAGAAGCTGGATATCGGCCGGCGGCGGTGCAGGCTTTTCATCGACCGGCTTCTTTTCTTCCATGGCGCGCAGCTTGTTCACACCCTTGACCATCAGGAAGATGATGAAGGCGAGAATGACGAAATTGATCATAACAGTGATGAAGCTGCCATAAGCGAAGACAGCGCCCTGCTTGCGCGCCTCTTCCAGCGACGGAGCCGTGACGGCGCTCGACAGCGCGATGAAGTAATTGGAGAAATCGAAACCGCCGCCGGTGATCGCGCCGACGACCGGCATGACGATATCATTGACAAGCGATGTAACGATGCCGGTAAAGGCGCCGCCAATGATGATACCGACTGCCAAATCGATAACATTGCCCTTTGCAATAAATGAACGAAACTCGCTGACTACAGACATGACTTGACCCCTCTCTCGGTTGCCGTCGTGCTTAACATAGCGTTTCATCAGATACTGAAAAGATGCAAAAAGCCAAGGGTTTAAACCTGACAGATCCTCAGAGAAGCTTCGACCGCATTGAACTTTTTGACGAGGCTTCGCCGATTTCCAACGCTTCGTCTTTCGCTTAATCTCATCTCCTGTCCGCACGTGCCTGCGGGGGAGGAAACATGCTTCAAGGCTGGGTCATTCTTGTCTCGGCATTCGCCTATATTCTGCTGCTTTTTGCGGTGGCGAGTTACGGCGACAGAAAGAGCCGGCTTTCGGGTGTTCCCAAAGGCGGGCGACCGCTGGTCTATGCCTTGAGCCTTGCTGTTTACTGCACCTCCTGGACCTATTTCGGCGGTGTCGGCCTTGCTTCCCAGCGCGGGCTGGAATTCGCCGCGATCTATATCGGGCCGATCCTGGCGTTCACGCTCGGCATGCCGATCATTCGCCGCATCGTCGAACTGGCCAAGGCGGAAAAACTCACCTCGATCGCCGATTTCATTGCCGCCCGTTACGGCAAGAACGCCACGGTAGCAGCGATCGTCGCCGTGCTCGCGCTGGTCGGCACTGTGCCCTATATCGCGCTGCAGCTGAAAGCAGTGTCCAGCTCCGTCGCGGTGATGGTCAATCCATCCGATTTCGGCATCGGCAGCGGCAACCTGCATTTCATCGATCTCGCGCTGATCGTTACCCTGCTGATGGCCTGTTTCGCCGTCGTCTTCGGCACTCGCCATACGGATGCGACAGAACATCAGGACGGGCTGATCCTGGCTGTCGCCATGGAGTCCCTCGTGAAGCTGGTCGCCTTCGCGACAGTCGGGATCGCCGTCGTGTTCTTCATGTTCGACGGATGGTCGGATCTTGCGGCCAGGGCATCAGAAAGCCTGCTGGTTGCATCCGCTGCATCCTATGAAACGCCGGTCAGCCGATGGGTGCTGGTCATTCTTTTGTCGGCGTTCGCAATCGTCATACTGCCGCGGCAGTTCCATGTCACGGTGGTGGAGAACCGAACACCGCGGGAACGCCGTGCCGCCGCTTTCCTGCTGCCGGTCTATCTCATCGCCATCAATATCTTCGTGATCCCGGTGGCGGCAGCCGGGCTGATCACGTTCGGCGGCATGGGCGATGCCGACCTGTATGTTCTGACGCTGCCGCTCGAAGCCGGGCTTCCCTTCGTCACGCTGATGACCTTCATCGGCGGTTTTTCGGCAGCAACGGCAATGGTGATCGTGGAATCGGTGGCGCTGTCGATCATGATATCCAACGATATCGTGCTGCCGCTTTTCCTGCGTCGCAAGCTCGCCTCGCATGCCGGCGCAAGCCAGGACCTCACCCGCACGCTTCTCAATATCCGCCGTGCGGCGATCTTTGCCGTGATGCTGCTCGGCTACGGTTATTACCGGATGGCCGACAGCCAGTCGGGGCTGGCGTCGATCGGCCTGCTCGCGTTTGCCGCCATTGCGCAGATCGCCCCTGCCCTTCTCGGCGGGCTGATCTGGCGGCGGGCCAATGCGCGCGGCGCCATTTTAGGCCTTTCCTTCGGCTTCCTGTCCTGGGCCTATCTCCTGTTCTTGCCGAGCCTTGGCGGACCGGACAACTCCCATATCGCGGCGGCCGTGCTGAATTTCATCTTTCCCGGCGCTGCGATCTTTTCCGGGCGGGAGATCGATCCTTTCGTCACGACGACGATATTCAGCCTCGCGCTCAACACGATTGCATTCGTGCTCGGTTCGCTGTCGCGAAATCCACGCCCGGTGGAGCGATTGCAGGCGGGGATTTTCGTCAAGCGCCAGCCGCGGTCACAATTTGCCACGCGCGGCTGGAAGACCCGCATCAGCGTAGGTGACCTAAAGACCGTGATCGCCCGCTATCTTGGCGAGGAGCGGATGCTGCGCTCCTTTTCCAATTACGAGAAGACTGCCGGGCGCCGTTTCCGCGACGACCAGCAGGCAGATATGGCGATGATCCATTTTTCCGAACAGTTACTTGGAAGCGCAATCGGCTCGTCTTCGGCGCGGCTTGTGCTTTCTCTTCTGCTGCAGAAGGTGGAGGACACCAATTCCGACACGGCCTGGCTGCTCGATCAGGCAAGCGAAGCGCTGCAATATAACCAGGACATGATGCAGACGGCGCTTTCCCACATGGACCAGGGGATTGCCGTGTTCGACAGTTCCGACCGGCTGACGGTGTGGAACCGGCGGTTCCGCCAGTTGCTGGATCTTCCCGAACAGGCTGGACAGGTAGGCTTCGAGCTTTCCGATATCGTCGCGCTTTTGGCCGAACGCGGCGATGTGAGCGAGAAGGACAAGCAGGCTATTACCAGCCAGTTCAAGGATCTCGGAACGACCTTCTCGCTGATGGTGCATGGCGGTGAGCGGATCATCGAAGTGCGCAGCAATCCCATGCCGGATGCGGGTTTCGTTGCAACCTTTACCGACATTACCGCGCGTGTTGCTGCGGATCAGGCGCTGAAACAGGCAAACGAGACGCTGGAGCAGCGGGTCGGGGAGCGAACTGCGGAGCTTACCCGCGTCAACCGCGCACTCGGCGAGGCTCGGGCTTCGGCCGACGAGGCGAATGTCAGCAAGACCCGCTTCTTTGCCGCCGCCGGTCATGACATTCTGCAGCCGCTCAATGCCGCCCGGCTTTATTCCTCGACGCTGGTCGAACGACTGGCTGGCGCGGACAAGAATGCGGCAATCGCCCGCAATATCGACAGTTCGCTGGAATCGGTCGAAACAATCCTTGGCGCCGTACTGGACATTTCGCGGCTCGACACCGGCACGATGAAGCCCCGTTTCAGCTCGATAGAGCTGGACGATCTGTTCAAGCGGATCGACACGGACTTTTCGCCGATGGCGCGGGAGAAGGATCTCAAATTCGTCGTCATGCCGACCTCGCTGAAAGTGGTTTCCGACGCCAACCTGCTGCGGCGACTGGTGCAGAACCTCGTTTCCAACGCGATCAAGTACACGGTCTCGGGCAAGGTAATCGTCGGCGCGCGTCGGCGTGGCGACAAGGTAATCATCGAGGTGCTGGATTCAGGCATCGGCATTCCGTCATCAAAATTCCGCACCGTGTTCAAGGAATTCGCCCGGCTGGAGGATGGCGCGCGGACTGCAAGCGGATTGGGGCTGGGGCTTTCCATCGTCGACCGGCTGTCGCGGATGCTGAGCCATCCGGTACAGCTTGCCTCGCAGCCCGGCCGCGGCACGAGCTTCCGCGTCGAGATCCCGCGAGACCTTGCTGCGCCGAACGCTGCTTCGGCCAGAGTTCGACGCGAGCGTGCAAAACCCGCCAATGTGTTGAATGGATTGCGGGTGCTCTGCGTCGACAACGAACCGCAGATCCTCGAAGGCATGAGCCTTCTGATCACCGGCTGGGGCTGCACGGTCGGCCAGGCCCGCTCGCTTGCCGAGATCGATACGATCATCAAGGGCCGCGAACCGCCGCCGGATGTCATCATCGCCGACTACCATCTCGACGACGGTTATGGGATCGAGGCAATCCTTGCGCTGAGGTCCCATTATCAGACCGCAATACCGGCGATGCTGATCACGGCCGACCGGACACCGGAGGTTCGGGCAGAGGCCGAGCGGCATGGCATTGCCGTGCAGCACAAGCCAGTAAAGCCTGCGGCAATCCGCGCTTATCTGACGCAAAGCGCCGGTTTGCGCCGGGTCGCCGCCGAATAGTTTTCCACATCCACTGACAAATGCCGTTCATGTGACAGTCATCACGGACTGTTTACGGTTGAAATGTCTGAACGTCGGCTAATACCGATTCTTGCCGGAACTCTCCGGCTTCTCGCGACGTTTAGGCGCGTGACTTCCTGGCCCGCAGAGGCCTTACGGACCGAGGGGCTGGCACCATCGGAACCGGCAGAGACGGAGACCGCGACCGATGAAGCGCTTTGAAATCATTGACGGAATGCGAGGGTACTTCCTCGTGTTCATGGTACTCAACCACCTTATCTTTGCTGGTGGATACCTGCTTGTAAAAATCAATCACAACCAGCTCGCCTTCGTGGAGGACGCTCAGGGTTTCGTATTCCTTTCCGGCCTGATGATCGGCATGGTTTACGCCCGCAAGATGATGAAGGCCGGATATGCGGCTGGTCGTTCGGCGATCTATAGCCGCGCGTTCGAGCTTTATCGTTATGCGATGGGCATCGTGATCGCGGTCATGGTGGCGCAGATGGTGCTGCCGGGCGCCTATTCGATCTGGTTCAACTGGTTGGGCTACACGACCTTCGACGATCCGCTGCGTCTCGCCGCGATCGCGACCTTCCTGTACCAGCCGACCTTCATGGACATTCTGCCGCAATACATCATCTACATGCTGTTTGCGCCAATGCTGATCAAGCTCGTGCTGGAAGACAAATGGCACTATGTGGTGGCCGCATCGATCATGCTGTGGATGGCCGGCCAGCTTGGCCTGCACCAGTTGCTCACCATCCCGCTCAACGAGCTGGTCATGGGTGCCGATGATCAGGGGCTGCGCGTTTCGTTCAACCTGTTCGGCTGGCAGATCGTGTTCTTCTCGGGTCTGGTGCTCGGCGCGCTGACGTCTTCGGGCAAGATCAACTGGGGTAATGTGCTGTCGCCCGACAACACCTTCATCCCCAAGGTGGCGCTGGTGCTGGTGCTGTTCTTCCTGCCGCTGCGCCTGATTACCGCCAATGAGCTGATGCCGCCGCACATGATCGGCAAGTTCGCCTCGATGGAAATCCGTGCAGATTTCGGTCCGGTCTATCTGTTGAACTTTGCGGCGATGGGTCTGCTCGTCACCTGGCTGATCGTTGCCGGCCCGAAGCACAAGGCGGCATGGGTTCGCGCGATTGCCTCGGCACTGACCTGGGTGTTCACTCTGCGTTTCCTGCGCCTGCTCGGCCGCCATTCGCTTTATGTCTATGTCTGGCACGTCGCCATCGTTTACTTCGTCTATTATTTCGACGGCCGTTCGCCGGAGCTGGACGAACTGACAAAAACGGCGATTGCGGTCGTTGCGGTTGGACTTCTTGCAATCCCGGCCGTCTGGCGGGAACGCGACAAGTATCTCGGCACCGCGGAGCCGGCACCGGCCAAGACCCGCGACCCGAAACCCGCCGCTTCCACCGGCCAGCAGCAGATGGTCGTGCGGTAAAGCTAAGCGCATGGAAAAATTGAAAAGGGCGGCCCGGGAGCCGCCCTTTTTTTATGGAAAGCGTTCCGCCTTCTTCAATGCGGAATAACCACCCGGTTGGTTGCCGCATCTGCATCGGCATCTTCCTTGCCGGCAAACCAGTTAGCGAGAAGCGCGCCGGAAATGTTGTGCCAGACGGAGAAGATGGCGCTCGGGACTGCGGCGAGCGGCGAGAAGTAGGCGGTGGCAAGGGCTGCACCCAGGCCGGAATTCTGCATGCCGACTTCGATTGCGAGCGCCTTGCGCTTGTAGAAATTGAGGCCGAGCGCCTTGGCGCCGAAATAACCAAGCAGATAACCTAGGCCGTTATGCAGCATGACGACGGCGAAGATCAGCAGGCCGGACTGGGCGATCGCGCCCTTCGATGCGCCGACAACAGCCGCGACGATCAGAATGATGCCGACGACGCTGACCAGCGGCAGAACCGGGATCGCGGCACGCACGAGGCCCGGGATCAGCTTCTGCGCCAGGAAACCGAGCGCCAGCGGCAGGATGATGACTTCGAGAATGCTGACGAACATCGCCCAGGCATCGACCGGCAGGTACTGGCTGGCAAACATCCAGACCAGAAACGGCGTGACAATGGGGGCCGCCAGCGTGGTGACGCTGGTGCAGGCAACTGACAGCGCGACATCGCCACGAGCAAGATAGGTCATGACGTTGGACGAGGTGCCGCCCGGGCAGCAGCCGACGAGGATGACGCCGGCGGCGACTTCCGGCGGCATCGGGATGATCTTCGTCAGCAGCAGCGCAAGTGCCGGCATGATGGCGAAATGGGCAACGACACCGATCGCCACTTCATAGGGGCGGCGGGCCAGTTCGCGGAAATCATCGACCGAGATGGTGAGGCCCATGCCGAACATGATGATGCCGAGAAGGGCGACGATCCACGGCGCCACTAGCTTGAATGTATCGGGAAAAAAGAAGCCGAGGACGGCGAAGAGGATGACCCAGATTGCGAAGGTCTTGCCAACGAAAGCTGAGAAGGTTGCCAAGGATTTCAAGAATGCACTCCCGAACGAAACAAAGTGTCCGCGGTCTAGTTCTCTCAAGCCCGGCGTCAAGGCCGATTTGACGAATATCAGTTCCCCATCCGTCCGTTTCGGCCCCGATTACCCGATCAGATCCCCTCCCCGTAGCCCGATTGCACGGCAGCGCTGATGGAGGAAACGAAGCGGCGGGTGCGCTCGTGTTCCGGTGCGCCGAAAACGCGATCGGCCGCCCCTTGTTCGACGACCTTGCCGGCTTCGAGGAAGACTGCATGATCGGCGACGCGGGAGGCGAGGCGCAGGTCGTGGGTGGCAATGACCATGGTCGTGCCTTCGGCTGCAAGCTTGCTGAGGACCTCGACGACTTCCGTCGCCAGTTCCGGATCAAGCGCCGAGGTGGGTTCGTCACAGAGCAGCACGCGCGGCGACATGGCGAGCGCGCGGGCGATCGCCACGCGCTGCTGCTGGCCGCCGGAAAGGGTCGAGGGCCATGAGTCGACCTTATGCGCCATGCCGACCTTGGTGAGCAGTTCACGCGCCCGGGCTTCTGCCCTCTCACGCGGCCATTTCAGCACCGTGACCAGGCCTTCCATGACGTTTTCGAGCGCCGTGCGGTGGGGGAAAAGCTGGAAGTTCTGGAACACCATGCCGGTCTGGCGGCGGATTTTTTGAACTGCATCCCAGCCGACCTTTTTGCCGGGAGCGAACTCGATTACCGCATCACCTAGGCGGATCGTGCCGGAGGTCGGGATTTCAAGCAGGTTGATGCAGCGGAGCAGGGTGCTCTTGCCGCCGCCGGACGGGCCGACGAGTGCGGTGACGCTGCCCTCGGCGACGTTGAGGCTGACATCGTCGATGACCTGCAGATCGCCAAAGTTCTTCTTGATATGGGAGAGCTCGATCATCGGTTGGCCTCCAGCATGCCGCCATATCTCGAAAAGCGCCTTTCCAATCTCACCTGCAGGGCCGACAGGACGGAGCTGAGCGCCAGATAGATGATGGCGGCCTGGATATAGAGGATCAGCGGTTCATAGGTGGTGGCGACGATGCGCTGGGCTGCCTGAAACAGTTCCGGCACGGTGATGGCGGCGGCAAGCGACGTATCCTTGACCAGCGAGATGAAGGTGTTGGAGAGCGGCGGCACGGCAACGCGGGCGGCCTGTGGCAGGATGGTGCGGGCCATGGCCTGACGCCAGTTCATGCCGATCGAATAGGCCGCTTCCCACTGGCCCTTGGGTACCGAGGCGATGACGGCACGGATGATTTCGGACGAATAGGCGCCGATATTGAGCGTGAAGCCGATCAGCGCCGCCGGGAAGGCATCGAGCAGGATGCCGACGCTGGGCAGGCCGTAAAAGATGACGAAAAGCTGGACGAGCAGCGGCGTGCCGCGAATGACCCAGACGTAGAACCTTGCGATCAGCACCAGCGGCTTCGGGCCGAACAGGCGGGTAACGGCGGTGATGAGACCGAGCGTCAGGCCGAAGGCGAAGGAGAGCAAGGTCAGCGGCACGGTGAATTTCACACCGGCCCAAAGCAGGGTCGGAAATGAATCCATCATCAGTTGAAGCCAATGCGGCACGGGCGAAGTCCTTACTCTCTAACGCTCTATGATCATTAACACGAAAACGCCCGGCCAAGGCCGGACGTTCGGGGTCAGCTTTCGCCAAATCCTAGCACGGTTCAAGTGCAGGAGGATCGGACGAATATCTCTCGCATATCTCTTACTTGGAGACGTCCTGACCGAAATATTTCTCGGAGATCGTCTTGTAGGTGCCGTCGGCCTTGATATCGGCCAGCGCCTTGTTGACCTCGGCCACCAGTTCGTCGTCACCCTTGCGCAGCAGGACGCCGGAATAGCTGGCTTCAGCCTGTTCGGCGACGATCTTGACCGGTGCGTCGGCCTTCTGCTTCTTGAAATCGAAGAAGGAAAGGCTGTCGTTCAGCGTCGCATCGGCCCGGCGGGTAAGAACCAGCTGGATCGACTGATCGAAACCATCGGTGCCGACGAGTTCGGCGCCTGCGGCCTCGGCCATCTTGCCGTAATTGCTGGTGAGCGACTGGGCGGCCTTCTTGCCCTTGAGGTCGGCAAAACCCTTGATATCGGTGTTGTCGTCACGGACGATCAGCACGGCCTTGGAGGCGATATAGGGTTCGGAGAAGGCGTATTTCTGCTTGCGGGCATCGGTGATGCCGACCTGGTTGATGACGGCGTCGTAACGATCCGCATCGATACCGGCGATCAGGCCATCCCACTTACCTTCGACGAACTGCGCCTTCACGCCGAGCTTCTTGGCAACCGCTTCGCCGATCTCGACATCGAAGCCCACGAGCTTGTTCGATGCGTCGTGGAAGGTGAAGGGGGCGTAGGTGCCTTCCGTGCCGATGCGGATGACGCCGGCCTTTTTGATCTTGTCGAGGTTTTCGCCGGCAAAGACCGGAGCGGCAAAAGCAGCCTGCACGAGCAGGGCGGCGGCAACAGCCTTGAGAGTGGTTTTGACGAGGTTCATTTCGGTATTCTCCAACGAATGAGTTGCCGTGGTGATCGCAGAAAATAGGCGCGTTGTGAGGAAAGAAAACCGCCGCCGAAAGCGGCAAATGCGAATATTTTTTGCGTCCTCCACGGGCGAATGCTCGAAATGCGGATTTGTCGCAGGGATTCAGGTGGCTCCATCAGGTGCGGTTGGGCTGTCGGTAGGAAGTCAGATTTTGGCGTCGGGTGCCTTGGGTGCTGGCTCATGAGACACTTATGTAACTCAAGCAGGATTTAACTGCCGCGCAATACCTCAACCCGAAAGCGTAAATAACTGAAACTCCCAATTTCTCATACTTTTATTTTGTCTTTCAGCAGGTTAAAACTTGATGATGATGTGATTGCAGGTGATAAGCGATGGCGCGAATAGAAGGCTTCCGTGTCCGAAATTATAAGGCGCTGCGGGATGTTACACTGGGCAGATTGTGGAACCAAAGAAATGAGGAGCCCTTAAGCCCACTTACAGCGGTTATTGGTCGAAACGGCGTTGGCAAAAGCACACTTTTTGATTCGTTTGGCTTTCTCTCCGACTGCTTGCGCCTTGGCGTGGAAGAGGCATGCGATGCGAGGGGACGAGGTGGATTTGAACGTATCCGCTCTCAGGGCGTCACAGAGCCGATTGAATTCAATATCTACTATAAGGAAGACAACCTCTATCCAGACCTATAACCTATGAGGTAGCGATCGATCTCGATAAAAACCGACGGCCGTATGTGGCACGCGAAAGGCTTCGCCAGCGTCGTCGGGGACAATCGTCAGGTTGGCCTTTCTCGTTTCTCATCCTTAACTCTGGAAGAGGACTTGCTTGGAAAGGCGAAAATCTGGGAGTTCAAGAGTCAGATCAAGAATATACTCTTGATGATCTGTTGGGATTGATTGACGATGATAGCTCAGAAGAAAAGGCTGAAACCGAGCTTGTTGAGCTTGATGATATAAGGCGCCTTGGAGTGGCAACGCTCGGCTCCTTAAAGCAACATCCACGAATTTCGGCTTTCCGCCGTTTCATTGAGGGCTGGCATCTTAGTTACTTTACGCCGGATGCCGCGAGAGGCTTGCCTATGGCCGGTCCACAGCGACATCTGAATGTTCATGGCGACAATTTAGGTAATGTTGTCCAATTTATGGAAAGGGAACACCCGCGCCTTTTCAAAGACGTTTTGAATAGAATTTCGTCAAAAATACCTGGAATAAAAAGGATCGACACCCACAAAACGGAAGACGGAAGATTATTACTTCGCTTCAATGATCAAGGCTTTAAAGATCCGTTTTTTGCTCACCAAATGTCTGACGGAACACTCAAGATATTCGCATATTTGCTGTTGCTGGAAGATCCCGAGCCGCCGCCATTTTTGTGTATCGAGGAGCCTGAAAATGGACTGTATCACAAATTACTCAGTGCATTGGCTTACGAATTTCGCGAACATGCAACAGGCAGAAAAAATAGCTCTCAGCTGTTTGTAACAACTCATCAACCTTATTTTGTCGATGCGCTTTCCCCACAAGAAGTGTGGGTAATGCGCAAAGGAACAGATGGGTTTTCCAACATCAACCGCGCAAGTCACAATAATATCGTGCGTAGCATGGTGAATGAAGGCCTTCCTTTGGGTGGGCTTTGGTACAGTGACTACTTGGACGCTCAGTGATGAAGCATTTTGAGTTTATGGTCGAAGACTCATCAGGAAAAGTGGCGCTAGAGAAAATTCTACCAAAACTTATTTCCCATGATACCACTTACAATATTCATTTTTATAAGGGCATTGGTAGAATCCCTTCCGGCCTTTCCGCATCCAGCGACCCGCAAAAGCGCATACTTCTTGATCAACTCCCTAGGATATTAAGAGGCTTAGGAAATGCATTCTCCAACGATCCGCCAGACTATAGGCGCTTCGCAGTAATAATCTGTGATCTTGACAATCGAGATTTAAAAGAATTCGAGAGCGAGCTGATTACCCTCGTAAACGCCTGCACCCCCAAGCCAACCACACTACTTTGCCTTGCTATAGAAGAGGGCGAAGCTTGGCTTCTAGGCGATCCAGATGCTGTCATGGAAGCCTACCCCAACGTAAACAGAGGCGAATTGATGCGTTACGAGCCTGATTCCATATGTGGGACTTGGGAATTCTTGGCTGATCTGACGATCAAGGGTGGCGCGCGGGCACTGAAGTCACTGGGCTATCAAGAGATCGGCAAAGCGAAGCACTCATGGGCAGAAAACATTGCCCCGCACATAGACGCAAACCGAAATAGATCGCCAAGTTTTCGTGATTTCGTTGCGAAGATTTCCGGTATCTAAATATGTCGAAGAGCTGCACACCACCTGCCCGTGTTTTACGGATCGCCCCTTAAAATCTCGCGTCCTTCTCCGTTTTTTTGGCAGCTGGCTTGATGGCGCCACACAGTTTCGCCAACGCGCGGAATCCCTTGTTCTTGCTTAGCAGAAGAAAGATAGTGCCTACCCTCGATATAGTAAAGTAAAAGATCAGATGATTTTGGTCCGCCGACCACTTCCTTTCCACCACATCAAACCGACGTCACGACATATTGCGCCCCCACGCTTCCGGTGCCATTACCAAACCCATGCAAAACCCCGCGATAAGACTGACGGCCAGGGGGCTGAAATTCCAATTGGTTGGACCGATCGAGCTTGAAGTCTCTGCGGGGCGGTGTCTCGCGGTAAGCGGGCCTTCGGGGGCGGGAAAGAGCCTGACATTGCGGATGATTGCCGATCTGGTGCCGCATGAGGGGGAGTGTTTTGTCGATGGGCTGGCGGCTTCTTCCATGACCGGGCCGGCATGGCGGCGGATGGTGCGGTATGTTTCTTCCGAACCCGGCTGGTGGGCGGCAACGGTTGGCGAGCATTTTGCCGATGCCAAGGCGCAGGCCGACGGCATGAAGCGGCTTTTTCTCGATGCCTCGCTGCTAGAGGCGCCGCCGGAGCGGCTTTCGACCGGGGAGCGGCAGCGGATGGCATTTTTGCGCGCGATCGAGGACCTGCCGAAAGTGCTTTTGCTGGACGAGCCGACTTCGGCGCTGGACCCGGCTTCCGTGAAGGCGGTGGAAGAGATCGTCAAAGAGTTGATGGCCGATGGATGCGCCGTGGTGCTGACCTCGCATGATCCGGAACAGGTGGAGCGGCTGGCCGACCATGTGATGACGCTTGCGAGGCCGCAATGAACGGTCTCGTCTTCGGCCCTTTCGAGCTGGCATTTGCGGCGTTGCTGGTTCTGGTCAACGCGGTGTTGTCAGTGGCTTTCAGCCTCGGCATTCACCGGTCCATCCTGATCGCGGCGCTGCGAATGGTGGCGCAGCTTCTGCTGGTCGGTTTCGTGCTGGGTTTCATCTTTACCAGCGCCGACCATTGGCTGAGCCTTCTGGTTCTTTTCGCGATGCTGGTGGCAGCGACTTTCGAAGTGGGGTCACGGCAGCGCAAGAAGCTGATCGGCTTCTGGCATTACGGGCTTTCCGGCATTGCGGTCTCCGGCGGCACGATGCTGATCGCGGCCTTTGCGCTGATGACGGTGGCGGGATCGGAAGACTGGACTGCACCAAGGATCGTCATTCCGATCTTCGGCATCATTTTAGGCTCGGCGATGAGCGCCAGCAGCATCGCGCTCAACAACATTTTCGAAGGCGTGTCTTCCCAGCGGGCAGCCATCGAGGCGCAGCTTTCGCTCGGGCGCACGCGCCGAGAGGCGATGGCGCCGTTGATGCAGCGGGCGATCTATGCCGGCACGCTGCCGGTGCTGAACCAGATGGCGGGCGCCGGGCTGATCACGCTGCCCGGCATCATGAGCGGGCAGATATTGGCCGGGGCCAATCCGCTAATTGCGGCGCAATCTCAGATCTTTCTGATGCTGCTCCTCTGCGCCGCCTCGACGGCCAGCGTGGTGACTGCGGTCTGGCTCGCCGCCAAAAGCCTGAGCGACGAGCGGGAGCGGCTGAGGCTCGACCGGTTCAGGGTGAAGAAGGGCTGAACCTCGCATCAGGAGCGGCCTTGAGGCACGATCAGGTCTCGGCACTTCACGTGAATTGAAGGGTCTTTCCAGCCCAATGGCTTGGGCTGGCTGGATTCCTGTGACAGGCACAGGAGTGAGGGAAGAGGCCCGTGGCCTCAAGCCGCCTTGCCGACTTCGGCATAGGGGGTGAAGCGCTCGTAGAAGGTTTCGCTCCTGGCGGCCATGTCCTTCAGGAGCGGGGTCGGGGCGAAGTGATCGCCGTATTGTGACGCCAGTTTTTCGGCCAGCGCGACGAAGGTTTTTACGCCCATGCCGTCTATATAGCTCAGCGTGCCGCCCGTGTAAGGCGCGAAGCCGAAGCCGAGGATCGAGCCGACATCGGCTTCTCTGGGGTCGGTGACGATACCTTCTTCCACTGTGCGGGCGGCTTCCAGGGCTATCGTGACGAGGAACCGCTGCTTGAGGGTTTCAACGTCGATTTCTGATGCCGGTTTCTGGGGATAGAGGTCCTTGAGGCCGGGCCAGAGGGACTTTTTGGCCGGTTTGGCCGGGTAATCGTAAAAACCCTGGCCGTTCTTGCGGCCGCGGCGATCCAGCACGTCGACCATCTTGTCGATCAGGTCCATATGCTCGGGCTTGACCGAGTTAGGGCCGAGATCGGCGATCGAGGCCTTCATGATCTTCTGGGAGAGATCGACGGCGACTTCGTCGTTGAGCGAGAGCGGGCCGACCGGCATGCCGGCCATCTTGGCAGCATTCTCGATCATTGCGGCCGGCACGCCCTCAGTGAGCATGTCATAGGCCTCGTTGATATAACGGAAGACGCAGCGGTTGACGAAGAAGCCGCGGGTATCGTTGACGACGATCGGGGTCTTCTTGATTTTCGCGACGAAATCCAGCGCGACCGCCAGCGCCTTGTCGCCGGTGTCTTTGCCGAGGATGACTTCCGTGAGCATCATCTTTTCCACCGGCGAGAAGAAATGCACGCCGATGAACTGGTCCGGGCGTTTCGAATTTTCCGCAAGGCCGGTGATCGGCAGGGTGGAGGTGTTGGAGGCGAAGACGGTGGTGGCGGGGATGACGGCCTCGATCTGTTCGATGACGGCCTTCTTCACCGCACGATCTTCGAAGACGGCTTCGATGACGAGGTCGGCATCCGAGAGGGTTGCGTAATCGGGCGTGGGGGTGACGAGCGAGAGGAGCTTTTCGCCCTCCTCCTTCGTCATGCGGCCCTTGGCAATGCTGTCTGCCACCAGTTTTTCCGAGACGGACTTGCCCTTGTCGGCTGCGGCCTGATCGCGATCGATGAGGACGACAGGGATGCCGGCGGCGGCGGTGACATAGGCGATCGAGGCGCCCATGAAGCCGGCGCCGACGACGCCGACCTTTCTGAACTCGCTCTTTTCCACACCGGCCGGGCGGCGGGCGCCCTTGCCGAGTTCCTGCATGGAGATGAACAGCGAACGGATCATCGAGAAGGCTTCGGTGGTCTGCAGAACTTGCGTGAAATAGCGCTGCTCGACCTTCAGGGCCGTATCGAAGGGAAGCTGCAGGCCTTCATAGACGCATTTGAGGATGGCGAGCGCGCCGGGATAATTGCCGGCGGTTTCGCGGCGCAGGATTGCCGGGGCTGCGGGCCAGAGCTGGGCAGCCTGGGGTGTCCAGACGCCGCCGCCGGGGGCCTTGAAGCCTTTTTCGTCCCAGGGGGCGACGGGCTTGAGGCCGTCCTTGATCATCTGTTTTGCGGCGGTGATCAGCTGATCGGGTTCGACCACCTGATGGACGAGGCCCATGGCCTTGGCGCGCGCAGGCGCAAGCGACTGGCCTGTCGTCATCATCTGCAGGGCGGACTGGGCATCGGTGAGGCGCGACACGCGCTGGGTGCCACCGGCGCCGGGGAAAATGCCGACCTTGACTTCGGGCAGCGCCAGCTTGACCGATTTCGAATTGGAGACGACGCGGCCGTGGCAGGCGAGCGACAGTTCCAACGCGCCGCCCATGCAGGTGCCGTTGATGGCGGAGACCCAGGGCTTGCCGCTGGTTTCGATGGCGCGGAACAACCAGCTCATGCGGCCGGCGGCATCGAAGAGTTTTTGGGCGGCGGCCTGCGGGTCTCTGGCGCGCTCGTCCTGAAGCATGGAGAACATGCCGCGGATCATGGTCAGGTCCGCGCCGCCGGAGAAGGTGGACTTTCCGGAAGTGAAGACGACGCCCTTGATGGCAGCGTCCTCGACGGTCTGTTTGAGGATCGCCTCGAGTTCGTCCATGACTTCGACGGTGAAGACGTTCATCGACTTGCCGGGCATGTCCCAAGTGATGAGGGCGATGCCATCTGCGTCGGTTTCGACGGTGAAATTGGTGTAGGTGCTCATGGTGGGATTTCCTCTTCCCTGAAATCTGGCCTGAAATTCTGGCGGTTGGGCCCCTCCCCCTTGTGGGGAGGGGTTGGGGAGGGGATCTTCATTGTCGTGAGACCCCTCCCGCCTGCCGGCCACCCTCCCCACAAGGGGGAGGGTTAAGACCCTCTCAAACCCGCTCGATCACCGTCGCCGTGCCCATGCCGGCGCCGATGCAGAGGGTGACCAGTGCGGTGTTCAGGTCGCGGCGTTCCAGTTCGTCGAGAACGGTGCCGAGGATCATCGCGCCGGTGGCGCCGAGGGGGTGGCCCATGGCGATGGCGCCGCCGTTGACGTTCATGATGTCGTGGCTGATATCGAAAGCCTGCATGTAGCGCAGGACCACGGCGGCGAAGGCTTCGTTGAGTTCGAACAGATCGATATCGGAAATCTTCATGCCGGTGCGGGCGAGAAGCTTTTCGGTGACGTCAACCGGGCCGGTCAGCATCAAAGCCGGGTCGGAGCCGATATTGGCGAAAGCGCGGATACGGGCACGCGGCTTGATGCCCATGCTCTCGCCACCCGCTTTCGAGCCGATCAGGACGGCAGCAGCGCCATCGACTATGCCCGACGAGTTGCCGGCATGGTGGACATAGTTGATCTTCTCGATTTCCGGATGGGCCTGAATGCCGACGGCTTCGAAGCCGCCCATTTCGCCCGGCATCTGGAAGGAGGCGTTGAGGGAAGCGAGCGCCTGCATGTCGGTTCCCGGACGCATGTGCTCATCGCGGTCGAGGATGATCAGGCCGTTCTGGTCTTTTACGGGAATGACGGAGTTGTTGAAGTAGCCGGCATCCCAAGCTTTTCCGGCGCGTCTCTGGCTTTCGACGGCATAGGCATCGACGTCATCGCGGGAAAAACCGTATTTGGTAGCGATCAGATCGGCCGAGACGCCCTGGGGCATGAAATAAGCCGGGAAGTTGACCGAAGGATCCATGTACCAGGCGCCGCCGGACATGCCCATGCCGACGCGGGACATCGATTCGATACCACCGGCGATGACGATGTCGTCCGAACCGGCGGCGATCTTGCCGGCGCCGAAATTGATGGCGTCGAGGCCCGAGGCGCAGAAACGGGAGATCTGCATGCCGGGGGCTTTGGTCGAATATCCGGCCTCGAAAGCGGCGGCCTTGGGGATGACGGCGCCACTATCCATCACCGGATCGACGCAGCCCATAATAATATCGTCGACGGTTGCCGTATCGAGATTGTTCCGGTCGCGGATGGCTTCCAGCGTTTTGGCGGCGAGGCGGACGGAGGGGACCTCGTGCAGGCTGCCATCCTTCTTGCCGCGACCGCGCGGCGTGCGCACGTGATCGTAAATGAAGACTTCGGTCATGGTGTTGTCTCTCCCGTTTTCCCTTTCAGGGCGGCACTTCGGAGCGCCTTGTCCTTAGAAATGGTTCAGAATGCTTCCGCAGCCAGTTCCATCACACTGTCGCTGCCCGCCTCGATGCGCACCTTGCGCAACGCAGTTTCCGGCATGATCTTTTCCATATAGAAACGCGCGGTCACCAGCTTGTTCTTCAGATACTCCTCGCGCGGGTCACCACTACCAAGCTTTTCCTGAGCGGTTTTTGCCATCCTGGCCCACATATAGCCCAAGGTCACGAGGCCGAAGAGGTGCATGTAATCGGTAGAGCCAGCGCCGGCATTGTCCGGCTTGGCCATGGCGTTCTGCATGAACCACATGGTTGCGGCCTGCAGGTCGTTGAGGCCCTTCTTCAACGCCTTGGTATAGGGAGCCATCGTTTCGTCGGCGCGGTTTTCCTCGCAGAAATCGCCGATTTCCTTGAACATGGCCATAACGGCGCGGCCGCCGTTTAAGGCCAGTTTGCGGCCAACCAGGTCGAGCGCCTGGATGCCGTTCGCGCCTTCGTAGATCATGGTGATACGGGCATCGCGGACATACTGGCTCATGCCGTGTTCCTCGATGTAGCCGTGACCGCCGAAAACCTGCTGGGCCATGACGGCGTGGTCGAAACCCTTGTCGGTCAGCACGCCTTTGAGGATCGGCGTGGCGAGGCCGAGAAGGTCGTCGGCGTTCTGGCGTTCGGCCTCATCCGGCGAGCGGTGGGCGATGTCGGATTTCAGCGCCGTCCAGAGCAGGAAGGCGCGGCCGGCTTCGTTGAACGACCTGATCGTCATCAGCGAACGGCGGATATCCGGGTGGACGATGATCGGATCGGCCTTCTTGTCCGGGGCCTTGGCGCCGGAGAGCGAACGGCCCTGGATGCGCTCGTTGGCGTAAGCCACGGCGTTCTGGTAGGCGGTCTCGGCGATCGACAGGCCCTGCAGGCCGACGCCGAGGCGGGCCTCGTTCATCATCACGAACATGGCCGACAGGCCCTTGTTCTCCGCGCCGATCAGGTAACCGGTGGCATCATCATAGTTCATGACGCAGGTGGAATTGCCGTGGATGCCCATCTTTTCTTCGAGTGCGCCACAGGTGACGCCGTTGCGGGCGCCGAGCGAACCGTCTTCGCCGACCATGAATTTCGGCACGATGAACAGCGAGATGCCTTTGGTTCCTTCCGGTGCGCCTTCGATGCGGGCGAGAACCAGATGGATGATGTTGTCGGTCATGCCGTGTTCGCCGGCGGAGATGAAGATCTTCTGGCCGGAGATCCTGTAGGAACCATCACCCTGCGGCACGGCCTTGGTACGCAGAAGACCGAGATCGGTGCCGCAATGGGGTTCGGTGAGGTTCATGGTGCCAGACCATGTGCCCTCGACCATTTTCGGCAGATAGGTGGCCTTCTGCTCATCCGAACCATGGACAAGGATGGCGGCGATCGCGCCCTGGGTCAGGCCCGGATACATCATCAGCGACATGTTGGCCGACGACATGTATTCGCCGACAGCGGCGTGCAGCGTATAGGGAAGCCCCTGCCCTCCGAATTCTTCCGGCACGGCCAGACCGATCCAGCCGCCCTGGCAATATTGATCGTATGCTTGCTTGAAACCCTTCGGTACGGTGACCGAGCCATCATCCCTTCGGCTGCAGCCTTCCTGATCGCCTGACAGATTGAGCGGAAACAGTGCTTCCTCAGCCACCTTTGCCGCTTCACCGAGGATCGCCTCGATCATGTCCGGCGAGGCATCGGCGAAACCGGGCAGGTTGCCATAGCGCTCAAGGCCCAGAACATCGTTGAGAATAAAAAGCGTATCAGTGGTCGGGGCCTTATAGATTGGCATCGATGAGCATCCTCCCTGTCATCTTCATCGGCAGCACCACTCCTTCTGCGCTTCGTTTCCGAAAGCGTCCCGATCAAGGGCCGCTGCGCTGACACTGCCAATTCTTGCATTCGTCATTTAATTGACGTGCGCGTAAACGTCAATTGGTACTCACACGCAATTTATGAGGCACAGGCTCCGAGATAGGGCGGGCAGGTGCGAAGTCAGCCGCGGCATAAATATTAGAATGTTGTGAAATAATTAAAATCTGGAGCACCTTTAACGGGTTGTTTACCATGTTTGCAGAGATAGTAGGCGATCTGACGGTTCGGTGCGTTTGCTTCGAAAAGCGTTCAAACCGTCACAATGGCAAGTCTTGCGTAAGGTTTCTCTAATATTCAGTTTTACTCATGGAGGAATACCTCCGGGGGAAACGTTCAGAGTCGGACCGGCAGGATCAACGTCGAAACGAGCGAGCACATGAACGGATCACGATCGGCACATCCCCGTCACGGCGACCGAGACCGCTCGTCGCTGGATGCGCTGAGCCGCACAATCGAGGGACTGGAAGCACGCATCCAGGGCCTGATGGCGGGTGGACGCGCGCCATCGCAGACACCGATCCAAGCACAGGTAGTCGCACCGCAAAGAGCCATTGACGACAATCGACAGCCGCGTATGCCGGCCGGGCCTGATCCGCGTGCGAAGGCGAGCCCCGTCGATGCGGGCTACGCGGAGCGTGCGCGCGACCCGCTGGCGGAAATCCGCGAGCGGCAGCGCATGCTCGAACAGGCAGGCCAGAGCAGCCGCCGTTTTGAAAACAGTGCAGCAATGCCTGCAGCACCCGCTCGCACCGAACAGCGCACCGGCACCCGCCGCGAAGACATTCGCCAGCCGGCGGTTGCCACGCGCGTGGCCGAGGCCAACCAGCGCCGCGCCGACATTCGTGAATTTACCGAGACGCTTTCCGGCCTGAGGCATGATCTCAAGCGCGACATTTCCGAAGGCGTATCGCACGAGATGCGGGCGCTGAAGGATGAAGTGCGTGCGATCCGCGCCCAGGCAGAGGACTCGCGTTTCACGCAGGATGTGCAGGCGGACCTTGCACGGCTGGCCCAGGGCATCGACCAGCTTGCGATGCAATCCGCTCCAGGCGCTTCGGGCTTGCGTTCCGAATTCGAGGATTTGCGGACCGTCATGGACGGGCTTGCCCGGCAGGAATCGCTGCGGCAGATGCAGGACCAGTGGGTAGGGCTGGAAGAACGCCTTCAGGACGCCGACACGAGTGCGCTGCGCGAAGAACTGGTGGCGCTTGCCTACCGGGTCGACGAAATTCGCAACCAGCTCGGCGTGATGGCGGACAGCCCGACCATTCGCGCGCTGGAACAGAAGCTGCTGGCGCTTGCCGGCATGATGGAACAGCTCGGCTCTCGCATGAAGCCGAATGACGCGGCGATCACCGAACAGTTCAGCCAGTTGGACCACAGGCTGGACGAGATCAGCCGCGCAATTGCCGCCAATTCCCGAGCCAGCGCTGCCAATGCGCAGGACGAGCTTGCGATGCAGCGGCTGCAAGACCGGCTTGAAGACCGGCTGGCCGGGCTGATGGAACAGGTGGAAACGATCGGCCGCTATACTGCCGACCAGAGCGCCACCGACGGTCTTTCCATGCGGATCGAGCTGCTCGCCGGCAAAATCGAAGACATGGCCGAGGAGCAGGCAACGGCACAGCTGCAGGAGCGTATCGAACAGCTTTCGGTGCTGGTGCAGCAGATGCATGTTCCCGGCCAGCAGGAAGACGTCACCAACTACCTTTCCGACATTTCGCGCAAGATCGATGCGCTGGACACGAGTTTTGGCGCCGAGGGGCTTGGCGAGCGGCTCGATTATCTGTCGCACCGGGTTGAGGAGATGGAACAGCAGCCGCGGCCCCTGCATGCCGATGACGGCGCTTTCGTGCGGATCGAGGACAGGCTTAGCGCGATTGCAGCGCAACTGGACGAGGCAACATCCGCTCCACGCAATGACGACGAGGCGCTGCGCGGGCTGGAAGCCCAGATTGCCAATCTTTCGACGCTGATTTCGCAGCCGAGCAGTACGCCCGCCGCATGGCCGCCGGAATTCGACAGCCGCATGGCGGCGATCGAAGGCTATATGGCGACCAATGACGAATATATCGTCGAGGCCGCCCGGCAGGCGGCCGAAGCGGTGGTCGAGGCCTATTCACGTAATCTGAGTGCCGGCGCGCCCGGCACAAGCGGAGACATGGCGGCACTTGCAGCCCTTGCCGACGACCTGAAGCATCTCGAAGAGCTGACGCGCGGTTCCGAAAGCCGGACACACCAGACGTTCGAGGCACTGCACGGCACGCTGGTGCAGATCGCCGAACGGCTGGACCAGCTGGAAGGCCAGTTTGCGACTGCGCCTGCCGTGTCCTATCGAAACGAAGAGCCTGTTCGCCAGCCGGCCTTTGCGGCTGCGCCGATCCAGCGCGACATGCCGGTGGCGCGCGAGGCGGCACCCGTTGCGATGCCGCCCGTTTCAGCCGAAGCGGATCGTGAACTGGCCAACCTCGACATGCCGCGCACGGAAGCCCGGTTGAGAGAGACCAGCGCGATCGGTTCCACCATGGCCGATCATGTTCCGGCGATGCTCTTGCCGGTCGATGCCGAGACGGACATTGAGGACGAAGAAAAGCCTGCGAAGAAGAGCCTGCTCGGCGGGCTGGCCAAGCGCCTTCTCCCCGGCTCGAAGCAGGACAAGCCTGCCAAGGCACGCACCTTCGTCGACCCGACGCCATCGATCGATCCTTCGGCAGACGATGCCGTGGTTGCCGGCGACATGCTGGAGAGCGAAGGCGAAAACGACCTTCTGGAGCCGGGTTCAGGTGCACCAGACGTTCGCAAGATCCTCGAGCGGGTGAGAGCCAGCCAGGCAGCGGGAGAATTCGGCAGCGAGCGGGGTGGCGATCGCACAGGCGACCGCGCCGACTATATTGCTGCTGCCCGCCGGGCCGCAAAGGCCGCCGCGCAGGAGGCCGATCCTTCCCAGATGGGCTCGCTTGCAAAGGCCAAACCCGCCAAGGCGAAGCCTGATATCGGCAAGGCAGAGAAGGAAAAGGGCGCATCGGCCTTTTCGCGCCATCGCCGGCCGATCCTGATGGCAGTCGGCGCCGTGCTTCTGGCGCTGATGGCAATGCCGCTGATCAAGACCGTGACGAGCGGCAGCCCGGCACCGCAGGTAGCTTCGGTCGAGCAGCCGGTGATTGCGGCCGCTCCCGAGGCAAGCGCGCCGACGCCTGCCGCTCTGGTTCCGCAGACGCCGGCGGCTTCCGAGGCTCCGGTCTTACCGCAGAGCGCTGCGCCCGAGATAACTGCTCCGCCGGTGGAGCAAATGGCAAATACACCCGAGGCTGCAGCGCCGCAGGCAAGCGATTCGGATGTGGTTGCGGAAGCTCCGGCGGAAGACCTGCCGGCGGCACCGATCGCACCGGTCGAACACGCCTCGATCGCCGTGCCTGCCGGTATCGAGCCACAATCGATGGCCGATGCGGCAGCGGCCGGTGACGCCAATGCGCTGTTTGAAATCGGTGCACGCTTCAGCGACGGCCGCGGAGTTACGACCGATCTCGGCGAAGCCGCCAAGTGGTACAAGCTTGCAGCCGATCGCGGTCTTGCGCCGGCTCAGTATCGGATGGGCAACCTTCTGGAGAAGGGAACCGGCGTCGAGCGCAATCTCGGCGAGGCGATTTCCTATTATCGTCAGGCGGCGCAGGCGGGTAATGCCAGCGCGATGCACAATCTCGCGGTTCTTTACGCTTCGGGGGCTGCCGGCCAGCCGGACTATGCGGCGGCCGTCGAGTGGTTCCGCAAGGCAAGCGAGCACGGCGTTGCCGATAGCCAGTTCAACCTCGCGATCCTCTATGCCCGCGGCAACGGCGTGCGCCAAGATCTCGAAGAGAGCTACAAGTGGTTCGGCGTAGCTGCCAGGGGTGGCGATACGGACGCTGCCGCCAAGCAGGAAGAGGTGGGCAAGGCGATGCGCAAGGAGCAGCTGGAAAGCGCTCGCGCCAAGCTGAATGCC
The DNA here is from genome assembly GCF_044987325.1 of Rhizobium sp. ZW T2_16. Lineage (NCBI taxonomy): Bacteria > Pseudomonadati > Pseudomonadota > Alphaproteobacteria > Hyphomicrobiales > Rhizobiaceae > Rhizobium > Rhizobium sp. ZW T2_16. The sequence continues at coordinate 141,630 of NZ_JBJDRG010000003.1, forward strand.
TGGACCGCCAAGCCGCTCGACCCGAATGCCAATGCAGTTAACATTCCGGACGAATGGGTTTCCGGCAAGAAACTGACCACTGCATCGATCGACATGACCAAGGCGATCCGCAACATCCAGGCCATTCTCAACAAGAACGGTTTCGATGCCGGCACGCCGGACGGCAAGATGGGCGCCAAGACGGTTGCGGCGATCAAGGCGTTCCAGAGTTCGATCGGCCAGGAGCCGACCGGCAAGGTGGACGACGCGATGGTGCGTGAACTTCTCAAGCGGAATGGATAAGCTCCAGTCGCCGGACCGGAGACGGCATGTCCGTTTTCGGTCCGGCTTTTTTGGTGCGCCCACGCATATCTCCAATCACGACTAAAACGACCGGGTTTGCGGTGACGCGGCATATTCGCCACGCCGCTGAGAAAACGGCCGAATCAAAGGCTTGCGATACCCTGACGCGCCCATGCGGGTTTGACAGCCTGACGCCTGCGCAGGCATGTGGAGCAGACATCTTCATGCCTTGTTCACCCGGCATGTGAGACACTTTCCCACCACCTCATCAGACAAGCGAGAAATCGCCTGCTGGACGAGGTTGTTCTGTTTCGCCTTGTCGGGGTCAACCGTGACGATCTACCTGCCCATAGCAGAGCTTTCGGTGAATATTTTCATCATCCTCGGCATGGGTGCGGCCGTCGGTTTCCTGTCCGGCATGTTCGGCGTCGGCGGCGGGTTTCTGATCACGCCGCTCCTGATCTTCTACAATATTCCGCCCGTCGTTGCGGTCGCGACCGGGGCGAACCAGGTGGTCGCGTCCTCGGTTTCCGGCGCGATCACGCATTTCCGGCGCGGCACGCTGGACATGAAGCTCGGCACGGTGCTGCTTGTCGGCGGTCTTGTCGGGGCGACGGTCGGCGTGTGGATCTTCTCGTGGCTGCGCAGCATCGGCCAGCTCGACCTGTTCATCTCGCTTCTCTACGTCGTGCTTCTGACGACGATCGGCCTTTTGATGCTGCAGGAAAGCCTGCGCGCCATGCGAAAGGCGAAGCTCAACCAGCCGCTTCCCTTGAAGCGTCCCGGCCAGCATAACTGGGTGCACCGGCTGCCGCTGAAGATGCGGTTCAAGAAGTCGAGGATCTATCTTTCGGCCATTCCGGTGGTGACGCTCGGTTTCCTGATCGGCATCCTCACCTCGATCATGGGTGTCGGCGGTGGCTTCATCATGGTGCCGGCGATGATCTATCTGTTGCGCATCCCGACCAATGTCGTTGTCGGGACGTCGCTGTTTCAGATCATCTTCGTCACCGCCTATACGACCATGGTGCAGGCGGCGACCAACTATTCCGTCGATATCGTGCTTGCCTTCATCCTGATGGTGGCGGGTGTTATCGGCGCACAGTACGGCGTACGCGTCGGGCAGAAGCTGCGCGGCGAACAGCTGCGCGCTCTTCTGGCGCTGCTGGTTCTGGCGGTCGGCATCCGACTTGCCGTCGGCCTGTTCATCCGCCCGCAGGATCTCTATTCGGTTGCAGTCGGAGGGATCGGTTACTGATGTTTTGCCGTCTCGCCCTCCTCTTCTCGCTGCTGCTGATCCCTGCGACCAACGGATTTGCGCAAATCCCGATGGGCGAGGCTTCGACCGCCAAGGAAGGGCTCGATATCGGGGTTTCGACCAACGAGATCGCGATCGCCTCGGATTTTCGCGGGGCCGACCTAACCGTGTTCGGGGCGATGACAAATCCGGACGAACTACTGCTCGCGATCGGCAGCTATGACATCATCGTCACGCTTGAAGGCCCGCGCGACTATGCCACCGTGCGCAAGAAGGAGCGCATCTTCGGCGTCTGGGTGAACACGGATTCGATGATCTTCGAGCAGGTGCCGGAAAGCTATTCGATCGCCAGCACCCGCCAGCTCGACGACCCCACACAATTGCCGCCGATCAATACGGCGGGTGTCGGCATCGAACATCTGGCGCTCAATCCGATCGGCTATATCCGCGATGTCGGCGAGCTTTCCGATTTCCGCGAGGCTTATCGACGACTGAAGCTGGCTGGAGGCCTTTACCAGAAGGAAGCGAGCGGCGTTCGTTTCGTCTCATCCAGTCTGTTCCGCGCCTCGCTCAGGCTGCCGGCCAATGTTCCGGACGGGGTGCATATCGTGCGCGCCTATCTGTTCAAGAGCGGTACGCTGCTGACCCAGCGCGAAATTCCGCTCCGGGTGGTCAAGACCGGCCTCGAACAGGCGATCACCGACACCGCTCATAACCAGCCGTTTGCCTATGGCCTGCTCTGCGTGCTGATTGCGCTGGTAACCGGCTGGGGTGCCAGCATCGTCTTCCGCAAGGATTGATCACCTCCGACCTGTTGCCGCCGTCTTTGCTTCGGCGAAACCTACACTAGTTAGCGATCGATATCGCAAACCCAGACTGCCCAAGATGTTGAAACGCCTCCTCGACCGCCTGCCAGATCGATTGCCCGATTGGCGCCACCTGCTGCATCCGACCCAATTGCGCATATTGATCAGGCGCAGCGAATTCGGCCTGATCGCGATGGCGGCTGTGGTCGGCGTGCTTGCCGGGCTTGCGGTGGCGGCGATGAGTTTCATCGCCCATGAGGTCCAGGTGCTGATCTTCGGGATCGGTCCCGACGAGAGGCTTAGCGCGGCAACCTCGCTCGATCCGATGGTGGTGCTCTGGGCACCGGCCGCAGGCGGCGTGGTGATGGGGATCGTGTTCCTGATCCTAAAGAAGTGGCGCAAAAAGCCGATGGTCGACCCGATCGAGGCCAACGCGCTGCATGGTGGCCGGTTGTCGCTGACGGACAGTATCGTGGTTGCGGTACAGAACCTGATCTCCAACGGTTTTGGCGCCTCGATAGGACTGGAGGCAGGCTATACGCAGCTTTCGTCCGGTATCGCCTCGAAGATCGGTCTCATTTTGCAATTGCGCCGCTCGGACATGCGCATTCTCGTTGGCTGCGGGGCGGCAGGCGCAATCGCTTCGGCGTTCAACGCACCACTGACGGGCTCTTTCTACGCTTTCGAGCTGATCATCGGCACCTATACGATTGTCAGCCTTGCGCCGGTGGTCGTCGCGGCACTGGCCGCGACCTTCGTGACACGGCTTTTCGTCGGCGACGAATTCATGATCGATATCGGCGAGATCGGCACGGTCGTTCCGGCAGACTATCTTCCAGCCGTCATGCTCGGGATTGTGTGTGCGGGCTGCGGCATCCTGCTGATGAAAGGTGTCTCGAAGGTTGAGGAGCAGGCGCGCAAAAGCTCGATCTCCCCCGTCTTCCGTCCCGCGCTCGGAGGACTGATCGTGGGGCTGCTGGCGCTGATCGATACGCGGGTGCTTTCGGCCGGACACGGCGCGCTGCACGAAAGCCTCAACCAGCACATGGCGATCGGGGCGGTGATCGGACTTCTGCTGCTCAAGTCCGTTGCATCGGCAATCACCATCGGCGCCGGCTTCCGTGGCGGCCTGTTCTTCGCCTCGCTGTTTTTAGGCGCGCTTATCGGAAAACTGTTTGCCTATTCGACGCCGTTCCTGTTTGCCCATGCAACGCTGACGCCGGTCATCTATGCGGTGGTCGGCATGAGCGCGATGGCAGTGGCGGTGATCGGCGGACCGCTGACGATGACGTTTCTGGCGCTGGAAGTGACCGGCGACTTTCCTATCACCGCGCTGGCGCTTGCGGCGGTCATCACGTCATCGGTCGTTGTGCGCACCAGCTTCGGCTACTCGTTCGCGACGTGGCGTTTTCACCTGCGCGGCGAAGGAATCAGAAGCGCGCATGATATCGGCTGGATCCGCAACCTGACGGTGGACAAGCTGATGCGCTCCGATGTGAAGACGGCGCAGGCGGGAATGACGCTCGACGAGTTCCGCAAGGATTTTCCGATCGGTTCAACCCAGCGCGTGATCGTAATCGACGAGACCGAAAAATATGTCGGGATCATTCTTACCCCGGAAGTCTATTCGGCAGCGACCGAGGGCGGCGAGGAGAAACCAGAGCTCTCCTCTTTCATCCGCTACAAGAACGACGTGCTGCTTCGAAGCATGAATGCCAAGCAGGCGGCTGCAATGTTCGACCGGACGGAGGCGGAAGCGCTGGCGGTGGTGAACAACCAGATCGAGCGCAAGGTGGTCGGGCAGCTTTCCGAAAGCCACACGCTGCGGCGTTATACGGAAGAGCTGGACCGGCGGCGGCGCGAAATGTCAGGCGAGATTTAGAGGCAGGCTGAAGCGAAGCCGGAACTCCGCCCCAACCTTTGCACATGATTACATGGCCGGGAGGATGACGATGTCGCGCACCTCGTTTTCGGTGCCGGTGATCGGGCCGATTTCGGTGGCCGCACCGGTCTCAAGATTGACGGTATAGAGCGTCTTGTTTGCGGCCAGATAAGCAGTATTCTTGCCGCCGTCCTCACCGTGGATGTCGAAGGCGTATGTTGCCGGCATCTGCTTGATGCCCAGCTTGCCGATCGCCTTCAGGGTGCCGTCATTCGGCTTGGTCTGTTGGATCAATGCGCCGATGGTGGCATCGATATTGTACATCGCCGTCTTTTCGGGTTTGCCGATCGAATTGGTGTAGGACGCCGCGACGATGTTCGGGGTTTCGCCCTTGTGCATATCGCCCTCTTCAAAAGCCAGAGCACGATCGACCGTGACTGCTCCGGTATCCGGGTGGACACGATGGTTGGTGGTGCCGGTCATGAAGCGCAGACGGTCGGCCATCGGGTTGAAGTCGACGACGACCGGCGCTTGCGTCATGGCCAGCATCTTGTCCATCTTGGCGACTTCCGTGGCCGCGCCGGTTTCAAGGTTGATCGAGACGATCGCGTGATCGGGCGTGACGCCGATGACCGTCTTGTTGCCGGGGCGGAAATCGATGCCGACCAGCTTGTCGACGCCGGTGACATCCATGGTCTTGGTCACTTCCGGCTTTGCGGTGTCGAACATGACGAGCGTCTTGTCACCGGTGAGGCCGAGGACCGGGGCCGCCATTGCAGCGGCAGCAGACGCGGCAAGCATGGTGGACGCGACGAGCGCGGTGCGAAGGGTTTTCATTTTGTCTCTCCCGTTGTGTTTCCAGCATGATGAAGAGCGGTAGGGCACACGGCCTCTGAAGCACTCCCGATGTGTAGACACATGGCGGGACGCCTTTGGATGCAGCCGTTGAAAATATTTATTTGCCGCGCATCCATTTCCGCATCGGGCGTGTCTTCCATATGCAGTCTCAGGATGACTGCGGGAAACGTGAAACTCTGGACGAGCGCATGTCCGTCGCTAAAACTGCAGAGATGGAATATTCGCAACTGCGCGATTATTCGGGGAGAGAGGACAGCCTGGCCTTGGTGACAGACCAATCGACGGACTTCAAGGCGGCGCTTGCCGCCTGCGCCAAGGGCGACCGGCGCGGGTTGCGCGACATATTCGATGCAGAGGCCGGCCGGCTGGTGACGGTGGCACAGCGGATCGTCAAACGCCGTGAGCTTGCCGAAGAAGTCGTGCAGGAAGCGTTCATTCGCATCTGGACACATGCGCATCAGTACAGGCCAGAGCAAGGGTCGGCGCGCGGCTGGATCTACGCGATCGTGCGCAACCGGGCGCTCAACATGCTGAGAGACGGGAGCCGGGAAGACCTGATCACGGAAGATCAACTGGAGACCATTCAGGACGCCGAGCAACTGGAACAGATCATGGCGGCGTGGCACAGGCTCGACCATAACAGCCGGCTGAAAGAGTGCCTTGGCCGCCTGGAAGAGACGAGACGGCGCGGCATATTGATGGCCTATGTGAGCGGATATACCCACGGGGAAATTGCCGGTCGGCTGAAACTTCCGCTCGGCACGGCGAAGTCTTGGATAAGGCGCGGACTCCTGACGCTGCGGGAGTGCATGGCATGAAGTTCGCTACCGAAAATGTTGCCCATATCGCCGACGAATATGTGCTTGGTCTGCTGAGCGAAACAGACGTGGCGGAGGTGGAAAACGAGATCGAGCGCAATGCCACGCTTGCCACAGCCGTTGCGGAAGCGCGCGAGCGATTTTTGCCACTCGACACCAATGTCGATCCGGCCGCCGTGTCTCCGGTTCTGTGGCAAGCCATCGAGGCCCGGCTGCCGGAACAGGCCGCGGTGGAGGTGCCATCCATCGCCTCCGTTTCGCCGAGAGTTCCGACAGCGGGTAATGACAATGTTCGCTCCGGCTGGCGGTCGGCGGCGATTTCAGCGATTGCCGCCTCGCTGATCCTGGCCGTGGGTCTGGTGTGGAGCGTGACGCGCACGATCGAGCCGCTGGTCGTAGCAGTGCTTGTCAACGAGGCCGGCGAGGTTCAGGCGGTGGTCGAGGATTTCGGAAACGATACGGCCAGCATCCGGCTTCTGGCGGATTTCAGTGTGCCCGAGGACAAGACGATGCAGGTCTGGACGCTTCCTTCGCGTGAGATGGGGCCAATGTCGCTCGGCCTGCTGGAAGATGCTCATTCCGCACGGCTGAGCGGGTCGACGCTGCCGAAGCCGCAGGATGCGCAGCTTTACGAAATCACGCTGGAACAGGCCGGGGGATCGCCGACCGGGCGACCGACCGGGCCCATCCTAGCCAAGGGGTTTGCCAAGCTGGCGCGTTGACACCGTGCTGCCGGAAAGGCGCAACCCCTGCCTTGGGATAATTGCGTGGTCGATTTGCCCGACTATTCTCCGCCTTGCGGGGAAGTCAGCCGGGAGGATCGCATGGCCGAAATCGCGCAATCGACATCCCGCCCAACCGGGATTTCGACAAGCCTGACCTGCCGGGACGGCGTGCCACTGAACGGTCATATCTGGCCAGCGCGAGGAAGGCCCATCGCTCGCGTGATCATCAACGCCGCCACCGGCGTGCTTGCCCGTTATTATCACTATTACGCGGACTTCCTTGCCGGCGAAGGGTTCGATGTATTGACCTATGACTATCGCGGCATCGGTCTGTCGCGGCCGGAAACCCTGCGCGGCTGCGGGTATCGCTGGCGGGACTGGGGCGAGCAGGATTTCGATGCGGCGCTGCGGTTCATGACCAAAAGAGCGCCGGAACTTCCGTTGATGGTAGTGGGGCACAGTATCGGTGGTTACCTGCCGGGGCTTTCTACCGAAGCGCACCGGATAGACCGGATGCTGACGATGGGGGCGCAATATGCCTGGTGGGGAGATTATGCGGCAGGGCATCGATCGAGGTTGTTCTGGCGCTGGCACATGGTGATGCCTGCCTTGACCGCGATCTACGGGTATTTTCCCGGCAGGAAGCTCGGCTGGCTGGAAGATCTTCCGGCTGGTGTCGCCAATGAATGGAGCTTTCGCGGGCCGCGAATGGAGCGGACGCATCCGAAGCATGAACGCGAGGCTGTGCTTTCGCGATTTGCCGCCGTCACCGCGCCGATCCTGGCGATCTGCGTGACCGATGATGATATAGGTTCGGCCGCGGCGATCCGGCGGACGCTTTCCTATTATTGCAATGCCGAGCGGATCGAAGCCAGTCTATCGCCATCGCATTACGGGCTCGATGCAATCGGGCATTTCAGCCTTTTCCACTCCCGCCATGCCGGCGGTTTCTGGAAGGATACGCTCTCGTGGCTGAAGGATGGCGTGAACCCCTTTGGGAGCAGCGCTTCGGTTTGAGACAGGTCAATGTGCGACAATCGGCCGGTGCCAAGATGATCTCGACCAGGGAGGTCACCCAAGGAGGTCAACAAAATGTTCAAACATATCCTCATCCCGACCGACGGTTCGCCGCTATCGACCCAGGCACTGGAAAAGGCGCTCGATTTTGCGCGCGAAAGCAATGCGAAGGTGACGGTGCTGGCGGTGATCGAGCCGCTACAGGTGTTTACCGTCTATCCCGTCGGCATGGACATCGCCTATGCCGAATACGAGCAGCGCGCGAACGAACAGGCAGACGGCATTCTGGCCGATGCGAAAGCGGCCGCCGCACAGCGCGATCTGACCTGCGAAGCGATAAAGCTCCAGAGCGTCGATCCGGCCGGATGCATCGTCAAGACAGCAGAAAAATATGGCTGCGACGCGATCGTGATGGCATCGCACGGACGTTCGGGCTTCAAGGCATTCATGCTCGGTAGCGTGACGATGAAGGTGCTTGCCGGATCGAAACTGCCGGTGCTTGTTTACAGGTAAGAGAACAGACGTTCGGCTACATCCAGCGGCAAGAAAAGAATGATAGTGGAGGTTCCGCTGTCATCAAATCGACAGTCGGTTATGGCGACGCTCACATATTGGAGCGCACCTCCCTCAAGATAGCCAGCGTGGACATGCCGACCGTCGTTGCATTCCAAACTGAACTCGGCTTCTCCATCCTCGGCGCGGATGAATGCCCATGTCCGCCCGCTGCCGGGTGGGAGCTGGAGGAGGCTGTCCCATACCGATAGCCGGCCACCCAAGAAATCTTCTCGGTTGACCCGCAGGATGATCAGATTGGACCGATATCCGACTGCAGCGATCAACACTAGAACCGCACAGAGGAGGGCCACTACCTTCGCCGTTTGATTCATATCAGCCCATCAGGCTGCCGTAGCGCACCGAATAGATGCGATCGCGGCCGAGGAGATGGGCGACAAGCGTTTCCTGCTTGAACAGGCCCTGCATGGCCCGATGGCGGAGATCGAGGCCGCCGGTGAGAACGCCGAAGGCCGGCATGAGCAGGCGGTGGCCGTCGCTGGCGAAACACGGGCGACGAACCGACTTTTCGCGGCGCCGGACGGTAGCGGCGGGATGGAGGTGCCCGGCAATCTCGCCCTTTGCCGAAATCAGGCTGGGTTCGTGGCGAAAAACCAGCCCCCCATAAAGAAGTTCGTCGCTCGAGATGCCCGGCAGGTCTGTGGTTCCGTCGGGATCGTGGTTGCCGTTGATCCAGATCCAGTCGCGGCCGCGCGCCATGTCCGTGATCATTTTTCTCAGGTCCGCAGGCAGGTGTTCAGAGCCGCTGCGATCATGGAAATTGTCGCCGAGCGAGACGACGAGTTTCGGCTCATAGCGGGCAATAACGGCGTTGAGGATATTAAGCGTGGCGATCGTGTCATAGGGCGGCAGCATCATGCCGCGGCGGGCGAAGGCCGCGCCCTTTTCCAGATGCAGGTCGGAGACGACGAGGGTCTGCGTTTCCGGCAGGTAAAGGCCGCCCAGCGGATCGCAGACGGCGGCGATGCCGTGGACAAGGATTTCCTCGGCGCCGGTGGGTTGGCCTGTTACGATGGTGCGGGGGCTAAGCCCGAGGCGGTGCATCAAGGTCGTTTCGTCTTTCCTGTCAATGTCGAGGGCTGCCCCTCACCCGCCCTGCCGGGCACCTTCTCCCCGTACTGACGGGGAGAAGGAGACTTGTGGCACCCGTACAGCCCCGATCCGCTACACCGAGCAGGGCAAGTCCCCTCGCCCCGCTTGCGGGGAGAGGGTTAGGGTGAGGGGCGATCGCCAACCGAAACGGTGGACAATCCAGCCTCCGCAATCAATTCATCCGCCGCCTCCTGCAGCACCGCATCCTGCGCCTCGCCCGGTACCTGCTCCTTGCCGATCTCCAGCATGATCGGCACCGCCAGCGGCGAGACGCGATCGAGGTCACGGTGGGTGATATGCCCCTTGATTCGGGACAGCATATCGCCGAGACGACCGATATCCAGAAGCCCGGAAGCGGCATCGCGGCGTGTCGCCTCCAAAAGCACGTGGTCCGGCTCGTGGGAGCGCAGCACGTCGTAGATCAGGTCGGTCGAGACCGTGACCTGACGGCCGGTCTTTTCCTTGCCCGGATGACGACGTTCGATCAAACCGGAAATCACGGCGCAATTGCGGAAGGTGCGCTTGAGCATGTAACTTTCGTCGAGCCAGGCTTCGAGATCGTCTCCCAACATGTCCTCATCGAAGAGGTCGGAGAGGCTCAGGGAGCCATCGGCGATCATCGCGCCGAGATCGTTCAAGCCCCAGATGGCGAGCGAATAATCGGTGGCGACGAAGCCGAGCGGGCGGGCGCCGAGGCGTTCGAGACGGCGGGTGAGCAGCATGCCGAGCGTCTGGTGCGCCAGGCGGCCCTCAAAGCAGTAAGCGATGAGGAAGAAGCGTTTGCCGCGCGGAAAGGTCTCGATCAGCAGCTCGTCCTGTTTCGGCAGCATGGAGCGTTCGAGCTGGATATTCAGCCAGTCGCGGACCTGGTCGGGTAGGCTGACGCGGCGATCCGGATCGGCCAGCATGGCGCGGACCTGGTCGGCCAGATAGGTGGTGAGCGGAAACTTGCCGCCGGCATAGGCGGGGATTTTCGGATCGAGCGAGAAGGCGTTGGAGACGAGGCATTCGTTTTCGCGGATGCCTTCGAAGCGCAGGACTTTACCGGCAAACAGGAACGTGTCGCCCTGGACCAGCTGTTCGAGAAAATATTCCTCGACCTTGCCGAGCGACATGCCTCCCCTGCCTAAAGTTCCCTTGGCATTGCGTTTGACGAGACGGACATTGAGTTCAGCGGCTTCGACGATCGTACCGAGGTTCATGCGGTACTGCTGGGCGATCTGCGGATTGGAGACGCGCCAGCGGCCGTCCTCTTGTCTGCGTATCCTTGCATAACGCTCGTAGGAGCGCAGGGCGTAACCGCCGGTGGCGACGAAATCGACGATGCGCTCGAACATTTCCCAGGAGAGGTTCGCATAGGGCGAGGCGGAGGTGATCTCATCGTAAAGTTCGACCGGATCGAAAGGTTCGGCACAGGCCATGCCAAGCACATGCTGGGCCAGAACATCGAGAGCACCCTCGCCTACCGGCGGCGTATCCTGCGCGCCGAGATAGTTGGCATCAAGGGCTGCCTGGCACTCCATGACTTCGAAACGGTTGGCGGGGACGAGTATCGCCTTCGACGGTTCGTCCATGCGGTGGTTGGCGCGGCCGATGCGCTGGGCAAGCCGCGAGGCGCCCTTCGGCGCGCCGACATGGACGACCAGATCGACATCGCCCCAGTCCAGCCCCATGTCGAGCGTCGAGGTGGCGACGACAGCGCGCAATCTGTTGTCGGCCATCGCCGCCTCCACCCTTCGGCGCTGGCTGGCATCGAGCGAACCGTGGTGGAGGGCGATCGGCAGATTGTCCTCGTTGATGGTCCAGAGCGACTGGAAGAGAAGTTCCGCCTGGAAGCGGGTGTTGACGAAGATCAGCGTGGTCTTGTGGCGCTTGATCTCCTCGTAGACCTCCGGGATGGCGTAGGTGGAGACGTGGCCGGACCAGGGGATGCGGGTTTCAGTGCCTAAAATGGTGATGTCGGGGGCGGCACCGCCGGTGACATGGACGAGGCCGGCGGGAGGTGCCGGATGCTCTCCCTGAGGGACCAGCCAGCGCTGCAGGTCCATCGGGTCGGCGACGGTGGCGGAAAGGCCGATCGTCTGCATTTCTGGCGCGTGCTTGCGGAGACGCGCGAGGCCGAGCGAGAGGAGATGGCCGCGCTTGGAGGTGACGAGTGAATGAAGCTCGTCGAGCACGACATATTTCAGGTCCTTGAAGAAACGTCCGGCTTCCTTGTTGGCAAGCAGAAGCGCCACCTGCTCCGGTGTGGTCAGCAGAATATCGGGCGGGGTGAGCTTCTGGCGCTGGCGCTTGGATTGCGGCGTATCGCCGGTGCGGTTTTCGACGGTAACCGAGAGGCCCATTTCGGTGACGGGCTTCATCAGGTTGCGCTCGATATCGACGGTCAGCGCCTTCAAGGGCGAGATGTAAAGCGTGTGGATGCCGGTGAAGGCGGAACCGGGCGGGATATTTCCGCGGGTGACGAGATCGGTAAGCGAGGGCAGGAAACCGGCAAGCGTCTTGCCGGCACCGGTCGGCGCGATCAGCAGCATGTTCTCGCCGCCCTGCGCGCGGGCCAGAAGTTCCAGCTGGTGCGCGCGCGGTTGCCAGCCCTTTTCACCGAACCATTTGAGGAACGGCGTGGGCAGGGTCGCGGCCTGATTGCCGGAGGGTTTGGTTTCGACGAGATCCACGGAATGAAAGATAAGCTTTCATCAGCGGAAATGAAGGCCTATTGACACGGCCCCGACGATCATGGATAAATTTTATCCGTGATAAGGAGATGGAAATGAAACTGAGTGACGGCGTCGAACAGGCAATCCACTGTGTGGGCATGCTCTCCGGCCTTTCGGAAGGTGGGGTTCTGTCTGCGGCGGCGCTTGCCGAATTTCACGGCGTTTCGACCAGCTATCTCCTGAAGCACCTGCAGGCGCTTTCCGGCGCCGGTATCGTTGCCACCATGCCCGGTCCGAAAGGCGGCTACCGGCTGGCGAAAACACCGGACCGGATCAGCCTGCTCGACATCGTGCTGGCCGTGGAAGGGCCGGCACCGGCGTTTCGCTGCGCGGAGATCCGCCAGCGTGGGCCGAACCCGCTGCCGGGGCGGTATTTTACGAAACCCTGCGGAATCAATGCGGCGATGCTGAAGGCCGAAAAGGCCTATCGCGCCGAACTTGCCAAGGTGACGATGGCATCGATCCTGGCGGAGCTTGCAGCGGACGATGACGGCGGGATCGCCGCCCGTGGCTGCGCCTTCATGGAAATCAACGAACGCAAATCGGCCCGTGGATAGGGCCCGAAACCCTCTAGGAGACACGATCATGCACCCGCGCTTCAACTTTTTCAAAGCCTCGCCCGACGCCTACAAGGCGGTGATGGATATCGAGAACTACGTGCAGGCTTCCGGCCTTGAGCGCCGTTTCATTCACCTGATCAAGCTTCGCGCCTCGATCATCAACGGCTGCGCCTTCTGTGTCGATATGCATGTGAAGGAAAGCCGCCATGACGGGCTATCCGAACAATGGATCAACCTGATGAGCGTGTGGTGGGAATCGCCCGTTTATGACGACAAGGAACGCGCCCTGCTCGGTTGGGTCGACTCGGTCACGAAGATTGCCGAGACCGGTATTCCGGACAGCACCTATGAGCCGCTGAAGGCGCATTTTACCGAAGAGGAGATGGTCAAGATCACCGTGGCGATCGGCGCAATCAACATCTGGAACCGGCTGGCCGTCGGCTTCCGCTCGCAGCATCCGATCGACAAGGTGGCCAACGCCGCCTGAGGCCCGTGGATCAGCGGACGATATATCTATCGGTGCGGTGGTTGATGGCGAGCGTCAGGTTGAGCGTCACCGCCGCAACGATGGAACAAGCAATGACGAACGGGCTTGCGACGAAGAAGGACAGGAAGAGCACGACGCAATCCAGCCCGAGTTGCACGAAGCCGGCCCGCCAGCCCAGCCTGTCCTGCAGATAGAGCGCCAGAATGCCGAAACCGCCGAGCGAGGCGCGGTGGCGGAAAAGAACGAGCATGCCGCAGCCGATCAGAAGGCCGCCGAAAAGGGCGGCGGTGATGGGCTCGATGCTGTCGAAGGTGATAAGTTTCGGCAGGATGCCGGTGAGCACGGAGGTGAGTGCGACGGCGGCGAAAGTCTTGACCGTGAAGGCGAGGCCGAGGCGCTTATAGGCCAACCAGTAGAAAGGCAGGTTCAGCAGGAAGAAGGCCGTGCCGAAGCTGATATCGACGGAATAACGCAGGAGGAAACCGAGGCCGGCCGTGCCGCCGATCAACAGATGGGCTGCCGCAAGCATGGTGACGCCGAGCGCCGCCAGCATGGAGCCGGCAACGACGCCCTGAATATCCTCGATGATCGAGTGCTTTTCCGTTGACGAGGCCCAGAAGCCGATCGGGCTTTTCTTGTCCGCCGCATCCGCCATGTCAGCGCACCGCGATATACCGGTCGGACCGGTGATTGATGGTCAGAAGCAGGTTCAAGACGACAGCGCTCAGAAGCGACCAGAGGACCGTCATCGGGCTGACGACAAAGAAGGCGGCGGCCATGACGCAGAGATCGAAACCGAGCTGGACAAGGCCTGCCGGGATCTTGAAACGGTCCTGGATATAGATGGCGAGAATGCCGATGCCGCCAAGCGAGGCGCGGTGGCGATAAAGACCGAGCAGGCCGAAGCCGATCAGGATGCCGCCGAGAAGGGCCGCCCAGAACGGATCGAGATGCTGGATGACGATGAATTTCCGCTCAAGCTCGGTGATGAAGGAGACCATCAGGATGGCAATGAAGGTCTTGAAGGAAAAGCCGAGGCCGAGGCGTTTGAACGAGAGATAGTAGAAGGGCAGATTGACGACGAAGAACAGGACGCCGAAGGGGATATCGAAAGCATAGTGCAAAAGGAAGGCGACACCTGCGGTGCCGCTCGTCAAGAACCCCGCCTGGCTCAGGAAATAAAGTCCAAGGGCCGCGACCATGGCGCTGATGAACAGGCCCTGCGCATCCTCCATCTTCGTGTGGCGGGCCGGATCTAGGCTATAAAAGCCCAGCCGGCGCTTCTGCGCGCTCTGTTGGTCGGCCAAATTGTTCCCCTTAATCCGTTCCGGGTTTCGCGCCGGTTTTTCAGCAATTGTGCATTGCGATAGCGGCTTCATCAAGCGTCATCAACAACGCGTGAGCGCTCCAGGCAAAATCGCAAGAAAACGCCGGTTCAGGCGGCTTTGCGCGACAGAAACAATATGCCCCTGACCGGTTTTCCGGCATCCATGCGAATGGTGGTGCGCTCGATCTCCAGAAGCTCCAGCCGATGATGGGCGAGCAGCAGCCGGATATGGGCTTCGGAATGGGCGTAACGAAGGCTGTCGCGCAGCACGAAGCCCTCCTCTTCGCCGGCATCCTCCACCGAGAAGGCGAACAGGCCTCGGGGTGCGAGCAGATCGGCGACCAGCGGGAAGACGGTTTCCAGCGAGCCGAGATACATCAGAACGTCGGCGGCAGATACGAGATCGGCGCGATGTTTTGGGAGATCCGGGCCGAACAGGCCGCTTTCTTCGGCCGAAAGGCTGAGGTCGGATTGGCCGAGATGATCGTAAAGCGCTTTTTCCTCGGCCTTGGCGAGCATGTTGGTGGAGAGGTCAAAACCCTCCAGACGTGCCGTATGCTCTTTGATCTCCGCGCCGAAAAGCCCTGTGCCGCAGCCAAGATCGACCGTCAGGGCGAAGGGTGCATGGGGAAGCACGAGTGCGGCGAGCTTGCCGGGGACGGAATAATCGAGCTTTTCGACCAGGGCTGTGTCGAAGCGCTCGGCATATTCATCGAACAGACTTTCGACATAGCGGCTCGGTGGTTGATCCGGCGCTTCCTCGGCGCCGATGACAGCCAGTTTCAACGTTGCGCCGAACACGTCTTCGGGTTCGAGTTCCAGCGCGCGACGATAGGCGTCTTCCGCCGTCTCCAGCTCCGCCTTCTCGCGATATTCACCCAAACGGAACCAGCCTGCGGCCCAGCCGGGCGCCAGTTCCAGCGCCTGTTCCATCAGTTCGGCAGCGGCAGCGAAGTCGCGACCTTCCGCCAGCATGCGAGCGTAATCGGCACGACGGTCGGCGATCACATCGCCGGAAGAGAACTGGCTCATCGATATTGTCCTGAAATCATGCCGCTCATCGCCGAAGCCACAAAAAAACTCAAGTTCTATTTGAGAGGCGAAGATGAATGCTTATCTGACGGTTGCAGGCGCTTGTCGCCGCAGCTATGGCATTTTGAAGCAACGGAGACGGTCAAGAATGGCGGATGGTGTGAACAGGTTTCTCGGCGACTCGATCGGCCGGACGATCATCAAGCTGATCGTGGTCTGCCTGATCGTCGGTTTCGTGCTCGCCTTTTTCGGCTACACGCCGAACAATATCATCGGCAGCCTGCGCTACCATTTCTACGATATCCTGCATAACGGATTCGATGCGCTGGGCGACATCGGCAATTACCTGCTTCTCGGCGCGATCGTGGTCATCCCGGTTTTCGTCGTTCTTCGCCTGATAAGCTATCGCCGCTAATGACTGTTTCGCTCAACACTTCGCGACGGGGCTTTCTCGTTCTCTCCGGCATGAGCCTCGCGCTGGCCGGCTGTTCCACCACCGCTGTGATGACGCCGACGCCCGGCTCGCAGGATGACACGGTTGCAGCGCTGCCCATGGTCAACAAGCTGCGCGCCGCCAAAGGACTTTCGGCACTTTCGCTCGATACATCGGCTCGCAAGGCAGCAGGTATCCAGGCGATCCGGATGGCGAAGGCCGAAGAGATGAAGCACCTGATCGGCTTCGGCGACGATTTCGGCGCACGGATGAAAAAGAGCGACGTGGCGCTGCCGGCAGCTGAAAACATCGCGGCCGGGCAGAGATCGGTGGAAGCCGCCGTGCAGGCCTGGATCGACAGTCCCAAGCATCTGGAAAACATGCTCGGGAACTATCGCGGGCTGGGCGTCGCCATGGCGCCGTCCAAGGACGGCAGGCCCTATTGGGCCATGGTCCTTTCCGGCTGATCAGATCGGCTGCGAGGCCCAGTGATCGACGCGGGTATCGCGCAGATCCCGTATCGAAGCGATGCCGTCGCGATCGAGCAATTTCGATAGACCGCGGTTGATATCGCCCGGAAGAGCCGGACCCTCATAGACCATGCAGGAATAGACCTGCACCAGATCGGCACCGGCGCGGATCTTTTCCGCTGCATTCTCGGCGCTTCCCACACCACCGACACCGATGATCGGCATATCCGGACCGATGCGCTTGCGTATGCGGGCAAGCACCGCCGTCGACTTGGCGAATAGCGGAGCACCGGACATGCCGCCGGCCTGTTTCGCCTGATCCTGATCCTTCAGGCCTTCGCGCGAAAGCGTGGTATTCGAGACGATCAGGCCGTCAAGATCATGAGCCAGCGCTTCGGCGGCTACATCATCGAGACCTTCTTCTGTCAGGTCCGGGGCGATCTTCAGGAAGACCGGCAGGCGTTTTCCGGCACGGTCCGCCTCTTCATTGCGGGCAGCAAGCACGGCGGAAAGAAGCGCCGCCAGGCTTTCACGCGCCTGCAGGTCACGCAGGCCGGGTGTATTGGGCGAGGAAATGTTGACGGTGAAGTAGGTCGCCAGCGAATAGAAACGCCGGATGCCCAGAACGTAATCGGCGATGCGATCGGCGCTGTCCTTGTTGGCGCCGATATTGACCCCAACGATGCCCTTTGCGTTGCCACGGGCGCTGAGGCGCGCGAAAACTGCGTCATGGCCCCGATTGTTGAAGCCGAAGCGGTTGATAACGGCGCGATCCTCGACCAGGCGGAAGAGCCGCGGCTTGTCGTTACCCGCCTGCGGCTTCGGCGTCAGCGTTCCAACCTCGGTAAAACCGAAGCCGATCTTCAAAAGCGCATCCGGCACTTCGGCATTCTTGTCATATCCGGCGGCAAGACCGACCGGGTTTTCGAAGCGGATGCCGGCAACCGTCTGCGCCAGACGCGGATCGGGCTTTGGCGGACAGACCGGCGAGATGCCGCTCTTCAGCGCGGTGATCGACAGGTTGTGGGCGATTTCAGGATCGAAAACGAAAAGGCTACGGGAGGCAATTCCCGCCAGGCGGCCGATCATGGCATTTTCTCCGGAAAGGCATGCTGGCCGTCAACGCCGATCAGGAGTGGCATCTCCCAGATCACCGCCGAAAGCGGCAGGCTGCCATAAAGGTGAGGGAAAAGATCGCCGCCACGGGACGGCTCGAATTTCAGGTCTTCGCCAAGAGGCCGCGAATCCACCGCGACCAGCATCAACCCGGTCACGCCGGCGAAATGCAGTCTTGCCGTTTCGCGCGCCTGGGTGCCGGTGGAAAAATGGATATAACCGTCACGGTGGTCGATCTCGGCCCCTTCGAAGACACCCCTCGCCTTGGCTTCCCGCCAGATGGTTTCGGGCACGATCTTGTAAACGGTATCCGTCATCACACATCTCCATTGAGATTTAGGGCTTGTGAGAACTTTGAGGCCTGCGAACCCGTTAGAGCAGATAAGCGGCGTTGCGGATCGTTTGCCGCAAAGGCGGCGAAAAGTCCATTACTATCGGAGGAGACAAAATGCGCATTTCGGCAATCAGCATTGCCGCCGCTTCTCTGACCGGCGCCTTGCTCGTTTCAACAGGGGCAGAGGCACAGCAGAGGTTCCAGCTGGAGCAGACGGACCAGGGCATCGTGCGGCTGGACACGGAGACCGGGGCGATCACCACCTGCACACAGGAAAACAACGAGTTGACCTGCCGGATGGCACCGGACGAGCGCGCGGCCTATGAGAAGGAACTCGACCTCCTGGAAAAACGCGTAACGGCGCTCGAGGAACGTATCAGCCAGACACCGCCCGGACGATTGCCGAGCGACGCGGAAGTCGATCGGTCGCTATCGATCATGGAGCGCTTCATGCGAACGTTCATGGGTATCGTGCGCGAATTTACCGGAGAGCCGAACCCCGCGCCGCAACCGGACAGGACCTGACGTGCATCACTGCGCGACATGGTGGGTTGTCGCATAATCGATACAGATCCGTTGGCCTTCTACTCGCGGAAGATGTGCAGCAGTCAAAGGCCACTCTTGTTTCGGCTCATCAACAGCGTTACAAATTGACGCAGGCCTTGAGGAGGGCCCGGGATTTCAATCTCAGCACAACTATGCCTTTGGGAGGAGGCGTGGGAATGCAGACACTCAAAATCATCATCGCAGACGATCATCCCCTGTTTCGCGGCGCGCTCGTGCAGACGCTTCAGGCCATGGCGGAGGATGTAACCATCATCGAATGCGGCGAGTTTTCCGCCGCGCTCAAGGCAGCAGACGAACATCCGGATGCCGACCTGATGCTGCTTGACCTCGCCATGCCAGGGGTCAGCGGGTTTTCGGGGCTGATGACATTGAGGGCGCAGTTTTCGGCGCTTCCTATCGTCATCGTTTCGGCAACGGACGACAGCGGCACCGTGCGCCGGTCGATAGAGCTGGGAGCATCCGGCTTCATTCCGAAGTCATCCGGACTCGACGACATCCGCATGGCGGTAAAGACCGTGCTCGACGGCGGGATATTCTCACCCGGCAGCGACACCAGCCAGCCGGAGGACGATCCGATGCTGATCGAAATTCTCGACCGGCTGAAGACGCTGACACCACAGCAGAACAGGGTGCTGACCATGCTTGCCGAAGGCCTGCTCAACAAGCAGATCGCCTATGAACTTGGCGTCTCGGAAGCGACGATCAAGGCGCATGTCTCGGCAATCCTTCTGAAGCTCAATGTCGACAGCCGGACCCAGGCTGTGATCAAGCTCGGCAAGATCAACATGGCCATGGTGGCGTAAGGAGAAAAAGGATTTTATTCCTCTTCGAGCTTTACGTGCAGGTGACCTTCGGCTAAAATCAGGCGTGCCGGAGACGCTCTTTGGCATTGACGCAGAAGCCGGGATCGGTGAGCGCGTCACCTCTGATTGAAGGCTGCATGGCGCCCCTCTTCAAGCGGTCGCGGACTGGAGCCTTGTAAAGGCCGGGGCACGGGCGAAAATGCTGTCACATGACGCCATATGGAACGCGATCGACAGGCTTGCCGAACGTCATCAACTGACGCCATCCGGGCTTGCGAGGCGGGCTGGACTGGATCCTACCTCGTTCAATCGTTCAAAGCGTCTGGGGCCTGACGGGCGGCTGCGCTGGCCTTCGACGGAATCGATCTCGAAAGTACTCGATGCAACCGGGGCCACGATCGACCAATTCATGAGCTATCTGCCCGCTGGCGGCCGCAACCAGATACCCGAGGGTAATTTTCCGCCGCAGGCCGGCAATATTCCGCTGCTTGGCTTTGCCCAAGCGGGAGCAGGCGGCTTTTTCGACGATGGTGGATTTCCGGCCGGACAGGGCTGGGATGTCGTCGAGTTTCCCGTAGATCCGTCACGCAGGGTGGGCGTCTATGCGCTCGAAGTGCAGGGGGAATCGATGATGCCGCTCTATCGCGACGGTGACGTGCTGATTGTCGAGCCGGGGGCGCAGGTGAGACGCGGTGACCGCGTCGTGTTGAAAACCAAGGAGGGTGAAGTGATGGCCAAGGTGCTGGCACGCCAGAGCCCGAAAAGCGTCGAAGTGATGTCGCTCAACCCGGAGCATCCCAACCGGACCTTTGATCTTGCCGATGTGGAGTGGATGGCCCGCATAATCTGGGCGAGCCAGTGAGGTCCCTGCTTTCTCGGTTACGGGAGACAGGAACAAATTCCCAGCTCAATATAACCCGTTTGGAAAATAGCGCAGATAAAGATCCTGCAGCCTGCCGTTACGGGACAGCTCGGCGAGTGCCTGATCGAAGGCCGAGACCAGAAGCGGGTCGGTGCGACGCACCATGACGGACAGGCCCTCGCCCAGGAATTTTTCCGAAAGATAAGGGCCGTCGAAAAGCATGCAGCATTTTTCAGAAGCGTCGCTGGCGACCCAGAAGGGCAATCTCAATCCATCGGAAAAAACGGCGTCGATCTTTTTTTCCTTCAAGGCCGTAGTCATTGCCTCACCGGTTTCGAACGGCACGGCGATGATGCCTGGAAAAAATGCCTTGAGCATCGCCTCATGTGCGGTTTCCTTGACTACGCCGACACGACGCCCGGCGAGTGCTGCAGCAGTGTCGCCCGGTACGTCGGCCGAGCGGCTTTTGGCAAAACGCGCCGGGATGCCGATATAGGAGCGGGAGAACAAAAAACGCTCCCGCCGGTCCTGATTGACCGCGATGCCCGCCATCACCGCCTCACCGCCATTGGCCTCCAACGTCCTTTCCAGTTCGTCGAACGGTATGGACTGGATTTGGCATTTGGCCTCGAGCTTCAGTTCAGCGCAGATTTCGCGGGCAAGATCGACGTTGAAACCGGATAGGCGTCCCGTCTGGTCGGTGAAGTTGAAAGGCGGAAAATCAACGGTTGTCAGAATGCGCAGGCGAACGATCGTCGACAGATCCGGGCGAGCCACGCGTTCGCGGCTGTCGAACATCAGCGGCAGGCGATTTCCGCTTTCGGATGCAAGGCTCGTCCCGGGTGATGCGAAAGCGGCCACCAACATCACGAAAGCTGCAAAGAGATCGCGCGCCCCCCGCCAAACTAGGGATGTAATCATCCGGTGCCTCATTATGATCGTCTGCGGGTCAGGCAGGAGCGCCCCTATCGGGTGCTCCTTGGGGACGGTGTAACAGAACCATGCGCTTCGGGGAATATCCGCCGCAGGGATCGGCGGTCTGTGACGATGAGCCTGCCACGAGCTTGCCGAACGGCGGTTCAGAGGGCCGGCAGGCCAATGACCAAGAGTTTCGCGGCGACACCGATCCGGATCCTCCGGAAGCTGAGGCCGCGGTTCTTGCCGCTCTCGGTTTCTCCAAGCCGATGATTGCCCGAATGCGCGAGCGGGCGCTGCGTCACGGCACGTCGATCGAGGCCGAGCTGCTGCGCTCCGGCGAGGTGCGCGAAGAGGCTTATTACGGCGCGATCGCGCGGTTGCTGCGGTTGCCTTTCATCGACACGATCGATCCCCGTCTTGTGCAGGACGCAATGACGCTGGACAGCCAGCTTATACGTCCGACCATGATCCGGCTTGCTCATCGCAGTCGGGCGCCGGAAACCGTCATCGTGCCGGAGGCGGCGCGACTGGCAGAACTTGCCGCAGCCCTGACCACCATGCCCATGCTCGGCCGGAACCTTGCCATCACGACACCAGGCGCCATTCGCAAGGCGGTGTGGGCTGCGGGAGCCGGACGGCGCGGGCAGGAAACGACCAACGGGCTTTTCGAGCGGCAACCAGCTTTCTCCGCCCGGACGGTGCTTTCGGGTAAGCAGGGATTTTTCGCAGGTGCGTTCGTCGCCGGAACGATCGCGACCTTCCTCATCATACCGGTCGTGACGCTTCTCAGCCTGCATATCATTCTGTCGCTGACCTATCTTGCTTCGCTATTGCTGCGGCTGACGGCGCTTGCTTTGAAGATGCATCTGCCGAGCCCTGCTACCAGGTTCAACCTGAAAGCCGGCCCGTTACCGCGCTACACTGTCATGGTGGCGCTTTACCGAGAAGCCCCCGTCGTCGGCCAACTCATAGCCTGCCTCGAACGGCTCGACTGGCCCCATACACTCATCGATATCAAGCTCGTCTGCGAAGACGACGACGCCGAGACGATTGCCGCGCTGACCGCGCTTGAACCTGGACCACAGTTCGAAATCGTCATTGTGCCGCCAATCGGTCCGCGAACCAAGCCAAAGGCACTTACCTATGCGCTCTCTTCGGCACGGGGTGAATTTCTGGCCATATATGACGCGGAAGACCGGCCGCACCCCCTGCAACTGCGCGAAGCGCACGCAACCTTTGTCAACGGGCCGCCCGAACTGGCCTGCCTGCAGGCGCCGCTGATCATTGCCAATGCCCGGAAATCACCGCTCAGCGCCCTGTTCTCGCTTGAATATTCCGCACTGTTCAGGGGCCTATTACCAATGCTCGCCAGACGACGAATGCCCCTGCCGCTCGGAGGAACGTCCAACCATTTCAAAACCGAAATATTGAAGAAAGTCGGCGGCTGGGATCCATATAATGTGACCGAGGACGCAGATATGGGGCTGCGCCTCTATCGGCTCGGCTACCGTTCGGACGTGTTGACCTGCCAGACACTGGAGGACGCGCCGGTACAGGTTTCCGTCTGGATGGCGCAACGCGCCCGCTGGTATAAAGGCTGGCTGCAGACATGGCTGGTGCTGATGCGCGATCCGGCGAGGCTGATGCGGGAGATGGGCCTGCCCGCTTTTGTGACTTTCCAGCTGATGGTGGGCGGGATGCTGATCTCGGCATTGCTTCACCCCTTGATCTTCGTTTTCCTCTGGCTCGGGGCATCCGCCATGCTCGACGCACCCAAAAACGACCTGCCACTCGGTGTCGTCTCGCTGTTCGTCATGGATTTCGTCAACATCCTCGGAAGCTACCTGATCTTCCTGGGATTGGGGGTCGGGTCGATGATCGACCATGAAAAGCGGCAGATCGGCTGGCGATGGGTGATGGTGCCATTCTACTGGCTGATGATCTCGGCTGCAGCCTGGCGGGCGGTGATCGAACTCAAGACCAATCCGTTCCACTGGAACAAGACACCGCATGCGCCGACATCAACGGACTGAAACCGCATGACGACAATTTCCGTCGAATGCATCCAGACGTTCTACCGGCCTCACGGACCTTCGAGCAGGATCTTCATGCGCGGATCATCCGGCGTTGCGCCCGAAAAGTCCTGCGCATCGGGTCCGCCCGGATCGATCGAATACCAGAAGCCCTGATCAGGCGTATGGTAGCCTTTCTGTCCGGCATAGACACCAAACCAGGTGTAGCCGGTCCAGACATCGGAGTTGGCGGCAAAATATGCCAGAAGGTCTCGCAGTTCCTTATAGCAAGCCTCATTCTTGGCCACCGCGAATTCGCCGAGAAACAACCGCATCCTGTTGGCGCGCGCCCATTCCGTCGACTCCACCAGAACTGTGGCACCTGATCCAGGATTGCAGGTCTGTTTCTGTCCGGCACTGTAGTCGTCAAGATAACGGTGAACGTCGATGACCAGATTGTTGCCGGGATCACGGACGAGCGGCCCGAGCGGTTTTCCAAGCGGTTGCCCCGTCCAGGACAGGTCATGGGCGAAACCGTATCCATCCAATAGGATCGTGTTGGTCGCGCCGGTTGCGCGAATATCCTTCAGCACCGTATTGTAGGTCGCAGCAAGCTTGATGCCGTCCACATCGTGCGGCTCATTCATGATGCCGAACATGACGCGGGGATTTGTCTTGAATTTCATAGCGAGCCTGACCCAGAGATCAGAGAAATGGGCCGCCGAGACTTCCTGAGCCTCGCCTATGATGACCTCGTTCTTCGGTTGCCTGTCGAAATTGAGGTCCCGGCGCATGAAGTTATGTACATCGACGATGACCGTGGCCCCAGCACCCGTCAGAAAATCAACCTCCCGTTCAAGCGCCGCAAGCACGGTTGGATCGAGATCTCCGCCGAGCCTTGGCTGAATCCATTCCCAGGCGAAAACCAGTCGGAAAACGCGCATGCCCTTTCCCAGGTAATATTTCATTCCCTCATCGGTCGCCCAGGTGGTGGACTGGGTATAATAACCGTTATTCCCGACGAGATTGACGCCACGCCCGAATAGAAGGTTCGTCGAAGCAGCCGATACCGGGAAGCTCAAAATTGCGATGAGGAGACCAAGGAATGCGGCAAACTTCTGCATGGAAATCCTTTTCCCGAAATAACGTGCGTCGTAAGAATTGTCTGGCGTCATCCATCACATCAATATGCGAAAGATGCCGCACGTATTCTCAAAAATCAAAGTCGAACCAAATTTCCGATATACACACTACACCAATGGAAACGGCCTCGCGTATTGTCACGATGATCTTCCAGACCCGCAACACAACAATCATTTATTTTACTTGAATTTCATTTCCCAATCGCAGTCCTACACATGCAGGCACTGCCAAACATCTTGATAGATGAATTCATCATTATTGACTCGATGGCATGCCCGACTATTTTCAATGCAGGGAGGCCGGCGAAACAGGATGGGAACTCATGCGTATCCATCTCAGATCAAAGCTTATCGATTCCGTCGAGTATGACGAAATGTCGTTCCGCATGACGGTATTCATGTCCAACGGGCAGGTTCGCGAGTTTTGCGAGGTTCCCGCCGTTGTCATCGCCGATCTGTGTGATGCGAGTTCGCCCGGTGGCTACTATATGCGCGCGATCCGCAACCGCTATCCGACGCCATGAATAATCGTTGGCTCCGCCTCAGGCTTGCCGGGTGGATCAGTGAAAGTTCGTGACAGTCGACCTTTGCCGGAAGCGCGTTGACTGGCCTTCTTATTGGGCTGCGCCAGCAGAACGAACCATCTCACCCAAGCCGAAGATACGGCTTCAAAGACGTCTTATGCCGGGAGGCTCATCATCAGGGGTATAGGCAGCTTTGGCCTTGGCGGGAAAGGTGGCTGGAGCGGGTGAAGGGAATCGAACCCTCGTATTCAGCTTGGGAAGCTGCTGCTCTACCATTGAGCTACACCCGCTTGCGCGTGCAGGTTTCCAACAACGGATCGCGGCTGTCAAGGCCGGCTGGGTTGTCTGCGGCATCGGGATTGGTCGGGCAGATACGGTTCGAAACGCCCAACCGGGATCGAGCGTGATGCTCAGCCGCGGAAATGTTTCGACAGTTTCAGGCCCTGAGCCTGATAGTTCGAGCCGAGGCCCGAGCCGTAAAGGCCTTCCGGAGCCTGCAGCATATGCTCGTAGACGAGGCGTCCGACAATCTGGCTGTCTTCGAGGATGAAGGGCACCTCGTGGCTGCGGACCTCCAGGACGGCGCGGCTGCCTCGTCCGCCTGCGGCTTCGTGTCCGAAGCCCGGATCGAAGAAGCCGGCATAATGGACACGGAATTCGCCGACCAGCGGATCGAAAGGGGTCATTTCGGCGGCATAAAGCGGCGGCACATGCACGGCCTCGCGGGAGACGAGGATGTAGAACTCATCCGGATCGAGGATCAGCTCGTTGCGGCCGCGGCTGTAGAGCGGCTCCCAGAAATCGAAAACATCGTGCTGGGCCTTCTTGTCGACATCGACTACGGCCGTGTGATGCTTGCCACGATAACCGATCAGGCCATTCGCATCACCCTTGAGATCGATCGACAGCGCGATACCGCCGCCGGACACGTTCGGCATCGAGGATGCGACCAGCGTTTCGGTCTCGTGCAGATGCAAGAGTTCAGGTTCCGACAGGAGGGCATTGCCGATGCGGAAGCGGATTTGCGACAGGCGCGAACCCTGTCGGGCGACGATCGGGAAAGTGCGCGGCGAGATTTCGAGATAGAGCGGGCCGCGGTAACCGACCGGGATCTTGTCGAACTCCTGCGCATGATCAGTGATGACGCGGGTGAAGATATCGAGACGGCCGGTCGAGGATTTCGGATTTGCCGACGCCGACATATTTGCCGGCAGATCGAGGCTTTCCATCAGCGGCACGATATAGACGCAGCCGGTTTCCAGAACCGCGCCCTCCGACAGATCGACAACATGCAGCTTCAACCGGTCGAGCTTATCGGAAACGAGGCTGTTTGGACCTGGCATGAAGGAGGCGCGCACGCGAAATGCCTTGGCACCCAGACGAAGGTCCAAGCTGGCCGGCTGAATCTGATCGCGGTCGAGATCCCGTTCGGAGAACAGCCGTCCCGTTTCGAAGAGCGCCGCAATTGCGCGGTCCGCCAGAATTCCCGTGTCGCGAGCCATGATCGTTTCTTTCAAAATTTGGCGGTGACAAAACCAAATGCAGGGCATTGACGCAAGCGAATGCGAGGCGTAAGCCAGCTTTATCCCGTGGTGATTTGCCGGTCGGCTTGCAGCCACGTTAAACAAGTGGCTAAAAAGACCGGGTTGCTAAAACCGGTCTGCTTTCGCGGCCGGTTTTTTTTGTTTTGGATTGAGGACTAGCATGACAAACAAATGGCGCCCGGCAACTACACTCGTCCACGGCGGTACGCTGCGTTCGCAATATGGCGAAATGTCTGAAGCGATCTATCTCACCCAGGGCTTTGCCTACGACAGTTCGGAAGCCGCGGAAGCGCGCTTCAAGGGCGAGACCGAAGGTTACATTTACGCCCGCTACGGCAGCCCGACCAATGACATGTTTGAAAAGCGCATGTGTGCGCTGGAAGGTGCGGAAGAAGCCCGCGCCACGGCATCCGGCATGGCCGCCGTTTCCGCCGCCCTGCTCTGCCAGCTGAAGGCCGGCGATCATATCGTTGCAGCCCGCGCGCTGTTCGGCTCATGCCGTTGGGTGGTCGAGACGCTCGCACCGCGCTACGGCATCGAATGCACGCTCATCGACGGCCGCGATCTCGCCAATTGGGAGAAAGCGATCCAGAAGAATACCAAGGTGTTCTTCCTCGAAAGCCCGACCAACCCGACGCTCGAGATCGTCGACATTGCCGGCGTGGCAAAGCTTGCCAACCAGATCGGCGCAAAGGTGGTGGTCGACAACGTGTTCGCCACGCCGCTTTTCCAGAAGCCGCTGGAACTCGGCGCCCACATCGTCGTCTATTCGGCCACCAAGCATATCGACGGCCAGGGCCGCAGCCTTGCCGGCGTGATCCTTTCCGACAAGGAATGGGTGGACGAGCATCTGCAGGATTATTATCGCCACACGGGTCCGGCCATGTCGCCGTTTACCGCCTGGACGCTGATCAAGGGACTTGAGACGCTACCGATCCGAGTCAAGGCGCAGACGGACAACGCCTCGCAGATCGCCGACTTCCTGGCAGAGCACAAGCATGTCGCCAAGGTCATCTATCCGGGCCGCAAGGACCATCCGCAGGCCGACATCATCGCCAAGCAGATGAGCGGCGGATCGACGCTGGTCTGCTTCGAGCTGAAGGGCGGCAAGGAAGCTGCCTTCAAGCTGCAGAACGCGCTGGACGTGGTAACGATCTCCAACAATCTCGGCGACACCCGCAGCCTGATCACGCATCCAGCAACAACGACGCACAAGAACCTCACCGACGAGGCGCGTGCAGAGCTTGGCATTTCGCCCGGCACCGTGCGCTTCTCGGCCGGCATCGAGGACGGCGAAGATCTGCTTGAAGATTTTGCCAAGGCTCTGGCTTCTATCTGAGGTCTTTTCGGCCCGTCGATATGGTGAATCCGGTTTTCGGATTCACCCTATCAGTTATCCCTAATTCCAAGAACAGATCACAGTTTCTCGCGTAAACCGCGAGTTTTCTTGACGTTCGATGCCGTGTGTACGATATGCGGGGATGTAGATTCCATGTTCTACGGCGTGGTTGACGTGCAAGAAACGATATCCGGCGCTGTAGTTTTGAGGTATTTGTCCATGTATCGCGCCCGGACAAGAGACATAGAAGTTGCCGTCGAGCCGTTCTATCTGGAGGAGCAGTCCAGTCCGGAAGAGAGCCGCTATGTCTGGGGCTATCGCATTGTTATCGAGAACCACTCGATCCATACGGTAAAGCTGGTTCACCGCTACTGGCATATTACCGACCAGAACGGTCTGGTCGACGAAGTGGACGGGCTTGGCGTCGTCGGAGAACAGCCGCGCCTGCAGCCGGGCGACAGCTATGAATATTCATCGGGCTGCCCACTGGACACGCCATCCGGCATGATGTTCGGCTATTACGACATGCAGACGGAAGAAGGCGAGGTCTTCAAGGTCGACATCCCCGCCTTCTCGCTGGATTCACCCGGGCTGAACCGGGTGCTGAATTGAGCCCTGCGGCTCAGGCCGGAGCGAATTCCGCCAGTTCGTAACGATAGGTCGTCGAGCAGAATTCGCAGGTGACGGCGATCTGGCCGTCTTCCTGGCTTGCCTCGATTTCCTCCGCCGTGAAGCCGGCGAGCACGCCCTTGATCTTGTCGCGCGAGCAGCTGCAACGATCGAAGACCGTCTGCGGTTCATAAACCCGCACGCCACGCTCGTGGAACAGGCGATAGAGAAGCCGTTCGATCGCGACCTGCGGATCGGTCAGCTCGTCAGTGTCGATCGTCTCGACCAGCGAACGGGCTTCATCCCAGGCATCATCGGTGACGCTGGTATCGCGTTCGTCGCCATCACCGCCGTGGAGATCCGGATGACGCATGCGCTCCGGCGCCTGGGGTAGGAACTGGGCGACCAGACCGCCTGCCCGCCAATTATGACGCGGCTTGCCGTCCTCATCGCGGTCGAAAAGCTCGGCCACGGCAAGACGGACACGGGTCGGTATCTGTTCCGACTGACGGAAATAGACGCCGGCAATCTCTTCCAGAGACGAGCCGTCCATCGGCACGATGCCCTGATAGGGCTGCATGCCCTTGCCCTGATCGATGGTGAAGGCGAGTACGCCCTGACCAAGAAGCTCCGGCGGCGAGGTCTTGCCATCCTTGACGGCAGCAGCCAGTGCATCCTCGTCGTAACGGGCATAGGCGCGAAGCGCATCCGGCGTGGAGAAATCAGCCACGAGAAGATCGACGGGTCCGTCGCCCTTGGTCTGAACTGTGAACTTGCCATCAAATTTCAGCGAAGTACCGAGCAATGCCGTCAGCACCAGTGCTTCTGCAAGCAGCCTTGCAACCGGAGCCGGATAATCATGGCGACCCAGAATGGTGTTGAGAAGCGGCCCAAGCTGCACCGCACGGCCACGAACATCCAGGCCCTCGACCTGGAAGGGAACAACCCTGTCGTCTCCGGCAAAGTGGAGGTCCTTCAGTTCCACGGTTGCTTCCGCCATCATCTTACTCCTTCACACCGATCGTCTCGGGCCTTGTCCCCGACCTTTACACAAACAGGCCGGCAAGCGGAACCGCTGGGCCGCTCGAAAATGTCGGGGATGTCTGTTGAAGCGCCGGCACCAGGCACTGCGCGTTTGAAAGCCGACAAATGGTGCCGGCTTCAAGCCAATTCAAGAGCCAGAAGACAGGCTCAGATCGCGCCGAAGCACCAGGCCAGAATGGACTTCTGGGCGTGGAGGCGGTTTTCAGCCTCGTCGAAGACGACCGACTGCGGGCCATCGATCACGGCGTCGGTGACTTCCTCGCCACGATGGGCCGGCAGGCAGTGCATGAACAGCGCATCGGCCTTGGCCTGCTTCATCAGCGCTTCATTGACCTGATAGGGCTGGAAGATGTTGTGGCCGCGCGCCTTGTGTTCCTGGTTCATCGAAACCCAGGTATCCGTGACCACGACATCGGCGCCGGCAACCGCGCGCTCGACATCGTGGGTGAGCATGATCTCGCCGCCGTTGTTGCGCGCCCAGTTCAAGAACTTGTCATGCGGCTCGGAACCCATCGGAACGGCCATATTCATGCGGTAACCGAAACGGGCCGAACCTTCGACGAGCGAATGCAGCACGTTATTGCCGTCGCCCGTCCAGGCAATCGTCTTGCCGGCGACGGGACCGCGATGTTCCTCGAAGGTCATCAGGTCGGCCATGATCTGGCAGGGATGGGTGTCGTCTGTCAGCGCATTGATGACCGGCACGGTGGCATGTTCGGCCAGTTCCAGAAGGCGCTTGTGATCGGTGGTGCGGATCATGATCGCGTCGACATAACGCGACAGAACCTTGGCGGTGTCGCCGATCGTCTCGGCGCGGCCGAGCTGCATCTCGGTACCCGACAGGAACAGCGTCTCGCCGCCGAGCTGGCGCATGCCCACATCGAAGGAGACGCGGGTGCGGGTGGACGGCTTCTCGAAAATCATGGCCAGCATCTTGCCGGCCAGCGGCTTGTCAGCCGTGCCGGCTTTGGTTGCCAGCTTTCGCACCTTTGCATCATCGAGGATGGAGCGCAGGTCACCCGCCGACACAGCGGAAAGATCGAGAAAATGCTTGGGAGATGCCATTACCTTGTTCCCTAACGGAGGGAACCGGAAGGCGCCCTCTCTACGTATTCTTAAGCGGATTTCTTCAGCTGGTCAGCCGACAGCGTTTCGGCAGCACGCTCGATACGGCGAAGACCTTCGCGCGCTTCCTCGGCGGTGACGACAAGCGGCGGCAGAATGCGGACGACGTTATCGCCTGCCATGACGGCCAGCATATGCTGATCGCGCATTCCGGAGATCAGGTCGCCGGCCGGCACCTTTGCCTTGATGCCGAGCAACAGGCCCTCGCCGCGAATATCCTCGATCACGGTCGGGAAACGATCCTTGAGCGCAGCAAGGCCCTGACGGAAGACGAGTGCGACATCGCGAACGTTTTCCAGGAAACCGTCGGCGAGCACGATATCAAGCACCGCATTGCCACAGGCCATGGCCAGCGGGTTGCCACCATAGGTGGTGCCGTGGATGCCGGGCTTCATGCCGGATGCGGCTTCTGCCGTTGCAAGGCATGCGCCGAACGGGAAGCCGCCGCCAATACCCTTGGCGATCGCCATGATGTCAGGGGTGATGCCGGCCCATTCATGGGCAAAGAGCTTGCCGGTACGGCCGACGCCGGTCTGAACTTCGTCGAGGATCAAAAGAAGACCCTTTTCGTCGCAGATGCGGCGCAGCTCGCGCATGAATTCCTTCGGAACCGGACGCACACCGCCCTCGCCCTGGATCGGCTCGATCAACAGAGCGCCGGTGTTCTCGTTGATCGCAGCGTTCAGCGCATCGAGATCACCGAAGGGCACCTGATCAAAACCCTGAGCCTTGGGGCCGAAGCCTTCCATATATTTTTCCTGGCCGCCGGCTGCGATCGTTGCGATCGTCCGGCCGTGGAAGGCACCTTCAAAGGTGATGATATGGAACTTTTCCAGGTGCCCCTTGGAATAGTGATAACGGCGGGCCGTCTTGATTGCGCATTCCAGCGCTTCCGCACCCGAATTGGTGAAGAAGGCCTTGTCCGCAAAGGTTGCGTCGACCAGACGGCGCGCCAAGCGCTCCTGCTCCGGGATTTCATAAAGATTGGACAGATGCCAGACCTTCTCGGCCTGCGATTTCAGCGCTTCGACCAGATGCGGATTGGCATGGCCGCAGGACGTGACAGCGACACCCGCACCGAAGTCGAGATATCGCTCGCCGCTTTCCGTCACAAGCCAAACGCCTTCGCCACGCTCAAAGCGCAGCGGGGCCCGGGCAAAGGTGTCGAAAAGCGCAGATTCAGCCATGGCGGCTCACTCCTAATGCATCCGATTGCGGATATTCAAAAAATCAAAATGCCGCCCTCGGGGCGGCCGCGGCACTATCGCCACTCATCCATGTGATGTCAATAAAACTCACGGAAATCTGGGGCTTCAAGGCATTTTGCTGCAAGGACGCAACCCTGCCGACAGCTGTGACAAAAATGACTCTCCCGGAAAGCAAGTTGGGGAAAACCGGGAAATCGATTCGTGGCGATTCCGGGGACTCTTGTCACGGAGTCTGCGGACCTCTAGGTTAAAGATCAATTACTAGACTGCATGCGGCGGAACTAGTCACCAAAAGCATAGATATAGTGCCTGTTGCGAGATGTATCGCGCGACATTGGTGAGGGATTCTGCATGCCACCAACGTTCAAAGGCGGAGAACGGGCATGAACTGGACGGACGAGCGCGTTGAAAAACTGAAAAGGTTGTGGTCGGAAGGCTTGAGCGCCAGCCAGATCGCCGCACAACTTGGAGGCGTAAGCCGCAATGCCGTGATCGGCAAGGTCCATCGCCTCAACCTGCCGGGCCGCGCAAAGGCGGGCGGCACAATCGCGACGAACCGTACGGCAAAGCGCCCAGCAGCAACTACTTCCCGTCCCCAGCAGACATTCGCCACCCGTCCGGCAGCACGCCCGGTCGCCCGTCCGGTCGGCGCAACCGCGCTCAAGGAAGAGGTCGAGTTCGAGGCTTCGCAGGAACTGGTCTACCGTCCCGCTTCCAACGTTGTCCTGCCGATTTCCCGCAAGCTGGCGCTGACCGAATTGACCGAACGCACCTGCAAGTGGCCCGTCGGCGATCCGCTGACGGACGATTTCCACTTCTGTGGCTGTGAGTCCCCGGATAATTCGCCTTACTGCACCTACCATGCGAAGCTCGCCTACCAGCCGGTCAACGAGCGCCGCCGTCCGAGCGCTGCACGGGCGTAAAGTTCGGCACCATAAACAACGATCAAGCGGGCTTCGGCCCGCTTTTTTGTTTGCCGTGCTGCGGGTTCTGCAAGGCAGCCTTGCCCGCCTGCGCCTTGCCTCCTGCGCCACAAACACCTATCTGAAAAGGCGTGAGGACGACCTCCCCCAGAATGGGCATTGATGCCGGGACGACCCGGATAACCCAATGGGGTATAAAATGCGCACGACACGCGACCGTATTCGTCACGCAATCAGCTTCGAAATCATCGGGCTTGCGATTTTCACACCGCTCGCCTCTTTCGTCTTCGGCATACCGGTCGAACATATCGGTGTCGTCGGGATCGTTTCGGCAACGCTGGCGACCGGCTGGAACTATCTCTACAATCTCGGCTTCGACCACCTGATGCAGACGTATCGCGGCGGTACGCAGAAAACCATGGCGCTGCGCGTTGCACATGCCGTGCTGTTCGAACTCGGACTGCTGATCGTGCTCATGCCGTTCATCGCTTGGTATCTGGGCGTGAGCCTGATGCAGGCGCTCGTGATGGATATCTCGTTCGCCCTGTTCTACCTGGTCTATGCGTTCTTCTTCAATCTGGCCTACGACCGGATCTTTCCGCTGCCTGAGTGGCAGGAAGAAGCCAAGGCCTGAAATGCTTCAGCCCGAGGCGGATGACCGCACTCGGGCTGAGAAACCTGCATTCCAGATGCTATCCCGCGTATCAGGATTCCATCGAATAGCCGGCACCGCGAACGGTGCGGATGACATCCTGCATGTTGGAGAAGTTCAGCGCCTTGCGCAGGCGGCCGACATGCACGTCGACGGTGCGTTCGTCGACATAGATATCGTGGCCCCAGACGCCATCCAGAAGCTGGGAGCGCGAGAAGACGCGGCCAGGCGAGACCATGAGGAATTCCAGGAGACGGAATTCGGTCGGGCCAAGGCGTACTTCACGGCTCTTGCGATGAACGCGATGGGTCTCGCGATCCAGTTCGATATCACCGCATTTCAAGACGCTGGAGAGAACCTCGGGCTTGGCACGGCGCAACATCGCCTTGACACGCGCCATCAGTTCCGGCGTCGAGAACGGCTTGACGACATAGTCGTCGGCACCGGTCGCCAGACCGCGAACACGTTCGCTTTCCTCGCCGCGCGCTGTCAGCATGATGATCGGCAGGCGCTCGGTCTCTGGCCGCATGCGCAGGCGCCGGCACAATTCGATGCCGGAAACGCCTGGCAGCATCCAGTCGAGAACCAGAAGATCCGGAGCACGCTCCTGAAGCCTGATTTCGGCCTCATCACCTCTCAGAATGGTTTCGACCTCGTAGCCTTCGGCTTCGAGATTATAACGGAGGAGGACGCTGAGCGCCTCCTCGTCTTCCACGACCGCAATTCTCGGCTGCATACTAGATACACTCCATCAGACAGGCAAAATCAGTCAGCAATCGCGCCGACGGTGTTCGCCGTATCGTCCTTGGGACGCTCGCCTTCCGGCACAGCACCCGTCGTCATGTAGTAGATGGTTTCCGCGATGTTGGTCGCGTGGTCACCGATACGCTCGATGTTCTTGGCGCAGAACAGAAGATGCGTGCAGGTGGTGATGTTGCGCGGATCTTCCATCATGTAGGTCAGGAGTTCGCGGAAAAGCGACGTGTACATGGCGTCGATTTCTTCGTCGCGCAGGCGGATCGCTTCTGCCTTTTCGGCCGAACGGCTGGCATAGACATCCAGCACTTCCTTGAGCTGTACAGCCGCGAGATCGGAGAGGTGTTCCAGACCGCGGGCGAGCTTGCGGGGAACGCCATGGCCCTGAACCGCAATGACGCGCTTGGCGGTGTTCTTGCCGAGATCGCCGACGCGTTCCAGATCGGCTGCGATGCGCAGCGTCCCGATGATTTCGCGCAGGTCGGCAGCCATCGGCTGACGCTTGGCGATAGTGACGATCGCCTTGTCCTGGATCTCGCGCTCGGCGTGATCCAGGATCACGTCGTCGGAGATAACCTTCTGGGCCAGGGCAGAGTCACCATTGACCAGGGCGCGCACGGCATCGCCGCACATCTGTTCCGCAAGGCCACCCATTTCCGAGATGCGGCGGCGCAGATACTTCAGTTCTTCGTCGTAGGCCGACAGGATATGACTTGATACCATCTCTTTGTCCTCAAAATCCGTAGCAGCGGGCAACAGGCAACGGCCAATCAGCCGAAGCGGCCCATGATGTAATCCTGGGTGCGCTGGTCATCCGGATTGGTGAACATCTTGTCCGTGTCGTTCTCTTCGACCAGCTGGCCAAGGTGGAACATGGCGGTACGCTGGGATACGCGGGCGGCCTGCTGCATCGAGTGGGTGACGATAACGATCGTATAGTTGGCGCGCAGTTCGTGGATCAGTTCCTCGACCTTTGCGGTGGCGATCGGGTCGAGCGCCGAGCAGGGTTCGTCCATCAGGATGACTTCCGGCGAAACTGCAACCGCACGGGCGATGCAGAGACGCTGCTGCTGACCACCGGAGAGACCGGTCCCGCCTTCATGAAGACGATCCTTGACTTCCGCCCAGAGGCCGGCGCGCTGAAGGCTGGCTTCGACGATCTGGTCCATATCCGCCTTGTTGCGGGCCAGACCATGGATGCGCGGGCCGTAGGCGATGTTTTCATAAATCGACTTCGGGAACGGGTTCGGCTTCTGGAACACCATGCCGACGCGGGCGCGAAGTTCCACGACATCGATTTCCTTGTCGTAGATATCATCTTCATCAAGGGTGATCTTGCCGGTGACGCGGCAGCCCTCGATCGTGTCGTTCATGCGGTTGAGCGTGCGCAGGAAGGTCGACTTGCCGCAACCCGAGGGGCCGATCAGCGCCGTCACCGTGTTTTCGCGGACATTCAGGTTCACGTCGAAAAGCGCGCGCTTCTCGCCGTAATAGACTGATACGTCCTTGCCAATCATCTTGTACGCGACTTCATTCATCTTCTTGTCCAGCGCCTTCTCAACTGCTGCTTCTGACAACATATTCATTGTGTCGATCTCCTACCAACGGCGTTCGAAGCGCCGACGCAACAGAATTGCACCAACATTCATGACCACGAGGAACAGGAGCAGGATGATGATCGCTCCCGAAGTTCTTTCGACGAAGGCGCGTTCCGCCTCGTTTGCCCACATGTAGATCTGCACCGGCAGTGCTGTCGACGGATCCATCGGCGTCGTCGGATAGTTGGCGACGAAGGCGACCATGCCGATCAGGAGCAGCGGTGCGGTTTCGCCGAGAGCATGCGCCAGGCCGATGATCGTACCGGTCAGGATGCCCGGCATGGCAAGCGGCAGGACGTGATGGAAGATGGTCTGCATCTTCGAGGCGCCGAGGCCGAGAGCCGCCGCACGGATCGATGGCGGAACCGCCTTCAATGCAGCGCGGGTGGCGATGATGATCGTCGGAAGCGTCATCAGCGTCAGGACCAGGCCGCCGACCAGCGAAGCCGAGCGCGGCAGGCCCATGAAGTTGATGAAGACCGCCAGACCCAAGAGACCATAAACGATGGAGGGGACGGCCGCGAGGTTGTTGATGTTCACCTCGATCAGGTCGGTGAACTTGTTCTTCGGCGCGAATTCCTCGAGATAGATCGAGGCGGCAACGCCGATCGGCAGCGCCAGGACGAGCACGATCAGCATCATGTAGAAGGAGCCGATCAAGGCCACGCCGACGCCGGCAGCTTCCGGACGGCTGGAATTGCCGTTAACGAAAATGCCGGTGTTGAAGTGCTTTCCGAGGGCGCCGGATTCCGCAAGCTGGTTCATCCAGCCGACCTGCTGGTCGGAAACCTTACGGTTGTTTTCCGACACGGAGAGATCGATCTGGCCCTTGAATGCGCTGTCGATATCGCCGGCGGCAAGCAGCGAGACCGTCTGGGTCGTGCCGATGATCTGTGGGTTGGCGACAACCATGTCACGCAGCTGGCCACGAACGCCGTCCGAGATCATCTGGTTGACGGCGCGCAGACCCGAACGATCGGTTTCGGCAACGCCGAGCACCTTGGCGACGGCATTACGGGCGATGAGCGGGTAATTGGCCGTCACCAGCTTCTGCGGATCGGTGGCGCGCTCGTTATCCTTGTCGATGATCTGTTCGGAGAATTCGACCGGAACGGTGATCATCGTCTGCTGGAAGGCGGTATATCCCTTGGAAAC
This sequence comes from Rhizobium sp. ZW T2_16, assembly GCF_044987325.1. Lineage (NCBI taxonomy): Bacteria > Pseudomonadati > Pseudomonadota > Alphaproteobacteria > Hyphomicrobiales > Rhizobiaceae > Rhizobium > Rhizobium sp. ZW T2_16. The sequence goes on from NZ_JBJDRG010000003.1 coordinate 178,198, forward strand.
GACCGACCACAGAAGCAGCGCGAGAAAAAGAAGCCCGAAGGACAGGGCGGCGATGCCATAGGCGCGGAAGCGACGTTCTGCGGCGTAGCGGCGCTTGATGCCGATATCGCGACGGGCGGGCTTCGCCAGGACGCCGGCGGGGGAAGAAACCACGTCGGTCATTCGTACTGCTCCCGGTATTTGCGCACGATGAAGAGCGCGTAGATATTGAGGCAAAGCGTGATCACGAAGAGCGTGATACCCAGTGCGAAGGCGACGAGCGTCTGCGGCGAGGTGAATTCAAGGTCGCCCGTCAGCTGGCTGACGATCTTGACGGTCACCGTCGTCATCGGCTCGAATGGATTGAGCTGCATGCGGGCCGCCACACCGGCAGCGAGAACCACGATCATGGTTTCACCGATGGCACGGGAGGCGGTCATCAGGAGAGCGCCGACAACACCCGGCAGAGCAGCCGGCATGACGACCTTCTTGATGGTTTCCGATTTGGTTGCGCCGAGACCGAGCGAACCGTCACGAAGGGCGCGGGGCACTGCGGTGATGATGTCGTCCGACAGCGAGGAAACGTAAGGGATCAGCATGATGCCCATGACGAAACCGGCCGTGAGAACCGACTGCGCCTGGATGAAGTTGGCGAAATCACCGGTGGCGATGCCGTTGATGCTGGAGGAAAGATCCCGCAGGAACGGACCGACCGTGGTCAGCGCGAAGAAGCCATAGACGATGGTCGGGATACCGGCGAGAACTTCGAGCAGCGGCTTGGCGATCGAACGAAGCTTCGGCGAGGCATATTCCGACATGTAGATTGCCGAGAACAGGCCGACCGGTACGGCCACGAGCATTGCGACGAAGCCGATATAAAGCGTGCCGAGCAACAGCGGGATCAGACCGAACTGGCCCTCAGAGGCGCTCGCACCGGCTGCAGCGAAACGCGGATCCCAGACGGTGCCGAAGAAGAACTCCCAGGCAGGAACGCGGCCGAAGAAGTGGCCGGCTTCCGTCAGCATCGACATGACGATACCGATCGTCGTGATGATCGCGATCGACGAAGCGACGACAAGCGCGCCAAGGATGACACGTTCGACCCTGTTGCGGGCGCGGAAGCGATGCGAGATGCGGGTATAGGAAAGACCTGCGCCAATCAGCGCAACGATCAGCACAACAGCCGTCATGACACGGTTGCTGATCTTGTTCATCGCATTGAGGTCGCCGGCGGATTCGACCATGTACGGTTCCGGATCACCGGCAAGCGCAACGCCCTTGGCGCCGAGCGCGCTTCGAAGTTCGGCAGGGTTGCTGCCGACCCTGTCGATCTCGTCCAGCGTCAGGATATCCATGCCGCGGGCAAGCGAGTTGACCATGCCGAAAGCGAGACCCTGCTCAGCTTCTGACCTGGCCTTCACATCCTCGGGGAAACCGCCGCGAATGGTGGAATTGATGTAGAGCGGGCTGGCAATCAGCCAGGCAGCCAGAACGATCGCGGCCGGCAGGACGGCGCAGATCGCGACGAACGAGCCATAATAGCCGGGACGAGAATGGAGTTTGGAGGACAGTCCGCCAGCGATCGCCAGCGCATGTCGGGTCCCAACGACATAACAGACGATCGCAATGATCGCCAAAATCAACAAGATCAGTGGTGTGCTCATCAGAATCCCCCGGCCTACCGCCATCGGCGGCAGCCACTACCGCACAATTCCCATCACCGGAACCGAATTGGTCGCAAATACCCAGTTAAAAGGTCGCCCTGCGAAGGCGCCGGCCGAATGCCGGATAAGAGACCGGCGCCGCCGAAGCGGCGCCGGATCAAGCATTACATGGTCTTGCCGGCTTCGAAGTCCTTGCGGACCTGTTCGCGCTGATCGTCCGGAGCGGCAACCAGGCCGTATTCGGCGAGCGGGCCTTCCGGGCCAACCATGTCGTCAGAGATGAAGAACTCTACGTATTCCTTCAGGCCCGGGATAACGCCCAGGTGAGCCTTCTTGACGTAGAAGTACAGCGGACGGGAAACCGGGTACTTGCCGGAGGAGATCGTCTCGGTCGAAGCGACGACGTCCGAAACAGTTGCAACCTTCAGCTTGTCCTTGTTGTTTTCGTAGAAAGCCAGGCCGAAAACGCCGAGGCCGGTCTTGTTGGCAGCGATACGGGCCAGCGTTTCGGTGTAGTCGCCGTCGATGTCGACAGCAACGCCGTCCTTACGGACTGCAACGCACTTGGCAGCAGCCTGCTTGGCATCGGTGATGGCAGCCTTGATGACGTCGGTGGCGCCGGCTTCCTTGCAGCCTTCAGCCATGATCTTCTCTTCGAAGACTTCGCGGGTGCCGTGCTTGGAGCCCGGGATATAGGCAGCGATCGGGCCCTTCGGCAGGGTAGCGTTGATGTCCGACCAGTTCTTGTAAGGGTTGGCGACGAGCTTGCCGTCAACAACAACTTCAGCGGCGAGAGCCTTGTAGAGATCCTTCGGCTCGATCTTCATGTCACCGTTCGAGCTATCAGCGGCAAATACGATGCCGTCGTAACCGATGCGGATTTCCTGAACGTCGGTAACGCCAGCTGCCTTGCAGGCTTCGGCTTCGCTCTTGTTGATCTTGCGCGAAGCATTGGCAACGTCGATCGTGCCTTCACCAACGCCCGAGCAGAAAGCCTTCAGACCGCCGCCGGTGCCGCCGGATTCAACAACCGGAGCCTTGAAGTTCGGGAAGGTTTCCGCGAAAGTTTCAGCAACGATCTTGGCGTACGGCAGAACGGTGGAGGAGCCGGCAACCTGGACCTGGTCGCGAGCGGCAGCAGCGCCGGCGAATGCGACAGAGGCCACGAGGGCAGCTGCAGAAAGTTTCAACATGTTCATCGATCTCTCCCATGATGGGGTTTGTGAAAGCTTTGATCGCCGGCTTTCGCACCTGCCGGCTTCTTGCCCGCTCCTATTAGCGGCCGTTGACCTCAGCTTTTATGTCACTTCGATGAAACATTTGTGACAAATTAAATGTCTGATTTCACTACATAATACTGTTGCACGCCTGTGCAGTACGTATGTTTTATGTCAGAATCTGACGGTAAACTCGGATCCCTTGCCCAGTTCTGACTTCACGATGAGGCGGGCGCGGTGTCTGGTGAGGATATGCTTGACGATGGCGAGTCCCAGGCCGGTGCCCTTTTTCGACCGACTGTCGGCAACGCTAACCCGATAAAAACGCTCGGTAAGTCGCGGAACATGTTCAGCAGGGATGCCAGGACCGCGGTCGACGACACTGACTTCCACCGGCTGGGATGGCTCGTTGCGCAGGAAGACATCGACGAACTTGCCCTCCTGACCATATTTGCAGGCATTCTCGATCAGGTTCTCGACGACTTCCACCAGTTCGTCGCGATCCCCCAGGACCTCGACCTTTTGTTCCGGCAGATGAAGGCGGATTTCGACGCCAAGCTCCTCCGCCAGCGGCAGCAGCGCATCACGGACATGGCCTATAACCGGACGAAGATCGACTGACTGGTCAGGCGCGATATGGGATTTCAGTTCGAGCCTCGAAAGCGACAGGAGATCGTCGACAAGGCGGCTCATGCGGGTCGATTGATCCAGCATGATGCCGAGAAACCGTTCCTTGGCGGCATCATCAGAACGCGCCGGCCCCTGCATGGTCTCGATGAACCCGCGCAGCGAGGCAAGCGGGGTGCGCAATTCATGGCTGGCATTGGCGACGAAATCGGACCGCATGCGATCGAGCCGGCGAAGTTCGGAGATATCCTTGAACGACAGGAGGAAGAGTTTTTCCGCACCGAAAGCGTCCAGCGGCTCCATTGCCGCGATGCGCAGGAGGTAGACGCGCTCGGAGGGGAGCCTTTCAGAATGCTCGATCTGGTTCGGCTCGCCGGTTGCGATCGTCTCCTTGACCATGTCGAGAATACCCGGCGAGCGCAGGCGCGCCGAGAGATGCGAGCCGATCGGCAGCAGGCCAAGCGCCTTTTCCGCCGCCTTGTTTTCCCACAAAACGATCGCCTCGGCATTCAACAGTAGGACCGGGATATCGAGAGCGGAAAGCGTCGCTGTGATACTGGGCAGTGGATCGGACGCCAGCTCTTCTTCCTCAAACTTCTCCAGTTCCGCGACGGGCATGACGACCGGAGGCCGGGCCGAAACCGCCAGGACAAGAATCAGCCAGACCAGAGCAACCCAATACCAGGGCAGACCTGCGGCAATCGCGGCCAATGCAGACACCGTCAGCAACAAGAAGAGACGCCATTCTCTTCTCATCGCGGCGATAAGACCTCCGCCTGCCTGCTCTGCACTCGACGCCATGACAACCCCAACTGGATCCCGGGCCACATCCCGGCATTTTGCTTGCTAAACATGTGGTCATATAAGCCTTCCATGACACTTGTGCATCAGGGTCTATGGAAAACCTATGCCGGAATGCCACCTTTCGGATAGCGTGCCGCCATGGCGCAGCGCGTCGTCATAAGAGATACCGAGGACAAAGAGGAGAGCAGGCATGTCAACGGGTGAAAGCAGGACGGTCGATCTGACAATCGGGGGAAAGAAACGGCGATTTGACATAGACAACCCAACCCTGCCGGACTGGATCGACGACCAAGCGCTTTCTTCGGGCGATTATCCCTATGACGACAAGCTGAACCGGGACAAATACGAAAAGCAGCTTGAGAAGCTGCAAATCGAACTGGTCAAGATGCAGTTCTGGATGCAGGCGACGGGCAAGCGGATGGTGGCGCTGTTCGAAGGCCGGGACGCGGCCGGCAAGGGCGGCACGATCTTTTCCATCCGCACTTATCTCAATCCACGTTCGGCGAGGGTCGTCGCTCTGACCAAACCGACGGAGACCGAGGCGGGGCAATGGTATTACCAGCGCTATGCAACGCATTTCCCGACCAAGGGCGAGATCGTTCTTTATGACCGTTCCTGGTATAACCGCGCCGTGGTCGAGCCGGTCATGGGGTTCTGCACGCCGGCGCAATATGACAGCTTCATGCGGGCGACGCCGCGGTTTGAAAAGCTGCTGGTTGAAGATGGCGTGCATTTCTTCAAGTTCTGGCTCGATATCGGCCAGGAAATGCAGCTGAAGCGCTTTCACGACCGACGCCATGATCCGCTGAAGATCTGGAAGCTCTCGCCGATGGATATCGCCGCGCTGACGAAATGGGATCAGTACACCGAAAAACGCAACAAAATGCTGGAAGAGACCCACACCAAGGAGGCGCCCTGGGCGATCCTGCGGGCCAACGACAAGCGGCGTTCAAGGCTGAACGCGATCCGCCACATCCTTCTGTCTCTCGACTACGAAGGCAAGGACAAGGATGCCATCGGCGAGATCGACGACAAGATCCTCGGGTTCGGGCCGAAGTATCTCAAATAAAGACGATCCGGCAGGCGAAGCTGCCGGGTCACTGACCCGGCAGAGCGCGAACGGAATAGATAAAGACCGGGCGATCGGCACCCTGAATACCGGTGTTAACGATGATGCGGCCGGGCGCATTGGGCGCCATCGTGCGGTCGAAGCTTACCTTGAACAGCGCGTCGAGCTTTTCCTGCGTTGCCGTGAAACGGTGGCGCGAACAGCTGCCGAGGCTGCCGAAATCGCAGCGGACCGAAATCTGCGAGTGCTGGTTTGCTGCCGACTGGATGGTCAGCGCCAGCGTGGAACTCTTGCCGGCAAGCTCGCGCAGGATTTCCACCGGCACTTCGATTGCGACATCTCCTGAGGCATCCGGCGTGGCAGAGGTGATCTTGAGCGCCTGCGCTTCGGTGGCCGTTGCGATTTCCGCCCTGGCTTGAGAACCTGCGGTAAAGGCCGTTCCCTGCTGCGGCTGGAAGATGGAAACCCATTCTTCTGAAAAACCTCCGCGCGAGGACAGCACGGATGGCCCCTGCCCCGAGGACTGAAGCGCCGACGGACGATTGGCGCTGCGCACAGCATCCTCGATCATCGATTGCACCATGCCCGACTGATAGAAGATGAAGCAGCCAGCAGCGACAATGCCCAGCGTTATGATCCATGTGATCAGATGAGACAGAAAGCCACGTTTCTTCCGGCCGCGGCGTCCAGCCGGAATTTCGGCGGATGGCTTGGCCTTACGGCCTTTGCGCCCCTTCGTCCCGGTGGCCGCTGCAACCTCGTCGACAGGAGAGGCTTCCGGTGGCGTGCCGGGCACCTGTTCGGATCCATACCCTGCCGGCGCGATATCCGGGGCCATCGAGGGCATTTCGGAGTGACGGTCTGCGGTCGCTCCTGATCGGGTTACACCACCAAGTGCAACCGCCTCAGCCACGTGGGGAGCGGGTGCACGCGGTGCGTCGACAGATACGGAGACGTCGGGGACAACGTGTGATGTGGTCTGGCGGACAGGCGCATCGATTTCGACAAAGGGATCGACATCGGGAGCCGGAACAGGCTGGGCCGACTGCGCCAGGCGGTCGATCTCCTCGTTCTCGATCTCGCTGATCTTGTCTTCCAGCCGCTTTCGCTGCTGCATGATGACGAGATTATCGGTGACGCCCTGCTTGCGCAGGCCGGCATCAAGTGCCTGGCGGGCGGACTGATAGATCCGGGCGCGCACCTGGCCATCACCACGTTCGGCGCGATCCAGGGCATTTCTTATGGCTGTTTCCAGGCCGCTCACTGCCGGTCCTTCCGGTTCATTCCAACTGGCGAGCGTAATCGTGTCACGCTCCGATTTTTAACCTCTCGGTAACGTCTCAGGCGCCGAACTGCAAGAAGGCGACCCAACTCATCCCGTGATGAGACGGCCGAAACATGGTGGCAAATCCATGGCGGGTAAGTTCGATCCGCTAAACCGAGGCGACTTCCCCCCGTGAAATTCATCTGATACACCATCTTACGTAAAGGTAATTCGGGAGGTTACTTTCATGCTTCCAGCGGTCCTCAAGGACAGGCTGCGGCTGCCGGTCGTGGCATCGCCGCTCTTCATCATATCGCATCCGCAACTGACGCTGGCGCAATGCAAGGCGGGTGTCGTCGGGGCTTTTCCGGCGCTCAATGCGCGGCCCGAAAGCCAGCTCGACGAATGGCTGGCACAGATAACGGAAGAACTTGCAGCGTATGATGCCGCCAATCCCGACAAGCCATCGGCACCATTTGCCGTCAACCAGATCGTCCATACGTCGAACAGGAGGCTGGAACACGATCTGATGATGTGCGTGAAGTACAAGGTGCCGATCGTGATCTCCTCGCTCGGCGCCGTGCCGGAGGTGAATGCCGCCGTGCATTCTTATGGCGGCATCGTGCTGCATGACATCATCAACAACCGGCATGCAAAATCTGCCATCCGCAAGGGTGCCGACGGTTTGATCGCAGTTGCGACCGGTGCCGGCGGCCATGCGGGCACACTGTCCCCCTTCGCACTGGTACAGGAAATCCGAGAATGGTTCGACGGACCGCTTCTTCTGGCCGGAGCGATCGCTACCGGTGGCGGCATTCTAGCGGCCCAGGCCATGGGCGCCGACATGGCCTATATCGGCTCGCCCTTCATCGCTACGGATGAGGCACGCGCTTCAGAGGGCTACAAGCAGATGATCGTGGATTCGACCGCAGCCGATATCATCTATTCCAACTATTTCACCGGCATTCACGGCAATTACCTGAAGGGGTCGATCACAGCGATGGGCATGGACCCGAATGCACTGCCTGAGGCCGATCCGTCGAAGATGGATTTCGACAAGGCGACCACCGGCGCGAAAGCCTGGAAGGAAATCTGGGGGGCTGGCCAGGGTGTGGGCGCGATCAAGGCAATCGAACCGGTGGCAAAGCTCGTCGACCGGCTGGAGGGAGAATATTTGCAGGCCCGTGAACGGCTCGGACTTTAGCCCCACCAGACCTGTTTGAGGAAAAACGACAGGATCGCGAAAACCGGCTTGAAATCGGAATTGGTTGCCTGTATCAGCGCATCACTCGCAGATTGGCGCCAGTCGCCACTGCCGGGCCGCTTTAGCTCAGGTGGTAGAGCACATCATTCGTAATGATGGGGTCGCAGGTTCGAGTCCTGCAAGCGGCACCATTCTTCCTATGTCAATAGAGTGATTTTGTTCTCGTTTCATTGAAGCGCGAATCTTTATTTACGCGACCAAGACCGGGTCAATGGTCTTCGCCTGCGAAACGGCTGCCTACCTGATACGTTTTCAAATGGTCAATCACTCGCGTTTCGATTTCGGCTGTCGCGCGATCGCGGTCGCGCAGGTCCACCGCATAGGTATTTCTCAAGAGATACCAGAATTTCCGCAGCTCATCAGGCGACAGCCTTGATCGGCCAGGGACGAACTGATCGGCAAAATCGCCGCGGCTTTTGCAGACGAAACATCCGGCCATGTAATCCGAGCGGCCGAAGACATAGACCGGTTTTTCGTGCAGCAGCGCTTCCGCGCCAACACCCGAATTGATGACGCAGACAGCTTCAGCCTTCGGAATGATGGCGTGGATGCTCGAATAGACCTGTCGGATCGTGCCTCTGGAGACGAGTTCGCCGAGATAATGCGAGACTTCCGGCGTCGTGCACAGGGGATGCCGCTTGATGACGACGGCCATGCCATGAGCCTGCGCTGCCCGGACGACGTCATCCACCATTTCGAACAGGTCGAGATAGGCCAGTTGGCTGACGGCATCGCCGATCAGTTGCAGCGCGACGAAAATGAACTTTTCCGGCAGTTCCTCGACATTGGAGACATCCGCCTGCCGGTATTTCGACAGATTGCCGCCGATGACGCGCTGCCTTTCACGATAGAAGAAGTCGCTCGCGGCCTCCTGGGACACATCCGCTGCGTGCAGTTCATCCAGCGTCATGGTCGAAAATCTTGACCAGCCTGCATAGCCACGTGGATCGAAGCTGAACAGGGACGGCCGGTCGGTCTCCTTGAAATGCAGGCCGAAATCCGTTTCGGAGACGGTGTGATAGGCGAAGAACGGGGCTGACATATTCAGCACGCCATGGGTCCGCAATCTGCTTCTGACCGCATAGGGTATTCCATGCTTGTCGAGTGCCTTGACTATGCCGGAAAGGGCAAAGCGGATGTCCGAGCGAAAGCCGGGATAATCGATCTTGTTTCTTCGAAAAGCGGCGGCCGGCAAAAAGATGACGAGCAGGTCAGCAACAACAGCCAGCCGGCTACCGCCGGCACGGGCCAGGATATCCTCATGGGCTTTGCGGATCACATGACGAAAACCCACGGTCTCATCCACGATAGATTGCAGCTCCGCAGAGAGTTTTTGTGTCTTTGTCATTCCTGACAGATGGGACGAGGAGACGAAATGCAGGGCGCCATCAAGATCGAAAAGGCTAAGCCTTGCGGTCACCACATCGCCCATATGCCACCGGGCTAGAGTTCGATCATTTTCGATATGGACCAGCTGCGTGGTCAGATGCCTGATGGCACCGGCGAAAATGTCCTCTCGATCACAGGCTTCCGCGGAAAGGGCCGTCGATAGGGCCAGTGTCAGGTCGAGATAGCCCGGCTCCGCCTGCATGAAGGCCAGTCCGTCTTCGGCAAGTCGTTCGTGATAACGTTGCTGATCGGAATCGTTCACTCCCGCAGGCTCGTTTCCGCCCTTCATCTGACGCTGAGAAGCTGCGCGCAGAAGTACCGCCGCCCCCGGGGAGAGGCGCGGATCGCCAAGGATTTCGGCCAGCCGCCGAGCGTGACCGGGCTCCACCACTCTGGTGATGTAAGTCGATATGCTCCAAAAGGTGAGCTGCTTCTTCCTTACACGGCGGATGAATAGATTTTCCGCCGCTTCGGGTCGGTCGGCATGGTATTCGATCAGCATCCGGCCCTCGAAGAGAAGAGCCGACAGCTTTCTCAATGAGACAAGCGGAGGCATGAAAAACGCGGCAGCGCCAAGCAGGATGCGCATCATCCGCAGGTTTCTGCCTGCCCGCACTCTCCTCTCGATATCCCCGATCATCGCGCCTGCCCTGAGCCGTAAACTGCCTGAGCAGACGGTATAGAGCGGTTCGCAACCAAATGGGAAGCTCGCGGAGATATTGACCTTAGTCCCGGCTTCAATGGGGCGGGGACGCAGAACTCAGCTCGCTTGTCTCGGTGCCGATCGTCATCGTGTTGCCGCGCCAGTCGAATGAACCGCTCAGCCAGCTTTTCATCCAGATTGCGGGTGACAACACATCGCGTGCAAGCATAGCAGGAAGCGTCCAAACCGAGAGGTGCCAGTTCTTTGCCAGGATCAGAGCGAGCTCGGGAAGATAGACCGCAGTGAGGACGGCAAGGGTGATCATCGAGAATGAGGGGGAGCCTGTCGACAAGGCTGCCGCAGCAAGCGCCAGTAGAAGCGGCGGCAGGCAACCGAGCAGGATTTCCGGCACGAAGAAGGCCGGAAAGGTGACCCGGCGCAGGCGCGCCCAACGGGCTTGTCGAGACCATATCTGAGTGAGTTCGCGCCTGCCGAGCGGCTGTTCGAATGGCGAGGCGACAAGATGGACCTTGCGGCCGAGACGGCGCACCAGCTTGGTCGCGGCAGCGTCCTCAGCAATTTCGGCACCGAGTGCGGCGATGCCGCCTTCCGCATCGAGCATCGGCTTGAACCACAACATGCTCTTGCCCTGGGCAAATCCGAGGCCAACTGCTTCGCCGGCATATTGCCAGCGTGCCTGCTGGGAGTTCAGGAAAGCGCATTCGATTTCTGCCCAGAAACCTTCCGGGCGAGAGCCGAGCGGAGTGGAGCAAACAAGACCGGTGTTCGGTCGACGCGCCGCCATGAGATGGCCAATATAATCGCGCGGCATCAGAACGTTGGAATCGGCCAGGACAACCCAGTCGTTCACCGCAGCACGCCAACCCTTGACGCAATTGTTGAGCTTCGGATTGGCGCTGACGCGGTCGTCGCCAATCAGCAGGCTTGCCTTGATTTCGGGATGCCTCGCCGTGACCTCCTTGACCGTCGGAATGACCGTGTCACGCGCATCGGCAACACAGAAAATCAGCTCGTAGTCCGGCCAATCCAGATCGAAGGCGCGTTCTAGCGTCAGGGGGGTGAAATTCTCGATGCCGCAGGCCGGGATGACGACGGAGACAGGCGGCTTTTCGGTGAGCGCTGGTGCCGGGCTGCCTCTGCGCGACAGGCGACCCATCGCAATGCCGATACTGATGCCGTTGGCAGCGATCAGTGCACCGGAAACAAGGCCTAGAATAAGCGACATCACAAGCGATCTCCGTTGGGCCTCGATATATCAGCGTCGGGCTCCGCCTTCATGGGGCGCGGCTCATCGGGCTTGGCGAAGGAGCCAAGCACGGACGGATGTCAGGGACATGACACAAGGGCGGATGCCGAGGCTGACCGGTCCATACCCACGACTTTTATTCGGAAATCAGCCTCCAGACCTCATCGGCGATGGCAAGCGACGAGGTGAGGCCAGGAGATTCGATACCGTATAACGCCACGTAACCCTGATGTCCCGCAACCTGCGGTCCCTGGATGATGAAGTCGCCGCCGCCACCGCCTTCGGGGCCTACCGTCTTTGGCCGCACGCCGGCATAGGCCGGCTGCAGCGAGGCATCCTTCAGATGCGGCCAGTATTTACGGATCGCGGCATAGAATTTTTCCGAGCGGGCCGGATCGACATCGTAGTTTGGGGCTTCCACCCATTCGACATCAGGCCCGAACCGCGCCTGTCCGGCGAGATCGAGTGTCAGATGCGTGCCGAGGCCACCCGGTTCCGGTACCGGATAGATCAGCCGACTGGCCGGTGCCTTGCCAGACAGGGCAAAATAATTGCCCTTGGCGTAGGAGCGATGCGGAATTGTTGCAGGATCAAGCCCTGCCAAGTTTTCAGAGACCGACCATGCCTCAAGCCCCGCCGAATTAACAACCAGCCGTGCGTTCGCGGTGAAAGGGTCATTGCCGCCAACGGAGAGATTTAGCCCATTGGCTGTCAATTCGCCGGAGAGAAGCGGAGAGTTTACGACAATCGTGCCGCCATGAGCCTCGATATCGGCAATATAGGCATCCATCAGGCCGTGGCTGTCGATGATGCCGGTCGACGGCGAAACGAGCGCCGCATGGCCGGTAATCTGCGGCTCGAGTGCATGCAGTTCCGCGGCATCGATGAGGTAGCAATCGTCGACGCCGTTGGCTGCAGCCTGTTTCAGCAGCTTTTCCAGATAGGCGACCTCATCGGGGTCGGAAGCGACGACAAGCTTGCCGCATTGGCGGTGCGGGACATGGCGCGCGCGGCAATAGGCATAAAGCGCATCCCTGCCCTTGACGCAGAGTTCCGCCTTGCGGCTGCCGCTTGCATAATAGAGCCCGGCATGGATGACCTCGCTGTTGCGCGAGGAGGTGATGCTGCCAGTCAACGGCTCGCTTTCGAGAACGACGACCTCACGCCCCGCCATCGCCAGCCGGCGGGCAATAGCCAGACCGACGACACCACCACCGACGACCACGCAATCGAGGTCGAGAACTTCCCCCATGCAACTCCCCCATACAGGTCAACTTGGCCGTTCTTCGGGCTTTCACGAAAGCCCGAATGTTGTAGGACTACATTCCTCAAACAGGCGCGCGCCGAATGCAAGCCGGAACTAAAGCGTGTCGCGATCCTTCGGATTCGCTCACACGCTTTAGATTCTTGATTTGTCGCATGTCTTCAGCGCAAAACCGCTGCACACTTTTGCGCGACATGCTTTACTTTTTTGGGAGGCTCCAATGACGAAGATTGTTTTCCTCGATCGCGACACGATCGGTCCTGCGGTGACGATCACCCGGCCGAGCTTTCCCCATGAATGGGTCGAATATGGCAAGACGCCGGAGACAGAGGTGGCGGGACGAATCCGCGAGGCGGATATCGTCATCACAAACAAGGCACCGGTGCGCGAAGCGTCGATCAAGGCTGCGCCGAAGCTGAAAATGATCACGGTCGCGGCGACCGGCTACGACGTAATCGATCTCGCCTTCGCCAAGGAGCGCGGCATCGTGGTTTCGAATGTGCGCGGTTATGCGGTCAATACCGTGCCGGAGCATACGTTTGCGCTGATCTTTGCGCTACGCCGCTCGATCGTCGGCTTTCGCGAGGATGTGATTGCAGGCGAGTGGCAGCGCGCCAACCAGTTCTGCTTCTTCAACCATCCGATCCGTGATCTGGCCAATTCCACGATCGGCATTTTCGGTGGCGGCACGCTGGGCCAATCGGTGGCACGGATCGCCAAGGCGCTGGGCATGAAGGTGATGTTTGCCGGACGCAAGGGTGCAGCCAAGGCGGCGGAGGGCTATACGCCGTTCGAAACGGTGCTCGAAGAGGCCGACATCATCACGCTGCATATGCCGCTGAAGCCCGAGACGCGCGATCTGATCGGTATCGAGGAATTCCGCCGGATGAAAAGGCATCCGCTGATCATCAATACCGCAAGGGGCGGGCTGGTGAATGAGGCCGACCTTGTGACGGCTCTGGATGAGGGGCTGATTGCCGGCGCCGGGTTCGACGTGCTGACCAAAGAGCCGCCGGCAGCCGACAATCCACTTCTGACCGTGCTCGACCGGCCGAATGTAATCCTCACCCCGCATGTCGCCTGGGCGAGCGACGAGGCGATGCAAGCGCTCTGGGCGCAGGTAATCGGACATGTCGAGAATTTCGAAAAAGGCACGCCGTCCAACGCTCTGTAAAGTATCGACCTGAACATTTTCGGGAATGTATCAAAGTGGAAATGCGGGCTTAGCGAAAGATTCAGGTGTTTGATGCAGGGTCAGACCATGGGTAATAGTGGCCGCGCGTGTTGAAACCGCTGAATAGGCCACTCTCTGGGGAAGGCTTATTCTGATGACCGACAAGTTCAACGCTCCCGTGCGGGAATTCATTGCGGAAAACTTTCTGTTTCGCGCCGATGCTGAACTCGACGACAATCAGTCATTGCTGGAAAGCGGCGTGATCGATTCCACCGGCGTGCTCGAAGTCATCGCCTTTCTGGAGCAGACGTTCGGCATTTCCATTGCGGACGATGAGATCGTTCCGGAAAATCTCGACAGCATCGCCAACATGACGCGATATCTGGCATCGAAGCTGCCGGCCGCGGCGGCTTGAGGCCAGCGGACCGGCCATGCGTATCGAGGATCATCTTCGCCAAAGCGCCGGTCGTTTCGGATCGAAGATGGCGCTGATCGCCGGCGGGACCCAGCTGTCCTACGGGGAGTTGGACAGACTATCGGACTATCTGGCGGCAAGCCTGGTCGCGAACGGTATCAAGGTCGGCGATCGGGTTTTGATGATTGCCGAAAATTCGGCCGAGGCGGTCGTCGCATTCTTCGCCGCGTGGAAGGCCGGGGCGGTACCCTGCCCTCTCCATGCCTCGATCAAGCAGGACAAGCTGCGCGCCATCATCGAGAGTACAGAACCTTATACCATCCTTGCGCAGGCCCGTTTCCTGAGCTTGGTGGACAGTGCACTCAGCGGTGCGGATCATGTTCCTCTCAAAATTGCATTCGGCACCCTGCCAACGAGCGCCACCGAAGATTGGCTGGCCTATGAGGCGATTGCCACTCATGACGGCAAGGCCGAACTGCCGCGACAGGTGGACAGCGAAGCGCTGGCGCTTCTGATCCACACATCGGGTTCGACCGGCACGCCGAAGGGCGTGATGCACAGCCATGCCAGCCTGCTCGCGGCCTGTGGCGCGATTATCGACTATCTGGAAAACCACTCCGACGACATAATATTGAGCGTGTTGCCGATCTCCTTCGGTTACGGGATCACCCAGATCCTGACCATGGTGATGGTCGGTGGAACACTGGTTCTGGAGAAGAGCTTTGCCTTTCCGCGCAAGACGCTTCAACGCCTCGCTGAAGTGAAGGCAACCGGATTTCCGCTGGTGCCGCCGATGGCGGCGTTGATCACGGGCATGCAGGATCTACAGCCGGATTTCCTGCCCCAGCTACGCTATATCACCAGCGCTGCCGCCGCCATGCCTCCGTCTGTCAGCCAGAGTCTTCGTGCCCTGCTGCCGGACACTCAACTGTTTCTGATGTACGGCCAGACGGAATGTATTCGCGCGACCTATCTTCCGGCGGAAGAGGCCGATCGGCGGCCGCTCTCCGTCGGCCGGGCCATTCCGGGAACGCGCGCCTTGATCATCGATGAGGACGGTAGTGCGCTCGGCGCCGGCGAGATCGGTGAACTGGTGATCGAAGGACCGCATGTAATGAGCGGCTACTGGAGAGACGAGCTGAGTTCGTCCACCAAGCTGCTGCCCGTTGCCCATGGCAGACGGCTTCATACCGGCGACCTGTTCAGGGCCGACGAAGACGGCTTTCTGTATTTCGTCAGCCGGCGCGACGACATCATCAAGACCCGCGGCGAGAAGGTCAGTCCACAGGAAGTGGAGCGGGTTCTCTACGCGCTTCCCGGTATTCGAGAGGCGGCTGTCGCCGGCGTTGATGATCCGGTGTTCGGCCAGTTGATCCGCGCCTATGTCGCGCTGGAGCCTGATGCCGAACTTTCCGAAAAGGATATCCTGCGCCACTGCGCGGCTCATCTCGAAGATTATATGGTGCCGAAAAGCGTCGAGTTTCGCGACGCACTGCCAAAGACCAGCACCGGTAAGATCCGCCTTACGGCCGAACAATCCGCTCCCGATATCGAGGACAATGTCGCATGACAAACGCCCCTGCCCGCTTGAAACCGACCACATCGTTTTCCGCAAAGAACCTCGTGCTCGATGCCGAGGCGGAGATCGAGCGCATTTGCGAATGGCTGCGCCTGACGGTACTGAAAGACCTACGCAAGCGCGGTGCCGTGCTCGGCCTTTCCGGCGGCATCGATTCCAGCGTGACGGCCGCGCTTTGCGCCCGCGCGCTCGGCAAGGGCAAGGTGACCGGCGTGTTCATGCCGGAACATGACAGCGACCCGGACAGTCTGCGGCTCGGCAAGGCGCTGGCGGAGGCGGTTGGCATCGAAACGGTACTGGAGGATATCGGCCCGTCACTCGCCGCCCAGGGCTGCTACGCCCGCCGTGACGGCTTTATCCGTCAGGTCGTGCCGGAATTCGGTGACGGCTGGGGCTGCAAGGTGGTGCTGGAGGATGCTCTCACGGGGCGCGGTTACAACATCTCCTGGCTGGTGGTCGCCAATCCGCAAGGCGAGCAGAGCCGGCACCGGATGCCGCTCGACGTCTATCTCGGCATGATCGCCGCCGCCAACATGAAGCAGCGGACGCGCAAGCAGATCGAATATTATCATGCCGACCGTCTGAACTTCGGCGTTGCAGGCACTCCGAACAGGCTCGAATACGACCAGGGGTTCTTCGTCAAGAACGGCGATGGCGCGGCCGATTTCAAGCCGATCGCGCATCTCTACAAGACCCAGGTCTATCAGCTGGCGGAAGCGCTCGGCGTGCCGGAAGAGATCCGCCGTCGCCCACCGACGACCGACACATGGTCGCTGCCACAGGGACAGGACGAGTATTATTTCTCGCTGCCCTATGACCGGATGGATATCTGCCTCTATGCGCTGGATAACGGTATTTCCCGCGAAGAGACCGCGGACGCCGCGGGGCTTACACCGGATCAGGTGGATGCGGTCTGGCGCAATATCGCCTCGAAGCGCAAGGTTGCCGATTACCTGCACGCCCCGCCGCTGACGATGCTCGACTAAACCCGATCGGGCTCAGTCGAAATCGTCGCCGATCAGGCGCATCCAGTTTTCTCCGGCGAGCCCGCTGATCAGGGCTTCGCCGGCCTTGATCGGTTCCAGCAGGCTTTTGTCCTTTGCATGGGCGACGAAAAAAGCGCGGCCGTAAAACAGCGTCTTCCGGCTGATGAGTTCGGGCGTCAGCCAAGGATGGCCGGCGCCGCGGATAGCGACACAGCCCGCGGCATCGGCATGTGCAAACAGATCGTCGACCATTTCGCCGGCGATATTTGGTGCGCAGACGGCCTGCAGTAGCCAGCCAATCCCGCGCGGGCGACCGTAATAGACGTAACAACCGACCAGCTCGCCGCTGCGGGACTCGGCGATACGCCACGAGGGCTTACCAAACTGGCGCTTTTCCTGCGCATGATCCATGAACCAATCCAGCGACGCTCGGTTCCACTGCGGGCGCAGGGGAAAGAGTTCGGAGAGTTTCAGCACCGCTTGGGTAAAATCTTCCCGCGATGCATCCCAGAAATTTACGCGCCCTGCCCCATGGATCGGCGGCGCCCGAAACGCCTTCACTCCCATGCGATCGATCATGCCGTCTGACAGTGATGCAACGGGGCGGAGAAAACGCGCAGCTTTCAGCCCGCGCTCGGCAACCTGAACGGCCGTGCCTGCAGGGCGCAGGATTCGCAGCCAGTTGAGACTGTAAGCTATATCCAAAGGCAGGGCGAGCTTCTGCCACATGCCGAGCGCCAGGGCATTGGCGGTTTCCGTCAGTGAGATATCCTGCGGCCCGGTGAGGAAGGCACGCAGGAGACGGGCACCTGCCAGTGGATTCTGCTCATGCCGATCCACCATCATGGAGCCGGCAAAGGCCGCGCGGATGGGGCGACCGTTTATTTCGAGGCGGGATGGAAATACACCGATGAAGCCCTGCACACCGCCGCTTTTGTCGATGAAAACCTTGGAACGAATTTCCTCGTCGTACCAGGGATGATCGAAGAGCACCTCGCGCAGATACTGGATCATCGAAGGACGTACAGGCTGCGAACCACGGAATGTCTTCTGGAAAAGTTCTGCCACGGCAGGCAGATCCTCCCGCTCCAGATCACGCACTCCGCCCGCCTTTTCCGCCATGACAGCAATCCCCGTTGGCCAAACCGCCTTGGCGGGACCGTGCCAGAATAGGCTTAAGCAAACGAAAAGAGGCCCGCGTGGGGCCTCTCTCAGAACGATCAGATCGGATTACATCCAGTAAGGCGGAACGCCGTAATAGTCGTAAACCTTCCGGTCATTTGCTCGATAGAAACTATCGTCGTCGAGATCGTGATATTTCGGAGCACCGGTAATCTGATCCTTGGTCAGGTCGATGCGGTAACCGTCGAGCTGTTCGTCATAGTGCAGCTTTTCCCATGGCAGCGGGTAATAGTCATCGCCGATGCCAAGGAAACCGCCGAAGCTCAGGACCGCATAACTGACACGGCCGCCGCGCTTTTCGAGCAGAATGCGTTCGATCGAGCCGATCCGCTTACCGTCGGCGCCATAGACTGCAGTGCCCTCAACCTTATCACTGGCGATCAGCGAAGGCGTATCCTTCACATACGGATCCTGACCTGCACGGGGTTCCTGATGCAACATGACGTACCTCCTTTGATCTTTTCGTCATGTGAATAGAACTTCCCCCCACGGCAATCGTTCCCGAAAATCTTCTCGGCCTGCGACAATTGACGCTTACGTTAAAGTCATCTAGCTGTTCGAGAATGGACCAGTCTTTTCCGGTTCCTGTGAATGACCTAATATAGGCTTTGGAGAAGTGGAGGACTTTTCCATAGCCTTCAGGTAAGGGCAACGAGCATGGAGGATGCTCTCATGAACGAACAGGTGGCGAGAGCCCCGACGAACCCGCGCAAGATCTGGCTGAAGTCCTATCCGCCCGGAGTGCCCGAAGAGATTCCGCCGCTGGCTCATCGCTCGCTCGGGCAGCTTTTCGAGGAGAGTTGCGCCCGTTATGGTGACCGGCCCGCCTTCACCAGCATGGGAAAATCGCTGACATTCCGTCAGTTGGAGGCCGAAAGCCGCAGAATAGCCGGCTGGCTTCAGGCCAAGGGGCTGGAGAAGGGCGACCGCGTAGCGGTGATGCTACCGAACGTCCTGCAGAACCCGGTGATCGTCTACGGCATTCTTCGCGCCGGCTTGGTGGTCGTCAACGTCAATCCGCTCTATACGCCGCGCGAGCTTGAATATCAGCTGAAGGATTCCGGTGCGAAAGCGCTGTTTCTGCTGGAGAATTTTGCCGCAACCGCGCAGCAGGTGTTGCCTGCGACAAGCGTCAAACATGTCGTCGTTGCGACGATGGGCGACATGCTGGGCGTCAAAGGGCATATCGTCAATCTGGTCGTGCGCAAGGTGAAGAAGCTGGTACCGGCATGGTCGCTGCCCGGCCATTCCAGCTTCAGGACCGTACTCAATGAAGGCGCAGGAACGACGCTGAGGTCGATTGACGTCGGCCCGCATGATGTCGCTTTTCTTCAATATACCGGCGGAACAACCGGCGTATCCAAGGGCGCCATCCTCACCCATGCCAACCTTCTCTCCAACAAGGAGCAGATGGGAACATGGCTGGAAACCGCCTTCCTCAACAAGCCGCGCCCGGAGCAGCTGCAGTTCCTCTGCGCGCTGCCGCTCTATCACATCTTCGCACTGACGGTGAATTCGCTGATGGGGGTTGCGACCGGCAGCCATAACCTTCTGATCGCCAATCCGCGCGACATCCCGGCCTTCGTCAAGGAATTACAGAAACACCCCGTTCACATCTTTCCGGGACTGAATACGCTGTTCAATGCGTTAATGAACAATGCCGACTTCCAGAAGCTCGACCACTCGTCGTTGATCCTCGTCTTCGGCGGCGGCATGTCGGTGCAGCGGCCGGTCGCCGAGCGCTGGCTGGCAATGACCGGCTGCCCGATCACGGAAGGGTACGGACTTTCCGAGACCTCTCCCGTCGCGACCGCCAACCGGCTGGATACCAAGGAATTTTCCGGCATGATCGGCCTGCCGGTCTCGTCGACCGAAATTGCGATCCGGGACGATGACTGCCATGATGTCGAACTTGGCGATGTGGGCGAAATCTGCATTCGCGGCCCACAGGTGATGGCGGGCTATTGGAACCGGCCGGATGAAACCGCAAAGGTGATGACGCCGGACGGCTTTTTCCGCACCGGCGACATGGGCTACATGGACCGCCAGGGCTATGTCAAAATCGTCGACCGCAAGAAGGACATGATCCTGGTTTCCGGCTTCAACGTCTATCCCAACGAGGTCGAGGAAGTGGCGGCGATGCATCCCGGCGTGCTGGAGTGTGCAGCAGTCGGCATTCCCGACCCGAATTCCGGCGAGGCGGTGAAACTGTTTGTGGTGAAGAAGGACCCGAACCTGAGCGAGGCGGATCTCAAGGCCCATTGTGCCGCGAACCTGACCAACTACAAGCGGCCGCGCGTCATCGAATTCCGCGATCTGCTGCCGAAATCCAATGTCGGCAAGATCCTGCGGCGGGAGTTGCGGTAAGCACCTTATTTCCGCGCAATTCCGGACGCAAAACCGGTTTCCACTTTTGCTGGCATTGCTCCAGCGCCGTTGCAACACGGCGACAGGTCAGAACCAAGAGTGACTTGTCGCTGTCATCTCCTCCGTTTAGCAGTGGACGGCACCTTCGCGCTCAACTACTCACGAGCTGTGGTGCCGGGGATAAGCTGTTGGAGTTCGCTTGCAAAACCGTGCCGGATTTTCGTTTCGCCTGATTGCCGTTGCTTCGCTCGTCGCTGCGCTTTCGAGCTGCGCCGGCAGGCCCGAAGGCGTGCTCATTCCGACTGCTACTGCGTCCGTTCCCGATACCTCGACCGTCGATGTGCTGGTGGCGACAACCCGCAAGCCGACCGAAGCGCCCGGCATCCTGTTCTCCGGTGAACGCGGACGAGAACCCTCCGTCACTGAAATCAAGGTTTCGATACCGCCCGACAGCGCACGTGAAGTGGGTCAGGTGCAATGGCCGAAAAAGCTTCCTGCCAACCCCGCCAAGGAATTCGCCACGCTTTCGGTCACCCCGCTGCAGATCGGCGGTGCGCGCAACTGGCTGCATCATAACCTGCCCAAGAGCCGCAGGGTGATGGTCTTTGTCCACGGGTTCAACAATCGCTACGAGGATGCCGTCTATCGCTTTGCGCAGATTGTTCATGATTCCAATACGGACGTGGCGCCGGTACTTTTCACCTGGCCGTCGCGCGGCAGCATCTTTGCCTATAACTACGACAAGGAAAGCACCAACTATTCCCGCGATGCGCTGGAGAACATGCTGCGTCAGCTTTCTACCGATCCTGCGGTCGGCGAAGTGACGATCATGGCGCATTCCATGGGGTCCTGGCTCACGGTCGAGGCGCTGCGCCAAATGGCAATCCGCGACGGTCGCGTGGCGCCCAAGATCCAGAACGTCATTCTGGCCTCGCCGGATCTCGATGTCGACGTGTTCGGCCGGCAGTTTGCCGAGCTTGGTCCCAAGCACCCGCACTTCACCCTTTTCGTATCGCAGGATGACCGGGCTCTCAGCCTGTCCCGGCGGATCTCCGGCAATATCGACCGGCTGGGCCAGGTCGACCCGACTGTCGAGCCGTATCGCAGCGAATTCGAGAAAGCCGGAATCGTTGTGCTGGACCTGACCAAGCTCAAGGGCGGCGACAGGCTGAACCATGGCAAGTTCGCCGAAAGCCCGGAAGTGGTGAAGCTGATCGGAAACCGGCTGATTGCAGGGCAGACCGTGACCGACAGCGATGTCGGGCTTGGCGAACGACTGGGGGCTGTGGCGCTCGGCACCGCACAAACCGTGGGCGGCGCAGCGAGTGTCGCCGTCAGCACGCCGATTGCGATCTTCGACCCGGCAACACGGCGCAGTTATAACGATCAGGTCGGCCGTTTCGGACAGGCAGTCGGCAACACGGTGGAGACGGCCGTCGGCCAGTGAAATGGACAATTGACTGAGCCGTTACGCAAAAGACGCAACGGTGACGCTTGATTTGAACAAGAAAGCGAATAGGTTCCCCTGCATCATTCTGCAGAATGCGAGGAAATCATGCAGACCATCGTCCAAGAGCTCAAGGCAACCGCAGACGCTACCAAGGCGACGGACATTCGTGCCGCTTTCGCCAGGGATGCGGGCCGCTTCGAAAAATTCAGCGCCCGCTTCGATGATCTCACCATGGATTATTCCAAGACCGCGGTGAACGAGGAAATCCTCACGCTGCTTGAGAAGCTAGCCGATGCCGGCGGCGTGGCGAAGAAGCGCGAGGAGATGTTCTCCGGCGTCGCCATCAACTTCACCGAAGACCGCGCAGTGCTGCATACGGCGCTACGCAACCGGTCCAACACGCCGGTTCTGGTCGACGGCAAGGATGTCATGCCGGACGTCAATTCCGTTCTGGCAGCGATGGGCAAGTTTGCCGATGGCATCCGTTCCGGCGCCTTGAAAGGCGCAACCGGCAAAAAGATCACCGATGTCGTTAATATCGGCATTGGCGGTTCGGACCTCGGCCCGGTCATGGCAACGCTGGCGCTCGCTCCTTACCATGACGGCCCACGCGCGCATTTCGTTTCCAATGTCGATGGCGCGCATATTGCCGATACGCTGAAGCTGCTCGATGCGGAGACGACGCTGTTTATCGTTGCGTCCAAGACGTTCACGACGGTCGAGACGATGACCAATGCGGCCACGGCCCGCAGGTTCATCGCGGACAAGCTGGGCGATGCCGCCGTAGAGCATCACTTCTGCGCCGTCTCCACCGCGCTCGAGAAGGTGGCGGCCTTCGGCATTGATGCAGAGCGGGTCTTCGGCTTCTGGGACTGGGTCGGCGGCCGTTATTCGATCTGGTCGGCTATCGGCCTGCCGCTGATGATCGCTATCGGGCCGGACAATTTCGGCAAGTTTCTTGATGGCGCACATGCGATGGACAAGCATTTCCGCGAGGCACCGGTTCGTGAAAACCTGCCGATGCTGCTGGGCCTGATCGGCTTTTATCATCGCAACGTTCTGGGTTACCCGACCCGCGCGATCCTGCCCTATGACCAGCGCTTGCTCCGCTTCCCGGCCTATCTACAGCAGCTCGATATGGAATCGAACGGCAAGGGCGTGACGATCGACGGTACGCCGGTCGAGGGCAATTCCGGCCCGGTCGTCTGGGGCGAGCCCGGCACCAACGGCCAGCACGCCTTCTACCAGCTGATCCACCAGGGCACGAGCATCATTCCGGCCGAGTTCATGATCGCGGCAAACGGATTCGAGCCGGAGCTTCGCCATCAGCACGACCTGTTGATCGCCAATTGCCTGGCGCAGTCGGAAGCGTTGATGAAGGGCCGTACTTTCGAGGAAGCGAAAGCCCAGCTGACCTCCAAGGGTATGGAGGACAAACAGGCCGACTTTATCGCGCCACACCGCGTGTTTACCGGCAACCGTCCGTCGATCACCTTCGTGCATGACAAGCTGACGCCGTTTGCCTTCGGCCGCCTCGTAGCGCTCTACGAGCACCGCGTTTTCGTCGAAGGCGTGCTGTTCCGCATCAACTCCTTCGACCAGTGGGGCGTGGAACTGGGCAAGGAACTGGCGACTGGCCTGCTTCCGGTCGTCGAAGGCAAGGAAAGCGCCGCCGGCCACGATTCCTCGACTCAAGGGTTGGTGAAGACGCTGGCTGGCCTGAAGAAGTAAGCTCGTTACAATCAAACAAAAAGCCCTCCGGAAGGACGTTCCGGAGGGCTTTTTTATTCGCTGCGGAAGGCTCGATTACAGCCCGATCTCGTTTGCAAAGGGTGGATTTGCCCCCGCCCGCGAAACCGTCACGGCAGCTGCCTTGGCGCCGAGGGCGAGTGCCTTAGCAATCTGGTCTTCGGTGAGGCTTGCGACCTGGGCCTTGGTCAGCAGGTTCTGCATCTTCAGCGACGCGAGAATACCGGCATCGAATGTGTCGCCGGCGCCGACCGTATCGACGACCGTCACCCGTTCACTCGGAACCGTTACCTTGTGATCCGCCGTATAGCCGACAGCACCTTCGGCACCGCGGGTGACGACAACGAGCTTTGCGCCGTGATGCAGCCAGTGGCGGGCGAGCGTATCCTCGTCGCCTTCCAGGCCGAACCAGGCGAGATCCTCATCCGAGAATTTTACGATATCCGACATGGCGGCCATGCGTCGGATACGGGCGAGATGAGCCGCCTTGTCCTTGATAAAGCCGGGGCGGATGTTCGGATCGAGCGAGATGACGCGCTTTTCATGCTCGCGCAGCATCAGCGCCTCGTAGGTCGAGCCGCAGGGTTCGGGGATCAGGCTGATTGCGCCGAAATGCAGCGCCTCGCATTCGTCTCCGATTGCCGGTAGGTCGGCCTCGGTGATCATGCGGCCAGCGGTGCCTTCGTCGTAAAAGGCGTAGGTTGCATGACCATTCACCAGCTTGACGAAAGCGATGGTCGAGGGCCGCGAGGCGATGGCGCAATAGCTGAAGTCGACATTGCTCTTGCGCAGCGTCTCGCGCAGGATGTCGCCCATCATGTCATCAGCCAGACCGGTGAAGAAGGCCGTCGGGACACCCAGACGGCCTAGAGCAATCGCGGTGTTGAAGACGGCGCCACCGGCATAGGGCGAAAACGCCGGTTCGCCGAGCGTCGTCTCACGCGGCAACATGTCGATTAAAGCTTCGCCGCAGCACAGGATCATCGATTTCCTCCCGAGATCATTGTTTCGCCCATCGATACCTGAGCTTTTATATCATTGCTAGAGCGAAAGCTCAGCTACACCACCATTGCGACCCGACCACGCCAATGGCGCGTCGAGGAAGGATTCGACTTCCGTAAAGGTCTTTTCGTCGAACAGCTTCTGCTCACGGGCAACAGCCAAAACGTTGCGCCATGTGGCGATGTAATTGAACTGAACCTTGCCATTGGCAAAACGCTCGGCGACCTGCGGATACATGTCGTAGAAGAACAGCGACATACCATGGTCAACCACGCCGCCTGCTGCGCGGATGGCGTCGATGAAGGTGAACATGCCGCCGCCGACCGTGACGAGGTCTTCGATGACGAGGACACGGGCCCCCTCCGGCAGATGGCCTTCGATCTGCGATGCACGACCGTGGCCCTTGGGCTTCTTGCGGACATAGATCATCGGCAGGCCGAGGCGTTCCGACAAAAGGGCAGCGAACGGAATGCCCGCAGTTTCACCACCCGCGATACAATCGAACTTCTCAAAGCCGGCTTCGCGCAAAGCGGTGGCTGCGGCAAAATCCATAATGGTGGAGCGAACACGCGGGAAGGAAAGCAGCTTGCGGCAGTCGATATAGACGGGGCTCATCATGCCGGAGGAGAACTTGTAGGGCTTGTCAGCGCTGAAATGCACGGCTCCGATTTCCCAGAGCATCTTTGCCATCAGTTCGGCCATTACGTTCCGGTCGGTAAATGTGGTCTGGATCATGCGCCCGCTCCTTAATCGCTGCTTTTCTTTATTCGCAAGTCCGAACGCGAAACTGCTGCAGATTTTCGCTGGACATTGCTTCAAACCACGCGCCGCAATAGCAGCATGGTGTCAGATACGCCAGCGGATAGATTAGTGATGAAATTTTCAGGCTGAAGTGCGGCTGTCAGGCGCAGGGGGAACCGACCGCAGGTAGGATGCGATCTCGACACGATCGCGACCGGCATCCTTTGCTTCGTAAAGAGCGCCATCAGCAAGATTCAGGACCGTTTCGAACGGCAAACCTTCCGGGGCACCCACTGACACGCCCGCACTTACCGTGCAGCGAAGGAGTTTTCCGTCTATGGCGATGTCCCGGGCCGCAAAACGCATACGCACCGCGTTGGCGATCCTTTCAGCGCGACCGGACATGACTTCGCCGACAACCATGGCAAACTCCTCGCCACCCAGCCGTGCTGCGGATCCGGCCGGAACCATTTCCGACAGCATGTCCTGCGCAAAAAGTTTCAGAACCTCATCGCCTGCGGAATGGCCGAACCGGTCGTTGATCGACTTGAACCGGTCGATATCGAAGACGATCACGGCGGTCGACGCATTCAGCTTGCGTCCGCCATACTGATCGAACAAGGCGCGACGATTGATGAGGCCGGTCAGGGCATCGGTCATCGCCTCATGCCGGTGAAGGGCAGCCATACGCCACTGATGAAGCGCCAGCGACAAGGCGCCAATGCCGGTCATGCCCGCGATGCAGATGCCGATATTGAGATTTTCCGCCCAGTTTACCGGCGGTTCACCCAGGCTCAGGCGGCCATCCGCAATGAGAACACCGGCACAAAGCGCGAAGGAGAAACCGCTGACACAATAAAGAACGACCATGCCAAGCAAAGGACCAGGAGCCTCTTTGCGTGCCGTCCAGTATTGGCACCCCGTGCCGACAAGAAGGGTGGCCGTCAGGACATTCATGATGATCAGGCCGAGCCCGTCGAGCCCGACGAGAATTAGCGGCATGCCAAGGGCAAGGCTGACAAAGGACAAAGTGCCGGCCAATCGCCAGGGTGACATTCCCGTACGGAATTGCACGGATGCCGCGTAAATTGTGGAAAATCCGCTCATGAACAGAGCGTAGGCTATGGCGGCAGGCGTAACACCTGATCGGGCCGTGAACGTGCTGTAGACAATAATGCCGGCCACAACGAGGCAAAGCGAAATTACCAGCGTCAAAAGGAAAGAGTCCGTCCGGCGGGAAAACCAGGTGCCGAACAAGGTGACCATCAGACATGCAGCGGATACGCCGAGAGCAAGCAGAAGAGACTGATAGTCGAGCATCATGCCGGAATTCTCTTCGAAGATTTATTCAATAAACGAGCAGAAGCTAAGATGAGAATCTCTCCAGATTATTACCTTTGGAGAGCTACAACTCGAATAAATATCAACCCGGCAGGAACAACCAGTAATTTCAGTCTAAGACATTCCAGAAGATCTGGAAGCCCGGGTCGAAAACGGTGATTGCACCGGCGCCGGTATCGCGTTTTGCAGGAAACTCGACCTGAACGTCCTGCTTCTCAAGCGTGATCTTCTCTTCGTTCGGCTGAAGCCCGTACCATGCCGGACCATTCAGCGATGCAAAGGCTTCCAGCGTTTCCAGAGCATTATCCTGCTCGAAGACATGAGCAAGGCAGCTCATCGTGTTCACCGAAGTATAGATGCCGGCGCAGCCACAGGCACATTCCTTCAACGGGTCGACATGCGGCGCGGAATCCGTGCCAAGGAAGAAACGATGGTCGCCGGATGTCGCAGCGGCCCGCAAGGCTAGGCGATGGCTCTCGCGCTTGGCGACCGGCAGGCAGTAATAATGCGGGCGGATGCCGCCGACCAAAATGTCGTTGCGGTTGATGATCAGGTGATGCGTAGTGATCGAGCCTGCAAGGTTCGCCTTGGACGACTTGATGTA
Organism: Rhizobium sp. ZW T2_16; assembly: GCF_044987325.1. NCBI lineage: Bacteria > Pseudomonadati > Pseudomonadota > Alphaproteobacteria > Hyphomicrobiales > Rhizobiaceae > Rhizobium > Rhizobium sp. ZW T2_16. The sequence continues at coordinate 205,239 of NZ_JBJDRG010000003.1, forward strand.
GTCGATACCGTCCGAGGTGGTGACATGCTCCATCGTTACCTTCAGTTCCGGAAGCCGCTTGCGCAGCGGATCAAGCACCGTCTCGATGAACACCGCCTCGCGATCGAAGATGTCGACTTCGGGCGTCGTGACCTCACCATGCACGCAAAGCGGCAGGCCGATCTTCGCCATGCGCTCCAAAACCGGCATGGCCTTTTCCAGATCACGCACGCCGCCATGGGAGTTGGTCGTGGCGCCCGCAGGATAGAGCTTCACGGCAGTAATGAGACCGCTCTTCTTGCCTTCCTCCACATCATCCGGGTTCGTATGCTCCGTCAGATAGAGGGTCATCAGCGGCTCGAACCTATGCCCTTGCGGCAGGGCAGCCATGATACGTGAGCGATAAGCTGTGGCATCGGCCGTGGTCACGACCGGGGGAACGAGGTTCGGCATGATGATCGCACGGGCAAAGTGACGGCTCGTATCGCCGATCACGCCCTCCAGCACTGCGCCATCCCGCAGATGGAGATGCCAATCGTCGGGGCGGCGAATCTGGAGCGTTTTCATGGAGCTGTTCCGCTGAGTGTTTTGGGGATGCCGATCCCGCTTAACATCAAAGCAGACGCAAAGACAATCTCACGCCCATTCCGAGAACACCGGAACATCCAATCGATGCCGACAATATCACGCTAAACTTCACGAAATCGTGCGGATTACAGAGGCTCTGAAAGGACACTCGATGCGAATACGCGGAACAAGCACACGAGTGCTGCGTTCATTAAGCAATCTGAAAGTGTTTTGAGTCGGAGCGAACAATGAAATCCCGGACTCTGAAAGTCAACAAGGGTTTTGCGATTACCACAGGTGCCGCTGTCGCGCTTCTTGCGCTGACTGTCTCACCTGATGCTGCCGAGCGCAACAACCTCCTTCTTGCCTCGGCGCAGCAGGGTGATTGCGATCGCCTGGCAGGCAGCCCTTACGACCAACAGCGCAACGGCGATTTTGCGCCTGTCAACATTGCCGACATAGGCAATCAGGCCGTTCAGGCATGCCGCATCGCTTTCGATACGACAGGGAACCCGCGTTTCGCGTATCAGCTGGGCCGAGCGCTCAATAGCGTCGACCAGCCCGATCAGGCGATGAATGCCTACAGCACGGCGGTAAAGGATGGTTACGCGGCTGCCATGGTGAACTATGGCATGCTTATGGGTCGTCTCGGCGACGACAAGGCTGAGTTTGCGTATTATCAGCAGGCTGCCGACAGCGGCAATACACTTGCCGCGTATAATCTCGGCGTTGCCTATCGCGATGGTCTGGGCACGCAGCCGGATGTCGACAAGGCGCTTCAATGGTTCGAGAAAGCTGCCGCTGACGGCGATGACACGGCGGCGTTCAATATTGGTGCCATCTATGACGAAGGCCAACTCGTCCAGGCTGACGACCAGACTGCAATCGCCTGGTACGACCTTGCTGCGCAGCGCGGCAATACTGACGCGATGATCAATCTTGGCATCATGTATGAGACTGGCGAAGGCATTGCGGCCAATGCAGAAAAAGCTGCCGAAATGTATCGTCAGGCTGCAGAAAAAGGCGATATGTTCGGCGCTTCCAAATACATGCAGTTCCAAGAACTGGGTGTTGTGCCTGCTCCTAACCACCAGGGCGTCGAGGGCGTAAGCTCGCTGGTGCTGAAACAAGGTGATGTCGAAGCGCCTGCCAAGATCGGCAGCGAGATCTGATAGATCAGATTATCTCGCCGGCAGAAGGTCCCCAAACGTCGGTCATTGCAAAACCATCGGCCAACGGATCGAACGGGTCGAGTGCGACCTGATGCAGGCCGAAGGTAAACCCTCGACCGGCGATCGTCGGGATGATGGCGGGCTTTCCCGCAACCTCGGTTTCGGCGGAAAGTCCCACTTCGAACTGCGTCCCAATAATCGAGCGTGATAGGAACATATCACCCACCGCCACCTTGCCGCGGGCGTGCAACGTTGCCAGATTGGCGGAGTTGCCTGTACCGCATGGCGAACGATCAGCCCTGCCCGGCCACATGGTCGTGCAGGTACGCACCGTGCCATCGGCTTCCGTATCGCGGAACATTACATAAGCGACGCCGGAGATTGCCGGGATTTCCGGGTGGGCCACAGGGATCTGGCGGTTGATCAGATCCTTCAGAATCATGCCGGCCTGCACGAGGGCAGCGGCATTCTTCTTTTCGATGGTGAGGCCGATCTGGGATACGTCGACGAGACCGTAAAAAATGCCGCCATAGGAAATATCGAGCGTGATCTCGCCCCATTCCGGCGTCTGAAGCTTCACGTCCAGCTCATGGACGAAGGACGGGACCATTGTGAGCTTCACCTTTTCGCACCGGCCGTCGCGGCAAGTGGCGACAGCCCGTACGAGGCCAGCCGCCGTTTCCAGCGTGACGACGGTTTCCGGTTCCTTCATCTCGACGATACCGGCCTCCAGCAGCGCCGTGGTGGCGCAGATCGAGTTGGAACCGGAGCTGGCATGCGCCTGATCCGGCTGCAGGATGATGAAGGCGGCATCAGCATCCGGATGTTTTGGCGGCAGGAGAAGATTGACGGAACCGATCGGGGTGCCGCGCGGCTCAAGGCAAAGGAAGCGGCGCAGTTCCTGCCCCTTGGGATCGGAATTCATCCATTCCAGCTGCTCGGCAACGGTATTGCCCGGGATTTTAGGAACCCCGCCAATCGCCACGCGACCGATCTCGCCTTCCGCATGAACATCCAGCAACTGGATCGTACGCTTCCATCTCATCTTCCGAACTCCGCATGGATCGCGGTCGATTCGACGACTGCGACGTTTCCCAATCACAAGTTCGCATTGGATAGCGCAAGGCATATGCCATGCCTATTGGCATTGTCAGGAATCAGATGAGGAAAATGCGACTAAAAAACGAAAAAGCGCCGGATCGAAAACCGATACAGATGCACTTTAATTCTGATTTTCAATTGAAAAGTGAAATGGCGCACCCGAAGAGATTCGAACTCCTGACCCCCAGATTCGTAGTCTGGTGCTCTATCCAGCTGAGCTACGGGTGCGTCTGTCAGCGGTGTGTTCCGCTGGCGTGGCGATCCTCTAAAGGGTGCCGAGAAGGATTGCAAGCGATTTTCCCTGGCTTGATGTCATTTTATCTTCGCAAATTCATCAAGCCGTTGTTTTCAAATAATAATTACTCACGCCCTGGCGCGATAGTCCTCCAAAGAGACCGGACGGTCGGGAATTTCGATACGGAATTGCGTGCCCGGACCTGGTTTTTCAACGAGCGCGATCGTACCGCCATGCGCCAGCACCAGCTCGCGCGCAATGACCAACCCCAACCCTGTTCCGCCAGAACGTGCAGAGCCCCTGAAGGCCGAGAAGAGATTCTCCCGCGCCTTGCGCGGCATGCCCGGCCCGGTGTCATCAACGGTGATGCTGACGACGCTGCCGAGACGATGTGCCGTCAGTGTGACACGCCGCACAGCTTTGGGATCATTGGCATCATGCGTGAGCAACGCCTGGACGGCGTTACGGCACAAATTGTGGACCACGCGGAAAATCTGCTCCCCGTCGCAATCGACCTCCACGCCTTCCGAGATCTGTTCGACGAATTCTATGCCCGAGTCAGGATCGATGGCCAGCATGTCACGCACTTCCTGGCACAGGTCGGTCAGGTTTACCCGGCGGCGGCGCGGAGCAGCTTCCGATGCCTGACCATAGGCCAGGACCTCGTTGGTGTATCCGACGGCCCTGTCGATGGTGCGTAGTAGTTTTGGCGCAAAACTTCTGACCATCGGGTCTTCGACATCCGTCAGGCGGTCCGACATCAATTGAGCGGAAGCAAGGATGTTGCGCATGTCGTGATTGATCTTCGATACAGCCAGACCAAGATCGGCAAGGTTCTTCTGTTGCTTCAAAGTCCTTTGAAGCTCGACCTGCATTGCCGCAAGATGCCGCCCTGCGACGGCCAGCTCGCCGCGAGAACGATCGGCGGAGAAAACCCGGGAAGGGTCATCGGGCCGCTCTGAAAAAAGCTGCATATTGTGTGTCAGTCGCCGGATCGGTGAGATCATCATGCGATTGATTGCGAGGAATATAAGCACTGCCGTGATCAACGAAATCAGCAAGGAGATGAGAAACATCATCTTCGAGTAGATCAGCATATCCTTGCGAAGGGCGTTATCAGTCATGACCAGTTCGATGATCATATCGCTTTCACCAACCGGACCGAAAACACGCATCACCCGGTTACCACCGAACACAAGCGTATCCAGCGCATCACGCATGGAGCTCAGCATAGACGTGTGAGCAAGATCGTATTGAGCGTCGATCTCCGGCGGAACCTCGATTGCGGCCAGAAGCCGGGACGTTCCATCCTTGCGCAACGCGATGACCTTTGTTCCGGTCGCCAGCAGTGTGTCGTCCTGTACGGCACGCGGCAATTCGGCAGGCTGCAACCCGTCGATCACGATTCCCGCGGCGGCGGCAGTATCCAGGCGATCACGAAGCCAGTTCATGCGCATGCCGGAGATCGATGGCATGAAAATCAGGATTTCTGCCATCATGACGAATATCACCGTCAGCCAGAGCAACCGCCCGGAAAGACCGCGCAGGATGGTCGGCATCGGCTCCGGTCCGGCGCCGTCCGGCCATGTCCCCTGACGTTCCGAGGTGTGAACCTCGCTATCCATACGGATCTCCAATTTCAGCCACGGGTTTCAACTCCGCGTGTATGCGACCATTTTACCGCGTCACCAAGATTTGAACACCCCGCGCAAACGCAAAAGGCGGAGGCAAAAGCCGCCTCCGCCTTAAATTTCGGTAATGTTCAGGCTGGAATTCAGAATTCTTCCCAATCAGCAACGCTCGCCGCTGCTTTGGCCGAGCCACCTCCGCCCAAGGCACGGCTGAGAGCTGCGGTCAGTTTTCTTGCCGGGGAAGCTTGCGGGCGATGAGAGGCTTCGGCCGGCACAAGACGAGGCAAGCGGCTATCTTCCTCGGCAATCCTGAAGTGCGATACAAGACGATAAAGTGCATCGGCTTCAGTAGATAGCTTGCTGGTCGCAGCAGAACTTTCTTCAACCATGGCGGCATTCTGCTGGGTGACATGGTCCATCTGGTTGACCGCGGTATTTACCTCGGCAAGACCGGTCGCCTGCTCCTTCGATGCCACGGCGATCGAATGGATATGGTCATTGATGCGGCTGACGCGCGCTTCGATTTCCGACAGGGCTGCTCCGGTCTTCTGAACCAGTTGAACGCCGCCTGCGACTTCCTCGCCTGACTTGCCGATCAGCGACTTGATATCCTTCGCCGCGCTGGCGGAGCGTTGTGCGAGTTCGCGGACCTCCTGGGCGACGACGGCAAAGCCTTTGCCTGCTTCCCCGGCCCTCGCCGCTTCCACACCCGCATTCAGAGCCAGAAGGTTGGTCTGGAACGCGATCTCGTCGATGACATTGGTAATCTGGGCGATCTCACGCGAGGCCTGCTCGATTCGTCCCATCGCTTCGATGGCATTGCGAACGACCGCGCCGGACTGGATCGCGCTTTCCTTCGCCTCGCCGACCATGGTGGTCGCTTCATTGGCCCGCTCGGTCGAGGTCCTCACGACGGAGGTGATCTGATCGAGAGCGGCCGACGTTTCTTCAAGGGCTGCCGCCTGCTGCTCGGTGCGCTTCGACAGATCATTAGCGGCACTGCTCAGTTCGGACGCGCCGTTATTCATGGCACCGGTGGCATTGCGCACCTTACCCATGGTGGACTGAAGTGTCTGCATCGTACTGTTGACGTTTTCCTGCAGTTCGGCAAATGCGCCCTTGAAATCTCCCCGCATGGCGTCGGTGAGATCGCCATCGGAAAGGCTTTTCACGACGCGGCGCGTTTCCGATACGCCGGCATCGATGCTTTTGACGAGCTGGTCGATATTGCGGGCCACACGGTCAAGGCTTTCGACACCCCATTGCTTATCAATGCGACAAGTGAAATCGCCCTCGGCTGCAGCTTGGACAACGGCAGACATACGCGTCTGCAGATCGTCACTCTTTGCCTTCAAACCCGCCTCGGCATCGGTCATGCGGGCAACTTCCAAGCCGTTCGTCTTGAAGACTTCGACGGCTGCGGCCATGTCGCCAATTTCGTCCCTGCGGCCGGAAAATGGCACGGCGGCATCATAATCACCGTGAGCAAGGCGCCCCATCGAAGATGTCAGCTTAAGGATAGGACCGCTAATCTGGCTGCGTCCAAGATAAAGGCCAAAGCCCAGGCCACCGCCGACACCGAGAATGGCAACGAGAAGAACGGAGTAGAAGATCAGGTTACCGAAGGACGTCATCTCTGCGCTTAACACGTCCAGTTCGGCAACATCTGAGGCAACGACCTTGTCGATCTCCCCCTGATAGGCTTTGCGGTTTGCGCGGTTGGCGTCGTTGTTACCCTGAACATTGGCAGCCTGCGGCCCTTCGGTCGCGCCGAGGCGCACCGTTTCGGTGCGGAATGCCTTGAACTCTGTGAAACCTGCCGTGAGCTTGTCGAATTGCGCCTTCTGCGCTGCTGGAACGACAGCGGCCCAATCGGCAATCAGCTTTTCCATGTCGGCGAGACTTTTCGTCACGCCTTCACCAAAAGGCTTGGCGGATGAGACATCCTTCGCCGCATACATACCGCGAGCGTCCATAACCACCGCGGTCACCAGGCGGTTGAGCCGCTCGCCCTTGTAGACGCGATCAGCGATATTAGCGTAGGCGCTCTGCTTGTCATGGTATTCGCTCACCGCGAATACCGACAATCCGGCAATTGCACATGCGACAAGGCTCATCAACCCTACGAGAAGGTTGATCTTTACTCCAATTTTCACGGTAACGCCCTCCAAAGACACCAGAACAGCGCCAAGATCAGCCGCTATTCTTGATGACTGTGAAAATTAGCATAAAATCGTTAATAATGGCTGATCGAAAGCACCACCCGACTTTAGACGCGCAAGCAAAATTCTCCCGCTCGCATGACTTATTTCGCGATATATTTTCTCACGACTTGAGCCATTGCCCACAACATAGAAAAAACTTCGCCAAAAACACAACCAAAGAAACTACGCCTGACGCGAGCTATATTAATAATTGCATTCGTAATCGCTTAAATAATGGATGGCAAAACGGCGGCTTTCCGGTCATCCGGGGCTTGCGGATTGACTTTCGGGCTTAACCTGAACTATATGCCCGCGCGCTCAGGCAGCGGCTCGCAACCTGCATATCCGCATGCCAGCGCATTTTCCGAAACGCTCTTGCTTCGATAGAGGCAATCTTCAAGAAGGGCCGCACACCGCGGCATTAAAAAATGAAGCGTACCTACCAACCGTCCAAGCTTGTTCGCAAGCGTCGTCATGGTTTCCGTGCCCGCATGGCTACCAAGGGTGGCCGCAAGGTTCTTTCGGCTCGTCGCGCACGCGGCCGTGCCAGTCTGTCGGCCTAACGGCCGACTTGCCCGGACCGGGCAGTGACGACGAGTAAAGACAAGAAAAACACTGTCGGGCGGCTGAAAAGCCGGCCGCAGTTTCTTGCTGTTCGGAAAGGCGAAGCACGCCGCGGGAGAACCTTTCTCCTTGAAGTTCTCGACCGCAAGCAGCCCGATGAGCCGCCACGTGTAGGCTTCACCGTTACCAAAAAGCACGGAAACGCCGTCGAGCGGAACCGGATGCGCCGGCGCCTGAAGGAAGCGGTGCGCAAATCCGCCGGATTTGCAATGGAAAATGGACACGACTATGTGATCGTCGCGCGCAGGGAGGTGCTCGGCATTTCCTTCTCAAATTTGACCGAACAACTTGCAGCACGGATTGAAGGCAGGCAAAAGCCCAAGTCTGTCTCAGGAACCTCCTCCAGGAAAGCATGATGGAAAAAAACCGAAATTACTTCATCGCGATCGGCCTATCGGTCGTCATCGTCCTTGCCTGGCAGTTCCTTTATATGAACCCGCGCATGGAAGCGCAGCAGCGTGCCGCTGAAGCCCAGCAGGCACTGCAGCAGCAGCAAGCCGCGCAAAACCCGACCCCATCGCCGGAAAACGCCGGTGCTACCGCGACGACCGGCAACCTTCCGGGTGCAGGTCAGGCCGAAGCGACCGCGACACGCGAGCAGGCGCTTGCCAAGTCAGAGCGAGTCGAAATCGATACTCCGGCCGTTTCCGGCTCGATCAACCTGACAGGTGCGCGCTTCGACGACCTGAAACTGCGCGAGTATCACGAGACCGTCGATGACTCGAGCCCGCTCATCACGCTCTTCTCGCCCTCCGATACCAAGGAAGGCTATTTCGGCGAAATCGGCTACATCGGCAGCGACACGAGCGGACAGACGCCGGGTCCCGGCACGAAGTGGACACTCACCAGCGGCCAGAAGCTGACCACGACCACACCGGTGACGCTTTCCTTCACCAACGACAAGGGCATCTTGTTCAACCGGACGATTTCGATCGATGATCACTATATGATCACCGTATCGGACAAGATCGAGAACCCGGGCTCTGAAGCCGTAACGCTCTCGTCCTATGGCCGCATCACCCGTAACAACAAGCCGGTCACACCGTCCGTATGGGTCATTCATGAGGGCTTCCTCGGCGTTTTCGGTTCCGACGGCAGCCTGAGCGAGCATACCTATTCCAACGTCGAAGAAGATGCAGTCACGAGCGCCAAGGCAACCGGCGGCTGGCTTGGCATTACCGACAAATACTGGGCCGCGACGATCGTACCGCCGCAGGCATTGCCTTATGAAGGCCGATTCACCCACTTCACCGATGGCCAGCCGCGCTACCAGGCTGACTACAAGAGCGATGCGCTGACCATTCAGCCCGGCCAATCGACTGAGCTGAAGAACATGGTGTTCGCAGGCGCCAAGCGCGTTCCGCTCGTCGACCGTTATGCCGAAGAATACAAGATCCCGCATTTCGACCTTCTTATCGACTGGGGCTGGTTCTACTTCATCACCAAACCGATGTTCCAGCTGATGGACTTCTTCTTCCGTCACGTCGGCAATTTCGGTGTTGCGATCCTTCTGACGACCATCGTCGTGAAGCTGATCTTCTTCCCGCTGGCCAGCAAGCAGTATGCTTCGATGGCCAACATGAAGCGCATGCAGCCGAAGATGGAAGAACTGAAGGCCAAGCACGGCGACGACCGCATGGCGCTGCAGCAGGCAATGATGGCGCTCTACAAGGAAGAGAAGATCAACCCGATCGCCGGCTGCTGGCCGGTGCTCCTGCAGATCCCGGTCTTCTTTGCGCTCTACAAGGTTATCTACGTCACGATCGAGATGCGCCATGCACCGTTCTTCGGCTGGATCCAGGACCTTTCCGCGCCGGACCCGACCTCGCTGTTCAACCTGTTCGGTCTTCTGCCCTACGACGTGCCGCACTTCCTGATGATCGGTGTCTGGCCGCTCGTCATGGGCATCACGATGTTCCTGCAGATGCGCATGAACCCGACGCCGCCTGATCCGACGCAACAGATGATCTTCAACTGGATGCCGCTCGTCTTCACCTTCATGCTGGCATCCTTCCCGGCCGGTCTGGTGATCTACTGGGCCTGGAACAACACGCTGTCGGTCACGCAGCAGGCCGTGATCATGAAGCGCCACGGTGCCAAGATCGAGCTCTTCGACAATCTCAAGGGCCTGTTCAAACGAAAGCCTGCGACAAGCAAGTAAATCAGGAAAACCCCGGCATCGACCGGGGTTTTCTTTTGAGGGCGGTATGGCGCATCTCACCCGAGATGCTTGACATCTGACGCCAAAACCCGGATGCGATCTATTTTCCAGAAGATGCAGAGATAGAAAAACGAATGACCACCAACGACAAGCCTCTGTTCGGTCGCCCCTGGATCTTCATCCGTGGTGTGCCTTCGATGAAGTTCCTGCCGCCGGAAGGCCCTCTGGAAGTTGCCTTCGCAGGTCGTTCCAACGTGGGCAAATCATCGCTCATCAATGCTCTGGTTGGCCAAAAAGGCTTGGCGAGAACCTCCAACACACCCGGTCGGACGCAGGAACTGAACTATTTTGTGCCCGATGGATATTCGGGTCAGGAGGGCGACCTGCCGCCAATGGCTCTCGTCGACATGCCGGGCTATGGCTATGCGCAGGCGCCAAAGGAAATGGTCGATAACTGGACGAAACTCGTCTTCGACTATCTGCGCGGACGTGCGACGCTGAAACGCGTCTATGTACTGATCGACAGCCGGCACGGGCTGAAGAAGAATGATGACGACGTTCTGGACCTGCTCGATAAGGCCGCCGTATCCTATCAGATAGTGCTGACCAAGACCGACAAGATCAAGGAACCGGCCGTGCCGAAGCTGATCGAGGAAACGCTCGAAAAGATCCGCAAGCGCCCGGCTGCGTATCCGTTCGTTCTTTCCACATCATCGGAGAAAGGAAAGGGTCTGGACGAGTTGCGAGCTGCGATTGGCGAGGCCGTAACGCTGACAATCTAAACGCCGGCGGGCATGCTCAGAGTGCAAGCCATCCCGACTGGAAAGCCGCGTAGGTCACGATACCGAAAACCAACATCACGCACATTGCACGCCAGAAGCTAATCGAGTTCCAGCATCTTCCTGCAACGGCCAGTTCGCGGCTGAAGCTTCTCTTTGACACAAGAACCGGAAAATGTGCCTGAAGCCTAAGTCGCGCTTTGGGATCGTTATACGGCTCGTCGTAATCCGAAAGATTGTCTTCCCACCGCCGGACCGTTGCCGCAAAAGAGGGATCGCGGGCCATACGCTCCTCGATGCCCCGGCGAGCCTCGGGAGGCAATACGCCCAACACATATTCGCCCGCGAGAACTTGATCTCGTGAACGGTCACTTTCGCTCTGGTTCGGAGTCGTCATAAGTCGCGCGATCTTTTTCCGGTGTGTGTTCTGTGTCTTTTTATTTGGGTACGCAAACAATGCACGAACACCAAAACAGGGTCGGCTTCTCGTTGTCTTCTGTCAACACGCCCGGCATCACTAAACGGTGGGTAACGCGCCTGCGCAATGCGTCATAAAGACAGCAGGGCCACGACGCGGTTATTCCGAAAACTTTGTAGTGATTATTCCTTCTGACAAAAACTTGCGCTAAAAGCGCCCCACCTTTGATGTGAGGGATTTTCATGACGACGTCGGACAGCGAACTCCAGGCCAAACTCCTTGCTCAGGCTCTGCCTTACATGCAGCGCTATGAGAACAAGACGATCGTGGTGAAATATGGCGGCCACGCGATGGGCGACACCGAACTTGGCAAGGCTTTTGCCGCCGATATCGCGCTTCTAAAGCAGTCCGGCGTCAACCCGATCGTCGTGCATGGCGGCGGCCCGCAGATCGGCGCAATGCTGACCAAGATGGGCATCGAATCGAAATTCGAAGGCGGCCTTCGCGTCACCGACGCCAAGACGGTCGAGATCGTCGAGATGGTACTTGCCGGCTCGATCAACAAGGAAATCGTCGCGCTGATCAACCAGACCGGCGAATGGGCGATCGGCCTGTGCGGCAAGGACGGCAACATGGTCTTCGCCGAAAAGGCGAAGAAGACCGTCATCGATCCCGACAGCAATATCGAGCGCGTGCTCGATCTCGGCTTCGTCGGCGAAGTGGTCGAAGTCGACCGCACGCTGCTCGACCTGCTCGCCAAGTCCGAAATGATCCCGGTCATCGCACCGGTCGCTCCCGGCCGCGATGGCGCGACCTACAATATCAATGCCGACACGTTTGCGGGCGCGATTGCCGGTGCGCTGCATGCAACCCGCCTGCTCTTCCTCACCGACGTTCCGGGCGTGCTCGACAAGGACAAGAACCTGATCAAGGAACTGACCGTCGCGCAGGCGCAGGCGCTGATCAAGGACGGTACCATTTCCGGTGGAATGATCCCGAAGGTCGAGACCTGCATCGACGCGATCCGCTCCGGCGTACAGGGCGTCGTCATCCTCAACGGCAAGACCGCCCATTCGGTGCTGCTCGAGATCTTCACCGAACGCGGCGCAGGCACGCTGATCGTGCCCTGATCGCGCACGAGATCGAATGATGAAGGCGCCGCAAGGCGCCTTTTTCGTTTCAGCCTGCCAGAAGCCCGAGAATGCCCGCCACGATCAGCAGGCAACCGATCACTTCAATACGGTTGATCCGCTCGTGGAAGAGGAAATACGAGGCCATGAAAGTGAAGACGAGTTCGATCTGGCCGAGCGCGCGGACATAGGCCACCTGCTGCAGCGTCATGGCGGTGAACCAGCAGGCCGAGCCGAGGACGCTGGCAAGGCCGACCAGCGATGAAGAGCGCCATGTCTTCAACACCGTGACGATCTCGCCCTTGTCCTTCCATGCCATCCAGACCAGCATGAAGATCGTCTGGAAGGTCGTGACGCAGGCAAGCGTCATTGCCGCCTGCATGATCGAATTGGGGCCATCGAGCGACAGGGACGCGCTGCGATAGGCGACGGCAGAAATGCCGAAGACGGCACCGGAAGCGATGCCGACCAGTGCCGTACGGCTGGCCAGCGCCGTGACGGTATTTTTCCATGACAGCGGCATGCGCGCCATGGAGATCAGCATCACGCCGATGACGCCGGTGATGATCGCGCCGATCGCGCCAACCGTCAGCTTTTCGCCGAGCAGGATGAAGCCGAAGATCGCCGCCTGAACGGGCTCCGTCTTCGAATAGGCGGTGCCGACGGCGAAATTTCTGAGCGAGAAAAGATGGACCAGCATGATGGTGGCAAAGATCTGCGCCAAGCCGCCGATCACCACCCAGATTGCAAAGGTCCAGTTGATCTGAGGGACCGCAAAACCTGCGAGCTGGTGGAGCAGCACGACATAGAGGATCGCTACCGGAAAACCGTAGCCGAAACGGACGAAGCTCGCGCCACGGGTGCCGAGCCTGCCCTGAAGATGCTTCTGCAATGCCGATCGCAGGTTCTGCAGGAAGGCGGCAGCAATGGTGATGGGGATCCAGAGTTCCATGTTTCAGCCGGTATCATGCAGGCGGATTTGTCGCCAAGCCGCAAGCGGCGGCGAGCCGTCGCCTTTTCGATTTTCTTTATCAGCAAGGCAGTGCATAAGCGGGATATGGACAAGAAACCCAAGATCTCAGCCGACGCCACAGATTTTTCAAAGATCCGCGATTGGGTCTTCGATCTCGACAACACGCTCTACCCGCATGACATCAATCTCTTCGCCCAGATCGATGTGAACATGACGGCCTATGTGCAGGAACTGCTGCAGCTTGAGCGAGACGAAGCACGCGCATTGCAAAAGCGCTATTACCACGAGCACGGCACGACGCTTCAGGGCCTGATGCTGAACCATAGCATTGATCCGGACGGATTTCTGGAAAGGGCGCATGCGATCGATTATTCGATACTGGTCCCGAACCCGGATCTGGGAGATGCGATCAAGGCGCTGCCCGGCCGAAAGTTCATCTTCACCAACGGCAGTGTTCCGCATGCCGAAGCGACAGCCCGCGCGCTCGGCATCCTCGACAATTTCGACGATATTTTCGATATCGTCGCGGCGGGTTACGTCCCAAAGCCGGCGGGTGAGACCTATGACAAGTTCGCCAGCCTTCATCGGGTCGATACGGCCAATGCCGCCATGTTCGAAGATCTGCCGCGTAACCTCACCGTTCCGAAAGCGCTCGGCATGCGGACCGTTCTGCTCACGCCGCGCAATCTCGACGACGTGCTGATCGAGCGCTGGGAGACGTTTTCCGACGAGGACGATCACATCGATTACGTGACCGATGATCTCGCCACATTCCTGAAGGGGATCGTGCAGGGCTGAGGCTTGAAGTCCTGGCCCAGCATTACAAAGAATTCATCCACATTACGGGAGTTTAAGTGGTCGCCGGGGCTTGGCGGCCATAGCTTGAGGTCATCGAAATAAAAGGGAAGGAAACTCTCGATGACCGCCAAGAAGATCGTTATTGCGACGCTCGGAGCCGTATTGGTCGCAGGAGCCGCAATCCCGGCATTCGCCGCACCCGAACGGCCTGACCGCGGACCAGGCGGCCGGCATGGCTCTCACGCCATGATGCGTGGCGCGATGATGAAGGACGTGACCTTCGTTCGCCTTTTGAAGAGCGCCGATACCAACAAGGACGGCAAGATCTCCAAGGAGGAAATGGCCGCCAGCCAGGAGGCCCTGTTCAACCAGATCGACGCCAACAAGGATGGCAACATCACGCGCGGCGAGCTTGTCGACTATCGCATCGCCAAACGGGAAGAGTTCGCCAAGAATAATCCGCGCCCGGAATTGGCTGAAAATGCCGAGCGCAAGGATGGCGATGGTCCGCGGCATGAACATGCCGACCGCGACGATCGACGCCATGACGGCCGACACGGCGAATTCCGAAAGGCCCGCTTCGAACGCCACGGCGGCATGGGCGGCGGTCGCTTCTTCCGGATGATCGATGAAGACCGAGACAACAAGATCACCAAGGCCGAAGCTTCTGCTGCCAGCGACAAGCTGTTTGCCAGCATGGACACCAACAAGGACGGCGTAATTTCCATCGACGACCTGCCGGACCGCCCCCTCTAGTTCCCCGCCCCCCGCATAACGGAACTAGCCCGGCAGTTGTCGACAAAGGCCCGCCTCTCCCCCGAGGGGCGGGTCTTCTATTTTTATTTCTCGTAGAAATCCTGAATGACTTTCCAGGCTTCGTCGGCGGTCTCGACGAAATTGATCAGCTCGATATCTTCCGGCGCGATCGTGCCGAAATCGGCCAGCGCTTCGAAATTGATGATGCTGCGCCAGAATTTTTCAGCAAACAGGATGAGCGGAATGCGCTCCATGCGCTTGGTCTGGATCAGCGTCAGCGCCTCGAACATTTCGTCCAGCGTGCCGAAGCCGCCGGGGAAAACAGCAACCGCCTTCGCCCGCATCATGAAATGCATCTTGCGGATGGCGAAGTAGTGGAAGTTGAAGGAGAGTTCAGGCGTCACATATGGGTTCGGCGCCTGCTCGTGCGGCAGCATGATATTGAGGCCGATCGTCGGCGCGCCCGCTTCCGTTGCACCACGATTGCCCGCCTCCATCACGCCGGGTCCGCCGCCGGTGACGACGACATATTCCTTGTGGTCGAACTTCGCCGAATATTCCCCGCAGAGCGCGGCAAATTTACGCGCTTCGTCATAATAGACGGAGGCCGCCTGGAGATTGTTGTGCTGGGTCTCGTTATGGGCTGCCCAGGGCTTCTCACCGGGAGCGGGAATACGCGCGCCACCGAACAGGACCACCGTCGAAGCGATCCCCTTTTCGGCAAGGATCATCTCAGCCTTCAGAAGCTCCAGCTGCAGACGAAGTGGCCGCAACTCCTTGCTGCAGAGGAAATCCTCATCGGCAAAGGCCAGACGATAAGACGGAGATTGCGTCTGCGGTGTCTTGGGCTGGGCAGCGGCAGCGTGCTTGTCGGCCGTGCTGTCCTTCAGCGGTTCCCACACCTTATCCTCATTTCCCCGCGCTTCTGACCTTCTCTTCGACATGCTGATGCTTCCTTCCCGCGCCAACCGTGGTTGACGCCAATTCACATTGACGCTTGAGTGGCGGTCGCTTAGAGCAAATGGGACCAAATGACCACCTTCCCAGCCATCACGATACCGCGTGACGTTTAAGGATCTTCCATGAGCAGCTTCGACCTCGCCGCCCTCGAAAAGACAATCGAGACCGCTTTCGACAACCGCGACAGCGTCACCGTCTCGACCAAAGGCGAAATACGCGATGCCGTCGAAACCTCGCTCAACCTGCTCGACGGTGGCCAGGCCCGCGTCGCGGTTCGCGGCGAAGACGGCACCTGGGCTGTCAACCAGTGGCTCAAGAAGGCCGTTCTCCTCTCCTTCCGCCTGAACGACATGGAAGTCGTCAAGGGCGGTCCGGGCAACTCCACCTGGTGGGACAAGGTTCCGTCCAAGTTCGAAGGCTGGGGTGAAAACCAGTTCCGTTCCGCCGGTTTCCGCGCCGTGCCGAATGCAGTGGTACGCCGTTCGGCCTATATCGCCAAGAACGTCGTGCTGATGCCGTCCTTCGTCAATCTCGGCGCTTTCGTCGATGAAGGCACGATGGTCGATACCTGGGCAACCGTCGGCTCCTGCGCGCAGATCGGCAAGCATGTGCATCTTTCGGGCGGCGTCGGTATCGGCGGCGTGCTCGAGCCGATGCAGGCCGGTCCGACGATCATCGAAGACAATTGCTTCATCGGCGCCCGTTCGGAAGTCGTCGAAGGCTGCATCATCCGCGAGGGCTCGGTTCTCGGAATGGGCGTCTACATCGGCAAGTCGACCAAGATCGTCAATCGCGCCACCGGCGAAGTGACCTATGGCGAAGTCCCGCCCTATTCCGTCGTCGTCGCCGGCTCGATGCCGTCGGGCAATGCAACGATGCCCAACGGCCTCGCGGCTCCGCATCTCTACTGTGCCGTCATCGTCAAGACCGTCGATGAGAAGACCCGTTCCAAGACGGGTATCAACGAGCTGCTGCGCGACTAATAGAGACCCATCCGATGTCTGTTTCCGATCCGATTGCAAACCTGCAAACGCTGATCCGTTGCCCTTCCGTCACCCCGGCGGAAGGCGGCGCGCTTTCGGCACTCGAAGCGATGCTTGCGCCTCTCGGCTTTACCGTTGAGCGGATGATCGCGACTGAGCCGGGTCTTCCCGACGTCGAAAACCTCTATGCTCGGCTCGGAACAGACGGGCCGCATCTGATGTTCGCCGGCCATACGGATGTCGTGCCGGTCGGCGATGAAAGCGCGTGGAGCCATCCACCCTTTGGGGCAGAGATCGCCGATGGCGAGATGTTCGGCCGCGGAGCGGTCGACATGAAGGGCGGCATCGCCTGCTTCATCGCAGCTGTCGCCCGTCATATCGAGAAGCATGGCGCGCCAAAAGGATCGATCTCCTTCCTGATTACCGGCGACGAGGAAGGTCCTTCCGTCAACGGTACGGAAAAGCTTTTGAAATGGGCCACTGACAAGGGTGAGCGCTGGGATGCCTGCCTGGTCGGCGAACCGACCAATCCCGACATGCTCGGCGACATGATCAAGATCGGCCGCCGCGGTTCCGTGTCCGGCAAGGTCACGGTGTTCGGCGTGCAGGGCCATGCGGCCTATCCGCATCTGGCCGACAATGCAGTTCGCGGTCTTCTGCCGCTTGCTTCGGCGCTGATGGACCCGCCCTTCGACGCCGGTACCCCGGAGTTCCCGGCGTCCAATCTGGAAGTGACGACCGTCGATGTCGGCAATCCTGCCACCAATGTCGTGCCGGCCAAGGCAGGCTTCGCCTTCAATATCCGCTTCAACGACACCTGGACGGCCGATACGGTGAAGGCCGAGATCCTGCGCCGGCTGGACGAGGCTGCCTCCGACCAGACGCTGCGGCCGGATCGCCAGCCGACCAGGTACGAGATCACCTGGGCAGAGCGGCCGAGCCATGTGTTCCTGACCCGCAACAACGCGCTGATCGGCTCGCTTTCTTCCGCCGTCGAAGCCGTGACCGGCAAGCAGCCGGCGCTGTCGACCACCGGTGGGACGTCTGATGCGCGGTTCATCAAGGATTATTGCCCCGTCGTCGAATTCGGCCTTGTCGGACAGACCATGCATATGGTGGATGAGCGTGTCGCCCTTGCCGATCTCGAGACGCTGACCCAGATCTACGGAACCTTCCTCTCCCGCTGGTTCGGCGATGCCTCCATTTCCTGAAGTCAAATTCTACATCAGCGGCCTCTGGCTGCTTTTCAAAGGTGATGCGCAGGGCCTGCAGCGGCTCGACATGACCGATCGCGGCATGATGCGGTCGTTCTGGGCCTTCGTCTGGTGCCTGCCGGCCATGTTCGTCTATTGGACCGGGATGCGGTTCGCCTTCCTCTCTGCGAGCACGGAAGGAACCAAGGCAGGTCTCGGTTTTTATCTGAGGCTCTTTATGGTCGAGGCGATCAACTGGATCCTGCCGCTTACGCTGCTCGGCGTTCTTTGCCTGCTGCTGAAGACCGAACGCAAGTTCACCGCCATCGTGGTGGCGACCAACTGGCTTTCGGTTCCGATATCCTATGCCTATGCGGTGCTGACGCTGCTGCTGTTTCTCGTGCCGTTTGCAGCTGGCCTCATCGCACTCGTGCAGCTTGCCCTGCTGATCGCGACGATTTTCGCCATTTCCCGCTTCGTGCGTCAGATTTGTGGACCGGAGCCGCTTGTGGTCGCAACAACCATGCTGGTGCTGCTGGTGCCGGGTCTCATCGTCGCCGACCTGCTGCAATCCTATCTCGGCGTGTCGCCCTACTGATTTATGCCAGCGCAATTCCGGACGCAAAACCGGTTCCCGCTTTTGCTGGAATTGCTTCAAGCATCGCCGGGATAATCGACCTTCATGAAATAGAGGCCTTCCGGTGGCGCAACCGGGCCGCATTCCTTGCGGTCTCGCGCTTCAAGCGCTCTGCGCACGTCGTCAGGTGACATCTTCGCTTCACCGGCGAGCTTCAGCGTCCCGGCGAAGGAGCGGATCTGATTGTGCAGAAAACTTTGCGCGCTGGCGCGGATTTCGATCAGGTCGCCGGAGCGTGTCACATCCAGCCGGTCCAGCGTCCTCACCGGGCTTTTGGCCTGGCAATGGGTGGAGCGGAAGGTGGTAAAGTCATGGTGACCGACGAGCATCTGGGCGGCGGCGTGCATCGCCTCGTGGTCGAGTTCCTTCGGCACCCACCAGGCCTGACCAGCCTCGATCGCCAGCGGTGCCGGGCGACTGATGATGCGATAGAGATAATGCCGCTTCACCGCCGAAAACCGCGCATCGAAATCATCCGAGACCTGCTGCACATCGATGATCGAGACACGCTCGTTCGCCATCATCAGATGGGCATTGAGCGCATTGCGCAGCTTGAACGGTTGCCACTCGCGGGTCAGATCGGCGTGGATGACCTGGCCCCTCGCATGAACACCTGAATCGGTACGGCCTGCCCCGCGAACAGATACCGTTTCGCCGGTGAGCGACAGGATGCCGTTCTGCAGGGCAGCCTGTACGGAATGGCCGTTTTCCTGCATCTGCCAGCCGACATAGGATGTGCCGTCATATTCGACGGTCATGCGGAACCGCGGCATCAGGCAGCCCCGACCGGAAGTTTGGTGCCCTTGGGCAGATGCGTGCCGCGCAGGAAATCGGCCGCATCCAGCGGCTTGCCGCCCGCCTTCTGCAGGCGGGTGAGCTTCACGGCGCCCTCGCCGCAGGCAACGATCAGCGTATCGTCGAGAAGCTCTCCGGCGGCACCGCTTCCTTCTCCGATGGCAGAGCTGAGAACCTTGATACGTTCAGGCTTGCCGTTGATCTCGGCTTCGAACCATGCGCCCGGGAAAGGCGAGAGACCACGGATATGGTTATGAACGTCACGCGCCGGCTTGGAGAAATCTATGCGGGTTTCGGCCTTGTCGATCTTGGCGGCGTAAAGGACGCCCTCTTCCGGCTGCGGCGTCAGCGGCAGGTCGTCGGCTTCGAGCTTTTCCATCGCCTCGACCATGGCGCGGGCGCCGACGAGCATGAGCTTGTCATGCAGTTCGCCGGCCGTCATCGCTTGCGTGATCTCAACTTCTCTCGTCAGCGCCATCGGGCCGGTATCAAGTCCCTTTTCCATCTTCATCACGATCATGCCGGTCTTCTCGTCGCCGGCCATGATGGCGCGCTGGATCGGCGCTGCACCGCGCCAGCGCGGCAAGAGCGAAGCGTGGCCATTATAGCAACCGAGCTTCGTGCCTTCGAGGATCGCCACCGGCAGAAGCAGGCCATAGGCCACAACGACCGCGACATCCGCGTCGAAATCGCGAAATGTCTGGCGATCTTCTTCCGCCTTGAAATTCAACGGTGTGAGAACCGGAATACCGAGCAGTTCGGCGGCCTGATGCACCGGCGATTTGGTCAGATCAAGCCCGCGGCGACCGGCCGGGCGCGGCGGTTGGGTGTAAACCGCAACGATCTCGTGGCCGGCCTGCTTGAGGTTCTGCAATGTCGGCACGGAAAAATCCGGCGTGCCCATGAAGATGATGCGAAGTGACATGGGACTTCTCGCGCCTCGCGGACGCGCCTTCCGTTTTCAGTCAGGTAGACCGAGACCTAAACAGCCTTGCCCTTGGCAAGCTTGGTGAACCTCTTGATTACCATGTCACGCTTCAGCCGCGAGATGTGGTCGATGAAAAGCACGCCGTTCAGATGGTCGATCTCATGCTGCAGGCAGGTGGCAAGCAAGCCGTCCGCTTCGAGCATATGTTCCTTGCCGTCGCGCCCGACATATTTCACGCCGATCGTAGCCGGTCGCTCGACCTCGGCATAATAATCCGGGATCGAAAGGCAGCCTTCTTCGTAAACCGAGAGCTCATCCGAAGATTTGACGATCTGCGGGTTGATGAAGACCTGCGGGTTCTTCTCTTCGTCCTCGCGCGACACGTCGATTACGAGCATTTGCTTCGGCACGCCGATCTGGATCGCGGCGAGACCGATGCCCGGCGCGTCATACATGGTTTCGAGCATGTCATCGGCGAGCTTGAGAAGCTCGGCGTTAACGGTTTCGATGGGCGCCGAAACCTGCCTAAGAAGCGGATCGGGAAGGATGATGAGCGGCTTGATTGTCATGCCGCCCCCATAGCGCATCTTTTGCGTCGATGGAACAGGTATGCAGCATGCTTCTTGGCGTATGTTCACGTTTTGATCTTTCGTTGCTAATGCAATCTGCTAGAGTGGCGCCATGAGAGAGATCCTTGCCCATATCCTGCCGCCTGATTTTGTACTACCAATCCTGCTCATAGGAGCAGTTCTCGCCGTTCTGGCGGTCATCATCGCGCTTTTCGCCATCCTTCGCGGCGGCCGCCAACGCGAAGAGATGACGCAGCGCACGATGGATGCGGAAGCGCGCCTGGCCGAACTGGTGCGGATGCAAGGCGAGATGCACGGGCGTGTCGCCGCCATGGCCGAGACGATCACCAGCCGTCAGGCCGAACTCAATCATGCCGTCAACCAGCGGCTCGATGGCATGACCCACAGGCTGGGCTCGACGATTACCGAACAGACCAAATCGACGCATGAAAACCTGCGTAAGCTGCAGGAGCGGCTGGCCGTCATCGATGCGGCACAGAACAATATCCAGACGCTGGCCAAGGATGTCGTTGGTCTGCAGGCGATCCTTTCCAACAAGCAGACGCGCGGAGCATTCGGCCAGGGCCGGATGGAGACGATCGTGGCCGACGGCCTGCCGCACGGGGCTTATTCCTTCCAGTCGCCGCTTTCCAACGGAACGCGACCGGATTGCGTGATCCGTATGCCGAACGGCGCACCGCCGCTGGTGATCGACGCCAAATTCCCGCTCGAAGCGTGGACTGCGTTTCGCGAGGCCGCCTCGCCCGACGCGCGGCGTGCTGCCGCCCAGCAGTTCCGGCGAGATATGGACGTCCATATCAGGGACGTCTCGGAAAAATACCTGATTGCCGGCGAAACACAGGATACCGTGCTTCTTTTCGTGCCGTCGGAATCGATCTTTGCCGAGATCCACGAGCATTTCGATGCGGTGGTGCAGAAGGCTCAGCGCTCCCGCGTGGTGATCGTCTCGCCCTCACTGCTGCTTCTATCGATCCAGGTCATTCAGGCCGTGCTGAGAGACCAGCGAATGCGCGAGCAGGCGCATCTGATTCAGGGCGAGGTCGGCCTGCTGATGGAGGATTTGACGCGGCTAGATGACAGAACGCGCAAGCTGCAGTCGCATTTCCTTGCCGCGGAAAAGGATGTCGAGCAGATACTGACCTCTACCGAGAAACTGACCCGACGTGGCAACCGGATTACTTCGCTGGAGCTGGAAGCACCCGCGAAAGCCGAGCAATCGGCAGATGCACCGCCGCCGAAATCGGTCGAGAGCCGTACAGGTCTTCTGCGGCTTCGGGTAGTTGACGAGGACTAGTGCCGTCGGGCAGTGTCCGCGCATATCAACACGCATGGCAGGGCACTTCATGATCACCGTCTTCGGCTCCATCAATATGGATCTTATCGCCACAACGGCAGAATTGCCCAAGCCGGGCGAGACGGTTCCAGGTCAGACATTCTCGACGGCCGCTGGTGGCAAAGGCGCCAATCAGGCACTCGCGGCACGGCGGGCTGGCAGCCGCGTAAAAATGTCGGGTGCAGTCGGGAGCGATACATTCGCAGACCCGGCACTGGAACTTCTGAAGGCTGCCGGTACGGACCTTTCTTCTGTTCTGAAGGCTCGTGAACCGACGGGGACGGCACTCGTCCTTGTCGGCGGCGATGGCGAGAACATGATTGTCGTCATTCCCGGTGCCAACGGCACGATCACCGCCGATGAGGCCGTCAAGACGGTCGATGCAATGGCCGCGGGCGACATTCTGATGCTGCAGCTCGAAATTCCGCCAGCTGCCGTCGAGGCCGTGTTCAAGGCTGCGCGAGAAAAAGGCGTTACCACTATCCTTAATACCGCACCATTCACGAAAGAGGCGGTCCGGCTGTCCTCTTTGGCAGATATCGTCGTTGCCAACGAAACGGAATTCGATCTGGTATCAGGCGAACCTGCGGCCAGTGCCGAAGCCCGCATAGCGGCCCTGAATAAGCTGCATTCGGAAAGCGGTCAGACATTCGTCGTGACGCTCGGTGGCGATGGTGTCATTGCCATTCGCGATGGCGAGATCCTGACGGCCAAGGGACTTGTCATCGAGCCCGTCGATACGGTGGGAGCCGGCGATACGTTCTGCGGCTACCTGGCTGCCAGCCTCGACCAGGGCCTGACCTTCGCGCAGGCCCTTCGTCGGGCAGCGGTCGCCGGGTCGCTCGCCTGCCTTTCGCGTGGCGCCCAGCCTTCGATCCCTCTTGCCGAAGCCGTGGATCAGAAGCTGTAAAAACCTCTCATCGGCCTGGAAAACCGGGCCGATGCCTTGTTGCAATTTCAGTCAAATTTAACAGATGCCAGGTAGCGTCGCTGCGGCATCTTCTTCTTAAGGCGTCAGCCGAGCAGAACGCCCCATGACGGGGCCTTCACTTGCCATGTCAGCGATCTCCGCCCCACGGATCCACGAGGCAAGTCATGTCCTTCCTGCGCCTGAATTCCCTTTCGAAAAAACTGATCGTCGTCACCAGCATTGCCATCGCGCTACTGCTCATCGTCTCCAATTTCTTCATGATCTCCCAGACAAGCGACAGGGTGACCACGCTTACGCTGGAGCAGGCCAATGCCGAAGCGCGTTCCATCGGCAACGAAGTTGCGGCCGAAATCGGCCAGCTTGCGGGTGCGGCGCGCGCGATGGCCGGCGTTGTCGGCCGCGGCCACGAGGCGGGCTATCTCGATCGCAAGAATGTCATCGATGCGCTGAAGGCCAATCTCGAACAGAACACCTTTGCCTATGGCAGCTGGTTTGCCGAAGTTCCCGGCGCGTTCGACGGCCGGAACGCCGAGTTCATCGGCAATGGCGAGTTCGGCGGCAACAAGAAGGGCGAACTTGCTCCCTACTGGACCAAAAACAAGGCCGGCAACATCGCCTATAGCGTCTTCGAGGTCGACACCCAGGCGGAATGGTATGCCCTGCCGGCAGCGTCAAAAAAAGGCGCGCTGACCCAGCCCTATATCGAAAGCTCGACCGGCGACAAGACCGCCATGAGCTCGATCGCCTACCCCGTCATGTCCGGTGACAAGCTCATCGGCATTGCCGGCGTCGATGTTTCGATGGCAACGCTTTCGAGGACCCTGCAGGCGATGCGTCCCTTCGGTTCCGGCCGGGTTTTGCTCGTCTCTCAGGGCGGCAAGTGGATCGTTCCGGATATCGCCGACAATCTGATGAAGCCGGTCGAGGGCCAGGGCACGGACGTGCTGCTTTCGACACTGAAATCCGGCAAGCCGGCAACGATCGACAATCTGGCCGGCCCTGATGGCGAACTTTACGAGCGGGTCGTCTATCCCTTCACTGTTCCAGACCTCAACACCAGCTGGGCTGTCGTCGTCGATGTGCCGATGAGCGTGATCATGGCTCCGGTCACCGACCAGACCTTCATGATGATCGTCAGCGGCATCCTCCTGCTCAGCGCCGTCATCGTCACCCTCTCGGTTGCCAGCGGCTCGCTGCTGCGCCGCCCGCTGAACGCCCTGCTTGCCAGCGTCGGACAGCTTGGCGAAGGCAGGTACAACGAGGCCGTACAAGGCCAGGACCGAAATGACGAAGTCGGTGCGCTGGCGAGATCGCTGGAAGGTTTCCGCCACACGCTGGCCGATGGCAAGCGGCTCGCTTCGGAAGCCGAAACCCAGCGCAGTGCCGCCGAAGACCTGCGCCATCGCTCGGCGGCCGAGCGTGAAGCCGCTGCCCGTCAGCAGGCGCATGTGGTGGAGCTTCTCGCTTCAGGCCTTGCGGAACTTTCCAACGGCAACCTGCAGCATCGCCTGACGGGTGAATTCCCAGGTGACTACGAGAAGCTGAAGCACGACTTCAACAGCGCTCTCGAGAGCATCGAAAACACCGTCATCTCGGTCGCCTCGTCAGTGCAGAATATCGGTAACGGCACGCGTGAAATCACGGCCAGCACTGGTGACCTGTCTCACCGCACCGAGCAGCAGGCGGCAAGCCTTGAACAGACCGCCGCAGCGCTGAACGAGTTGACCGAGCAGGTCAACTCCAGTGCCGAAAACGCCGGCACGGCAGCCTCAACGGTCAATCTTGCCTGTGAAGACGCCGAAAAGTCCGGCGAAGTGGTGCAGAAGGCCGTCGCTTCCATGCAGGCCATCGCGCATTCCTCGCAGGAGATCTCGCGCATCATCAGCGTTATCGACGAGATCGCCTTCCAGACCAATCTTCTGGCGCTGAATGCCGGCGTCGAGGCAGCCCGCGCTGGTGAAGCCGGCAAGGGATTTGCCGTCGTCGCGCAGGAAGTGCGGGAACTGGCGCAGCGTTCTGCGACCGCGGCAAAGGAAATCAAGACCCTTATCAATGCCTCTACGACGCAGGTCAACGAGGGTGTGGACCTTGTCGGCAAGGCCGGCGATGCGCTGCAGAAGATCGCAATCCAGGTCATGCAGATCAACGGACTGATCCGCCAGATTTCCTCTTCCGCCGGCGAGCAAGCGGTGGGGCTGAAGGAGATCAACTCGGCCGTCAACCAGATGGATCAGGTGACGCAGCAGAACGCCGCCATGGTAGAAGAGACGACCGCTGCCAGCGCCGTGCTGAATGGCGAGGCGGAAACGCTCAGGGATCTCGTCCAACGCTTCCGCACCTCGGCTCCAAGCGTCGGTTCAGCGCAGCCGCTTCGTCAGATGGCGCAGAGAATGCAGTCTGCGGCTCCGCGCCGAGCTGAGGCGCCCGTCTATGCACCGCGTAAGGTGGCAGGCGTTTCCCATGGCTCGGCAGCCGTTGCGGAAAGCTGGGAAGAGTTCTGAGAAACACGATGGGGTGCCGCCCGTGAAGGGCGGCACCCTGAACTTCAGAGGCGCGCGACGCGTTCCGTCAGCAGCGCGAAGAAACCGTCGGCATCGACATTGCGCATGAAGGTCGCGTTGCGCCTGCGGTCGGTCACATGCCACCAGTCGACCACGGTCATACCGACCGTCAGTTCTGACTCGACCTCGATCTCCACATTGCAAAGACGACCAGAGAAGAGTTCCGGCTTCAGCAGATAGGCAATCACGCTCGGATCATGCAGCGGCCCGCCATCGGAACCGTATTTCTCGATATCAAAGCGTTCGAAGAAGGCCAGCCATTCAACCAGAACCTGGGCGGGACGCGTGCCGAGCGCCGCGATCTTTGCAACGCGGTCCCGTGTCGTCAGAAGCTGATGCGTCACGTCCAGCGGCATGATGACGGTCGGGATGCCGGCGTCGAAAACGATCTTGGCCGCTTCCGGATCAACATAGATGTTGAACTCGGCCGCCGGCGTGATGTTGCCGCCTTCGAAGCAGCCACCGCCCATCATCACCAGTTCCTGGATACGGCTGGCGATATCCGGCGCCTTCTGCAGTGCCAGCGCGAGGTTGGTCAGCGGGCCGAGCGTGCAGATTGTTACCGTTCCGGAAGGCTCGCAGCGCAGCGTCTCGATGATGAAATCGATGGCATTCTGAGCCTGCGCCTGCATGGTCGGTTCAGGCAAATCAGCACCGTCAAGCCCGGTCTTGCCATGCACATGCTCGGCGGTCACCTGCGGCCGGTTGAGCGGCTTCAATGCCCCCTCGTACACCTTGGCATCCGGCTTGCCGCAGAGTTCGCAGACGATGCGCAGGTTACGGCTGGTAAACGAGAGGGGGACATTTCCGGCAACGGCACAGAGGCCGAGGATTTCCAGTTCCTCAGGGCTTGCGAAAGCCAGCATCAGCGCTGCGGCATCGTCCTGGCCTGGGTCGGTATCGATAATGATCTTACGTGGCGACATTGTTCATCCCCTGAATTCGAGGGGGATTGGTGGAGGCCTGCGCAAGCTTTGTCAAGCACGGCAGGAGCAGCTTTCACGCAGCAGATCATCCGCCGCAACTTGCGCTTCCGATGTCGGCAACCCATATAAATCACGGTACCGGCGTGCCTTCTGGGCGTCGGCATGGTCGCTTGATGCAAGGACTGAACGATGACCCGGATGACACCCTTCGCGAGCCCGCTACTGCTGGGCTTCGATGCGATGGAAAAAACACTCGAACGCCTCGCCAAGGCGAATGAAGGCTACCCGCCATACAATATCGAGCGAATCAGGTCGGGCATTGCCGATGGCCATGAGAAACTGCGCATCACGCTTGCCGTCGCCGGCTTTTCGGAAGACGAACTTGACGTTACGACCGAAGAAAATCAGCTGGTGATCCGCGGTCGCCAGATCGAGCAGCCGGAGCGCGATTACCTCCACAGAGGCATTGCTGCACGCCAGTTTCAAAGGGTTTTCATGCTTGCAGACGGGATGGAAGTCTCCTCCGCCCTCTTGAAGAACGGCCTTCTCTCGGTCGATCTGGTGCGCCCGGAACCGCAACGCGTAGTGAGAAAAATTAACATTTCCGTCTCAGACTAGAACGTGTCGGCATCAAGGCCGACGCCCTCAAGCGGAGGCTGGAATGCTTTTGAAAGAAGCGAACACGCATTTGTCGCAATCCGAACTCGCCCATCTCGGTGCTGGTGAAGTTGGGTATATTCGCAGGATGCGGTCTGAAGAAGTCTCCCGCTGCTTTCCCGAAGCTCCCGATATGGATCCAAGCTTGGACCTCTGGGCTTTGTTCGGCGCCGACGGCACGCCGATCCTGTTGACCGACAACCGGTCCAGCACCTTCTTCAAGGCAGCAGAAGACGACCTGAAGACGGTCAGCCTGCACTGACCGCATTTCTCTTAAGGGCCGTTCTCAGGCCCTGATAAAGGTCAGATAGGCTGAGGAGCGCCCTTCCCTGCGGGCCTTGTTCTCGTAGCGCGTTCCCGGCCAGCCGGCATAAGGCGTCAGCCAGTCGGAAGACTGCTCCGCCTGCCAGGCAAAACCGCCGTGGTCACGGCAATGCATCAGCGTATGATTGATATAGGTATCGATATCCGAGGCAAAGCAGAACGTGCCGCCGGGTTTCAGCACGCGATGGAAACGATCCAGGTTGACCTGTGAGACGAAGCGACGCTTCCAATGCTTCCGCTTGGGCCAAGGATCGGCATAGAGAAGGTCTATCTGGTCGATCGAGCCTGCCGGCAACCAGTCCAGCACCTGCGTCGCATCATCGTCGTAGACGCGAATGTTCTTCAGATCATGGATCTCGACCTGCGACAGCAGCTTCGCCATCGAGTTGACGAAGGGCTCGACACCGATGAAACCGGTCGTTTCGTTTTCCCGGGCGCGATGAACCAGATGTTCGCCGCCGCCGAAGCCGATTTCAAGCCGCATACGCTCGACCGGAGCCGGATAAAGCGTGCGCAGGTCGTCCGGCGCCGGTGATGCGAGATCGAGCTTGAGGGCCGGCAACAACGTCGCCATGCCTTCGGCCTGACGCTCGCGGAGAGGCTTGCCCTTCCGGCGGCCGTAAAACGCTTCCGTTGCCCGCGTTGGGTGCTGCTGCTCGTCAGTCATGATCTCGTCGTCCAAAAACAAAGAAGCGGATGCCCGCAGAAGGCACCCGCTTTAACGTGTGATTACCAGATCGGTAAAGCCCCGATCGGAAAAGGCTTACTCAGCCGCGACCAGAAGATCTTCCTTCAGAGCATCCTTGAGCGGCTTCACGAGGTCGGTCTTTTCCCAGGAGAAGGAGCCGTCACGGCCGGACTTGCGGCCGAAGTGACCGTAAGCCGAGGTCTTGGCGTAGATCGGCTTGTTGAGGTCGAGATGGCGGCGGATGCCTGTCGGCGACAGGTCCATCACCTTGCGGATCGCGTTTTCGATCTGGTCTTCGGTGACGTTCTTGCCGGTCTGGTGCAGGTCGACATAGATCGACAACGGCTGGGCAATACCGATCGCGTAGGAGATCTGGATCGTGCAGCGATCGGCAAAGCCTGCTGCGACAACGTTCTTGGCGAGGTAACGGGCGGCATAAGCTGCCGAACGGTCGACCTTGGTCGTGTCCTTGCCGGAGAATGCGCCGCCGCCGTGGGGGGCTGCACCGCCATAGGTGTCGACGATGATCTTGCGGCCGGTGAGGCCCGCATCACCATCCGGGCCGCCGATGACGAACTTGCCGGTCGGGTTGATGTACCACTTGCAATCGGCGGCAATCGGCAGATCGCCGAGCGCTTCGCGGATATAGGGTTCGACGACCTGGCGAACCTTTTTCGAATCCCAGCTGGCATCGATGTGCTGGGTGGAGAGAACGATCGAGTCGACTTCGGTCGGCTTGCCGTTTTCGTAACGCACAGTCACCTGGCTCTTGGCATCGGGGCCGAGCTTGCCGGCATCACCTTCGCCCTTCTTGCGGGCAGTCGCGAGCAGCTGCAGAATCTTGTGCGAATAATAGATCGGAGCCGGCATGAGATCCGGCGTTTCCTTACAGGCGTAACCGAACATGATGCCTTGGTCGCCGGCACCTTCGTCGCCCTGCTTGTCGGCTGCGCTATCGACGCCCTGCGCGATATCGGCAGACTGGGAGTGCAGCAGCACGTCGATCTTCGCCGTCTTCCAGTGGAAGCCGTCCTGCTCGTAACCGATGTCGCGGATGGCCTTGCGGGCTGCCGACTTGAACTTCGACGGGTTGATGACGTCGTTGCCGTTCTTGTCCTTCTTCATCAGGCTTGGCGGCAGGCGCACTTCACCGGCGATTATTACGCGGTTCGTGGTGGCGAGCGTTTCGCAGGCAATGCGAACCGTCCACGGATCAACACCCGTCTTTGCAGCTTCGCGGTACACAAGGTCCACGATTTCATCGGAAATGCGGTCACAAACCTTGTCCGGGTGGCCTTCTGCCACGGACTCGCTGGTGAACAGATAATTGGCGTGCATGCGGGGAACCCCTCAAAGAATGGACAGTGAAATGTTTAGTGAGTTCAACTGATAAAAACAAGAACACAACGACATAAATATATCTTTATGCCTAAAATTGCCTCTGAGCTGAAATGAGGACAAAAAAAAGCGGCTGTAAAAGCCGCTTTCTCCTCCCCGTCTCTTGAAGAGAGACTACTCCTCCGCCTCGGCTGCGAGAGCCTTGACGAGATCGACGAGCCTGCGGCGAACCTTGGGATCGGCAATCTTCACGAACGCACGGTTGAGCTGGAGACCTTCCGAGGACGACAGAAAGTCAACGACGTAGTTGGAGCTGGATGCTTCGGCCATGCCGGTTGCACCGCCGGACTGCTCGCCCGGCGCGTCTTCGAAGAAGAAGGACACCGGAACATTAAGAATGCTCGAGATGTTCTGCAGGCGGCTCGCACCGACGCGGTTCGTCCCTTTTTCGTATTTCTGGATCTGCTGAAAAGTAATGCCAAGGCTTTCGCCCAGCTTTTCCTGACTCATGCCCAGCATCGTTCTGCGCAGGCGGATCCGGCTCCCGACGTGAATGTCGATCGGGTTCGGCTTTTTCTTGTTTTCAATCATAATGGGGGTCCTGGTGAAGTTGCAGTTAGGTTTTCAACCCGGTCCGCGTATGGAGAATACACCTCACGATTGGGACGACAGAACCAATGCGCGAAGCATATGACGAGACGGTAGGCATTCTCACTATGCAATTTTGGGGGTTTTTGGTCAATTCGCGCGGGAATTAAAACTTAGACGCGAGGACACTGCAATCAAAGACATAAATGCCACAACCAACCAGAAGTACCACCGCCGACTGCTATTACTCCAATATAGGATATATTTACCACCTATAGATGCGTCAATCACACCCTTTTGATTGTATCCAAGCCCCTGCACTACACGGCCAAATGGATCCACGACCGCCGAAATGCCGGTATTTGCTCCGCGAATCAGGAACATACCGTTCTCGACGGCCCTCAGACGGGCCTGCTGGAAATGCTGGTAAGGACCGGGCGTTGCACCAAACCAGCCATCATTCGTCACGTTCAAAATGGCCGAAGTCCGCTCGACATCCGGACCGATCTCGCCTGGGAAGATCGCCTCGTAGCAGATCAACGGATAGAGAAGCGCACCGCCTGGCAAGGTGAGAAGGCTGCGTGAGGACGCGGCCGTAAAGCCGCCCGGCATGGCGATCGCCTCGGTAATCCCAAGCGACGCAAGGATGCTTTCGTAGGGCACATATTCGCCATAGGGAACAAGATGCACCTTATCTGCCGCTGATGTTATTTGCCCATCACTATCAATAACATAGATGGAATTATAATATCGCGGCGCGACGCCGACGCCGGCGTTTTCGGAGCGTACGGCGCCGGTGACGAGCACCTGTCCGTCTTCAAGAACCTCGGCGATCCGAGCCAGCGCGTCCGGATTTTCGGTCAGGATGAACGGCACCGAAGTCTCAGGCCAGACCACGATATCCGGGCGGGCTTCACCGTCCTTGAGCGGCGCTGCCGTGAGGCGCAAATGCTCCTCGAAGATCTCCGTGCGGTTCGTATCGTCCAGTTTCTGGGCCTGATCAATCATCGGCTGAACAATACGTATGGTTGTTTTTTTGCCGTCTCCCGAGGCGAGTTTTTCGTCTGCGACATTTAGTCGCCACGCACCAAAGCCTACATGCGCCGCCGCCAGAAGGACAGCAAAGGCAAGACCGATAATCTTACCCTTCCCCGTGCCGAACAACGCAGGAGCCGAGAAAACGAAGACCGCAAGCACCGTGACGCCGAAAATCCCAAGAACCGCGTCCGACTGCATCATCAGCGGAACCGGCATGGCGCCATAAGCGATGGCATTCCAAGGAAAGCCAGTCAGCACAAAGCTGCGCAACCATTCCGCCACCCCGAAGGCTGCGGCGAGTGCTGCCAGACGCCCGATGCCATCGGACCAGACAGCGCGGGCAAGCGCCGTCGCCAGGCCATAGAAGATTGCGAGATAGGCGGGCAGTCCGAAGACGGCGAGAGGCAGCGCCCAGGCGAATTCCTCGGCATCGACCAGCAGGGCGTTGCCGAGCCACCAGAGGTTAGCAACGAAATAGCCGAATCCGAACAGCCAGCCGATCACGAAGGCCGCGCGCAAGCGGCTGGCTGCCCCGCCGCCAGGATTGCCCGTCGATCCGTCGATGAGCCAGACGAGAAGCGTGAACGATATGAAAAGCGTGGCGAAGATACCGAAGGGAGGAAGTGCCAGAGCACCAATGGCACCCGCAAATACTGCGAGTGCAATCCGGGACCACCCCGAAAGAAGCATGACCTTGCCCGCCAGCCACTCCATACAAGTCCCCTTTTCGCGAATCAGGGCGCAGTGTTTCAAAAAAACTGCGCCCTGTCGCGGGTCGGACTGTGGATCAGGCTTCGGGACGCGCGGCGCCGTTTTCGGCCGGAGCAGGCAGCAGCGCGGCCGCTTGCGGCGGCGCGGTAATCAGCGCCTCGCTCTCGCCTTTCACCTGTCGGCGACGGACAAGAGCGCGCTTGCGCAGGATCTTGACGCGCTTGATGCGGCGCGGATCGGCATCGAGGATCTGGAATTCGAAGCCGGGAACGGCCTGGACGACCTCGCCGCGAACCGGAATACGGCCAAGCGCCGAGAAGATCAGGCCGCCAAGCGTATCGACATCCTCGATGCGGTCGCGGACATCGAAATCGGGACCGATGGCCTTAGAAATCTCCTCAAGCTCGATACGGGCATCGGCGATGAAGACATCCTCACCGGCCTTGGAGAGCATGACTTCCTGATCGTCATGTTCGTCCTCGACATCACCGATGACCATTTCGACGATATCCTCATGACTGACGAGGCCGTCGGTGCCGCCATATTCGTCGATGACCAGAGCCATCTGTGTGCGGGCAGCCTGCATCGAGCGCAACAGGTCGGAAGCCAGCATTGAGGGTGGTACGAAAAGCAGTTTGCGGACGAGGCCCGCCTCGGCAACAGTCTGTTCGAGGTTGACGCGGCCGAGATCGAAGGCAGCCTTGGGTGCCGCGCGGGTCGGCTTTTCGGTGCCATTGACTGCTGCAGAGATCTGCACCGTCGAGGCCTTCGAGCTGACGCGGCGCTTATTGCGCGCCTGCTTGGCCAAATAGGAGAGGAGATCGCGAATGTGGACGAAGCCGCGGGCATCGTCGAGATTGTCGCTATAGACCGGCATGCGAGAGCGGCCGGTTTCCTCGAAATGGATCATCAGCTCGCCGATGGTCATGTTCATATCCACCGCCTCGATATCGGCGCGCGGCACCATGATGTCCTCGACGCGGACTTCGCGGAAACGGAGGATGTTGTGCAGCATCGCCCGCTCGTCAGGCGAAAAGGCGTTGCTGACATTCGTATCCGTCATCAACGCGTCGGCGAGATCCTCGCGGAGCTGTTCGCCCTGCGATGGCCGAAGCAGGCGCACGGCCCTCGACCAAAAGGAATTGTGGGATTTGGGATGATGTTCGGACCTCGCCGAACTACTGCCCTCGTCCGACGAGGCAGAGTCCGAACTGTCCTTGCCCTCTCGGGCGACATTGCTCGAATAATCGTTCATTGTTCCAAACTTATATCAACGGGTCCTGCCCCGCATAGGGGTCAGATAGGCCGAGACCGGCCAAAATGCGAGTCTCCACTGCTTCCATCTCTTCCGCTTCGTCCTCTTCCATGTGGTCGTAACCGAACAAATGGAGGAAACCATGGACGAGCAGATGGGTCAGATGATCGTCGAAAGTCTTGTCGAGATCAACCGCCTCGCGCTCGACAGTTTCCCTTGCAACCACGATATCGCCCAGCATCGGGCCGGGCATGCCGCCCGGTTCGAGTGGAAAAGCAGGGAAAGACAAGACGTTGGTCGGCTTGTCCTGATCCCGCCACTCGGCGTTAATTTCCTGGATGGAATCGTCATTGGTGAAGACCAGAGACAGTTCCGGCGCCATTTTCGGGAAGGGCTGGTCTTCTTCGCGGACAAGATAATCCACGGCAGCACCAAGCACGCGGCTTGCCAGAGACGCCAAAACGGCCTCGTCCGGCCAGCCGCCATCTTCCACGCTGATCTGTATGTCTAGTTCGGGCATGAATGGTGAGCCCGACCGGTATTACCGGTCGAGAGCTTCCTCGCTTTCCTCGTGGACGGCGTATTGCGCGTCATAGGCCCTGACGATGCGACCGACCAGCGGATGACGCACGACGTCCGTATCCTTGAAGCGGACGACCGAGATGCCTTCGACACCCTTCAGGATCTGCAGCGCCTCGACAAGACCGGATTTGACGCCACGCGGCAGGTCCACCTGGCTCGGGTCGCCGGTGATGATCATGCGCCCGTTTTCGCCAAGGCGGGTCAGGAACATCTTCATCTGCATCGATGTCGTGTTCTGTGCCTCGTCGAGAATGATCGCGGCGTTTTGCAGCGTGCGGCCACGCATGAAGGCGAGCGGTGCAATTTCGATGACGCCTGCGGTAATGGCACGATCGACCTTGTCGGCCGGGATCATGTCGTAAAGCGCATCATAAAGCGGGCGCAGATAGGGATCGACCTTTTCCTTCATGTCACCTGGCAAAAAGCCCAGGCGCTCGCCCGCCTCTACGGCCGGTCGCGTCAGGATGATCTTGTCGACCGCACCGCGCTCCAGAAGCTGGGCGGCGTGGGCGCAGGCGAGATAAGTCTTGCCGGTACCGGCCGGGCCGACACCGAAGACGAGCTCGGCGCGTTCCAGCGCCCGCATATAGGCGTCCTGGGTGGGCGTGCGGGCCTGAATGGTCTTCTTGCGGGTGGAAATCTGCGCCATGGAGAGCTTTGCCTTGCGTTCCAGCGTCGGCAGGCTCAACTGGTCATCGGCGGCCTGCGCCATGCGGATCGCACCTTCGACATCGGACGCTTCCACGGAGCCGCCTTTCTGCAGACGTTCATAGAGGGAATCGAGGGCTCGGCGCGCCTGATTCGTGGCAACGACATCTCCTGAAATGGAGACCGAATTGCCACGCGGGCGGGCATCGATATTGAGACGCTGTTCGAGAAGCTTGAGGTTCTGGTCGAACTGACCGAAAAGTTCGCTTGCTAATCGGTTATTCTCGAACGTCAGGACGAAGTGGTTGGCGTCGGTCGCTGCGGATCGGGGCTGGCGCGCTGTCGAAGAAACCAATTCTGATGCGTTCAAGTAAGCAAGCTCCTCAACTTGAATTAGACCTCGATTAAACTCTCAACCGGCTCGGCAAACAAGCTGTTCGGACCGGTGCCGATGATTCGTACACTGATAATCTCACCGATTTGCGATGTTTTTGCATCAACATTCACAGACTGCAGCCAAGGCGAACGTCCGATCACCTGGCCCGGCATGCGGCCCGGCTTTTCCAGAAGCAGATCGATGGTCTTTCCGACACAGGATGTGGCGAAGTCGGCCTGCTGTTTCAAGAGCAGCGCCTGAAGCCGTTCCAGCCGCTCGGTCTTGACCTCTTCGGCCACATGATCCGGAAGATCCGCACCCGGCGTGCCCGGACGGCTCGAATATTTGAACGAGAAAGCCGAGGCGTAATTCACCTCTTCGACCATTCTCAGCGTGTCCTCGAAATCCTGATCCGTCTCGCCGGGGAACCCGACGATGAAATCGCCCGACATGGCGATATCGGGACGGGCTGAGCGGATACGCTCGATCAGTGCCAAATATTCCGCACCCGTATGACGGCGGTTCATCGCCTTCAGGATACGGTCGGAGCCTGCCTGAACCGGAAGATGCAGATAGGGCATGAGAATGCGCAGGTCGCGGTGTGCATTGATCAGGCGGTCGTCCATGTCGCGTGGATGGCTTGTCGTATAGCGCAGGCGGGCAAGGCCCGGAACATCGGCCAGCCGATAGAGAAGATCGGCAAGGCCGATTGCATTCCCCTTGCCGTCTTCTGAAGCCCAGGCGTTGACATTCTGGCCGAGCAGCGTGATTTCGCGCACCCCGGCATCCACCAGCCGCTTTGCCTCGTCGATGATCTGGCCGATGGGACGGGAAACCTCGGAGCCACGCGTGTAAGGCACTACGCAGAAGGTGCAGAACTTGTCGCAACCTTCCTGCACGGTGAGGAAGGAGGTAACACCGCGCGAGCGAATAACCTTCTTTTCGGTTGCCGGCAGGTGCTCGAACTTGTCCTCGACGGCATATTCCGTATCGACGACACGCTCGCCATTGCGGGCCTTTTTCAGCGCGTCCGGCAGGCGGTGATAGGTTTGCGGGCCGATGACCACGTCGACTGCCGGTGCGCGGCGGATGATCTCCTCGCCTTCGGCCTGGGCGACGCAGCCTGCAACGCCGATCATGAATTCGCGGCCTTCGGCGGCGCGCTCTTTCTTCATGTCACGCAGGCGGCCGAGCGCGGAATAAACCTTTTCCGCCGCCTTCTCGCGGATGTGACAGGTGTTGAGCAGAACGAGATCCGCCTCCCCCATGTCTTCCGTCGTCACATATCCCTCGCCCGCCAGCGCATCGCCCATGCGGGTGGAATCGTAGACATTCATCTGACAGCCGTAGGTCTTGATGAAGACCTTGCGGGTGTTGGGACGGCTGTCCGGACAGTGAGCAGCCTCATTGGCCGGCGCGGGAATGGAGACATGTTCGTTCATGCCGCTTCCATACCGCAAGAAAGGGCGGAATTGAAGCGGCACATAAACCGTCCGCTCAATCCGCATCATACTCCCTTTGCCGCAGATGCCTTATCAACATGCGACGGAGCTGGGCGGTGATGTTCTGGCTCAGGTGCTTGCGATTGTCACCGGTGCGAAAATCGACCGTATCGCCGAAAGCGACCTCCACATCGAGCGCGCCTTCCTTCAGCACGCCGATCAGATGCGGCATCAGCTCTATATCGCCCGGCCAGGCGGCAAGCGGGCGATGGAAACGCCCCATCGCCATGCCGTGAACGCGGGTATAGGCGATCGCGACCGGCTGGACGTGCACGACACCATCGGGGGTGTGAGGCACTGCTGCTGCAGCAGCTCCGAAAAGCGAGGATTTCACCTCCAGCAGACGGTTGCCGTCCGAGGTGGTGCCTTCGGGAAAAAGCACGACGATCTCGCCGGCATTCATGCGCGCGGCAATCTCGTTGACCTGCTCGCCGGTGCGGCGTTTTTCTTCGCGCACGACAAAGATCGTCTTCTGCAGCTTTGCGAGAATGCCGAAGACCGGCCAGTTGGCTACTTCCGACTTGGCAATATAGACGACATCGGCAACCGCGCCGAGAACGAGGATGTCCTTCCACGAGGCATGATTTGCCGCGAGCATCAGCGGCCGGCGGCGTTCGATGTGGCCATGGACCCGGATACGGATACCCAGAAGCCAACAGGCGGAACGATGCCAAAGACGCGGAACGTAACGGCGGATCTTCAAGTCAAAGGCGAGGCCGAAAAGCTGAAACGGCAGGAGCGCCAGTGTCACGATCACGAGACAGACGACAACAAGGCCGATCCGGATGGATGTGATCACTTGTCTTGTCCCTACCGGTTCCGCTCAATCATCGTTCTTGTCGAGGGGAATGCCGTAAAGCTCGAGCCGGTGGCCGACCAGCCGAAAGCCGAGCTCACGGGCGATGCGCTCCTGCAGCGCTTCGATCTCGGCCGACTGAAACTCGATGACGTTGCCGGTATTGAGGTCGATCATGTGATCGTGATGTTCTTCCGGCACGGTCTCGTAACGGGAGCGGCCGTCGAGAAAGTCATGTTTCTCGATAATCCCCTCGTCCTCGAACAGTTTCACTGTCCGATAGACCGTCGAAATCGAGATGCGCGGATCAACCTTGGACGAGCGGCGATAAAGCTCCTCGACATCCGGATGATCGTCGGAATCCTGCAAAATCCGGGCGATGACCCGGCGCTGATCGGTCATGCGCATGCCCTTTTCGGCACACAACTCTTCCAGGGTCTTGGAAAGGTCTGTCATGACGTTCTGGCCTTCGAAATATTCACGTATGCTGAGGGACTAGCGAAGATCACGGCTCATGACAAGCGCTGCGGTCCGTCGACCATCCGCTCCCAGATAATAAGCCGGTCTCTCGGCCACCTTGGCAAAACCGAGTTTGCCGTAAAGCCCGACGGCAGGCCTGTTTTCGGCCTCGACTTCAAGAAACATGCTGTCGGCGCCGCGGGAGATTGCCTCACGCACCGCTGCCTGCATCAGGCGCCAGCCGAGCCCCTGGCGACCGAACTTTTCGGCGACCGCAACCGTCAGGATTTCCGCCTCTCCGCCAGCCTCGCGACTGAGCACGAAGCCGCCGAGTGGCTTTGAAAAGAATGCATTCGTCTGGCGTGCAATGAAGCCGAAGACATTTTTCTGCGAAAGAAGGTCCTGAAACTCAGCTTCGCTCCACTGGCGCGGAAAACGCAGGCCGTGCAGTTCGGAAATCTCGTGGCAATCGACATCCTCGATCGGCACGACTTCGAAAAACGGCTTCCAGGTCAGATAGTCGTCAAACATGGGCTACACCCGCGCCAGAGCAAAACCCGTCTGCGGTTTTGCATCAGGTCCACGCAAATAAAGCGGCTTCGGCCGTGCTCCAGCGGCATCCTTTGCAGCACCGATACGCGCGACAGTTCCGATATCGAAGCGATCACCCGTCTTGGAAATCCACGAGCCGGTAGGCTCGGCAGAGAGGGATTTGACAAGATTGTCGACGTTTTCTGCCGAAAGCGCTGCCGGTTCGTTCAGCGCAGCGCCATCGACGGCGAAAGCCTGCGCATAGATTTCCTCGCGCTTGGCATCCATGGCGATGAGAACCGGCATGTCGGAACCGCTGGTTGCCCGATACGATGCCGCGAGCGTTTCCAGCGTCGAGACGCCGACACAATCGATCCCGAGGGAGAGAGCCAGACCGCGAGCAGCCGCGACGCCGACACGAATGCCCGTGAAGGAACCTGGGCCGATGACGACGGCGATGCGGCCGACCGCATGGAGATCGACTTGGGCTTCATCCAGAGCCTGATCGATGACCGCCATCAGGCGTTCCGCATGCCCCTTGCCGATTTCTTCCGAGACGGCAGACAAAAGCCTGCTGGCGGAACTGTCAAATACCGCCGCAGAACAATCGATGCCTGCAGTGTCTATAGCGAGAACGATCATGAACAGGTCTTGCGGGTATCAGAGGGCCTCAACCGCCTGGACTTCGGGAACGAAGTGCTTGAGCAGGTTCTGCACACCATGCTTGAGCGTTGCAGTGGAAGACGGGCAGCCGGAGCATGCGCCCTTCATGTTGAGATAGACGGTGCCGTCCTTGAACCCCTTGAAGGTAATGTCGCCGCCATCCTGCGCAACTGCCGGGCGGACACGCGTCTCGAGCAGTTCCTTGATCGTGGCAACCAGCGTCTCGTCGCCTTCATCGAAAAATTCGCCTTCCTCGTCGGAAGCCTCGGCAAGGGACGAACCGCCGCCCATGACCGGCTGGCCGGACATGAAATGCTCCATGATCGAGCCGAGAATGGCGGGCTTCAGGTGCTGCCATTCGGAATCAGACTTGGTAACGGTGATGAAATCGTAGCCGAAATAAACGCCCGTGACGCCGGGAACGTTAAAAAGGCGCAGGGCCAGCGGAGAGGCTGCAGCTTCTGCTTCATTGCGAAACTCGGCCGTGCCTTTTTCCATGACAACCTTGCCGGGAAGAAACTTCAGGGTCGCCGGGTTCGGCGTGGCTTCGGTCTGGATGAACATGGGCTTGCTCCTGGCCGCGAGCGGCACTCAGTTTAGAACTCTTCCAAATAAGATAACCGTTCTCATCTTTGGGTTCAAGTGCGCCTTTGTCCGCTCATGGTCAATAGTGAGATCACGCCAGCGAGTCGATTTCCTCGTCCGAGAGCGTGTCGGGAAGTACCGTGACCGGGATTGGGAAGGCTGCACCGCGACCGGCGACTGCGGAGACCAGCGGTCCCGGGCCTTCCTTCGCCGAACCTGCTGCGAGCACGAGGATCGCGATATCGCGGTCTTCCTCGACCAGTCCGTTGATCTGTTCGGGAGCGCTGCCCTCGCGGATGACGATTTCCGGGTCGATGCCGATTGTTTCACGCACCCGGTGGGCGGCCTTCGCCATTACCGCTTCGGCCTCTTCCATCGCTTCGGCGCGCATGATCTGCTCGACACCCAGCCATTGCTGGAAATCGCCTTCGGGAATGACATAGAGGAGAACCAGACCGCCATTGGTATTCTTGGCGCGGCGGCCGGCATAATGGACCGCTTTTTCGCATTCCGGCGTGCCGTCGATGACCGCCATGAACTTGCGCCTGTGGCCTTCAAGCCGCGAAAGTCTCTTGGAAACCATAACGCCCCCTGTGTTGCCGAAGCAGTCTCGCCGCGGACCTTATACCAACGTGTAAAAATGAAAACCCGCCGCTTCACGCGACGGGTTTGCCTGTTCATGCCGCCTCAAAAATCAGCGCAGGAAGCCGATGATGTCGAAGACTTCGTCCATGACCTTTTGTGCACGTGCCCCGGCGCGCTCGCCGCCATCCTTGAGGATTGCGTCGATATGCGTGGTGTCGTCGAGCAGGCGGCGCATCTCGGCGCCGATCGGAGCCAGAACCTCGACCGCCAGTTCGGCAAGCGCCGGCTTGAAGACGGAGAACTGCTGGCCGCCGAATTCGGCCAAGACGTCAGCCTTGGTGCGATCGGCAAGGGCAGCATAGATGCCGACGAGATTGTCGGCTTCCGGGCGGCCGGCCAGGCCTTCGATTTCGCTCGGCAGGCCTTCCGGGTCGGTCTTGGCCTTGCGGATCTTCTTGGCGATATCGTCGGCATCGTCCATCAGGTTGATGCGCGACAGATCCGACGGATCGGACTTCGACATCTTCTTGGTGCCGTCACGCAGCGACATGACGCGCGGGGCCGGACCATCGATCAGCGGCTCTACCAACGGGAAATAACCATGGATGGGCTCTTCGCCGACGACCATGTCGACGCCGGTTCCCGTCGCACGGATCTTGTCCTGGAAGTCGATGTTGAACTTCTGGGCAATATCGCGGGCGAGTTCCAGGTGCTGCTTCTGGTCGTCGCCGACCGGAACATGGGTGGCGCGGTAAACGAGAATGTCGGCCGCCATCAGGCTCGGATAGGCGAGCAGGCCGAGCGAGGCGTTTTCGCGGTCCTTGCCGGCCTTGTCCTTGAACTGCGTCATGCGGTTCATCCAGCCGATACGGGCAACGCAGTTGAACACCCAGGCTAGCTCGGCGTGCTGCGGCACGGCCGACTGGTTGAAGACGATGTGCTTCACCGGATCGATACCGGAAGCGATGAAGGCTGCGGCGATCGAGCGGATCTGGCCGCGCAGGTCGTCATGCACAAGTTGCGCAGTGATCGCATGCAGGTCAACGACACAATAGATGCAGTCGTTGTTTTCCTGCAGCGCCACGAATTTGCGGATCGCGCCGAGATAATTGCCGAGATGGAGATTGCCGGTCGGCTGAACGCCGGAGAAAACGAGCGGCTTGAAGGTGTTCATGATGTCCTCGAATAGGCGGTTGGAAGGCCTCAGGCCTCAAGGTTACGCGCTCCCGGCAGGTTTGAACGTCTCCGGCAATCGCGCCCCGCGGGCCATGTAGCTAACGCCGCGCTCTAAGCACGTCGGGCGGTGCAAAATCAAGGCCTCAGCGCGGAGCATGCTCAATCAAATCCCAGGTGTTGCCGTAGGGATCGGCAAACACGGCTACCGTGCCGTAAACCTCACGGCGCGGTTCCTCCATGAATTTGACGCCGCGGGCACGCATTGCCGCGTGGTCGCGGGCAAAGTCATCGGTTTTCAGGAAGAAGCCGACCCGCCCTCCGGCCTGGTTGCCGATCGCGGCCAGTTGCCTGTCATCCGCGGCCTGAGCGAGAAGCAGAGCCGCACCCTCATCGCCCTTCGGCTTTACCACAAGCCAGCGCTTACCATCGGCAAGGGACGTATCCTCCACGCAGTCAAAGCCAAGGTCACCACAGTAGAAAGACCTCGCCCGATCGAAGTCATCGACCACCAAGGTCACGAGAAAAAGTGATCGGACTGGCATGGGCGGCTCCTGAGTTTCGCGTAGTGATCTGGCTAAAATCATGGGCCATAGCAACCATTAAGGGAATTTTTCGCAATTTTATGCCTCGGACCCCAATTTTTTTGGGGGTTTTGACAATCAACTTCGAGGACGTTGCTACAGAAGCTCGGAGTGCCGCTATGTAACAGTTTTATAACGAAGTTTTGGCGCTCCCCGAACAACTATAACAAACATCAAGACTGCAATTGGTTAATGAATATTAAGATTCATGACCTATTAATCTCAATTCGAGGTAAATCCCACCTTATTCACGTCACTTTTCAGAATGAAATACCCCGCTACGACGAAGTCGATCGTCATGACGACTGGTCTTTTCTTAGGGGACAACCATGCGCATCTTTTCTCGCGTCGCGCTGGCCTGCCTATTGGCATTCAGTATGAACGTAAACGCCGAGGCAGCAGGCAAGAACGACAAACGCCGCAGCACAGCAATTCAGCACGATTACTCCGCTTTCTACACGGTACAACGTGTCAGTGTCCGTACCGGCTGTTTTCCCGACAAGCTGGAAGCGATCCTTGCCCATATCGCCAAGCAGACCGGCAAGAAGCCGATGGTCACGTCAGGTCATCGCCCGCGTTCGGGCAAGTCGCAACATAGCCGCTGTTTCGCCGCTGACATCCGCGTGCCGGGTGTCTCCGAAAAACGTATCCTGGCAGCAGCCCGCACCGCGCCGGGCATTGGCGGCATCGGCCGTTACTGCAACGGCATCGTGCATGTCGATATCGGCCCAAGCCGTACTTGGGCGCACTGTGGCAAGAAGGGTAAGGGCAGCCTTGCCAACCTGAAGCCGAAGTCGAAGAGCCGCGATACGTGATCGCGGCATTCTTTAAGACGAC
Organism: Rhizobium sp. ZW T2_16; assembly: GCF_044987325.1. NCBI lineage: Bacteria > Pseudomonadati > Pseudomonadota > Alphaproteobacteria > Hyphomicrobiales > Rhizobiaceae > Rhizobium > Rhizobium sp. ZW T2_16. The sequence continues at coordinate 247,524 of NZ_JBJDRG010000003.1, forward strand.
GCCTTTGGCTTGCGCTTCAAGCTCCGGCGGATCATGCCGAGATCGGCCCCGCCGATGAGGAAGGCGACGCCGAAATAGACGACCATTGCCAGCGCAATCAAAGCGCCAAGGGCCGTGACCTGGCTTAGCAGATGAGCGCCCGGCGCCAACCATGATCCGGCATAGGGCAAGGCGTAGGTAAGCGCTGCCGCCATCACGCCTGCCGAGACGATCAACAGAACCGTGCGCCTGGCGAGCTGCCATTCCCAGACGAGATCGCCGCGCCAGACCAGGATCGTGAACAACAGCACAGTGTTAAGCCAGCCGGCTGCCGCTTCCGCTGTGGCGATGCCGCGCTCGGCAAGGATCGGGAAAAGCGAAATCGCCAGCGCTGAATTCACCACGACGGCAAGCATAGTGATGCGCATCGGCGTCTTGGTATCCTCGCGTGCATAAAAGCCCGGCTGCAGCGCCTTGATGAGCACGAAACCCGGAAGGCCGAGGCCATAGATCGCCAGAATGCCGGCAACGACCGAAGTATTTTCGGCGGAGAACGCCCCGCGTTCGTAGAGTACGCGGATGATCGCATCCGACAGGACCCAGAGACCGACAGCAGCGGGGAGCGTCAAGAAGAGGACGAATTCGATGGAGCGGTTCTGGATGCCGGCCGCTTCCTTCATCTTGCCGCCTTTGAGCGCTCGCGACAGTTCCGGCAAAAGAACGACACCGACAGCCACGCCTACCACGCCGAGTGGCAGTTGGTAGATACGGTCGGCATATTGAAGAGCCGCGATCGCGCCTTCCTTGCCGGAGGCGATCGCCTGACCAATGATCTGGTTGATCTGGGTAACGCCACCGGTAATCGCAGCCGGAACCGCCAGCCATAAAAGCCGCTTGACGTTCGGTGTCATGCGCGGGCGGCGAAAGCCGATATTGATGCCCGCATGGCGCACACCGATATAAACCACAGCAAGCTGTAGAACGCCCGCTACCAGCACGCTCCAGGAGAGATACCAGGCGATCAGCTGGGGCTCCGCACCGATCCAAAGGCCGTAGACCAGAGCGGCGATCATCACCACGTTCAGAAAAACGGGCGCAATTGCCGCTGCGAAGAAATGATGCAGCGAATTCAGCATTCCGCTCATCATCGCCGTCAGCGACATGCACATGAGATAGGGGAACATGACTGCGGCCATGCGGATGGTCAGCGACATCTTTTCGGCGTCGTCGGCAAAACCCGGCGCAATGATGAAACGCACCAGCCATGGCATGGCGAGTTCCATGACAATGGTTATGAGGAGGAGCGCCGAAAAGAGCACCCCGAAGACCTCTTCCGAAAAGCGCTTGGCGCCCTCGACACCGTTGGCCTCGATTTCTTTCGAAAACAGCGGCACGAAGGCGGCGTTGAAGGCGCCTTCGGCAAACAGCCGGCGAAACAGGTTCGGAAAACGGAAGGCGGCGTAAAAGACGTCGGCCATCGGCCCCGTTCCCAGCGCTGCCGCCATCGCCGTCTCACGGGCGAAGCCGAAGATGCGGCTGCCGAGCGTCGCGCCGCCGACGGTCGCGAATTTCTTGACGAGGCTCATGGTCGAATATCCGTCACGCGCGCGCCTTGCTCTTGCGCGGCGGCTGTTCTTCTGTGGCCGGTGCCGGTGTCGGGTTCTTCTTCGCTTCTTCTTCCTGGTCGGTCATGACCGACCACAGCCGGGCAGAGATGGTGTTCTGGCGGTTGTCATTGGTGACTTTCTGACCGACCAGATCGGTGACGTAGAAGGTATCGATGACCTTTTCGCCGAATGTGGTGATGCGGGCAGACTGGATGTCCAGCGACAGGTCGGCAAGGCCGGCGGTGATATCCGCCAGAAGACCTGTACGGTCGAGGCACTCGATCTCGATGACGGTGAACTTGTTAGAGAGGCCGTTCGAAATGGTGACCGAAGGCGGGATGTCAAAGGCCTTGGTCTTCTTGCGGGTCTTGGCGCGGGTGGCGATGACTTCCGGCAGGCGGCGCTTGCCCGAAAGCACATCCTCGATCATCCGGCCGATCGTGCCGGCACGGCGGAGTTCATCCTCGTCTACCGCAAATTCCCGGTTGATCAGGATCGTATCGAGGGCACGGCCGTCGCCAGTCGTGAAGATCTGCGCATCAACGATGTTGGCGCCGGCAGCAGCACAGGCGCCTGCAATGATCGACAGAAGGCGCGGATGGTCGGGCGCGAGTACGGTGATCTCGGTGATTGCCCGGAAGGCATCGGTACGGACCATGGTTGCAAGCGCATGGCCGGCGCGATCGGTATCGCGGATGAAGGTCGCGTGGCGAACCTGATCGTTCAGCGAAACGGCCAAGAGATAGGGCTGATAATGGAGCGACGAATAGGTCTTCCGCTCCTTCCCGTCCCAGGACGACAGCGCATCGAAAAGCGCCTCTTCGGCGACAGTCGCGCGCTCGCGGCGCGGCAGGTCGGAAAAGCCGCCGGAGAGCAGGATCTCGGTTTCGTAATAAAGGGTGCGCAGAAGCTGGCCCTTCCAGCCGTTCCATACGCCGGGACCAACGGCGCGCGTGTCGCAGATCGTCAGGACGAGCAGCAGTTTAAGCCGGTCCATGGACTGCACGACAGCGGCAAAATCGCTGATCGTCTTGCGGTCATGCAGGTCGCGGGTCTGCGCGGTCATCGACATGACGAGATGCTGCTCGATCAGCCAGACGACAATTTCGGTCTGCTTGTGGTTCAGGCCGAGTCTCGGGCAAAGTTTGCGGGCCATGCGGGCGCCGGCGATCGAATGATCCTCCTGACGGCCCTTGGCGACATCATGGAAAAGCACGGCGACATAAAGGGCCTCGCGCTCTTCGATGCCGGGCATGATCTTGGTGGCAAGCGGATGCGCTTCCTGCATCTCGCCCTTGTCAATCTCCGAGAGAGCTTCAACAGAACGGATCAGATGCTCATCAACCGTATAGTGGTGATACATGTTGAACTGCATCATCGCCACGACCTTGCCGAATTCGGGGATGAAGCGGCCGAGTACACCGGCCTCGTTCATGCGGCGCAGCATCAACGCCGGATCGCGGCGCGAGGTCAGGATCGAGAGAAACAGCCGGTTGGCTTCCTCGTTTTCACGCAGGCTGTTGTCGATCAGCGTCAGCGAGCGGGTCATACGCTTCAGCGCATCCGGATGCAGTTCGAGCTGATGGATATCCGCAACATGGAAGAAGCGGATGATGTTGACCGGATCGCGGGTGAAGACATCCGGCGAAGCGAGCGTGATGCGGCCACGGTCGGTGACGAAATCCGTGGTGCCGGGGATCTTGTGCAAACGGTGGGTGAAACGCGAGATGACGCGATTGGCAAGCCCCGGCGCGGCCTTGGCCTGCTGTTCTTCCAGTGCCGCGCAGAAGATACGTGTGAGATCGCCGACATCCTTGGCGACCAGAAAATAGTGCTTCATGAAACGCTCGACGGCGGAAAGGCCGGGACGCGTATGATAACCGAGGGCCGAGGCGATATCGCGCTGGATATCGAAGGACAGGCGCTCCTCCGACTTTCCGGTCAGGAAGTGCATGTGGCAGCGAACCGCCCAGAGAAAATCGTCCGCTTTTTCGAACAGCCGGAATTCGCCACGAGAGAACACGCCGAGCTTGACCAGTTCGGCGGCATCCTTGACGCGGTAGTAATATTTGGCGATCCAGAATAGCGTATGGAGGTCGCGCAGGCCGCCCTTGCCTTCCTTGACGTTCGGTTCAACCAGATAACGGGTGTCGCCGGACTTCTGGTGGCGCTGATCGCGCTCGGCAAGCTTGGCGCTGACGAATTCGGCACCGGTATCGGCCACGACCTCATGGTCGAAACGGGTCTCCAGATCTGCAAACAGGGTTGCGCAACCGCAGATCAGGCGGCTTTCGAGGATTGCGGTGCGGATGGTCATATCCGTCTTGGAAAGGCGGATGCATTCTTCGACCGTGCGGGTCGCGTGGCCGACCTTGAAACCCATATCCCAGAGAATATAGAGCAGGAACTCGACGGCCTTGCGCATCTCGTCGGAGTTTTTCGCCGGCAGCAGGAACAGAAGATCGATATCCGATCCGGGCGCGAGCGTAGCGCGGCCGTAGCCACCGACAGCAGCGATCGTGATGTCCTTGCCTTCAGGGTGTACGGCGGCTGCCACCATCTCATGCAGAATGCAGATGATCTGGTCCTGAACCCAGGAAATCCGCTCGGCGCAATTGAGCCCGCTGCCGTCCTTTACCAGAAGTTCGCGCGCCTTCTGGCGGCCCTCGTTGCTGGCACGGCGCATGATGGGCAGAAGCGCCGACCTCAGCTCCAGAAGCGGACGGGCCGTCTTCATCACCGCGCAGCATTCGGCCTTCAGGGCATCTACATCGAGAAGTTCGGAGAAATTGATTTCGTGTCTGGCCATATCATCCCTGCCGATGCCAGTTTGCCGGTCGGCTCCAGAGCATTTCCGGGCGCAAAACCGGCTCCCGATTTTGGTGGTGTTGCTCTAACGAATTCTGGTCACCTTGACCACCGATTATGGCAGTAGGTCGTTTCCAAGTTGTTGCCTTGCAGCATGAAGTTCAAGAGCCGGTTGTTTCGACTTTCGACCTTGCGCGCCACTGGCGCGGGCTCATGCCCGTTGCGCGACGAAACTCCCGGTTAAAGTTCGATTTTGTCGAGAATCCGACGTCGAGCATGATTGCCGTCGCCGATTGTTTTGTTTCATCCAGCAGGCGGCAGGCTTCGCCGACACGACGGTTGTTGACGAACTGGGAGACGTTGAGACCTGTGGCACGGTTAATGGCGGAAGACAGGTCGCGCGCCGGAATTTTCGCCTTGCGGGAGATTTTCGCGAGGCTGAGATTTTCATCCCTGTAGAGTTCGCCTTCGCCAAGAGCCGCTGTGACGCGCTCGACGATTGCTGCATCTGCCGGATCGGGCAAAGCCGATGCTTTGGGAGAAACCGCGGTGCGGTCCGGATCGGGCAGGAGGTAATAAATACCTGTTGCCGCAAGCGCGACGATGTTCATGATCGCCACCGCAAACGGAACTCCTTCTGCACCGGCGACACCCGCATAGACGGCCACGGCAACATCGCTCAGGGCGAAGAAGAACATCAGGATCGCGGTCAGACGCGCGGCGCGCAAAGCCGGACGCATGCGCTGAAGGCTCGCCTCCGCCATCACCTCGTCATCGCTGGTTCGCGCCAGACGCCAGATGGCAGTGCCGTAAACGAGGAAGATCACAAGCAGCAGCGGATCGACCAGCACCTGCATAAAGGCGACCGAAAGCGCGATGGAAGCCGGTGCCCATAGATGGATCCAGGGTTTGGGTATCGTCTCATCCGTCAGGCCACGAAATGCCAGGAAGGCGAGTGGCGGCATCACGGAGGCGGTAATCGGCTGGATCGGCGCAAGCGCCTTGACGCCGTAGCCGAAATGCAGGCCGACGACCACGCCCTGCAACGCATAAAGGATCAGGAAAGCCACGAAATACCGGCGACTTCCAGGCGCTTCCACGCCCTTGAGGCTGTGATGAAGAACCAGTGCGAAGATCAATCCGGCAATGAAGGGTAACGGTATGGCGAGCAATGGACGATCCCGATGGCGCTCAGAAAAGCCTGAAGAAAATTCTACGACAATCTATATCATCTTCGGACCCGAAAGGGAGATCGCGCTACCCGCAATAGCAGGTAGCCCGAACCCGGCTTCGCCAGTCTTGGCGGTTCAGGCCGATGCCAAGGCTTCCTTTACGGCAATCTCCGCCATGGCAAGGGCTGCCTCGCGGCTGGTGGCTGCTGCGATGAAGCGACCGTTATGGCAGAAAGTGGCGCCCTTGACGCCGGAAGCGGCTTCGAGATCACCGTTCGTCAGGCCCGCCCAGGATTTCGGCAGATCGGCGCGCAGTTCGAACCCGTCATCCGCCTTACGGATGCCGGTAACGCACCAGTCCTTGCCGTCGCGCGGATGGACGACGAAAAGAAGGTGATCGGCACCGGCCTTCACGATTGCCGGGCGGAAGGGCATGCCCATGGGAAGCTCAAGCACGCGACCCTCGCCAGCCTCGGCGATCGCTTCAAGGACGAGCGTTTCGGCACGCAACTTGGCGGCGCGCTTGCCGATACCAGCCTCGACAAAGGCACGGGCGATGGCGAGCGCTGCATGAAAAGCGCGATCATCGGCACCCTGCTCCTTGTCGTCGAAGTTGGGTTTGAGCGTTTCGAGCAGGCTCGACAGGGTGAGGCCGGCAAGAGGACCGGCGCTGGACGGGCTGAGCGCACCATTGTCCATCAGGTCTATCGGCAGGACGAAACTCTTGTCGAAGGAGGCGTGCAGGGCATCGACATGGGCGGTCGGGATATTCATGGCGGCAAGATAGTCGCGACCATAATGCTTCCAGATCAGGCCGAAGGAGCTGTAGGGCGCCTCGTCCTCGCGCAGCGGCGCGCCGCGCTGGTGGTGATCGAAGATCTGTTTTTCGGCATCATAAGCGCCGCCGACATCATAGATGATGCGATCGCTGCCGGGCGTGATCCACTCCGGCGCGCGGCTGCGGACGATTTTTGCCTCGGGAAAAAGCCGGGTCAGGATGACGCTGGAGAGAAGTTCATCGGCATGGAAGCCACCGGAATGGGTGACGAGATAATCTGGTTTCATGCCGGAATGCGCCTTTGTTGGTTTGTTTCATCGCAATTCCGGACGCAAAACCGGTTCCCACTTCTGCTGGAATTGCTCTAGGAAACGCACCAGATAGCCGCAGTCGCAGGTCTTCACAAGCACGGCAGCACCATGATTGGCAAAGCTGATTACGAAATCGCGATGATTTCGAGTTCCTGATGACCGACCGTCACCAGATCGCCTAAGGACTTGCCGTTGAGCGCGCGTGCGACCGGCGACACATAGGAGATCGTTCCAGCCTTGGGATCGGCCTCGTCTTCGCCGACGATGCGGTAGGTCTGCTCGCGGCCATCATCGCGGCTGAATGTAACCGTGCTGCCGAAAGAGACTGTAGCATTCGATGCAGACGCCGGGACGAGTTGGGCCGTGTGGACCCGTTCCGCGAAATACCGGATGTCGCGCGCCGGACCCGCCGCCTGGCGTCGCCGCTCATTGATGTCATCCAACCCGTTCGTCGCCTCATAGGCATCGCGGGCGGCCTGCAGCTGAAGCTCAAGCGCCTTCAGCCCGGTTTCCGTCACGAGGTTCGGATGGGTTGATATCGGCCGGTCAGGCAGCACCGTTTCGGCGGCCGTTTCGGCACTTTCTTCCTTCATGAAGGCAACGCTCACGCGTGAACTCCTCTGCACCCGTATCAGCCACCGCCTGACAGTGGCTTCAGCGTTTTTCACAGCCACTACACAATAGATGAGAGTATCTGCAAGTACCATCTCATTCGGAAAAACCCACTCGTCGGCGAGACCTCATCTCATGAGGGGGCAAACCGGACGATTGACAGCAGCGCGGAAAAGCAGGTTTCGTCGTCACAGGGCATGCTCGCCGGGACATTTATGTCCTTTGCTGTCGACAGAAGCGAATGAATGAGAACCTCCCTGATCGCGAGTTTGGTCAAAGGCCTACCTTCCACGAACAGAAGCATTCGCCAGGCGCTCCGACCGACGATAACGACAGTCAGTTCAACGTTGACATCCTTCAACTTCGGCTCAATGCCGGTGACGCGTGCTGCATCGAAACCATTCAGCTTGAACGGTTCCCATTTGCCGTTGACGGAAATGTCTTCGGCAATCACGCTTTGCAGCGCCTCACCGTAAGCAACCGCATCGACCGATGGCTGATCCATCGGCTCATAACCAAACAGAATTTCGGACGTCAGTTTGTCAGATGTGAAGTGATAGAGCTTGCCGCTGTCGGCTTTGATTTCTCCAAAGACCCAAGTGGACCAGAGATCCGCCTTTTTGCCCGTGGCGGGATTTTCCCAATACCGATAACTGGAGGCCATGCGCTCTTCTGCGCGCAGCATGTTCATGTAGCCGATCGCCATTACGGTCAGCATGAATGTGACTGCAGCAGTTGCGGCTGCGGCAGCAGAGCGAGAGAGCCTGCCTTTTCCGCGGACAATGGCTGCGCCTTCGTCATACCAGGCAGGTCTTCCCTTGGTGATGCGACGGTATTGCAGGATGCAGGGAATGATTGAAAGATAAGGAACGCCGACGGTGTTGACAAAGAACCAGATCCTGAATTCCCGCGTCATATAGAACTGCCAATCCGGCATGCCGGATCTGTTTTCCACCCTGAGCCCCGCAACCAGTTTGCCGGGGGTAGTGCCAAACAATGTCATCGCCCCCCACAAAACGATGCTGGTGATGGCAGCAAGCATCACGATGGTCAGAAGGTTGTCGGCTGCCGGGAAATTTACGCCAATCTCAGGCAGGTGTGGCCGGATTAAATAGCCGAAAGGCAATCCTACTACCGCCCCGATTATCATTTCGTCCGCAAGGCGCGCCCAAAAGCGCGGCCATGGCCCTGCAATCGTCGGATCGGGCAAGGGATCTGATTCCTTGTCCAACATGTCGCTCTCAAAACAAAGGCTCAGTTCGGAGGCTTCCGAGGCATTGACCCAATCTGCAAGGCCGGGGTGCCAGAGTAGTGTTTCCGGCTTTATCGTGCCTTTTCGGGCGAGCACGCCGAGGTCTTCAGCGGAAACAGGACCACCCTGTTTCCGGCCAAGCTTATAATACCAATAGGTCATTTAAATCAGTCATATCCCGTTTCCCCGCGGGCGAGGCTACAGGAGCAGATGAACACGATGCAAATGCCAAGTTGTATCAGGGGTGACCGAACAAACGCTTTTTGCCATCCTGCAGCGGTGCGAAAACCAAATCAGGTTTTCGCACCGGCTTGCTTCTTGAGCGCATAAAGCGCTTCGAGCGCCTCACGCGGGCTCATGTCATCCGGGTTGATGGCCTTCAACGCTTCTTCGACCTTGGAAGATCCACCGCGCTTTTCTTCCTTGCGCACCGCGACCTGGAAAAGCGGCAGATCGTCGATCAGCTGGCTTGCCGGGTTCTTGCGGTCGGAATCTTCCAGCTTGGTCAGCACGTCCCGGGCGCGGCTCACCACGCTATCGGGAAGGCCAGCAAGGCGGGCGACCTGGATGCCGTAGGAACGATCGGCAGCACCTGGGCCGACCTCGTGCAGGAAGATTACCTCGCCATCCCATTCCTTCACCTTCATCGTGGCGTTGGAAAGACGACCGAGTTTTTCCGAAAGCACGGTCAGTTCGTGGAAGTGGGTAGCGAACAGGCCGCGGCAACGATTGCCTTCATGCAGGTGCTCGACGGAAGCCCAGGCGATCGACAGGCCGTCGAAGGTCGCGGTTCCACGGCCGATCTCGTCGAGGATGACCAGAGAACGGTCGGTTGCCTGATTAAGGATGGCCGCCGTTTCGACCATCTCGACCATGAAGGTGGAGCGGCCGCGGGCAAGATCATCAGACGCGCCGACGCGCGAGAACAGCCGGTCGACCACGCCGATATGGGCGGCGGAAGCCGGCACGAAAGAACCCATCTGGGCAAGAATGGCGATCAGCGCATTCTGGCGGAGGAAGGTCGATTTACCGCCCATGTTCGGGCCGGTGAGCAGCCAGAGCGCGCCGAATTCGCCACCATTTTTCGGTGACAGATCGCATTCGTTGGCGATGAACGGGCCCGACGACTGGCGGCGAAGCGCCTGCTCGACAACCGGATGGCGGCCCCCCTCGATCGCAAACATTCGGCTGTCATCAACGATCGGGCGGCGGTAATTCCATTCCTCGGCGAGCATGGCAAGACCGCCGGCGACATCGATGATCGACAGCGCGCGGGCACCGGCCTTGATCGCCTCTGCTTCCGTGGTAACGGCGGCGACCATGCGGTCGAAGGCTTCGAGTTCGATCGTCAGCGCCTTGTCGGCGGCGTTGGCAATGCGGCTTTCGAGATCGGCAAGCTCGGTCGTGGTGAAACGCATCGCATTCGCCATTGTCTGACGATGGATGAAACGCGCCTTTGCTTCCGGCGTATCGGTCATCGGGCCGGCATTGCCGGCAGTGACTTCGATGAAATAACCAAGCACGTTGTTGTGCTTGATCTTCAGCGACTTGATGCCGGTTTCGTCGGCATATTGCAGCTGCAGGCCGGCGATCACCTTGCGGGACTGGTCGCGCAGGGCACGAACCTCATCCAGTTCAGCATTGGCGCCATCAGCCAGGAATCCCCCGTCACGCTTCAGAAGCGGCAGGTCTTCCGCCAGCATGTTGCCGAGCAGGGATTGAACCGTAACCGGCAACGCCTTCAGATCGACCAGCGCATCGGACAGTTCTTCCGGAAGCATTGATCCATCAAGAAAGGCCGCCACCCCGCGCGCGGCTTCCAGACCGGTCAGGATTGCGCCGAGATCACGCGGGCCGCCACGGTCGAGCGCAAGACGCGAGAGCGCGCGGGGCATATCCGGCACGTGCTTCAGCGATGTGCGCAGGTCGGAGCAGAGCGACGGCTCTTCCAGCAGAAAGGAGATGGAATCGAGCCGGAGATTGATGCGCTCCGGATCGGTCAGTGGCGACATCAGCCGCTCGGCAAGAAGCCGGGCTCCGCCGCCGGTAACGGTGCGGTCGATGGCCTTCAGCAGTGTTCCCTCGCGCTCACCCGAAAGCGTCTTCGTCAGCTCGAGATTGCCGCGGGTGGCGGGATCGATGAACAGCGTCGAGGCGCCGCTTTCGCGTTCCGGCCGCCCGAGCGGCGGGCGCTCGGAAATCTGGGTCTTTTCGACATAGGCGATGGCGGCCGCGGCGGCGGCGAATTCGGCACGGGAAAAAGTGCCGAAACCATCGAGCGTCGTGACACCGAAATAACGAGCGATGCGGCCTTCGGACGTGGCGCTGTCGAACAGAACCGAAGGCTGCGGCACGGCGACGCGGCCGAGCACATCAAAGACCGGTTTCAGCTCCGGATCGTGAAACATCGTATCCGGCATGATCAGTTCGCGCGGCTCTATGCGCAGGATATCGGCAAGCAGGCGCGACGGCTCTGTTTCCGCAAGGCGGAAGACGCCAGTGGAGATGTCGATCCAGGCAAGTGCCATCGCCGGCTCGGCGCCGCCCTTGATGCGAGCAAGCGTCATCAGATAGTTCGATTCCGAGGCGACAAGCAGCTTTTCTTCCGTGATCGTGCCCGGCGTGACGAGGCGCACGACATCGCGTTTCACCACCGATTTCGAGCCGCGCTTCTTCGCCTCCGCCGGATCTTCCACCTGCTCGCAGACGGCGACGCGGAAACCGAGCGAAATCAGTTTCTGCAGATAGTCATCCGCCGCATGGACAGGGACACCGCACATGGGGATATCCTGGCCCATGTGCTGACCACGCCGGGTAAGCGTGATGCCGAGCGCCCGGGATGCGTCAATCGCATCCTGGAAAAACAGTTCGTAGAAATCGCCCATGCGATAGAAGAGCAGCGAACCGGGATTGTTCGCCTTGATCTCGATGAACTGCTCCATCATCGGGGTGGCCGTGGCACGGCTTTCCTCCGAGGCGAGCTGGTCGGTGGTCAGGGCGTCGATGGACAAACGTTCAAACTGGGTCACTGGGCCGATTTTCATTGCGCATGGAAAGTCGCGACACTATCGGTGAAGCCCCTTTGAATACAACATTTGCAGCAGCTTCAGGCGAAGCTGCCCACAGGAAGCTGGAGGATATGGTCGTGAACGATAAGACAGCAAGCACGCGAACATCGGTAACCGAGCAGGAAGCACTCGATTTTCACTCCGATGGGCGCCCCGGCAAGCTCGAAATCACGCCGACCAAGCCGATGGCCACGCAACGCGACCTGTCACTTGCCTATTCGCCAGGTGTTGCGGTTCCGGTATTGGCGATCGCTGCCGATCCTGCCAAGGCCTATGACTACACGACCCGCGGCAACATGGTGGCCGTCATCTCCAATGGCACGGCAATCCTCGGCCTCGGCAATCTAGGTGCGCTGGCATCCAAGCCGGTCATGGAAGGCAAGTCGGTTCTGTTCAAGCGCTTTGCCGATGTCGATTCCATCGATCTTGAGGTGGACACCGAGAATGTCGACGAGTTCATCAACTGCGTGCGTTATCTCGGCCCGTCCTTCGGCGGCATCAATCTCGAAGACATCAAGGCGCCAGAATGTTTCATCATCGAAAGCCGGCTGCGCGAGCTGATGGATATCCCGGTTTTCCATGACGACCAGCATGGCACGGCAATCATCGCCGCTGCCGGCCTGATCAATGCGCTTAAGCTGACCGGTCGCGATCTAAAGACCACCAAACTCGTCTGCAACGGTGCCGGTGCTGCCGCAATCGCCTGTATCGAGCTTATCAAGGCGATGGGGTTTGCGCCGGAGAACATCATTCTATGCGACACCAAGGGCGTGATCTATCAGGGCCGCACGGAGGGCATGAACCAGTGGAAATCGGCGCATGCCGCCAAGACGGACCGCCGCTCACTGGAAGAAGCGATGAATGGCGCTGACGTGGTCTTCGGCCTGTCGCAGAAGGGAGCCTTCACCGAAGAGATGATCCGCTCCATGGCGCCTAAGCCGATCATCTTCGCCATGGCCAATCCGGATCCGGAAATCACGCCTGAGGAAGTGGCGCGTATCCGTGACGACGCGATCATGGCGACCGGCCGCTCGGACTATCCGAACCAGGTCAACAATGTGCTTGGCTTTCCTTACATCTTCCGCGGCGCGCTCGATGTTCGCGCCCGCCAGATCAACGACGCGATGAAGATCGCCGCAGCGCAGGCGCTTGCGAATCTCGCTCGCGAAGCCGTGCCGGACGATGTGGCCGCTGCCTATCAGGGCGTGCGTCCGCGTTTCGGCGCGCAGTATATCATTCCCGTCCCGTTCGATCCCCGCCTGATCTCGGCCATTCCGATGGCGGTTGCGCAGGCTGCGATGGAAAGTGGCGTGGCGCGTCGCGAGATAACCGACATTGCGGCTTACGGGCGCGAACTTGCTGCGCGGCGCGATCCGATAGCGGCCACGACACAGAGCATCTATGACCGGGTACGGCGCTTTCCGAAGCGGGTCGTCTTTGCCGAAGCGGAAGAAGAGCAGGTGATGCGGGCGGCGATTTCCTTCTGCAACCAGGAGCTTGGCACGGCCATCCTGCTCGGACGAGATGACGTGATCCGCGCCACGGCGGAGAAGGCGGGGATCGATCTCGACCAACCCGGCATCGAAATCGTCAACGCCCGTATTTCGAAGCGGACCGAAGCCTATACCGATCACCTCTATGCCAAGCTTCAGCGTCAGGGCTACCTGCTGCGTGACGTGCAGCGCCTGATCAACAATGACCGCAATCATTTTGCGGCAACGATGGTCGCCGTAGGCGATGCGGATGCAATGGTGACGGGCACGACCCGCAACTATGCCTCTGCGCTTGCCGACGTGCGGCGCTGTATCGCCACCAAGCCCGGCCACCGGGTGATCGGGGTCTCGCTCGTCGTTGCCCGCGGCCGGACGATCTTCGTTGCCGACACGGCCGTGCATGACCAGCCGAATGCGGAGGATCTTGCCGATATCGCCACCGAGGCCGCACGGGTTGCCCGGCGCATGGGCTACGAACCACGGGTGGCGATGCTTGCCTATTCCAACTTCGGCCAGTCGGTGGGTGAACGCTCCGAGCGTGTGCGCGAGGCTATAAAAATCCTCGATAGCCGCCGGGTCGATTTCGAATATGACGGCGAGATTGCTGCGGATGTGGCGCTCAATGCAACGCGCATGGAGCAGTACCCGTTCTGCAGGCTTTCAGGCACGGCAAATGTGCTGGTCATGCCGGCGATCCATTCGGCTTCGATTGCAACGCGCATGCTGCAGGAACTGGGTGGATCAACCCTGATCGGACCGCTTCTCGTCGGTCTCGACAAGTCGGTGCAGATCACCCAAATGGGTGCCAAGGACAGCGAGATCGTCAACATGGCGGCGATCGCCGCCTACAATGCAGGGTCGTAAGCATTTCTTGATACGCCCGTTCGAGCGGACTAAGTTCAGTGAACTAAGTCCGCTCGAGGCACCCACCATGAAAACGGTCAATATTCACGAAGCAAAGATACACCTTTAGCGGCTGGTCGAAGAGGCTGCGAATGGTGAAGGGTTCGTCATCGCCAAGGCGGGCAAGCCGATGGTGAAGGTCGGTCCACTGGAGGATGCTCCCGCAGGCGCCTCAAGTAAGAAACGCCACATAGGCTTTCTCGATGGCCAGTTTTCCGTGCCGGATGATTTCGACACCCTGTTCGCCAAAGACATTGAAGACATGTTCTGCGGCGAAGATAAATGAAACTGTTGCTGGACTCTCATATTCTGGTCTGGCTTGCGGCGATGAGTGCGAAACTTGCCGCACAGGCCAGACCATTAGTCGAAAATACCGACAACACGCTTTTTTCAGTGCAGCCAGCATATGGGAACTAACCATTAAGCATGCACACGGCCGGGAAGATATTCCGGTTCATCCACGTGTACTGCACCGCGCTTTGTTAGATAACGGTTTTCAAGAATTGCCGGTAACCGGTGACCACGCCTTCGGGCTTGAAACGCTTCCGTACCTCCACAAGGATCCGTTCGATCGGATCCTGATCGCGCAAGCCAAATCCGAAGGCATGCCTCTACTCACCTCCGACGAGACGATCGCCCGTTACAGCGGGCCGATACGGCTCGTTGTATAACACTCAGCTGGCGAAGCGGCCGGCGTCGGCGCCGAAATGGTTGATATAGCGGCCGGAAATGACGGCGATCGGCAGGACGATCAGGACGTCGGTCGTGTTGAAGGCCTGGTCGACCACTGCACCGTCACCGATCATTGCGCCGAGACGTAGATAACCCTTGACCAGCGGTGGCATGGCCGACAGGGCCTGGCGCGGATTGATCTCGTCGGCGGGGATCATGTCCATCTTGCGATAGAGATCCGATTTGGCCGACACCATCCACTCATCCTTCACCCGCGAATTCTGGTGCAGGAAGGAAAGAGCGAGCGCATGTTCCTGCGGATCGACACCGGGGAAGGATGCGCAGCCGAACATGGCACCCATACCGTGCCTCAGTGCGTAAGCCCAGTTGCCCTGCCAGAGCAGTTCCACGGTCCGCTTCGTGCGGTAATCGGGCAGGACGCAAGAACGGCCGAGCTCCATGAACTGCTTGTCGGGATGGCGCTTCAGGAGCGGCTCGATATCGAATTCCGAGGCGGAATAGAAACCACCATTGGCCATTGCGACTTCCTGGCGCAGCAGGCGGTAGGTGCCAACGATCTGATCTTCGATTTCGCCATCAATCGCATTGTCGACCACTAGAAGATGATCGCAGATATCGTCATAGCTATCGAAATCGCGCCTGAGATGCATCGCCTCGGGAGGCAGCATCGCATTCATCTCTTCAACGAAAACGCGATAGCGAACCGACTGTGCCGCATCGATCTCCCGGCTGTTGCGCGCAAGCCGCGTTTCCAACGAGCCTATGCGGCCGAATACATCGCTCTTCTCGATGGAAGGCGCCGGTGTCGAGGGATGATCGAGGGTCAATTCGCGGTTCAGGAGTTCGATTGCCATGGTGAGTCACCCGTACCGGTTGGATCACCGCCATTAATCACGTCTCTGCAACAGGAACGTGACATCGATTGTCACAATAGGCTGCGGGTAAGAATCCGTCAACGGAGACGCTGACGCGCGATATTCTCCGAGAGAAGATGACCAATGTCAGCGAGTAAACGGGCTGGCTCTACGGGCTTTTGCAGGACCCTTTGTGCACCGGCAGTCAACGCGTTTTGCAGAGCCTCGTCGCGATCTTCGCCGGTCAAGACGATCACCGGAACTGCGAGACTATTCATTGTTTTTTCGGCCTCGCGCAGATCGGTGACAACATCCAACGGATCCCCACCCGGCATGTTCAAGTCGGTTATAATCAGGTCAGGCGGCGCGCCGGGCGCGCGAACAAGATTGTGGAAACTTGGGACATCCGTGACCCATCGAACCTTGTGACCATTCTTCTGCAGCATCGTACGCAGCAGCATGGCACTGACCGGATCATCTTCGGCAAGAACGATATCCAACTCTCTTTGGATATCGAAAGGCACAAATGCTTCGATCCCATCCGCATGGGACGGCACGCTCTGCGACTGATTGTCGATACGGCTGAAACCACGCATGCGGCCACTCAACACGTCGACAAGCGACCGCTCTCGCAGGGGGCGGATCAGCCAGGCATCGAACAGATCCTGCGGCTGCGAGGCCCGCTCCTCCGGATTGACGAGGAGAATGCGATGCAGAGGTTTGTGAAGCGGCTCGCAGGCATAATCCGATGCCAGCCGATGGTCGACGATCAGATCCGTGAAAGGCGCTTGCCCATCCGCCGCCCGGTCGATCAGCATCGACACGTCCTGCGTTGTGGAAAGGTGGCGGCAACGGCCGCCCAGCGCCTCGATCGTTGCAACGGTAGCCTGAGCCGTTGGCCCTTGCGGCGCGAGCAAGATCACACAAGACCGCGCCAGCATGCCGCTTCTGTCGGTTTCGCCCGCGGCCACATCTTCGGCAAGACGAACAGGGAAGCGAATTGTGAAGGTACTGCCCTCACCCTTACGGCTCTTGACCGAAAGAGAACCGTCGAACTCCGCCAGAATGCGCGACGCGATGCCGAGGCCGAGGCCTGTCCCTCCACTGCGAGCCTCCACCGATCCGACCTGTTCGAACTCACCGAAGATTCTCGCCTGCTCTTGGGGTGTCATTCCCGGACCAGTATCGATGACAGCGATTTCGACGTTAGCCTCAGCAAGGGTCACCCGAACGAGCACACCACCGCTGGAGGTGAATTTTACCGCGTTGCCCATGACATTGAATAGAACCTGGCGAAGACGAGCGGGATCGAAATCCAGCAATTCGGGAAGATCGGCGGCAAAGGTCGCGGCGATCTCGATGCGTTTTTCGTGGGCGCGTGGAGAGAGCATTTCCACTACGCTTTCCAGCAACTGGCGAAGATTTTCCGCTCTCGTGTTCAGCCGGAAACGGCCTGCCTCCATGGTGGAGAGATCGAGGATATCATCGACCAGCTGGGCCAGGAGATGGCCGGACTGGCGAATGCCGCTGAGATAGTTCTGCTGTTCAGCGGTCAGCTTCGTCTGGCTGAGCAGATGTGTCATGCCGAGAATGCCATTCAGTGGCGTTCGGATCTCATGCACGACAGTCGAAAGGCGGCGCGATTTTGCTTCGCTAGCGGCTTCGGATTCTTTCAGGCGGTTCTTCAGCGAGTGCCGGCCGGGCGACAAACGTTTCAACTGGAAAATAAGGTTCTGCAGTGGGCTCAGGTGCCGCGGGGTTACAGCAGCGAAGAAATCCATTTCTGCGGGCGGCTCGACGATGAGTTCAGACAATTGCTCCGCCTGCCCTTCAGCAGAATGGGGCTGGGAGAAGGCCTTGGTCAATCTGTCTTGCAACTCGGCGAGGGTGCGCATGGATTAAGCCTACACGGGCTTTCCTTCGCAATCCTTAGGCCGACGGCTTAACAGGGACTTAATCGCCCGATTTCGATCCGATAAGCTCATCCAGAATAACCAAGCCGGCTCCGATAGTTATGAAGCTGTCGGCCAGATTGAAGACGGCAAACGACCACGTCTCTGTATGAAACAGGATGTAATCTATGACGTGACCATAGACCAAACCGTCGATCAGGTTACCGACAGCGCCGGCGATAATCAGGGTGAAACCTGCATGCGCAAATGTTCTCGAAACCGGGGTGCGGCGCCAAAGCCAGAGAACGACACCAACGATGACAATGCGCATGCCAATAATGAATTCGCGCTCCATGCCGGATAGAAGCGAGAAGGCAACACCGAGATTATACGTTCGGAAGAGCGCCAGGAACGGGATGACCGGCACTGCTTCGTGCATAGGCAGCCAAGCTTCCACCGCAAGCTTGATGGCCTGATCGAGAATGACCGCAATTACGATGACGATGCCTGCAATCAGTGGCCGAGACAGAGGTGTTACGCCTTGCGTCATGTTCTGTCTTCCAACGTCAAGAGGTGGCGGCGCGCTTCGAAAAGCATGACGGCGGTTGCGACGGCCAGATTGAGGCTGTCGGCAAGGCCCTGCTGCGGTATGCGCACGGTACGATTGGCGGCCTTGGCAAGATTATCCGGCAGGCCGGACTGCTCATTGCCCATCAGGATGACGACCGGCTTGCTCTTGTAGTCGGCCGTACGATAATCGACGGCACCGGCAAGATGGGTTGCGACGACATTGACGCCTGAACGCTTCTGCCAGCCAAGAAACTCGTCCACCGAGCATTTCACCACGGGAAGTGCGAAGACCGAGCCCATCGTGGCACGGACGGTTTCAAGCGAGAACGGATCAGTGCAATCGCCAACGAGGATGACGGCGGAAGCACCGGCAGCATCTGCCGTGCGTATGATCGTGCCGAGATTGCCGGGATCGCGGACGCGATCGAGCGCCACCAAGGTTTCATCCCTGCCAGGTGCAAGGTCTTCCAGACGCTTCCAGCGTTGTTCGAAAATGCCGACAACCATTTGCGGATTGTCCCGGCGGGTAACCGACGAGAGGACCTTTTCGGAAACTTCCAGAACAAGGCCACCATTTGCCACCGTGCGGGTGGCGGCCTGCTCGACCAGTGGCTTGCCCTTGGCGGCCTTGGCATAAATGAGAGTGCGGATTTCCCATCCGAGTTCCAGCGCGTCTATGACGAGCTTCAGGCCTTCGGCCATGAAGATCCCGGCCGCTTCGCGGTCCTTCTTGTTGGAAAGCGCCTTGATATCCTTGATGATCGGGTTGGCGAGCGAGGTAACTTCCTTCACCTGCCCGACCTTGCGGGCACCCGGCTTTCTGAATTCGTCTGTCATTGGGAAACCCAGCGGCTGAAGAGTGAGGTGGATAGGGCACGGCCACGGGCCTTGCCGTCGATACCCGTCTCACGAATGACGAGTTCACCCGATTCCACCGTGCCACCGGCACCGCGCATCGTCTCGCGCATCAGCTCGTGGATGGAATAGAAGCTCGCCCGGATGGAATAGGCAGTGAGGACCAGTCCGACGGAATTCTTCGACAGAAGTTCACGGCAGACGTCGAGCATGACGGGCAGGTGCTCGAAAAGCTCCCAGACTTCGCCATTCGGACCACGGCCGAATTTCGGCGGGTCGGTGAGAATGATATCGTAAGTGCTGCCCCGGCGCTCTTCGCGCAGGATGAATTTCATCGCATCCTCGCAGATCCAGCGGATCGGAGCCTTGTCGAGACGCGAAAGAGCCTGGTTTTCCCGCGCCCAGCCGATGGCCTTTTTAGAGGCGTCGACATGGGTCACCTCTGCGCCGGCAGCAGCTGCCACCAGCGACGCCACTCCGGTGTAACCAAATAGGTTGAGCACCTTGAGCGTGCGGCCCTTTGCCTTCGCCTCTTCGACCCGATCCCGGACCCAGGTCCAGTGGACGATCTGCTCGGGGAAAAAGCCCATATGGCGGAATGCGGTAAAGCGGCCTTGAAAATCGATGTCCAGCAGCGAAAGTGGCCAGGTCTCGCCGAGCGCTTCACGCGGAAACTTCCAGCGGCCCATGCCGTCTTCATCGGTGTTGCCGGTGAAGACGGCATCGGCCCTGTTCCAGACGTCCGCTGACAGAGATGGCTGCCAGAGCGCCTGCGCCTCGGGCCTGACGACAAAATACGGACCGTATTTTTCGAGCTTGAGACCCTTGCCGCTGTCGACCAGATGGAAATCGCCGGCATTCTGCGACTCAAGAATAATCGGAACATTTTCTTTCGGCAGATCGCCCTCGCGTACCATAAGCGGTCGCGTTTGCGCTGCAGACTGGCTGATGACGGGCTTGACCTCGCTCGCCTTGTCGCTTGCTTTCGGACGCGATGCGGCAACGGGAGACTTCGGCTTGCCGGTGACGCTATGCCGGTCCTGCGCATTGCCGCCCCGAGAAGGAGCCTTCTGCCCCATCCGCTTGTCTCTGCTCTTCAACGGTTGATCCTTCGCTTTCATTTTCGTGCAGATAGCATCTGCAGCGCATTCGGCAAAGCCCATGCGATCATACGCGACGAAAGCAAATGCGGGGAGCAGGATGGGGCTATTCCAGGTCTGCGGGCCGAAAAAAATAGCCCACGATGTCAGGAGGATTTCATCACAGCGGTTACGCGAGACTGGGAAGGAACCGGGGCCGGTTCGCCATCTGTCAGCCCCGTCGAGCGGCGATCGCCTTATGCTCTTTCTGCCATTTCACCGCTTCCTTGGCTTCGACGCGAGCCTGGCGGCGATAGTGGCCTTGTTTCCACCACGTCACAGAAGCGCCGATCACCATGCCCACCAAGATCGCCAGGAAAACAAAAACAAAGAACGGCGCCGAAACGGACAATATGCTGTCTTGTGGACGGAACGGGTTTAGCGCCAGTGTGACCACCTGCCTGTTCGCCACCGCCAAGACAATCAGGACGATGCCAATCGGCACGAAAACGACAAGCGAAACAATACGCTTAAGCTTCGTCATAGGTCACTCCGGCAATTTCTCATTCAGCCATAGCAGATTGGCCCGGACGCCACAGTTTCAAGACCCTGCGGCGATATCCGCGCTCAATCGTCCTCGTCGGCCATGCCCGGGTTGAGGCGCTCACGCAACTCTTTACCGGTTTTGAAAAACGGCACCCATTTTTCCTCGACAAAGACGCTCTCACCCGTACGCGGGTTGCGCCCGGAACGCGACGGACGGTTCTTTACCGAGAAAGCGCCGAAACCACGCAGCTCAACCCGGTTACCGCCAGCAAGCGCATCCGTGATTTCATCGAGCACGGCATTGACGATGTTCTCGACGTCGCGATGGTAGAGATGCGGATTGCGTGCCGCAACGATCTGTACCAATTCAGACTTAATCACGGTTGCCCCCTGAAAAAATTAGATTTTCAACCTTTGCCAACCTGCCAAACCGAGACAAGACCGTCAAGGAACAACTTGCCGGAACCCCAACCATCGATCGCATCCGGCGTGATCGGCAGAGTGACACCGAGATAACGGAAAAGCCCCGTCAGCGCATGGGCAAACCAGAAGGACGACGAGGAATCGCTCTTTTTCCACTCGACAATCGGCAGATCGCGGGAAACGTCGCGCGTATCAAGATAATCCAGAATGTCGTCGTCGCCGCCGAGCTTGTCGATGAGCTTGACGTTCAAAGCCTGCCTTCCGGTGAAGATCGTGCCGTCAGCAAGTTTCAAAACCTCGTCGCGCGGTAGCTTTCTGCGTTCGGCCACAAGGTCCACAAACCAGCCATAGCTATCCATGATCATGTTGCGGATCATGCCCTTGGCTTCCTCGCTGGCCGGATGGAAAGGCGACGGCTCGGCCTTAAGCGGTGAGGACTTTATTTCCTCGAGCGATACACCGATCTTCTTCATCAGCTCATCGGCCTGCGGATACTGGAAAATGACGCCGATCGACCCGGTGATCGAGCTTTCGCCGGCAATAATCGTGTCTCCGGCCGTAGCGATCATGTAACCGGCAGATGCCGCCAAGGTGCGAATGTCGGAAACGACCGGCTTCTTTTCGGCCACCTTGCGGATGGCCTGATAGAGGCGCTCGCCACCATAGGTGGTTCCGCCGGGTGAGGAAATAGAGACGATCAAGGCCTTGGCCTGGCTACTTTCCGCAACACGATCAAGACGCTCGATCAGCTCACGGTCATCCGTGATCATTCCGGAGATATTCACGCGAGCGATATGGGGGACGGCAGAACCGGATTGCTCACCGGCGATTGCCCAATAGGATACGAAGCCAATGGCCGCCAAAAAGATCAATGCCGCGACGCGCCAGAAGCTGAGCTTGCGGCGCAACTGGCGCCGATCCGCGATTGCCATTTGGTCCATAAAATTTCCCTTAATGCCTAAAGCGCTTTACATAGGCCCCAATTTGCCCGATTGCAGCGGTTCGTATCACGTTTTTATGTTCTCCATTATTGTTTGTTGAAGAATAAAAACCATATTGGCGGTCGACGATTGATCGCCCTGCCCTATCGGCTAGCGAAGAGATCGCCGGAAACGACGAAATGGAGCTTCATGCTGCAGCATATACGAAAGACAGGAAGCATACTCGCATCGATACAGGCGCCGACAAGCGCTTACGATGCTGCGCTGTCCCATTCTTCGCGCGTCAGCCGGCTGAAAATTCTCCTACCTGTGGCTGCGGGCCTAATTTCGCTTGGCTTTATTGGCGTTGCCATTGTCCGGACCTATCTGCCAGAAAATCTGTCAATCGAGAGCGCCAAGATAGAAGACGGAAAGATTGTCATGGAGCGGCCCGCCATATCCGGCCGCAACAGTGACGGGATCAGCTACTCTATGCTGGCCAACAAAGCTCTTCAGGACATCCAAAACCCTAATAAAATCACGCTCAAGGACGTCAAAGCGGCAGTGCCGATCAATGACGACCTGATCGCGCGCGTAACCGCAACAAGTGCAGATTTCGACCGTGGTGCCGACATCCTGGATCTGACTGCACCATTCGACGTCAATCTGAGCAACGGGATCACCGCCCACTTCCAATCTGCTCATCTCGATATTCCCGGCGGGACGATGAACACGCCCGATGCGGTTAATATCTCGATGAGCCAAGGCTCTATTGTTGCAGATTCCATGAAGATCACCGATAAGGGGCATACCCTCAACTTCACCGGTAAGGTTCGGGTCCATCTCGATCCCGCAGCCATCCGCAACAAAGGCAAATAGAGCCCGGCCGCCATGATGCATCGTTGTTTTTCACTCAGCATTCCTGCCGCGACCGCGGTGGCCATGTTTTCCTGCCTCAGTGTTTCCGCCTTTGCTCAGTCTACAACGAGCAACATGAGCGGTCTCAAGCTGTCGAACGATCAGCCTATCCAGATCCAGAGCGACCAGCTGGAGATCAAGGATCAGGAAAAAAAGGCTTATTTCACCGGTAATGTGAATGTTGTGCAGGGCACAACCACACTGAAGGCCGGCAAGATGACCGTTCAGTACAAAGAGAAAGCCAATGGCGACGGCGGTGCGGCGTCGATTTCCAGCGGCAACGCCGACATCGACAAGATTTTTCTCGATGATACGGTTTTCCTGAGTTCGGGTACACAGCAAGCGACAGCCGAAGCTGGCCAGTTCGACATGGCGAGCCAGACGTTTGTGCTGACCGGCAAGCAGGTTGTGCTTTCCGATGGACCGAATGTGTTCAAAGGCTGCAAGCTGACTGTGCAGATGGCGAGCGGCCAAGCCAAGCTCGACAGCTGCGGTGGTCGCGTTGAAATCATGCTCGACCCAAAGTCGCGGCCTAAACAATAGACTCATAACGTGAAACTTCCTTTTCTCCCCCAGTTGACGGCAAGGAAAACGCCTTCGCCCGAACCCTTTATCGCACGCGACAAGGCGCGCTATGAGGGGACCCTCGTCGCGCATGGACTTTCCAAGACCTATGACACAAGACGCGTTGTGAACGGCGTATCGCTGGTCGTGCGCCGTGGGGAGGCCGTTGGCCTGCTCGGGCCGAATGGCGCGGGCAAAACAACCTGCTTCTACATGATCACCGGCCTTGTTCCGGTCGATGAGGGAATGATCGCGATCAACGGCAATGAAGTAACGCGCATGCCGATGTATCGCCGGGCGCGACTTGGTGTCGGCTACCTGCCGCAAGAGGCTTCGATCTTTCGCGGGCTGTCGGTGGAAGACAATATCCGTGCCGTGCTCGAGGTCCACGAACCCAACCGGGACAAGCGAGAAGCGAAGCTCGACGAATTGCTGGAAGAATTTCACATCAGCCAGCTCCGCAAGTCTGCAGCCGTGGCCTTATCGGGCGGCGAACGACGCCGCCTGGAAATTGCCCGGGCACTGGCAACAGACCCGTCGTTCATGCTGCTCGACGAACCTTTTGCAGGTGTCGATCCAATTTCCGTATCGGATATCCAGAATCTTGTCCGACACTTGACGGCACGCGGCATTGGCGTACTGATAACCGATCACAACGTGCGTGAGACGCTCGGCCTTATCGATAGAGCCTATATCATCCATGCGGGTGAAGTGCTGACCCACGGCCGGGCTTCTGACATCGTTAATAACCAGGATGTCCGTCGACTTTACCTTGGCGACAAGTTCAGCCTTTAAAATAGCGTCACAATTCCGCCACCTCGGCGCTTGACCAAATCTCTCAAAAAAGCAATTCTTGTGCCAGATGCGCATGACGGCCACGCAATGAGTGCGCGGCCGGGTGTTTTGGGAGTTTAGCGTCCACCATGGGTTTAACCGCCAGCCTTTTCCTGCGACAGACCCAATCGCTTGTGATGACTCCGCAGCTGATGCAGTCGATTCAGCTGCTGCAGATGACGCATTTCGAACTGAACCAGTTCATCGCGCAGGAAATAGAAAAGAACCCACTGCTCGAAATTTCGCCATCGGACGGCGAAAGTGGCGCAGAATTGGGCTATGGCGACACAACGGATCACATTGCCGCAGAAGCCGATGTCGATGCGGGAGCATGGCGGGACGAGCAGGGTATCGTCATTACAGAAACGTTTGGCGAAGGCCTGGACGGCGGCACTGAAAACGTCTTTCCCGACGACCCGCCCGAGCGGCGAGGAGATGCGCCCGAGCTAATGGGCCAATGGAAATCGATGCCAGCGGGTGATGCCGGCGATGATTACGATATCAACGATTTCATTGCCAGCGAAGTCGGCCTACGGGAGCACATCAGCCAGCAAATCCCGCTGCTGCTCAAACAGTCGCAGGATCGCCTTATTGCCCAGCAGCTAAATGAAGAACTGGACGATGCAGGATATCTTCAGGCCGACCTCGACGAGATCGCTGCCAGGCTCGGCATAACGACCGAGTACGCCGAGCAAGTACTGGTGCGCCTGCAGACACTTGATCCACCCGGCATATTTGCCCGTTCACTCGGCGAATGCCTGGCGATCCAGCTTAAACAAAGGGATCGGCTCGATCCCGCCATGGATACCCTGGTCCGCCACCTGGACCTCTTGGCGAAGCGTGATTTCGCAAATCTCAGAAAGTTATGCGGCGTCGATGACGAGGACCTCATCGACATGTTTGCTGAAATTCGCCAACTGAACCCGAAGCCGGGTGCAGATTTCGCAACTCAGGTCGCTGATGTTATTTCGCCGGACATCGTCGTCCGTCCTGCCAATATCGGCGGCTGGGCGGTGGAACTTAATCCGGAAACCCTGCCACGCGTTCTGGTCAACCAGACCTATTTTCAACAGGTATCGAAGAACTGCCCGAAAAACAGCGGAGATTACGCATTTCTTTCCGATTGCCTGCAGAACGGCAACTGGCTGACCCGCAGCCTGGACCAGCGCGCCAAGACGATCATGAAGGTCGCAACAGAGATCGTCCGCCAGCAGGACGCTTTTCTCATGCACGGTGTCGATCACCTGCGCCCGCTCAATTTGAAGACCGTCGCAGAAGCCATCAAGATGCACGAGTCCACGGTAAGCCGCGTTACTTCGAACAAATACATGCTGACGCCGCGGGGCATGTTCGAGCTCAAATACTTCTTCACGGTTTCGATCGGATCGGCCGATGAAGGTGGCGACAGCCACTCCGCCGAGGCCGTTCGCCACAAAATCAAGATGCTGATAACACAGGAAGCTGCTGACGCCGTTCTTTCCGATGACGACATCGTGACCAGCCTCAAGCAGGCAGGAGTAGACCTAGCCCGCCGCACGGTCGCCAAGTATCGGGAAGCCATGAACATTCCCTCGTCGGTTCAGCGCCGGCGAGAGAAGCGCGCTGCGGCCAGAGTAGCCACGTTGTGACCAGCGTGCGATGCATCCATAGGTCGAGACGTTGACTTCCTTTCCAACGAAGGCTAGAAGCGCCGCCGCCAGCGGGGCTTCCCCACAATTCCGCGCAAGGCAGGACAGGTAGCGCTATTTTGCTGCAATCGGTTCGGACGGCTTGGATGAGAGAGCGGCTTGGCGTAGACTGGAACACGCAAGTCACGACAAGAAGGAATAATTCCATGAGTGTGCGTGTTTCCGGTAAGCATATGGAAATCGGTGATTCTTTCCGCCAAAAGATCGAGGACCATATCGGGGAGGCCATAACCAAATACTTCGATGGAGGCTATTCTAGCCAGGTTATCGTAGAGAAATCCGGCCCACGTTTTTCTGCCGATTGCAAAGTGCATCTCGATACGGGGATCGTGCTTCACGCCGCAGGCGAAGCCAATGATCCGCAGGGCAGTTTCGATGCTGCCGCCGAGCGTATAGAGAAGCGTCTGCGTCGCTATAAGCGCCGTCTAAAGGATCATCACGCTGGCACCAACCAGCAGAACGGCTTTGCCGAAGTGGCTTACACGGTCATGGACCGGGTGCCTGAAGAGGCAGACGATGTGCCGGACGATTTTGCTCCGACGATCGTTGCCGAAACTACCAAGCAGCTGAGAACGATGTCAGTTGCGACGGCCGTCATGGCATTGGATATGACGGATGAACCCGTGCTTCTTTTCCGTAGCCCCGGTGACGAGAAGCTGAACATCGTTTACAGGCGCCACGACGGCAATATTGGCTGGATCGACTCCACCAATATCAAGAACTAACGAAACTCGGGAGGCGTCGGCAACGACGCTTCCCCTGCCTTCGCGGCACAAAGGAAGAAACGAATGGCATTGGCAGATCTGCTGCATCAAGATGCGATTATCCCTGCCTTAAAAGCGACCTCCAAGAAACAGCTCCTGCAGGAATTGGCGACTAAGGCCGCCAAGCTGACGGGCGTTTCCGAACGGGAAATCTTTGACGTCATCCTGCAGCGCGAGCGGCTGGGATCGACGGGTGTGGGACATGGCATCGCCATTCCGCATGGGAAGCTTAACGGTATTTCATCGATCAGCGGCATTTTTGCGCGGTTGGAGAGCCCTGTCGATTTCGAGGCACTGGATGACGAACCGGTGGATCTCGTATTCCTTCTTCTTGCTCCGGAAGGCGCTGGCGCCGACCATCTCAAGGCGCTTTCGCGCATTGCACGCGTGCTGCGTGACCAGGATCTTGCCGCGAAACTGAGGCAGACCGATTCCGCCTCCGCGATCTATGCCTTCCTCAATGAAGAGCAGACTAATAACGCGGCTTGAATGCCGCTTTCCTTTTCATGAAAATCGATTGATCAGATCATTTCCGCGTTTCTTCGAAACGCGAAACGGGCCTGTCTATTTTTACCGCGATTCCTGACGGAAAACCGGTTTCCACTCCTGCCGATATTGCTTTTAGCAGGCGAGATCAGCAACGACCGCGTCTAGGATAAGCATCCCCTTTGGCGTGCAGCGCAGACGCGAATTGCCGAGACGCTCGATAAACCCGTGTTCCAGTAAAGTCTGCTCCCGGACAGGATCCGGATCGCGGCCGGAGAGTTCCTGCCAGCGGGCGAGATCGACGCCTTCGGTGAGGCGCAGCCCCATCAGCAGCAGTTCGTCTGCCTGCTCATCGTAGCCGAGAACTTCCTGATCGTTCATCCCGTGGCCTTCGGCTTCTACACGCTCAAGCCAGGTTTCGGGACGGCGCTCGGTGGCGGTGGCGATCTTGTTACGGCCACGGGTAAGACGACCATGTGCACCCGGCCCGATACCTGCATAATCGCCATACCGCCAATAGGTCAGGTTATGGCGGCTTTCGGCGCCGGGCTTTGCGTGATTGGACACTTCATAAGCCGGCATGCCGTGACGTGCGGTGATTTCCTGTGTTGCCTCGTAAAGCAAGGCGGATTGATCGTCATCCGGCACGATGAGCTTGCCTGCCTTGTGCAATCCGTAAAAGGGCGTGCCTTCCTCGATCGTTAGCTGGTAGAGGGACAAATGGTCAACCGCATAGGAAATTGCCTGCTTAAGCTCGGCTTCCCACGCTTCAACCGTCTGCCTGGGCCGGGCATAGATAAGGTCGAAGGACATGCGCGGAAAAATCTCACGCGCCAGCCGTATCGCTTTCAAAGCATCCGCAACATCATGCAGCCGGCCGAGAAATTTGAGATCGGCATCGTTGAGGGCCTGCACGCCCATGGATACACGATTGACACCGGCTGCCCGATAACCACGAAAACGCTCCGCCTCGACACTGGAGGGGTTGGCTTCCATGGTGATCTCGATTCCATCCGGAACGTTCCAGTGACGGGCAATGCCGTTGAGGATCGCCTCAACGGTTGAAGGATCCATGAGCGACGGCGTACCGCCGCCAAGAAAAATGCTGGTCACGACTTTCGGGCCGCTCATCTTCCGCATCGTTTCCATCTCTTTGAGGAAAGCGGCGGTGAAACGGGCCTGATCCACCGGCTGATGGCGGACATGGCTGTTGAAGTCGCAATAGGGACACTTGGCAGCACAAAACGGCCAATGGACGTATACGCCGAAGCCCGGCTCACCCGTGTCGGGAAGCAGCGTATTGGGCAGGTTGGAGGCTACGGCGTTCACGAAGGATCAGGCCTCCAGGCAGGTTTCGACGAAGAGTTTGAAGGCGCGGGCGCGGTGCGACAGGGCATGCTCGTCGCCCGGCTTCCAGCCATGCTTTTCTTCACTGGTCATCTCGCCGAAGGTCGTTTCATAGCCTTCAGGCTGGAAAAGCGGATCGTAACCGAAGCCCGCGGTGCCACGCGGCGGCCAGGCGACCACACCTTCGACCTCGCCGCGGAACAGCTCGGTATGGCCATCCGGCCAGGCGAGGCAGAGCACGCTGACGAAACGGCAGGTGCGCTTGTCGGGCGTATCAGCGCCCTTTTCCTGCAGCGCTTTCTCGACCTTTTCCATCGCCATCTGGAAATCGCGGCTGCCATCCTCGCGCTCGGCCCAGTTGGCCGTATAGACGCCCGGTGCGCCGCCGAGAGCATCAATCACGATGCCGCTGTCATCCGACAACGCCGGAAGGCCCGAAGCCTTGGCCGATGCCAGCGCCTTGATCGTGGCGTTTTCCTCGAATGTCGTGCCGGTTTCGTCCGGCTCCTCGAACTTCAGTTCCGCGGCAGACTTTGCCGAAAAACCGAATGGTCCGATCAACTCGGCGATCTCCCTGATCTTGCCGGCGTTGTGGCTTGCGACAACGATCGTCTTGGTCTCGAGCTTACGCATGAAAATTCCTACTTCAGGTTCCAGAGCATGGGCTCTGCACATTCCAGGCTGTTGCCGGCGGGATCACGGAAATAGATCGAGCGGGCGCCGTTGGGCCAGCGGAAATCGCTTTCGATCACAATGCCTGCCTTGTTGAGCTTTTCGACCATCCTGTCAATCGCCTCCGCACGCATACGGAAACAGAGGTGACCGGGGCCGGTTGCGCCGTGCGGCGGAACAGGGAGCGCGTCAGAAGACGGCGGCTTTACCGTCTCCTTCGGATCAAAGATCAGCAGGATCATCTCTCCGCAGCTAAAGAAGAGGTGGCGGTTGCCGGCGCGCAGGACTTTTTCAAGCCCCAGCACACCGCCATAAAAAGCCTCCGCCGCGTCGAGATCGTCGGTGTAAAGTGCGGTTTCGAGTATGCCTTCGATCACCGCTCCACCTTTCAGGCGCCGATGGCGGCCTTCTGCATGGCAACCAGTTCCTGCGTGCCGGCTTCGGCGAGCGTCAGAAGCTGCAGGAATTCCTCGCGGCTGAACGGCTTGCCTTCGGCTGTGCCCTGCACTTCGACGATGCCGCCCGCGCCGGTCATGACGAAGTTCGCATCGGTCTCCGCAGCGGAGTCTTCGAGGTAATCCAGGTCGATCACCGGCTGGTTGGCGAAGATACCGCAGGAGATTGCCGCGACGTGATCCTTCAGGACCTTGTCGAGCTTGATCATCGAGCGGGTTTCCATCCACTTGAGGCAATCGTGAAGCGCGATCCAGCCGCCGGTGATGGACGCCGTACGGGTACCGCCATCGGCCTGGATGACGTCGCAGTCGATGGTGATCTGCTTTTCACCGAGCGCCTCGAGATCGACGACCGCACGCAGCGAACGGCCGATCAGACGCTGGATCTCGAGCGTGCGACCGCCCTGCTTACCGGACGTGGCTTCCCGCTTCATGCGGTCGCCGGTGGCGCGCGGCAGCATGCCGTATTCGGCGGTTACCCAACCCTTGCCGGTGTTGCGCAGCCACGGCGGGGTCTTTTCTTCAAGGCTTGCGGTGCACAGCACATGCGTGTCGCCGAACTTCACCAGACAGGAGCCTTCGGCATGTTTGGAGAAGTTGCGCTCGAAAGACACTTTGCGCATCTGGTTTACTGGTCTGCCTGAAGGCCGCATTGATCACTCCCTATATCAGCGCATCGCATCTTCAGGCGAGACGCCCAAGCATGCGATGATCCTTTGATTTTCCGCATTGGATGACAGGCGAATTGTTGCCGTTTTCATCTGTTGCAGCGTTTCCCGCCTTCTAAGGTGCGCGGGCTTCATTTGCAAAGAAAAAGCCTTGGCCGCGCCTTATCGTGACAATTGGCACGACATCTGCGATTTCCCTTTTGAGGCCTCCGCTGCAATAACTATATTTCGGAGGCGAACAAATCGAGGTTACTTAGGGATATGAGCTTTTCTGCGGGTAGAGGCATGGATGTCGGGTCGATGCTCGACGAGCGCTCACGCGAGATCTTTCGTCGTATCGTGGAGAGCTATCTGGAAAACGGCGAGCCTCTCGGCTCCCGCAATTTGTCGCGCCTGCTACCCATGTCGCTGTCGCCGGCATCGGTACGCAATGTGATGAGCGATCTCGAACAGTTGGGCCTGATCTATTCACCGCATATCAGCGCAGGTCGGCTGCCGACGCAGAGCGGGCTGCGCTTCTTTGTCGACGCCTTCATGCAGACTGGCAACCTTTCCGATGAGGAACGCGCCAGTATCGATCGACAGGTGCGTCCCAACGACAGGGACCAGACGCTGGAAAACCTGATGACGGATGCGAGCCTGATGCTGTCAGGCGTCTCGCGCGGAGCCGGCATCGTCATCACGACGAAAAGCGACCCGATCCTCAAGCATGTGGAATTCATCCGGCTGGAGCCGACAAAGGCCCTGGCTGTGCTTGTCGGCGATCACAATCAGATCGAAAACCGCATCATCGATTTGCCGGCAGGCGTGACCTCTTCACAGCTTACTGAAGCTGCCAATTTTCTCAACGCACACCTGACCGGCCAGACGCTTCCCGAATTCCGGGGGCAGATCAAGAAGTTGAAGCAGGAGGTGCAGACGGAAGTCGATGCTCTGGCGCAAGATCTGATCGAGAAAGGCCTAGCGGTCTGGTCAGGCGACAGCGAGGAAGGCAAGCCGACCCAGCTCATCGTTCGCGGCCGCGCCAATCTTCTGGAGGGATTGGGAGAGGCTTCGGATCTGGACCGGCTGCGGCTGCTATTCGACGATCTGGAGAAGAAGGACAGCCTGATCGAAATACTGGAGCTTGCCGAAGCCGGGTCCGGGGTTCGGATTTTCATCGGATCGGAAAACAAGCTGTTTTCGCTATCCGGTTCATCGCTGATCGTCGCACCCTATCGCGATGGCGAGGACCGGATCGTCGGGGCCGTCGGCGTGATTGGACCAACCCGCCTCAACTATTCGCGTGTTGTACCGATGGTCGATTATACGGCCCAGTTGATCGCTCGCTTGTCGCGCGGCTCGATGTAAGTCAGCTCCTTCGTCCTCCAAGCCTTGATTTTTTGCCCGCAAACCTCGATATCGAGCGCAAATTCAAGATACAGATCAATCGGAGAACGTCATGACCGACGAAACCAAGAAAACCGGACCTGAAGCAGCTTTCGCGGATAACGAGGTCGAAGCTGCAGCAGCCGATTTTGACGGTGCCGCCGAAGAGAAAGCTGCTGAGGTTGCAGCCGAGCCGGATCCGCTGGATGTGCTTAAGGCCGAGAATTCCGAACTGCGCGACCGCTTCCTTCGGCTTGCTGCCGAAATGGACAATCTGCGCCGCCGAACCGAGCGCGATGTGAAGGACGCCAAGTCATATGCCGTTTCCGGCTTTGCACGTGACATGCTGGCCGTTTCGGACAACCTTCGCCGTGCTCTCGATGCAGTTCCGGCCGACCAGCGCTCTGGCGCGGACGCCACGCTGATGACCCTTCTCGAAGGCGTCGAAATGACCGAACGCGCCATGCTTTCGGCTCTTGAGCGTCATGGCGTGAAAAAGATCGATGCAGAGGGCGAAAAGTTCGACCCGAACTTCCATCAGGCGATGTTCGAAATTCCTAACCCGGCCGTTCCGAACAACACGGTCGTGCAGGTCGTGCAGGCAGGCTTCACGATCGGCGACCGCGTTCTGCGCCCGGCCATGGTCGGTGTTGCCAAGGGCGGCCCGAAGACCGAAGCCGCTACGGCCGGCGGCGACGCCTGATATCAAGCATCGTCACTGAGGCGTGCGAACGGCTCTTCAGTGGGTCGTCTCCAGAGCGGAGCTTGCCAGATTACGGATAAGCTCCAGCTCCTGCTTCAGATGGATCCGCGTTCTGCGATCCGTTTCGGCCAAAGCGCTGCCTTCTTCATCGGCAAGCGCGAAGATGATGTCGAGTTCGTCCAGCAGGTCTGGATCCTTGATGGCAAGCAGGGTGATGACGGCTTTCAACAACTTGTCGTTCGCCGCGATGCGGGCGCGCGCTTCTTCATTCATTGCCTTCCTCCAGAGATACGATCAAACATGTAGCGCCTTTCTCTAAAACAAAGGGGGAGGATTAGATGTTTCGAAAGAATTACTGCAACCGTACGCGCTAAGCTTCACTAAGTTCGCCCTGCATCAAGACTTGACGGCAGTTACGTGGAGCCATTCGGTTGGCTTGCGATCGTAAGCACTGCCCGACTGCTCTTCCATTGTTATCGATTTCCAAGGCAGGACTTCGTATTTCAACTGAAGCCAATCCCTTGACGGATAGTTGAAAAATCGGCCCAAGGTATCATGCCCTTCGGTTTCGCCTGCCTTGAAACTGGCGTAGAACACTCCGCCCGGGCGCAGGGCCGCATGGATCTTCTGCAGAATGCCGCCAAGCTCGCTACGTGGGACGTGCAACAGGCATGCATTGGCCCAGATACCGTCGAAGGCCGATACCTTATCGATATCCTCGAAACGCAGGACCGGAACGGGGATGGAAAGACGCAATGAAGCTTCGCTTGCCATCTCCAGGATGCCATCGGTGGGCAGGACATCAAAACCGCGGGCAATCATGACGGCGCTGTCACGGCCACTGCCGCAGCCGAGTTCCAGAATGGTTGCTCCTGCAGAAAGCCCCGCGAGAAAGGCATCCAGCCGTTTCAGGCTCGCATCTGAAAGCGCCGCCGCATATGTTGCCGCGTTGTGGGAGTAGAAGAGCGATGTCGGATCGTCCTTACCATGCATTGTCGCTCACCGCTGCGACAAGAGAAGCTTCGTGCCGAAACCGACAAACACCGTTGCGACGCCGAGATCGATCTTCCGTTTTGCCTTGAGGTAAGCCGCCGCCACTCGTGGATGGGTAATCAATGCAACGAGGCAGCTATAATAAAGCGCCGAGACGGTCACCATTACCCCGATCGCAGCAACACCGTAAAGAAATGGCGTGCCGGCCGGCATGGTGACGGCGAAGAGCGAGGCGACGAAAAGCGCGGATTTCGGATTGGCGAGATTGGTCGCCAATCCCATGCGGTAAGCAGTCTTCAGCGAAAAATCGGCCTTTTCTGAGATGGCCTCTGGTGCTCTGCGCGCCTTTCTAACGTCAACAAACACACGAATGCCGAGCCAGATCAGATAAAGACCGCCGGCAATTTTCAAAGCCAGATAGGCAAAGGGTGCCGCCTGAAAAAGAGCATTGATGCCGAGCCATCCGGCGATGCCCCAGCACAGGGTTCCGGTAATAGTCCCCATGACCGCAGAGATCGCCACCTTGCGCGGTGCCGTCAGGCAGTAGCGGATTACCAGAAGCGTATTCGGTCCCGGCGTGATGCAAGCAACGCCCCAGATCATAGCGACAGATAACAGGAACATGCAGAGCCTCTTGGTCGATTACCGGCATTTTCCCAGAAGTTCGACTTGCGGGCTCGACTCGTCAAGAGCCTCTCGTCGAGAGCACCCATTATGGATAGTGAAAAAATGGGCCGCTCCTTGCGGAACGACCCATCCGGTCTTCAAATTTGGCTCAGCAGCCGATCATGCATTGTTCTCATTGATCAGGCGCTTCAGGAGCTCGACCTCATGGCCAAGCTTGCTGTCGTCGCCGATCAATTCCTCGATCTTGCGCACCGCGTGAAGAACGGTCGTATGATCGCGTCCGCCGAAACGACGGCCAATTTCCGGGAAGGAACGCGGCGTCATGGTCTTCGCCAGGTACATGGCAATCTGGCGCGGCTTGACGATGACGCGGGTACGACGGTTCGAAACGAGTTCCTGCCGCGACACGTTATAGTGACGGGCAACGACGCGTTGGATATCCTCGATACGGACGCGCTTTGCCTCGCCGGCACCAACCAGATGCGCCAGAAGCTCATCAACACGCTCGATGGAAAGCGAGGGCTCGAACGAACGACGGAACAGAAGCTGGTTGAAGGCACCTTCCAGTTCGCGGCCGCTGCTGGCGACGTTGCGGGCAACGTGGCTGAGAATTTCGGCCGGAATATCGAGCGACGGATCGTCCTGCTTGGCCGTCTGCAGGCGGCCCTTGAGCATTTCCAGACGCATTTCGTATTCCGGGGATTCCAGCTCGATGGCAACGCCACCCTGAAGACGCGAGCGGACGCGCGGATCGAGCGATTCCAGCTCCCAAGGTGCACGGTCAGCTGCAACAACAACCTGCTTTGCGCTGTCGAGCAGCATGTTGAGGAGGTGGCAGAATTCGTTCTGGATCATCTTGCCCTGCAGAAACTGCATGTCGTCGATGATCAGAAGATCGATATTGCGCAAGCTGTCCTTGAGCGTCAGGGCATCATTGTCACGGATCGCAGTAGCGAAACGCCACATGAAATATTCAGCCGTCAGGTAGACGACACGCGGGTTACGGTTGCTGCCGACGGCAGCGTTGGCAATCGCCTGAAGAAGATGTGTCTTGCCGAGACCGACATTCGAATGAATGAATAGCGGATTGAAGCGGACAGCGCCTGCACCGGCTTCGGCAATCGTCTTTGCGGCGGCAAGCGCCACGCGGTTGGAAGAACCTTCGATATAGGTCTCGAACGTATAACGGCTATCAAGAGGAGAGCCGAACAACGGTCCGGAGTGCGCATTGCGCGTCGCAGTCGAGGCTGCAGCCAGCGGCGCCGGAAAGGCTGCGATCTTGCCGATTTCACGCGGCTGCGAAGCGCGATTGAAACTGGTTGTAGCGCTGTTCTCGACCGGTGCCGGCCGCTGTTCGGCAGCACCGGGAGCCTTGATCGCGCGGCTTGCGCTGCGGACCAGGATTTCCACCTTGAGAATTTCCTTATCCTCTTCCTTGAAGAGGCCTTCGATCAGCTCGAGATACCGGTTGTTGATCCAGGATTTCAGGAAGGTCGTCGGAACGGTGAGCCGCACAACGCTTTTTGATACAGAATGAAGCTTAAGACGCGCAAACCAACTTGCATAAACATCCTGACCGACCTGCGCCTTCAATCGCGCACTGAACCGCTCGAAAAGAGCATCATGCTGCATTTCCGCTGTTTCCCCTGCCGCTTGGGAGCAAACTGTATCGAATCCCTGTCGAGCACGGTCGCTGTCACCAAGTGCCCGTGTCGATACGGTATTGATCTGCATTATTTGCCGCCTTCTGAATGGAAGCCCGGCGAACTGATTTCGCCAGACATAGTCGTAAATTTCACCGAACCCTTCCCGCTAAGGAAAGGCTTTAAATCGTCCCCTTAATTTTCCCAGCTTCATCCGCCAGAACGAAGCTCATCTTCCGGTCCGCCTCGTTCAGGCCGGTCGATACGGGTCACTCCAATGTCTCATCCTCGTACGAGACATCATGAGTGCGGAATGCCCACAAACCGCCGAGGCGGGCTGCGGACACAAAAGGAATGCGGCCGAAAAGTATGCACTTTCCGGTTTGCAACCCTAAGTTTATGGAAAACGGGAGTTCTTATCCCGCAGCAAAGAACATGAAACGTCCGCGACCTTCTCTTGATTGAGACTGTCAGCGAAAGCTCCTGAAGTTGTCCCCGAGCCCCTTGCTGGAAGCCATTTAGGCAGGATCACCTGGCAAGATCAACAGTGTTTTTTACCCAAAATTAAGCGCCGGGCGTTGACTCTTGCTGCGTGTTTAGAATGCCGCAGGGGCTGTCATAAAGAATCGCAGTTGAATCAATGGGATTCAAATTTGGCCAGCCACAACCATCGCGATTCACAGGAAAAATAAAAAATCGCTTGACTCTATTTTGACCCTCCAAGGTCCGGGCCAAATGAAGGCAAAGGCCAAGCTAATGCTCGTAAGTCTCTAATAAACCTGCATTTTCTTTGTCACGCATATGACACGAAACCGTTATTGAGCCGAGCAACGACCGGTTAAAAAGGCAGAATCAAAGAAAGCCCGGTCGTTAGACCAGGCTTTCTTAAAACTTTGAAATTGATAGCCGGCTTAGGCGGAAAGTGCCTTCACGCGAGCAGCAAGACGGGAAACCTTGCGGGATGCCGTGTTGCTGTGAAGAACGCCCTTGGTAGCGGCGCGAGCGATCTCAGGCTGAGCAGCCTTGAGTGCTTCTGCAGCAACGGAAACGTCACCGGTTGCGATGGCTTCTTCAACCTTACGGATGAAGCCGCGAACGCGCGAACGGCGAGCCTTGTTGACTGCGGTGCGGCGAGCGATCTTGCGGGTCGCTTTTTTCGCCGAAGTTGTATTGGCCATTTCATGCCTCTCTACGAATTCGAACCAACACTCCACCGTTGCCGCCGGTCCTGCGACCCATCATCCAGCAATTCGGGAGCAATAGAGGAAGCCGCATAAAGGCTTTCCCAACTGTGGGCGGGCATATAGCGGGAATACCCGCCCCAGTCAACGCGCTTTTTAAGCCTCTACCGGTTGGAAAAGGCGGGTTTACGCTTTTCGACGAAGGCAGCCATGCCTTCCTTCTGGTCGGCGGTGGCAAACAGCGACTGGAATACACGGCGTTCGAAACGCAGTCCTTCGGACAATGTTGCCTCGAACGACCGATTGACGGCCTCCTTGGCCATCAGCGTGGCGGCGCGTGGGAAGGCGGCAATCTTCACTGCTGCTGCCAGTGCCTCGTCCATCAGTTTTTCGGCCTCGACCACACGCGATACGAGTCCCGCACGCTCTGACTCCGCTGCATCCATCATCCGGCCAGTCAGGACCATATCCATCGCCTTGGCCTTGCCGACGGCGCGGGTGAGGCGCTGCGAGCCGCCCATGCCCGGAATGACGCCAAGGGTGATCTCAGGCTGGCCGAACTTTGCCGTATCCGATGCGATGATGAAGTCGCACATCATTGCAAGCTCGCAGCCGCCCCCCAGTGCAAAGCCAGAGACGGCAGCGATTAGCGGCTTGCGGAAAGAAGCAACTGCATCCCAGCCAGAAATGAAATCGCCGAGATAGGCATCAACGAAGTCGAGCGACTGCATTTCCTTGATATCGGCCCCGGCTGCGAATGCCTTTTCAGAGCCAGTGAGTACGACGACAGCAACGCTCTCATCCTTGTCATAGGCGCTCAGTGCCGCGGTCAGCTCGGTCATGACAACCGAATTCAGCGCATTGAGCGCCTTGGGGCGGTTCAGCGTGATGATCGCCACCGCACCGCGGGTTTCGGTCAAGATCGTCTCAAAGTCTGCTTCTAGGGTCATAGAGGTATCCTCCCGTGTCTGCAGCGGCTTATTTCTGGCAGGCCTGACAATAAAAGGTTGATCGGCCGGATTGCGCGATGCGCTCAACGGTACCGTTGCATCCAGGCATGCGGCAAGCCCCGCCCTCGCGATCATATACAGAGAAGGAATGCTGGAAATAACCGAGTGATCCATCCGTCTGGATATGGTCGCGCAGGGACGAGCCGCCGGCGGCAATCGCATCGGCGATGACGGCGCGGATCGCCTCGGTCAGAGCCAGCAGCTCTTTCTTCGGCTTTCCCTTCGGCGTCACAAGCGTGCCCGACTGGCGTTTCGGCGACAGGTGCGATCGCCACAGGGCTTCGCAGACATAGATATTGCCGAGACCCGCGATGACCGTCTGGTCGAGCAACGCGCCCTTCAGCGGCTGGCTCTTGCCGCTCAGTCGTCCGGCGAGATAATCGGCATCGAGTGCATTGCCGGTCGGCTCCGGGCCGAGCTCGGCAAAGGCGGGGTAGAGATCGAGCTCGCTGCGCTTCCACAAATGCATGAAGCCGAAACGGCGCGGGTCGTTATAGATGATCTTCTGTTGCCTCCGGTCACGCTCGACGTGAAAGATCACATGATCATGTTTGCTGTCTTTCGAGCGCGCATAATGAAAGTCGCCCTGAACGGCATCCTCAATGCGGAACGAACCCGACATGCCGAGATGGCTGATCAAGGTCAGGTCGTCTTCCATATCGATCAGCAGATATTTCGCACGGCGCCCAAGGGAAATGATGCGACGGCCGGAGACCCTTTCGGCGAAGGCTTCCGGCAGCGGAAAGCGCAGATCCGGGCGGTTCTGCTGAAGCTGTGTCACAAGCGCACCTTCCATGACCGGGGCAAGCCCGCGTCTGACGGTTTCGACCTCTGGCAATTCGGGCATGGATACCTAACTTCCTGTTTCAACAACCGCGCCGGTGATCTATAGACCGGACGGACAATTGATTTACCGACCGGGCCATCCACCACATAGCGATCCACAATCGGTTTCGCTACCATCGAAGGCTCAAGGACAAGACGTTAAGGAGTAACCGATGACCGAAGCCCGAACCGGCGCCCATGGCGGAATGGAAACCTCCTATGGCTTCCGCCAGGTGGCCGACGGAGAAAAGCAGGGTCTGGTCAACGACGTCTTCCACAAGGTCGCCAAACGCTACGACATCATGAATGACGTGATGTCGGCTGGCATGCACCGCGTCTGGAAGGATGCGATGATCGCAGCGCTCTCGCCGCGCAAGGAAGAAGGCTACAAGACACTCGACGTTGCCGGAGGCACCGGCGATATCGCCTTCCGCATCGTCGAGGCTTCCGGCCGCAGGGCGCATACGACCGTGCTCGACATCAACGGCTCGATGCTTGCCGTCGGCGCAGAACGTGCGGCGAAGAAGAAGCTTTCCGACAATCTGGATTTCGTCGAGGCCAATGCGGAATCGCTGCCTTTCGAAAACAATTCCTTCGATGCCTATACGGTCGCCTTCGGCATCCGCAACGTGCCGTGCATCGATGTGGCGCTGTCCGAGGCCTATCGCGTCTTGAAGCGCGGCGGGCGGCTGCTGGTTCTGGAATTTTCCGAAGTCGAAATGCCGTTGCTCGACAAGTTTTACGAAGAGTGGTCGTTCAGGGCGATCCCGCAATTCGGCAAGATGATTACCGGCGATGCCGAACCCTACCAGTATCTGGTGGAATCGATCCGCAAATTCCCCAACCAGGAGAATTTCGCCACGATGATCCGCAATGCCGGTTTTTCGCGCGTGACCTATACCAACTATACCGGCGGTATCGCCGCGCTGCATTCCGGCTGGAAGCTTTGAGCGCATGAGCACGATCGGCGCCTATTTCCGGCTCGCCCGTGTCGGCTGGGTCCTTGTCCGCGAAGGCGTGGTTTCCGCGCTGCCGACCGAAGACATGCCGCCGGCTGTCGGTTTCGCCAAATCGATGCTGGAACCGCTCGCGCGCTTTCGCGCCAAGAAGCAGGCGCGCAGCGAAAGGCTGACGCGTGCCGTCGACAGGCTCGGACCGTCCTATGTGAAGATCGGCCAGTTCCTTGCCACCCGCCCGGACGTTGTCGGTGTCGACTGGGCCGTCGATCTTGCCATGCTGCAGGACCGGATGGCGTTTTTCCCGACGGATGCCGCCAAGAACGCGATCCAGACTTCGCTCGGCCGGCCGATCGAAGATCTCTATACGGCGTTTGAAGAACCGATTGCCGCCGCGTCCATCGCGCAGGTTCATCCGGCGACCGTTAACGGCAAGAAGGTTGCCGTGAAGGTCGTGCGCCCCGGCGTGCGGCAGCGTTTCGCCCATGACATCGAGGGCATGTATGTGGTCGCCCGCATGCAGGAACGCCTCATGCCGTCCAGTCGGCGCCTTCGCCCTATCGAGGTGACGCGGACACTGGAACAGACGACCAAGATGGAAATGGACCTGCGCCTCGAGGCAGCAGCCCTTTCCGAGATTGCCGAAAATATCAAGGATGATCCAGGCTTTCGGGTACCGACCGTCGACTGGGAGCGGACCGGCCGCGATGTCATCACCATGGAGTGGATCGACGGCGTCAAGATGAACGATGTCGAGGCGCTGCGAGCCGCCGGTCATGATCTGGAAAAACTTGCCGAAGTGCTGATCCAGTCCTTCCTGCGCCACACGCTGCGCGACGGCTTCTTCCACGCCGACATGCATCCGGGCAACCT
Organism: Rhizobium sp. ZW T2_16; assembly: GCF_044987325.1. Taxonomy (NCBI): domain Bacteria; kingdom Pseudomonadati; phylum Pseudomonadota; class Alphaproteobacteria; order Hyphomicrobiales; family Rhizobiaceae; genus Rhizobium; species Rhizobium sp. ZW T2_16. Next base: position 287,914 of record NZ_JBJDRG010000003.1, read on the forward strand.
GTTCGTCGAACAGAACGGCACGATCGTTGCCGTCGACATGGGCATTACCGGGCGGCTGGGCAAAAAGGAGCGACGCTTCCTCGCCGAGATCCTGTTCGGCTTCATCACCCGCGACTACATGCGCGTTGCCGAAGTGCATTTCGAAGCCGGCTACGTGCCCGGCCACCACGACGTGGCCGCATTTGCGCAGGCGATCCGGGCGATCGGCGAGCCGATCCACGGACAGCCGGCCGAAACGATCTCGATGGCGCGTCTTCTGGCGTTGCTGTTCGAAGTGACCGACCTTTTCGAGATGCAGACCCGGCCGGAGCTGATCCTGTTGCAGAAGACGATGGTGGTGGTCGAGGGCGTGTCGCGCATGCTCAACCCGCGCTTCAACATGTGGAAGGCGTCGGAGCCGGTCGTCGGCGACTGGATCCGCGACAATCTCGGCCCGAAACGCGTAGTCTCCGACGTCAAGGATGGGTTGAAGGCGATCGTCAAGCTTGCCGAGGCGGCACCCGAAATCGCGGCACAAACGGGCAAGTTCCACCAGGAACTGGTCCATATGAGCGAAAACGGCCTGCGCTTCGATCCGGAGACAGCGGAGGCGATCGGAAAGGCGGAAGCACGGCATAGCCGCTACGGCAGATTGGCGCTCTGGGTGATTGCTGCTGCTCTCGTCTATATCGCCGTGACGCTCTAACGGGCTTCGCGCGACATATCCGTTCGCATTTCGGGATATCCCGCAGCCACTTATCTCCATTAGGGTGGAAGCATGGCAAAGCAGATGTCCGAAGCGAAATTCCCCATCCGGTTGACCGGGCAGCCGCTCGGTTTTGCGGAACTTCTGGTGATCGGCGATGGCCGCGCCTCCGTCAGCGCCGAGCCGGACGGCATGGCACGTGTTCGAGCAGCAAGAGCCGTGCTTGAACAGGCGATCGCCGACGGCATGCCGGTCTACGGGGCGACGACCGGCGTCGGCGCGATGAAGGATATCGAATGGTCGAGCGACGAACTGGACCAGTTCAATCTCGGCCTGGTGCGCGCCCACCATTTCGGAACCGGCGATCCATTTCCGACAGAGGTGGTGCGCAACGCTATTGCAATGCGGGTCAACACGGCGCTGACCGGCTATGTCGGCTGCACGACGGAGCTGGTGGAGAGTTATCTGGCACTCCTGGAAGCAGACGTCATTCCCATCGTTCGTCGAACCGGTTCGATCGGTTGCGCCGATATCGGGTTGATGGGGCAGATAGGCGCCGTTCTGACTGGTGTCGGGGAAGCCGTCTATCGGGGCAGAAGGATGCCGGCGGAAGAGGCTTTCAAGGCAGCGGGCCTGAGCTCCCAGCGGATGGCACCCCGCGACGGTCTCGCCTCGCTGAGCGTCAATTCGGTCAGTTTCGCCGCAGCTGCCCGGATCATGCGTGGAGCCGCCGGCGCCTTGCGCGTGCTGCTGGCTACAGGCCTCACCGCAGCCGGCGCCATGGGTGCGTCCCGCGATCCCTGGCTCGCCGTCACCCATGTGGGCACGCCGCGCGAGGCGATGATCGGCTCCTGGCTGCTCAATGCCTCGCAGGGCTGGGCGTGGCCAAGCGGCACCCATGTGCAGGACCCGCTCAGTCTTCGAATGATCCCGCAGGTTTTCGGCGCAGTGTTCGAAAGCGTGTTGACGTCCGGCCACAAGATCCTCGCGGCGACCGGACGCTCCGACGACAATCCGGTGATCGCCGACGGTCGGGTGCTTACATCCGGTGGATCGCTGCCGCTCGATGTGACCGTGCTGATGGAATCGGCTGTACTGTGCATGGCGCATGCGGCGCGTAATTCCTTCAACCGCTGCGTCCTTCTGGGCAACGGCCAGCGGCGTGACCTGCCGGTCAATCTGGTGCCGCCCGGTGCGATCGCCACCGGCTTCGGGCCGATCATCAAGCTTGCCGGCGATATCTATTCGCGGGTTCTTTCGATGAGCAATCCGGTTTCGGCACAGTCAATCGTCGTTGCCGGCGGCATGGAGGACGAGGCAGCCTTCCTGCCGCTTGTGGTAGAACGCTTCGAGCGACAGGTCCGGGCTGTGAGACGTCTCGCGGGACTGGAGGCGCTGCTGGCTGCACAGGCGATGGATTTGCATGGCGACGAGCCGGGCGGCGCAGTGGGGCTTATCTACGAGGTGGTACGCAAACACGCGGCATTCTATACCATTGATCGCGCGCTTTCCGCCGAGGTGGAAGCGATCGAGGAGGAACTTGCTTCCGACGCCTTCCTGGCAAAGCTGATCGCGATCTCGCCCATTCACGCGATCGACGATTTCTTCGCGCTCGGCGGTTTCGGCATGCAGGCAATCAAGACGTGAACGGATTTCGACCGTAAAGCCTAGGTTTCCCGGCCTTTTGCCATTTCCGCACCACTACCCTGTCTTGATTCCGCCGGTTTCTTCATACCTCTTTAAGGAATACATTCCTCTTCCCGGAGATTGCCGATGGCCTTGGGTCCTACGCAACGCCTGAAGGACGGTGTCGCAGCCGTCGAAACCATGACCCGTTTCGCGCTTGCCGTTCTGGCGCTGGCGTCTGGCGTCTACACCTATCTAGGCGTCCGCTCGATCCTCGACGGATCGCCGACCGGCGTGTTTTTTGCCGCGATCATCTATTCGGTTTCGGTCTCGGTCGGCATCTATGCCTTCTGGTCCTATATGGCGCGCTTCTACCCGCATATCACCAGCCGGACCGGCAAGACCGCGATGCTGTTCGTGATGGCATGCGGTGCGGCGATGATCCTTGCCATGTCGAGCTGGCTGAATGCTGCGGCCCTTGCCGGCTCTGCCGCCGTCGAGCAGCACCTTTCGGAAACAGTCGAAGGTTACGCCGCAGATCTGGACCGCGCCCACCAGAACACGCTTGCCGTTCAGAGCCTTTTGCCGGACATCCAGCGCGCCTCGGAGCGGTTTACCCAGCTTGCCGCCGTCGAGCGGCAATCCGGCTCGCTGACCGGCACGACGGGTTCGGGGAGCGTCGTGCAGCTTCTGACCCAGATGTCGGGGCAGATGAGATCGCTCGAGGCCAATATCAACGGTTCGCGCGAGCAGGTGGCGGAGCTTTTCGAGCAGGGGCAGAAGCGGCTGGAAACGATGCGTTCGCTGATCTCGGCACCCGGCCTGATCGCGCCGCGCGCCGACCAGTTTTCGACCGAAGCGGTGGCGCTGACCGGCGTCATCAGTTCGCTCGCCCAGACATCGATTGCCCCATCGATCCGCCGCGCGGCAGATGATCTCTCGCTCGGCTTCATTGCGCCTGTCGCCGATGGCAGCGATGCCAATCTGGTCAACCGGCAGGATCAGGTGATGGCGACGGTCAGAGCCTCTGTTGCCGCACAGTCGAAGGCACTTGCCAAGGCCGCAGACGAAATCCTTTCGCGCGCGCCGGTGACCGAGCGTCGCTTCGTGCCTTTGTCTTCGGCTGAAGCCGTGTTGCATTATGCCGAAGACTTCATTCCCGCCTGGGCCGGAGCGATCTCGATTGATCTTCTGCCGGGCGTGATGGTCTTCATTCTCGCCGTCGCCCACGCTTCGATCCGCCGCCAGGAGGAGAAACTGCCCTATGCCGAGCGCATTACCGCGGCAGAACTGATGCGGGCGCTGGAAATCCAGCGCGCGCTTTCGGCCAATGGCGTCGATCTGGAGGCTGCCGTCGCGAGAGCTGAGGAGGAGAACAAGGCGGAAGGCGAAGGCACAGCCGAAGAGCCGAACAATATTACCAATCTCGACCCGCGCTCGCGCGGCAGGGACAGGCTGCATGACGATCGGTGAGGCCATCCGCCGGATCGACGACGGCGTGCTGATGCGCTGCGTATTCTATATGCTGCTCGCGGCCTCCGCGACCTTTCTGGTGATCGATGTGCGCGAGATCGCAACTGCGAGCGCGGAACTGCCGGGTTTCGACCCGATGCATGACGATCAGCCCGTGCTGCCGCCTGCCCTGACGGACGGGCGCCCCGCTGCCCCACCGGTCGAGCCCGCCAGCCCGAGCGAAGTTCTGCGCAAGGCGATGACCTTCGACCTCAAATCCGGCGGCGTGCTGATGGCGGAAGGGACGATCGATCCGGGTGCGGCAGGACGGTTTGCGCAGGAAATCGAGGCGCGCGGGGAATATGTGAAGACCGTACAGCTGAACTCGCCGGGCGGTTCGGTGGATGACGCGATTGCGATGTCAAAACTCATCCGCGAGAAGAAGCTGCAGACCCGGGTCGCTTCACGCGGGCTTTGCGCCTCGTCCTGCCCGATCGCCTTTTCCGGCGGCACCGAGCGTATCGCGGAAAACGATGCCGTCGTCGGTGTGCATCAGGTGTTCAACGGCAGCCGCGAGCGGCCAACGGCTGAACAGGCGATGTCGAGCGCGCAGTCGACGACCGCGCGGGTTGCCCGGCATCTGGAAGACATGGGCATCGGCTCCGGTCTGTGGCTGCATGCGCTGGAGACGCCACCCGACCGACTCTATTACCTGAGCGCAAAGGAAATGGCGGATTTCAAGCTGGTCACCCAGCCGATCCGGGCTGTCCGGACCAACGGATAGCAATGGCTTTTATCTAGCCTTGCGACAGCTAAGGAAGTAGGCCGTCTGTCCGGCAACCAGAGCGAGCGCCAACATGATGCCGGTAAAGGTGATGACCGCCGACCAGCCGCCGGCGCTCCAGAATTTTCCGCCGATCGAACCGGCAATGCTGGAGCCCAGATAATAGGCCAGAAGATAAAGCGAGGAGGCATGCCCCTTGTTGGCTCCGGCCAGACGCCCGATGAGAGCGCTTGCGACCGCATGGGCCATGAAGAAACCCGCCGTCAGCATGGCGATACCGAGAATGATGAGGATGAGCGGCGATGCCAGCGTGGTCATCAGCCCGGCAAACATCAGGATGATACCCGCCATCATTACCTGAAACTGGCCGAAACGGTCGCTCAGCGTGCCGCCGACCCATGACGAGCCGACACCACACAAATAGGCGGTGAAGATCAGGCCAAGTTCGGTCTGGTTGAGGTGATAGGGTTCGACCACCAGCCGGAAGCCGGAATAGTTGTAGATGGTGACGAAGGAGCCCATCAGCAGGAAGCCGATGAGAAATAGCAGTGCCAGCGGGCCTTTCCTGACGTGGCCGAGCCAGGCCGAGACGTGATGGCTGGCGCTGGAACGGCGCGGCTTGAAGTTGCGCGACGGCGGCAACATAGTGAAGAAACCGATGGCAGCCGCGATGCCGAAAGCGCCGATGACGGCCAGAGCCACGCGCCAAGACAGATACTCGGCGAGAATGCCAGTGAAGACGCGCCCAGACATGCCGCCCAGCGCGTTGCCGGCGATATAGAGGCCCATCGCGGCGCCGATGCCCTTGGGATCGATCTCTTCCGACAGATAGGCCATGGCAACGGCCGGGACGCCACCGAGCAGCAAGCCCTCCAGCGCGCGGATCACGAGGATGAGGTTCCAGCTCGGCATGATGGCGCAGGCAAGCGTGCAGAGCGAGGCCCCCATCAGCGAACAGAACATCAGGCTGCGACGACCGAAACGTTCGGAGATCGCGGCGGCACAGAAGATGGCCAGCGCAAGCAGGCCCGTCGACAGTGACAGCGACAGCGAACTCATGGCCGGGCTGACCTTGAACTCGTCGGCAAAGATCGGCATCAGCGGCTGTACGCAATAGAGCAGCGCAAAGGTCGAGTAACCGGACATGAAAAGTGCCAGGCTAGCCTTTCGGTAGCCTGGCGTACCGCGCGTCAGATATTGTTTGGGAGGATCAGACTGAGGCGGGGCAATCGTGGGTTCTAGAGTATCGATTTCGGAAGCTAAAGGACGGCTGGCGGCGGCGGACGGCATGATAAAAAAGACCTTCTGGAATACCCCGAATCTAGCCAGCATGCGTTCATGTGTCCAATATATGGAGGACGCGTTCGTGATAGGTTTTAGATATGGAGCTTCGACATCTTCGTTATTTCGTCGCCGTCGCGGAAGAACTGAATTTCACCAGGGCAGCGGCAAAACTCGGCATCGGCCAACCGCCGCTCAGCCAGCAGATTCGTGACCTCGAAACGGAGATCGGCTCGCAGCTGTTTCACCGGGTGGCGCATGGCGCAGAACTTACGGCGGCTGGTATCGCATTTCTTGCAGAGGCCAGGATCTCGCTTGCGGCGGCGGATCACGCAAAACTTGCGGCGCAAAGAGCCGCGCGTGGCGAAACGGGGCGTCTGACGCTCGGTTTTACGGCTTCGGCGACGTTCAACCCGGCCGTGACGACCATCATCCGGCAGTTTCGGGCGCGATGGCCGGAGGTCGCCCTGTCGCTGATCGAGATGAACAGCAACTGGCTGATGGAAAAGCTCTCAAGAGGTGAACTTGACGTCGCCTTCATTCGGCCGGGGCTGGAGGATCCGAAGGACGTGCGACTGAAACGCATGGCGGACGAACAGATGCTGGTGGCGCTTCCTGCCAGTCACCCGCTTGCGGCACAAAGCCGCGTGAAGCTCGCAAGTCTTGCCGGCGAGCCTTTCATCATCTTTCCGCGCAATATGGGCCTTAGTCTCTATACCGACATCCTGCAGGCCTGCAAGGAAGCCGGTTTCGAGCTGACGGTGACACAGGAAGCCCCTCAAATCCCTTCGGTCGTCAATCTGGTCGCGGCGGGCCTTGGCGTGTCGATCGTGCCCAAATCACTTGCCAAGATCGAAATCGACGGCGTCGTGTTTCGACCGATAGAAGGGCCGCCGCTGGTGGCGCGACTGGGGATCGCCGTGATGAAGGAACAACGATCCCCAATCGCACTCAATCTTTTCGGGCTTGTTCAGGCGAGCTAATCAGCTTTGCTTGATCTCGCGCTCGCAGAAGGTGATGCGGTTGCTGAACGGGTCGATGACAGTGACCTCCAGTCCCCAGTCCGCCTGCTCCAGCCCCGGCCGCATATAGGGGTAGTTCTTGCCGATCAGCTCTTTCTGGAAGGCGGCCGCCCCCGACATGGGCACGAATACGCGCGCGCCGGGCGAGGCGTCACCGGCATGTTCGGAGAGATGGATCAGCATGCCGCTGCGCGACATCTGGCAATAAAGCGGTGCAGTGGGCGCGAAGCGATGTTCCCAATCCACGGCAAAGCCGAGGAAATCCCGATAGAATTCCATCGCCTTCGTCACATCGAAAATGCGGAAGATCGGGATGGCGGGCTGGATGGAGATCGGATCTTTTCGCTCCGTCGGTACTGCCGCATCGATCTTTTCGGCAAGAACATTCCAGTCGTCATAGCCGAACTGGGCCGAGACCAGTTCCAGCGCCTTGCTGTGGGAGAGTTCGACATTCTGTTCGGCAAGCGCCTCGCGCAGGCTTTTTGCCATCAGTTTTGCATCGCGGAAATCGCGCATGACATCATCCTTTCAACGGACGAACGGCCAAATCAGTGCCCGCATTGCTGATCCGTTCGTCATCATTGACCGGATGGTCGAGGATGATGGTCGGTGGATGCATTCACCATGGCTGGAAGCCGCGGGCGGCTGGCCGCATCCGGCCACGCGAATTGGTAACGCAGCGGATTGTCGCAGGCAAGTGAATCCGCAGCCGTTCACCACTTGATGGAAAGGCGATTGCAACTTTGAGGACAAGGTCTTAGCTTCCGGGCACTTCAATGGCAGGCAAGACTATGGAACTCTCCGGCAAGCGTATTCTCCTCATCATCTCGGGCGGCATCGCGGCCTATAAGAGCCTCGACCTGATCCGCCGGCTGCGCGAGCGCGGAGCGGAGGTGCTGCCACTGATGACGAAATCGGCGCAGGAATTCGTCACGCCGCTTGCCGTCGGCGCGCTGTCTTCAGGCCATGTCTATACCGAACTGTTTTCGCGCGAAGACGAGCAGGATGTCGGGCACATCAGGCTGGCGCGCGATTGCGACCTCGTTCTGGTGGCACCCGCCACGGCGAACCTGATGGCGAAGATGGCGCTTGGCCTGGCCGACGATCTGGCGAGCACCGTTCTGCTTGCGACCGACCGGCCGGTTCTCGTAGCACCCGCCATGAACCCGAAAATGTGGAATGCGGCTCCAACCCGCCGCAATGTCGAGGTTCTCCAGCGGGACGGGATTTCCTTCATCGGCCCGATGGCAGGTGAAATGGCGGAAAGCAATGAGGCAGGTATCGGGCGAATGGCCGAACCGCTGCAGATTGCGGCCGCGGTTATCGATCTTCTCGATAGTGGAGCAAAGCCGCTTGAAGGCCGAACCGCAATCGTTACGTCCGGCCCGACTCATGAACCGATCGACCCGGTACGCTACATTGCCAACAGATCTTCCGGCCGCCAGGGGCATGCTATTGCCGCAGCGCTGGCAAAGCTCGGCGCAAAAGTTACGCTGGTTTCCGGCCCGGTGACGATCCCCGATCCGGAAGGCGTGACGACCGTTCATGTGGAGACGGCAAGCGAGATGCTGGAAGCCGTGACGTCGCAATTGCCCGCGGATATTGCTGTCATGGTGGCGGCCGTTGCGGACTGGCGCGTGGTTTCTTCCGCCGACCAGAAGATCAAGAAACAGCCGGGCGAGGCCCCTTCCCCGCTGCAGCTGGCGGAAAATCCGGATATTCTGAAAACCGTCGGCCACCATGCGAAGCGCCCGAAGCTCGTTGTCGGCTTTGCGGCCGAAACGCAGAATGTCGAGGCAAACGGCCGCGCCAAGCTGGAGCGCAAGGGCGCCGACATGATCGTCGCCAACGACGTTTCGCCGGAAACCGGCGTGATGGGCGGCGATAGAAACCGCGTGAAGATCATTTCAGCTCAGGGCATCGATGAATGGCCCGATCTTGCAAAAGATGAGGTTGCCGGACGGCTGGCGGCACTGATCGCTTCCAAGCTGCAGAGCTAAGGAGGAGCGAAAACCATGAACCTGTTCACCCGCAGAGGCTTCGACGCCTTCGTGAAGACATTGCCGGGAACCACATTCGTCAACCAGTGGGACGGCCATGTCGCCAAGGTGGGCGACAAGGTGTTCACGCTTCTGAGCGAGGGCGACGAGGCGCGGATCGTGGTGAAGTGTTCAGAGGAAAGTTTCGAGATCCTGACGGCGCTCGACGGGATCGGCCAGGCACCCTATTTCGCCAAGCGCAAATGGGTGGAGATCAAGGCGAGCGCGCCGCTTTCCGAGGAAGAACTCGTGCACTACGTGACCCGCTCCTACGAGCTGGTGGCTGCCGGACTGACGAAGAAACTGCGGCTGGAACTTGGGATCACGCTACCCGTGGCGTGAAGATCAGGCGGCCTCGGCGAGCAGCTTCGGCTGAAACAGCAGCGCCTGCATACCATCCGTGCAGACCTTGACGGCGCTGCCATCCGGGATTTCCACCCAGGTATCGGCCTCGTCGTTCAACGGTTCGGAGACGAGGCAATAACCGCTTTTGGCTCCTGCCGGGCCGGCCATAGGTGCTGCATAAAGCGTCGGCGGCTTGTGATCGGTGGCGTAACGCACGGCATAAAGCTGCTTGCCGTCAGAGAAACAAGCGGTAAAGCGCACCAGTGCCTCGCCGGATTTTTCCATCGACAGCGCCTCGACCGTGGCCACGGCCTTTTCCATTGCGCCCAGCGGATCGGCATCGAGGCCGAACTGCAGCGCGAGCAGGAAGATCATTTCGCTATCGGTCGTGCCGGTTCGGGCGCTGAACAGATCATCGGAGAGCATGCTTTCCAGACGGCGGCGAATGCGATCGAAATTGGCGATCTGGCCGTTATGCATGAACGACCAGTGGCCGTGAACGAAGGGATGACAGTTGTCGCGCCGGGTTGCGCCCGTTGTTGCTGCGCGGACATGAGCGAGGAAAAGCGATGAACGGATCTGCCTTGCGAGGCTCCTCAGATTGCAGTCGGACCAGGCGGGCAGAACATCGCGGTAACGCCCCGGCTCAGGCCTGTCGCCATACCAGGCGATGCCGAAACCATCTCCGTTTGTGGCCGTCTTGGCGCGGGTTGCACAATGGGATTGCTCTATGAGGGAATGGGCGGGTGATGAAACAAGCTCTTCCAGATAAAGCGGTTCGCCTCGATAGGCAGCCCAGCGGCACATGGATTTTTTAACTCCGATAGAGATCGCGGCCAAACGTGGCGCATTGAGAGGAGGGTCGGGTTATTCGCCTAATGAAAAGTTAAGCTAACAGTATTCGTGACGGAAATGCGACGGGCGAAACTTCACGTTTTGCAACGCACATTAAGACTGTTGTGTGCAGGCAACGCTTTTCGGCTTGCCCGCACGGTACCGTACAGACCGCCCCATTTGCGGCCATTCCGTGGCATCAAGGGTTGCCGATGTTCCACCTCGGCCTAGATAAGAACCCATGTCGCAACAAGCAAATCCACGTGAAGCCCGGGATTCTTCCGGTTTCACACCATCCGGAGCAGTGGTTTCGGGTCTTCTCAGAGACTTCGACCGATGGGCACTGTTCCTTGATATCGACGGGACGCTTATCGATCTGGCAGCCACGCCTGACGGGATCGTCGTTCCACCTAATCTCCCCACCACTCTTCACACGATCTCTAAAAAGCTCGGTGGCGCTCTGGCGCTGGTGACAGGTCGCGCCCTGCCTTATGCCGACCGGCTTTTCGAACCCTACCGATTTCCGATCGCGGGCCTTCATGGCGCTGAACGACGGATGTCGGATGGCCTCATAGAGCGTGTCACCGCGACACCGGAATTCGAAGTGCTGAAGGAACGCCTTGCGACAGAGGCCGCAGGACTGGACGGCGTGCTGATCGAGGACAAGGGGGCCGCAATCGGCGCGCATTACCGACAGGCCCCGCAGCTTCAGGCCCAGCTTGAAGCGCTGATGGAACGCGCCGCCATCGATGCAGGCAGCGACTTCATTTTGCAGCGCGGCAAGATGGTGATCGAACTTCGCCCGGCGCGAGCCAGCAAGGGTGAAGCCGTACGACACTTCCTCAGCGAACCCTGTTTTGAAGGCCGCTTACCGGTTGCGATCGGTGACGATCTGACCGACGAAGCCATGTTTGCGACCGCCAATGCGCTTGGCGGGCTGTCGATCAGAATCGGCGAGGCGACCCTGCCTGACGGAAAAACCACGCAGGCGGCGATGCTTATCTCTTCCGCAGCCGAGCTGCGCGATATTCTGGCTGGTCTTTCTCGATAATGCGCCGGCTGTACTTCATCATTGGAAGGAATTTAATTTGAGCCGCCTTGTGGTCGTTTCGAACCGTGTCACCGTTCCAAAAAAGGCTGGCGATGCGCCGGCCGGCGGTCTTGCCGTTGCCTTGCAGGCGGCGCTCGAAGAGCGCGGCGGCATTTGGATGGGCTGGTCCGGCAATTCGAGCGGCGAACGTGAGCCGGAAAAACTGGATATCCGCGAGCATGGCAACATCACCTATGCGCTGACGGATCTGACGGATACGGATGTCGAGGAATATTACCACGGTTTTGCCAACCGGGTGCTCTGGCCAATCTGCCATTACCGGCTGGACCTTGCGGAATATGGCCGCAAGGAAATGGCCGGTTATTTCCGCGTCAACCGTTTCTTCGCCCACAAGCTGGCGCCGCTTCTGAAGGAAGACGACATCATCTGGGTGCATGACTACCACCTGATCCCGCTTGCTTCCGAACTGCGGCAGATGGGCTTCAAGAACAAGATCGGGTTCTTCCTGCACATCCCCTGGCCGCCGGCAGATGTGCTTTTCGCCATGCCGGTGCACGAACAGATCATGCGCGGACTGTCGCAATATGATCTCGTCGGTTTCCACACGGATTTCGATCTCGACAATTTCGGCGGCGGACTGGTGCGCGAGGGAATTGGCGAACGTCTGGAGGGAGGCAATAAATTCTCCACCTATGGCCGGACCTTTAAGGGCGGCGCCTATCCGATTTCCATCGAGACCGAAGCCTTTTCCAAATATGCGGTGAAGGCATCGCGCAATACGATGGTGAAGAAAGCCAAGGAAAGCATCGAGGGCCGCGATCTCATCATCGGCGTGGATCGGCTGGATTATTCCAAGGGCATTACCCAGCGTATCGATGCGTTCGAACAGTTCGTGCGGCTGAACCCGGCCTACCAGAACAAGGTCACCTATCTGCAGGTCACGCCAAAATCGCGATCCGAGGTTCCGGAATACGAGCAGATGCAGCGCACGGTCGCCGAGCAGGCAGGTCGCGTCAACGGCGCTCTCGGCCAGGTGGACTGGACGCCGATCCGCTATGTGAACCGGTCCGTACCACGACCTCTTTTGGCCGGCCTCTATCGCCTTGCCAAGATCGGGCTCGTCACGCCGCTGCGCGACGGCATGAACCTTGTCGCAAAGGAATATGTCGCGGCGCAGGACCCGGAAGATCCGGGCGTTCTGGTTCTCTCCCGTTTCGCCGGCGCCGCCCGCGAACTGACAGGCGCGCTGCTGGTCAATCCTTACGATATCGAAGGGACGGCGCATGCGATCGCACGTGGTCTCAGCATGTCGCTCGACGAGCGCAAGCAGCGGTGGGAAAAGATGATGAACCACCTGCTCGAATACGACATCAACCGCTGGTGCGACGATTTCCTCAAGGACCTGACAGCGGATTAAACGAGCCCGACCTGGCTAGGAAAGGCTGTCACTTTTCTTGCCAAGGGCGAGACGCTAAAGCTCTGGCATGTTCCAGCTAGAGCAAGCCGCCACATTCGAGCAGATCATCAAGAAAAGCCGGTTCCTCGCGATCGCGCTTCCCGTTGCGAACGAAGAGGAAGCGAAGGCAGCCCTCGCGACGCATTCCGATGCCGACGCCAACCATAATTGCTGGGCATGGCGGACCGGTGCGGCCTATCGGTTTTCCGATGACGGGGAGCCGAGCGGTACGGCGGGCAAACCTATACTGGCTGCAATCGACGGCCAGTCGCTGACCAATGTCGTGGTGATCGTCACCCGCTGGTTCGGCGGGATCTTGCTCGGTAGCGGAGGTCTTGTGCGCGCCTATGGCGGCACGGCGGCGGGTTGCCTGAGAAACGCGCCGATGATCGAGCTGAAACCTTCCGTCGAAGGGCTTGTGCGTGTCGAGTTCTCTGATCTGGCGCGCGTGAAGGCGCGGCTTCAGGCGATCGCGGACCTTGCGATTGCCGAGGAGCAGTTTACCGCAACCGGAGCCGACCTGCATCTTCGGGTTCCAGAGACAGAAATCGAAACCGTATCACGGCTTGTCTTTGACCTCACGAGCGGCAGGTCGGAGCTGAAGATCGATTGATCGGGATCACGCCGCCTTGGCGACGTGATATTCCTTGATGGCGGCCATCTTGATCGAAGGATAACGTTCGGCCTCGTAACGCAGCGAAAACGCATCCTGCGCCAGGAAAACCGGGTCGCCATCGAGGTCGCGGGCGATATCGCCGCGCTTGACGGTGATGAATTTTTCCATGTCAACCTTGTTGTCCGACGAAACCCAGCGGCAGACCGAGAAGCGCGACATTTCGAAACTGACCGGCAGGCTGTATTCCGCCGAAAGCCGTTCCTTCAAGACGTCGAGCTGCAGCGCGCCGACCACGCCGACAATAGCGGGCGAGCCGTCTTCCGGCTGGAAGAGCTGCACGACGCCCTCTTCCGCCATCTGCTGCAGGGCTTCCTTGAGCTTTTTCGCCTTCATCGCATCGCCCAGCCGCACGCGGCGGAGGATTTCCGGCGAGAAGTTAGGAACACCCTGGAAGACCAGCGATTCACCTTCGGTCAGCGTGTCACCGATACGCAGCGTGCCGTGGTTCGGAATGCCGACCACGTCACCGGCATAGGCCGTATCAGCGATATGGCGCTGGGAAGCGAAGAAGAACTGCGGTGCCGTGAGGCCCAACTGCTTGCCGGTGCGGGCAAGCCTGGCCTTCATGCCGCGTTCAAGCTTGCCGGAGCAGATGCGGGCAAACGCGATACGGTCGCGATGGTTCGGGTCCATGTTGGCCTGGATCTTGAAGACGAAGGCCGTCATCTTGTCTTCGGCGGCATGAACGGTGCGGATATCAGCAACCTGGTCGCGCGGCGGCGGGGCGAAATCACCCAATGCGTTGATCAGATCGCGAACACCAAAATTGCGGAGCGCCGAACCGAAGAAGACCGGCGTCATGTGGCCTTCGAGAAAGGCCTGACGATCAAACGGGCGGCAGGCTTCGAGCGCGAGTTCCACTTCTTCGACGAAGGCCGCGCGCTCGTTTTCCGGCAGACGGTCGGCGACCGCCTGCGGACCGTTGACGGAGATGGAATCTTCGCTATCGGGACCGCGAACCTTGTTTTCGGCAAGATGATAGGAGCCGCAGAAGCTTTTGGAGCGGCCGATCGGCCAGGTGATCGGGGCGGTATCCAGCGCCAGCTTTTCCTCGACTTCATCGAGGACCTCGAAAATGTCGCGGCTTTCGCGGTCCATCTTGTTGACGAAGGTGATGATCGGGATATCGCGCATGCGGCAGACTTCGAAAAGTTTCAGCGTCCGCGGCTCGATACCCTTGGCGGCATCGATGACCATGATGGCGGCATCCACCGCCGTCAGCGTGCGATAAGTGTCGTCGGCGAAGTCTTCGTGACCCGGCGTATCGAGGATATTGAAGACCTTGTCGTTATATTCGAAGGTCATCACCGAGGTGACGACCGAGATGCCGCGCTCGCGCTCGATCTTCATCCAGTCGGACCGCGTCTGGATGCGATCCTTCTTCGCCTTGACCTCACCGGCGAGCTGGATGGCGCCGCCGAACAGAAGCAGCTTTTCGGTCAGCGTCGTCTTGCCCGCGTCCGGGTGGGCGATGATCGCAAATGTACGGCGGCGGGAAACCGCCTCTGCCAGAGTTTCGGCCATGTCAGCAACAATCCTTCGAGTTGCCGCGTATCTAGCGACTTAGTGGATAAGTTTCAATTCGTGTTTGACCCCGGCGACTATCACCGGGCTAATGAGGAGATGAACGCTCACACTTCTTCTTCGCCCAAGCTCAATCTCATCCGCCTAGAAAATGGCGATGGACTGGACCTGCCCTCCTATGAAACCGCCGGTGCGGCAGGCATGGATCTTCGTGCGGCGGTGGCCGAGGCCGAGCCCATGACGCTTGCACCGGGAAAACGGGCACTCGTGCCGACCGGCTTCATTTTCGAGATCCCGGCCGGTTATGAGGCGCAGATTCGCCCCCGCTCCGGTCTAGCGTTCAAGAACGGCATTACCTGCCTCAATACGCCCGGTACGATCGACAGCGATTATCGTGGCGAAGTGAAGGTGCTGCTGATCAATCTCGGTGAGCAAGACTTCATCATTAGTCGCGGAATGCGGATTGCCCAGATGGTAATCGCGCCGGTAACGCAGGTGCGCGTGGCCGAGATCAGCGACGTGACCGAAACCGTGCGCGGTGCAGGCGGCTTCGGTTCGACCGGGGTCTGACGCCGCTTTCCGGCCGCGCCAGCATTGATAGCTGTCAAGATTGCCTCTTTTGCAGCATGCGATTGCGCCACGCCGCCTGTCGGGAGAAGAATATTTCGCCTTTTTTCGATGCGACAAGACAAATTCATCCTCGCCTCTTTCTCCATCGGACACTATTTTCGGTCACCTGTTCTAGTGGAGAAACGACAATGTCGGACAAGAAGCCGGGCCGCGGCCGGATCTATTCCTCGATCACCGAAACGATCGGCGATACGCCGCTCGTAAAGCTGGACAAGCTGGCGAAGGAAAAGGGCGTGAAGGCCACGATCCTCGCCAAGCTCGAATTCTTCAACCCGATTGCCTCCGTCAAGGACCGTATCGGCGTCGCGATGATCGAGAGCCTGGAAGCACAGGGCAAGATCGCGCCGGGCAAGACGACGCTTGTCGAGCCGACTTCGGGTAATACGGGTATTGCGCTTGCCTTTGCGGCAGCCGCCAAGGGTTACAAGCTGATCCTGACCATGCCGGAAACCATGTCGGTCGAGCGACGCAAGATGCTGGCGCTTCTCGGCGCCGAACTCGTTCTGACCGAAGGTCCGAAGGGCATGAAGGGCGCGATCGCCAAAGCCGAAGAGCTGGCCGCCACGCTGCCCGATGCAATCATTCCGCAGCAGTTCGAAAATCCCGCCAATCCGGAAATCCACCGCAAGACAACGGCCGAGGAAATCTGGAACGATACCGACGGCAAGGTAGATATCTTCATCGCCGGTATCGGCACCGGCGGCACGATTACCGGCGTCGGTCAGGTGCTGAAGGGCCGCAAGCCTGACGTCAAGGTGATTGCCGTCGAGCCGAAGGAATCTCCGGTCCTTTCCGGCGGCGAGCCAGGTCCGCACAAGATCCAAGGCATCGGTGCAGGCTTTGCGCCGAAAATCCTCGATACGAAAATCTATGACGAGATCGTCACGGTTGCGAGCAACGACGCATTGGAGACCGCCCGCCACGTGGCCGCCCTTGAAGGCGTGCCGGTCGGCATCTCTTCCGGTGCCGCGTTGAAGGCTGCCATCGAAGTCGGCAGCCGTACGGAAAACGCCGGCAAGACAATCGTCGTCATCATCCCTTCCTTCGCCGAGCGTTATCTCTCGACCGCGCTGTTCGACGGGCTGGGCGGCTAAGTCGCCTTACTCAAGCCGCCGCGATGGCCAGCCGCTCGCTGGCCATACGGTAGGAAATCGCTTCCGCCAGATGCAGCCGGCCGACGGTCGGCTTGCCGTCGAGATCGGCGAGCGTGCGGGCCACTTTCAGCACCCGATGGTATCCGCGGGCGGAGAATTTCAGTTTCTCCGCCGCATCCCTCAGCAATTGCAGGCCAGATGGATCAGGCTCGGCCACCTTCTCGATGAGTGCCGTGGAGCAGCGTGCATTGGTGAGCGGCCCCGACAGACCTGCCGCGAGATAACGATCCTGCTGCAGTTCTCTCGCTGCATGAACGCGTCTGGCGACATCGGCACTGCTTTCCGCCGGTGCCGGCCTGATCAAGTCAGAAGCCGACACTGCCGGCACATCGATGCGGATATCGATACGATCCATCAGCGGGGCGGAGATACGCGCCTGATAATCGGCGGCACAGCGCGGACCTCTGGCGCAGGAATGGCCGGCCTCACCCGCCATGCCGCAGCGGCAGGGGTTCATCGCCGCAATAAGCTGGATGCTGGCCGGATAAGAAACACGGTGATTGGCGCGGGCGATGACGCATTCGCCGGTCTCCAGTGGCTGGCGCAGAGCATCCAGCACCTGAGGTGAGAATTCGGGGAATTCGTCGAGGAACAGAACTCCGTGATGGGCAAGTGAGGCCTCGCCCGGTTTTGCCCGCAGGCCGCCCCCGACCAGCGCCGCCATGGTCGCCGAATGATGAGGCGTGCGATAGGGTCGACGATCCGAAAGCTTTCCGCCCGAAAGCTGGCCGGCGATCGAGTGAATCATCGAGACTTCCAGCAGTTCGGCTGCCGAAAGCGGCGGGAGGATAGAGGGAAGTCGTGCCGCCAGCATCGACTTGCCGGAACCAGGCGGACCAACAAAAAGTAGATTATGTCCGCCAGCCGCCGCGACTTCCAAGGCACGCTTGGCGCTTTCCTGTCCCTTGATCTCGGCCAGATCCGGCAGATTGGCCGGCAGAGCGCGGATTGCCGGTTGCGGACGCGAGATGACCTGCGTGCCGCGAAAATGATTGGCGAGCGCGATCAGGCTGCGCGGGGCGATAATATCAACATCCGGCCCTGCCCATGCTGCTTCCGCACCACTGTCTGCCGGGCAGATCAGGCCCTTGCCGACGGCATTGGCGCTGATTGCCGCCGGTAGCGCACCGGCAACCGCTGCCAGCGTGCCATCCAGGTTCAGTTCGCCGATGACGACATGATCGGAAACAGCATCACCCGGAATGGCGCCAAGTGCAGTCATCAAGCCAAGCGCGATGGCAAGGTCGAAATGCGACCCTTCCTTGGGCAGGTCGGCAGGCGCAAGATTGACCGTTACCTTTTTCGCCGGCATGGCGAGGCCGGACGCGTGCAGTGCGGCCTGCACCCGCTCGCGGCTTTCTGCAACCGCCTTATCCGGCAGGCCAACGATATGCATGCCCATCTTGCCCGGGCCGACCATGACCTGTACGTCGACGGGAACACCTTCTATGCCCTGGAATGCAATGGTACTGACGCGTGAAACCATGCCAATCGCTCCCACAGATCATGTCCGGAACGACGGCCCTGCCCCCACGGCTTGCCTTCGCCCCAATACAACCATAAGCTGACACGGCGCGAAAATTTAAACAAGAACAAAAATCGAACAAACTAAACAAAAAAGGCGCCCGGTCAGGCGCCTCTCTGTCGAATCAAAGACTAAACTCAGTTGAGCTTGGCTTCGATCGCATCCCACATCAGGCTTGCGACATCGGCTCCGCCGAATTTCTTCACTTCGCGGATGCCTGTCGGCGAAGTTACGTTGATTTCGGTCATGTAGTCGCCGATCACGTCGATGCCGACGAAGATGAAGCCGCGCTCGCGCAGAGCCGGTCCGATACGGGCGCAGATTTCCTTTTCACGCGTCGTTAGTTCGGTAGGCTCGGCGCGGCCGCCGACATGCATGTTGGAGCGGCTGTCGGTTTCGGCCGGCACGCGGTTGATCGCGCCCACCGGCTCGCCGTCAACGAGAAGGATACGCTTGTCGCCCTTGCGCACCTCTTTCAGATAGCCTTGAGCGATATAGGGCTCGCCGCGATACATCTGGCCGAACATTTCCAGAAGCGAGGTGAAGTTGCGGTCGTCGTGGGCGGAATGGAAGACGCCGGCGCCGCCATTGCCGTAAAGCGGCTTGAGGATGATATCGCCCAGTTCCTGACGGAAGGCTGCGATTTCTTCGGGATCACGCGAGATCAGCGTCGGCGGCATCAGGTCGGCGAATTCGGTGACGAAGATCTTTTCCGGCGAATTGCGCACCCAAGCCGGGTCGTTGACGACGAGCGTCTTCGGGTGGATGCGCTCCAGAAGATGCGTGGAAGTAATATAGCCCATGTCGAAGGGCGGATCCTGACGCAGAAGCACGACGTCCATCTGCGAGAGATCCACACGCTGCCTTTCGCCGAGGGTGAAATGATCGCCCTTGATGTCGCGCACCTGCAGCGGCTCGACGGCCGCAAAGATCTTGCCGTCGCGCATGGTCAGGCGATCGGGCGTGTAATGGAAAAGCTCGTAGCCGCGCGATTGCGCCTCCAAGGTCATTGCGAAGGTGGAATCGCCAGCAATGTTGATGCTGGAAATATGGTCCATCTGGATTGCGACCTTGCGAACATGCGCCATGAGTTTCGTCCCCGATAAAGATGCCGCCTGAATTTGGGCTTGCCTGATTTAGGATGGCATAGGCCCGAAAGCAATGCGGCCGGGAACAATCCCGACCGCACAGATTAAACTCATCGGCATCCGGCCGTTCAGGCGACCGGTTCGGCCACTGCGGCAGGGGCCTTGGCGGGCACGGAAGCCTCCAGTCGCTTGCCTGTTTCGGCATCAAAGAAATGCAGTTTGGACGGGTCGATTGCGATCCGCATATCATTCGTGATTTCGGCTTCGCCGGAGAGCGCGATCGTAACGGCCTGATCACCGACAAGGCCATGGGCCAGACGCTGGGAGCCGAGTTCCTCGACATATTCGACGGTAAAGGGCATGCCTTCAGCCGACGACACCACGCGCAGGTCTTCGGCGCGCAGGCCGACCGTGACGGCACCAGAAGTGGGGGCGTAGCCGTTGAGCGAAATCTGCGACGGGCCGATCGCGAGCCTGTCGCTCTGCAGTTCCGCTTTCACGAGGTTCATCGCCGGAGAGCCGATGAAGCTTGCAACGAAGGTGGAGGCCGGGGTGTGATAGACATCCAGCGGGGAGCCGACCTGTTCAATCTGTCCACCGTTCAGCACGACGAGGCGATCGGCAAGCGTCATCGCTTCCAGCTGGTCGTGGGTGACGTAGATGGAGGTCGTGCCGAGGCGGCGTTGCAGGCGCTTGATTTCACCGCGCATGGAGACGCGCAGCTTGGCATCGAGGTTCGACAGCGGCTCGTCGAAGAGGAAGGCGGCCGGCTTGCGGACGATGGCGCGACCCATGGCGACGCGCTGACGCTGGCCACCGGAGAGCGCACGCGGCTTGCGATCGAGATACTGGGTGATTTCCAGCATGCGGGCAGCTTCATTGACGCGCGCGTCGATCTCGACCTTCGGCGTCTTGCGGTTCTTCAACCCGTATTCGAGGTTCTGGCGCACCGTCATATGTGGGTAGAGCGCATAGTTCTGGAACACCATGGCGATATCGCGGTCGGCCGGCTCGACCTCGTTGACCACACGGTCACCGATCTTCACCGTGCCTTCGGAAATGGCCTCCAGGCCTGCGACCATGCGCAGAAGCGTGGATTTGCCACAACCCGAAGGGCCGACCAGGACGATGAACTCACCGTCCTTTATGTCGAGATTGATGTCGGAGACGGCACGCACGCCGCCATTATAGATCTTGCCAACGCTGCTGATGTCGATCGCGGCCATTGTTATCGTTCCTTACTTGTCGCTTTCGGTCAGGCCCTTGATGAACCAGCTCTGGAAAATTACCACGATTGCCACGGGCGGGAGCATGGCGAGAACCGCCAGGGCAAATGCCTCGTTGTAATCGGGAATGTTCGAGCCGACCCAGACCTGCAGGATGGATTTGATGCCGCGCATCAGGGTGAAGAAGCTTTCATCCGTCGTCATCATCATCGGCCAGAGATACTGGTTCCAGCCATAAACGAACATGATGATGAAGATGGCGGCGATCATGGTGCGCGAGATCGGCACCAGGATGTCGATGAAGAACTTGAAGGGACCTGCGCCATCGATGCGGGCTGCTTCCAACAGTTCTTCCGGCACGGACTTGAAGAACTGGCGGAAGTAGAAGGTGCCGGTGGCGGACGCCAGGAGCGGCACGATCAGGCCCGTGTAGCTGTTCAACAGGCCGAGGTTCGACATGACCTGATAGGAGGGCATGATGCGCACTTCGAGCGGCAGAAGCAGGGTGGTGAAGATCACCCAGAAAGAGAGCGTCGCCATGGGGAAGCGGAAATAGACGATGGCATAGGCGGCCATCATCGACAGAACGATCTTGCCTGCGGCAAAACCGATGCCGAGGATCAGCGAATTCATCACCATGCGGGCGCCGGTGATATCGCCGGTAAAGCCGCCCTTCTGCGTCAGCACCTTTTCATAGGTGGCAATGAAATTGTCACCCCAGGCGAGCGACAAGCCGTTCATGTGGATGTCGGCCGCCGTGTGGGTCGAGGTCATAAAGGCGACCACGACTGGCATGCAGAGAAACAGCGAGCCAAGGATGAGGACGAGATGATCGGAAAACTTGGTGCGATACATGGTCTGTCCTCTCAATTGTAGTGGACGCGCCGCTCGATGAAGCGGAACTGGAAAATGGTGAGGACAAAGACGACGATCATCAGGATAACCGACTGGGCCGAGGATCCGCCGATATCATTGCCGCGGAAACCATCGGCATAGACCTTGTAGACCAGCGTGACCGGGTTGTTGGCGGGCTTGTCCTTGACCATGACGTCGATGATGCCGAACGTGTCGAACAGCGCATAGGTGACGTTGATCGTCAGCAGGAAGAATGCGGTCGGCGCCAGAAGCGGCAGGATGACGGTCCAGAACCGGCGCAGGCCCGAGCGGCAGTCGATCATCGCCGCTTCGCGCACGGAGACCGGAACATTCTGCAGGCCCGAGAGGAAGAAGATGAAATTATAGGGGATCTGCTTCCAGACGGCGACAACCGTCATGGCGAAGGCCGTGTCGTAATAGTTCAGGCCCACCTGCATGTGCCAGCCGAAATAAGACATCATCTTCACGAAAGGACCGACATGCTGGTCGAAGATCATCATGCCGATCAGGCCCGAAACGGGCGCTGCAATGGCGTAGACGGCGATCAGCAGCGTCTTGTAGGTCGAGGCCCCGCGGATGACGCGATCGGCCTTGACGGCGAGCAGCAATCCCAGCGAGAGCGACAGGAAGGTGACGAGCACAGTGAAGACGGCGGTAAACAGCGCGATCGACTGATATTCGGAGCTGAAGATCACATCGGTGTAATTGCTCAAGCCCACGAATGTCGAGCCGAAGCCAAACGGGTCCTCGAGGTAAAAGGACGAGCTCACCGCCTGGACCGAGGGCCAGTAGAAAAAGATGAAGATTACCGCGAGCTGCGGAAACAGGAACAGATAGGGCAGAACGGGCGAGGTGAACTGCACACGCTTCATTTCTTCTGCTGCGACGGCAGGCTTCTTGCTGCGTGCGTTCCCCCGGTAACCGAGGCGGGACAGGAAACCGCCGGGTTGCGGTTGTGACGTCGTATAGGCCACGAGTTCTCCCCTTTCTTGCAATTACAAAAGAGCCCGCCCGCCCTTGAAAAGAGCGGACGGACCATGATGGGAGATGGCTATCAGCCGGCGGTCTTGGCGAAACGGGTGAGAAGGTCGTTGCCTTCCTTCTCGATGGTTTCGAAGGCCTTCTGGACGGTCGTTTCACCCGAGAAGATCTTGTTGTATTCGCGTTCCATGATGGAACGAATCTGCGGGTAGAAGCCAAGACGGTAGCCCTTGGACCATTCGCCCGACGGCAGCATCAGCTGCTTGATGCCGACTTCGGCAACCGGGGTCTTTTCGTAGTAGCCTTCAGACTTGGCCAGCTCGTATGCAGCCTTGGTGATGGCGACGTAACCGGTAGCCTGGTGGTAGAACTTCTGGATTTCCGGCGAGGTCAGGAACTGGAAGAAGTCTGCCGTGCACTTGTTTTCGGCTTCCGGCTTGCCGGCCATTGCAAAGAGAGCCGCACCACCGATGAAGGTGTTGGTGCCGGCGCCCTTGATGCTCGACCAGTAGGGCAGGAAATCAGCCGAGAACGGCATGGAAGCGGTCTTCTGCAGGCCACCGAAGGAGCCAGAAGAACCGATCCACATGGCAACCTTGCCTTCTTCGAAAGGCTTCTGGTTGTCGTTCCAGCTTGCGCCGTAGAACTTGTAGAGACCTGCGTCAGACCAGGCCTTCAGCTTTTCGAACATCATGACAAGGTTCTTGTCGGTGAGGTTCATCTTGGTGTCGACAACGCTGTCGTAACCGTTGTTGTTGTTGGCGAACTGGATGTTCTGGCGCGAGAAGAAATTCTCGGTGAACTGCCAGGTGAGCTGCGAAGCGGTCATCGGGATGAAGCCGGCTTCCTTGAGCTTGGGAGCAACAGCTTCAAACTCTTCCCAGGTCTTCGGCACGGCAACGCCGGCCTTTTCGAAAGCCTGCGGGTTGACGTACATGATCGGAGCCGAAGAGTTGAACGGCATGCCGATGAACTTGCCCTTCGAGTCAGCGTAGAAATAGCGAACGCCCTCGATGAACGCATTGCGGTCGAACTTGTAACCTGCATTGTTGATCAGGTCTTCGGCGGCGACGGTTGCGCCCTTGGCGTTGATGATGGTGGCAGCACCGGCATCGAATACCTGCAGGATGTTCGGCTGTTCGCCCGAACGGAAAGCGGCGATACCGGTTGCCAGAGCTTCTTCGTAGGTGCCCTTGGAGATCGGAGTCAGAGCGCAAGCGGTCTGCGAAGCGTTGAACTTCTGCGACACTTCGTTGATGACTTCACCGTTACGGCCGCCCATGCCGTGCCACCAGGTGATGTTTGTTGCTGCGAGCGAGGATGTTGCAGACATTGCAACTGCCATCGCGGCCATCGAAAATTTCTTGATCATGGTCATGGTTACGTCCTCTCCGCCTTGGTTGGATCGAGGATCGCAATAGGGCCTGCCCATGACAGGCTCTTAACAATTCCATTTCAGATTTGTGACGTTGCACAGCTTTGCAAAAACTTCACATCCCCGTCAAAAAGCATCGGGGAAATGCCGGGGCAAACGCCAGGGCAAAACGGCAATGATGTCATATCGGCAGGAGAGACGATGGGCATCGCGGCGGCGCGACAGCCAGATATCGCTGGCAGCCCTTATTCGCCTTTGGGCGCCGTAACCGAGCGCATCGATCGCGTCAGCTTCTCGGGCGCGCGCCTTAACCTCGACAAACAGGATAAGAGTGTTTTTGCGGGCGACGATATCGATTTCGCCGAGCCGTGTCCGGTATCGGAACTCCAGGATCCGATACCCTTTAAAGAGAAGATAGAGAGCTGCGAGATATTCGGAGACGTGGCCGCGCCGTTCGGCGCGCCGGCGTTTATGCCGCCTGTCCTCGGCTCCGCGCCCCATCAGCCCTCATCCTTTCCCTTCATGGCGGCATCTTTCATGGTGACCAGCCGCTGATAGAGATCCCGCTTTGAGAGGCCCGTCAGACGCGCCGCTTCCGCCGCAGCCTTCGCCGCGGGCATGGAAGACGCCAGCTCTTCCAGCAGCACATCGACATCGACAGCCGCCGGCACATCATCATAGGCAGGCGGACCGACGAGGAAGACGATCTCACCCTTGACGTTGCGACCATCGAAGGCTTCAGCAAGCTCTCCGAGCGACGCGCGGCTGATCTCCTCGAAGGCCTTGGTCAGTTCGCGACCGACACAAGCCGCGCGGCCCGGCCCCAGAACATCGGCGGCGGAGGCCAGCGTCGCGGTAATGCGATGCGGAGATTCAAAGAATATCAGCGTTGCTGGAATTTTCGACAGTTCCGCCAGTCGGTCGCGGCGTCCTTTTTCCTTCACCGGCAGAAACCCGGCAAATAGGAAAGCATCATTCGGAAGACCGGAAGCAACCAGCGCGGCGAGAGGCGCCGAAGCGCCGGGAATGGGGACTACCCGATGGCCCGCCTCGATGGCCAGTTGGCCGAGCCGATAACCCGGATCGGAGACAAGCGGCGTGCCGGCATCGGAGACCAGTGCCACGGACTTGCCCTGTTCCAGCGCCGCCAGCAGCCTGGGCCCCATCTCGTCGGCATTATGTTCGTGATAGGCATAGGGCTTGTTGGCGATGCCGTAACGGTCAAGAAGCACACGAGTGACGCGCGTGTCCTCGCAGGCCAGCACGTCGGCACCGGCGAGCGTTTCCAGCGCGCGCAGCGTGATGTCGCCGAGATTACCGATCGGCGTTGCAACCAGATACAGCGCCGGCTCCAGCGGGCGCGATGGCACGAAAGTGTTGGCAACACGGTAACCCCGGGTCGCTTCAGAGGGTCCAGCCACGAGCTTTTCAATTCAGTTGGATGATCATAAGCCCTTTATGGTCAAGGCGATGGCGGCCTGCAAGCGGCAGAAGGCCAAGTTTTCTGTGTGCAGCTCCGTCGCGAGTGCCGAAATGAAGCAGACTTCCCGCTTATCCTCTTGCGTTGAAAGGTCGATCTCTGCCATTTTGCCCGTCCACATCGTCCGGCTTGCGAAAGCCGAAGAATATCAGGTGCCCCACCTCCCGGGACGCCCAGGTCGAAAGCGGTTGAGTCCATGCGTATTACTCTCGAGCGGTCCAATCTTCTGAAATCGTTGAGCCACGTGCACCGCGTGGTCGAGCGCCGCAACACAATCCCGATCCTTTCCAACGTGCTGATGCGCGCCTCCGACGCGAGCGTCGAGCTGAAGGCGACCGATCTGGATCTGGAAATCACCGAAGCCGTTCCGGCGATGGTCGAGCAGGCCGGCGCCACCACGGTTCCCGCGCATCTTCTCTACGAAATCGTCCGCAAGCTGCCCGACGGTTCGGAAGTTCTGCTTGCCACCAATCCGGACGGCGGCTCGATGACGGTCCAGTCCGGCCGTTCGAAATTCTCGCTGCAATGCCTGCCGGAAACGGATTTCCCGGATCTGACCGCCGGTTCGTTCAGCCACACGTTCAAGCTGAAGGCGACCGATCTCAAGATGCTGATCGACCGCACCCAGTTCGCGATCTCGACGGAAGAGACCCGTTATTACCTGAACGGCATCTTCTTCCACACGATCGAGGCCGACGGCGACCTGAAGCTGCGTGCTGTTGCGACCGACGGTCACCGTCTGGCGCGCGCCGACGTGCAGGCGCCTTCCGGTTCGGAAGGCATGCCGGGCATCATCATTCCGCGCAAGACCGTTGGCGAGCTGCAGAAGCTGGTCGACGATCCGGAAGCACAGGTCACCGTCGAGGTTTCCGACGCAAAGATCCGTCTATCGATCGCCGACATCATCATGACGTCGAAGCTGATCGACGGCACCTTCCCGGATTACCAGCGCGTTATCCCGACCGGCAACGACAAGGAAATGCGCGTCGATTGCCAGACCTTCACCAAGGCCGTCGATCGCGTTTCGACCATTTCGTCCGAGCGCGGCCGTGCGGTAAAGCTTGCCCTGACGGAAGGCCAGCTGATGCTGACGGTCAACAACCCGGACTCGGGCAGCGCCACGGAAGAAGTCGCGGTCGGATATGAAAACGACCCGATGGAAATCGGCTTCAACGCAAAATATCTGCTCGACATCACAGCCCAGCTTTCGGGCGACGACGCCATCTTCATGCTGGCGGATGCGGGTTCGCCGACACTGGTCAGAGATACTGCGGGAGACGATGCTCTCTACGTGCTTATGCCAATGCGCGTTTAAGACAATCGAGGCGGCCGGAAATTCCGAGCCGCCTTGTTTATGCCGTTTTCTAATTGCGACATTCTTGCCTGCCTTTGCGTCATCGACCTTGACCCCTGCGGCCAGACGACCAAATAGGCTTGAAAACCGGGAGAGGTAACTAGATGGAATTACGCTTGAAGGAACGGCTCGGCCGTAAGTTCGACGAGGAAATCCGTTTCTTCAAGGGCTGGATGGATGGCCCGAAAAGCGTAGGTGCTATCTGCCCGACCTCCTCCGTCACCGCCAAGCGCATGGCGAGCGTCATCAACCCTTCATCAGGC
Organism: Rhizobium sp. ZW T2_16; assembly: GCF_044987325.1. Classification (NCBI taxonomy): domain Bacteria; kingdom Pseudomonadati; phylum Pseudomonadota; class Alphaproteobacteria; order Hyphomicrobiales; family Rhizobiaceae; genus Rhizobium; species Rhizobium sp. ZW T2_16. The sequence goes on from NZ_JBJDRG010000003.1 coordinate 314,641, forward strand.
CTGCCCGTGCTTGAACTCGGCCCAGGCACCGGCGTCATCACCAAGGCGATCCTGGAACGCGGCATCGCACCGGAAAACCTGGTTTCGATCGAGTATTCGACGGATTTCTACCGGAACCTGATCAAGACCTATGAAGGCGTGCACTTCATCAATGGCGACGCTTTCGAACTCGACAAGACGCTTGGCGAGATGAAGTCGGTCATCTTCGACAGTGTGATCTCCGCCATCCCGATGCTGAGCTTTCCGATGGAAAGCCGCATCGCGCTTCTGGAAGACCTGCTCGACCGCATGCCGGCCGGACGGCCGGTGATGCAGATCACCTATGGCCCGGTCTCGCCGATCATCGCCAATCCGGATCGCTACAAGATCAAGCATTACGATTTCGTCGTGCGGAATATACCGCCGGCGCAGCTGTGGACCTATACAAGGGCGTAATTCACACGCGCGTCAATCAGCCGAGGTAAGCGGGATCGATTTCGACCCGCTTTGGAGTTTTGACCGACATGACCTTCGGCCTTTATATCACTCACCCTCAGGTGCGCATCGATCCTGATGTACCGGTGCCGCAATGGAGCCTTTCGGATATCGGCCGGCAGCGCGCCGAGAAGGCTGCGCAGCAGCCTTGGGCGCAAAAGCTTGGCCAGATCGTTTCGAGCGACGAGACCAAGGCGATCGAAACGGCCGAGATCCTGGCGGCCGTTGCCGACGTCTCGATCATGCTTGCTCCCGACACGCATGAAAACGACCGGTCGGCGACCGGCTTTCTCGCACCGCCGGAATTCGAGGCGGCGGCAGACTGGTTCTTCGCCAATCCGACGGAGAGTTTTAAGGGTTGGGAAACGGCCGTGGATGCGCAGGCCCGCATCGTTTCAGCTTTCGATCGCATCCTATCCGATCACAATCCCGACATGCCGATCGCCTTTGTCGGCCATGGTGGTGTCGGAACGCTTCTGAAATGCCATCTGCTGCAAATCCCGATCACAAGAAGCCATGATCAACCGGGCGGCGGCGGAAATCTCTTCTGCTTCTCCCTTGCAGATCGGACCGTCTCATGCGACTGGACCCCGATAGAAACATGGCAAGGGGAATGACCAACATGCAAGCGCGTGACCGACTGATCGTGGGCCTCGATATCCCGACCGTTTCCGAGGCCGAAAGAATGGTCGCCACGCTCGGCGAGAGCGTTTCCTTCTACAAGATTGGCTACCAGCTGGTGTTTGCCGGCGGATTGGAATTTGCCCGTGACCTCGCCAAGGACGGTAAGCAGATCTTCCTCGACATGAAGCTGCTCGACATCGACAACACGGTGGCCAAAGGCGTCGAGAACATTGCCAAGATGGGCATGACCATGCTGACGCTGCACGCCTATCCCAAGGCGATGCGGGCTGCGGTGGAGGCTGCCAAAGGTTCGGATCTCTGCCTGCTCGGCGTCACCGTGCTGACCTCGATGGATGCTGCGGACGTTACAGAGGCAGGTTATGCCCAGACGCCGGAGCAGCTGGTTCGCACCCGTGCGGCGCAAGCACGCGACGCCGGCATGGGCGGCATCGTCTGCTCGGCCGAAGAATCCGCTGCCGTGCGCGAAATCGTCGGCGCCGATATGGCAATCGTTACGCCGGGCATTCGCCCGAAAGGCGCAGATGCAGGCGATCAGAAACGTGTCGTGACGCCATTCGACGCCCTGAAAGCAGGCTCGACGCATCTCGTCGTCGGCCGCCCTATCGTCAAGGCTGAAGACCCGAAAGCATCCGCCGAAGCAATTCTTGCCGAAATGCGCGAGGCTCTCTGGCCAGCAAACGACGCCTGATGCGCGTAGCTAACTAGCGATTGTTAGCGACCCGATTGCGTGCACCGTCATCGACAATCAGGTTCGGAGAGCCGCCGATCAGGCGGTTATCCGTAACCGTATTGTTGTTAGCGCCGTCATCGTGATCCAGACCCCCGAGCAACATCTTGGGCTGGACGAGGCAATAGCTGTTGAACATGCTGAGTCCTTCCCGACTGCCGATCCACACGGCAGGACGTGCGACCGGCACCTGATACTGAAACGTGTTGCCGCGGATGGTATTGCCCTGCGGTGATTGATGGCGGAACGTGCCGCCCTCGCCGCAATTGCGGTAAAGATAAATACCGCCACTGAGCGGGTTCACGAATGTATTGTTCTCGATGCGATTGTTCGCCGATCCGTCGACGGCAATGACTTCCCGCCATTCGGGGCGGGCCGAAAACGTATTGCCGGTGATGACATTTCCGGCCGATTCCGCATCGAGATAAACGATGGTCGAGCTTGCCTTGCCGGTGAAGCGGGAATTCTGCAGTGTGACTCGTGTCACGCCGGGCGCGAGATAGAGCGGCACCCCGACACTGCCAGAGAATGTAATGTTGTCGAGCAGGACGCCGGTCGGCGCTGCCGCCTGTGCCCGCTGCGTATGTCCGTCCCGGTTCGAGGATGCCTTCACTTCCTTTGCCTGGCCGTTATTGCCCAGGCCCTGGATGCGCAGATCACCCTTGATCTGGCAATTGCGAATGGTGATGTCGGTCGGCACGTCCCATTTTCCGTCGCTTCCCTTGCGGGACTGGATCAGCACCGTCCTCGCCTTGGTTCCAGTGCCGTCGATCATCGCGCCGTTGCAATCGAAAACCACGCCAGAAGCACGACTGCCCGAAAACGTGATGCGCTGGGTGATCTTGTCTCCCTTGTTCAGGCTGACGTCGCATCGAATATCGACCGGTTTTGAATCCTTCTTGCCCGGCGCACGAAGCGCATCCATGACGTTTGCCGGGCAGGCATCGGCCCGCGCATCGGATAATCCGGTGAATATCGGCGAGCCGATCGCCAGAAATACACTCGCTGCCAAAGGGAATGCGTAGCGCACCATATTGACTTGCCTCCTGATTCGCCCGATCTCGAATATACCTAAACTGGAGAGGAGGATATTTGATGACCAAGGGATATTGGATCGCACGAATGGATGTGCATGATCCCGAGCGCTACAAGGATTATGTGGCAGCTGCAAAACCGGCATTCGAGAAATATGGCGCCCATTTTCTGGCGCGCGGCGGCGCAGCGGAAGAACTCGAAGGCTCGTCACGCCATCGCAATGTCGTGATCGAGTTTCCGTCGATGCAGGCCGCTATCGATTGCTACAACTCGCCGGAATACCAGATTGCCGCAAAAATCCGGCAGGAAGTCGCCGATGGCGAGATGGTGGTCGTGCAGGGGATCTGACACGCCTACGGCGCTTCATAACCTGCGCATCGTACTTTCCGAAACCGATTCCGGTTTTCGTGTCGATGCTCCAGGAGACTTGCGACATCTGGGGCGCGCAAGTCTCTTCCACCACGTTGAGGTTTAAGCTAAAGACCAATGAGTAAGAGACAGCTTTCGGGGCAGACCATGACCGTGAACAATCTTCCGCCGCTCGTTACCGTTTTCGGAGGATCGGGTTTCGTAGGTCGCCATGTGGTCCGGACGCTGGTAAAGCGCGGTTATCGCGTGCGGGTCGCTGTGCGCCGCCCGGATCTCGCGGGTTTCCTTCTGCCGGCCGGATATGTCGGCCAGATTTCGCTGGTTCAGGCCAATCTTCGCTATCGCCAGTCCATTGACCGCGCCGTGGAAGGCGCGGCCCATGTGGTCAACTGCGTCGGCATTCTGTTCGAGAGCGGTCGCAACACGTTTGATGCGATCCAGGACACCGGGGCGCGCTCGATTGCAGAAGCTGCCGCCAAGGCCGGCGCCAAGTTCACCCATATTTCGGCGATCGGTGCCGACGCCAATTCCGGCTCCTCCTATGCCCGCAGCAAGGGCCGCGCCGAAGCAAGCATCCTCTCCCTGATCCCCGACGCCGTGATCCTGCGGCCGTCGATCGTTTTCGGGCCGGAAGACAATTTCTTCAACAGGTTTGCCGCCATGGCTCGCCAGCTTCCGGCACTGCCGCTAATCGGCGGCGGCAAGACCAAGCTGCAGCCGGTCTATGTCGAGGACGTGGCCGAAGTGGTCGGCCGCTCGGTCGATGGCACGCTGACACCCGGCACGACCTATGAACTCGGCGGCGCCGAGGTGATGACTTTCCGCGACTGTCTCGAGACCGTGCTGCGCGTGACCTGCCGCGATCGCGCGCTGATCTCGCTGCCCTTCGGCATCGCCTCGACGATCGGCAGCATCGCGTCCATGATCCCGTTCGTGAAGCCGCCGGTCACTGCCGACCAGGTGGAACTACTGAAGAGCGACAACGTCGTCTCCGAAAACGCGATCAAGGAAGGCCGCACGCTCTGCGGGCTTGGCATTCGTCCGGTCGTTCCCGGCTCGATCCTTGCATCCTACCTCGTGCACTTCCGTCCGCAGGGCCAGTTCACCGGCAGCGGCAAAGCGGCCTGAATTTAGCTTTTGTTATTTTCATTCAGCGCGCTTCGGGTGCCTGCCTATCGGGCAGGCGCTTCTAAAGCCTTGGATTTATGCAACTTGACAATTGTCGATGTGGCATAAAGTCCTCACACGCGAATGAGTGTGCGTTAACCGCAGGTTTAGCAAAAACCGTTATTGAATTCAGAAGCGGTGACCAATAAATCGGTCGCACGAAATTAGTTCACTGCAAATCACCTGTTTGAAAGGCGTCTTTCATGGGCAAGCCTATCGCCCTTTTCTTTGCATGCGCGGCACTTGTTATTCTCGCGGGCTCTTTCATGGCGCCCCAGACCGCCGCAAGCGGCAAGGAAGGTTGCGCTCCGGCTTACGGCGTCGACCCTTGCGCCACGGCATCCATTCCTCGCTAAACGAGACACGAGAGCGGCGACAAGCCGCTCTTTTTTAGCGCCGAACGCCATCCCGGCTTAGCTCTCATATTTAAATGGCGGCGTAGCCGAGAGCCTTAGGAAAACCGGCCGCAAGCCCCGCAATTCGCACGGTTACCAGCAATTGCAATCGTTCTTAATTATTTGCTGACGAAATGCAGGCAGTTTGCGACTTGTCGCGAATTTATGCCGCTTGCTTGTGTTGGCCCTATCAAGTCCATATAGCTGACCTTAAGTCAGGCGGGCGCGATATAAGCCTACGCCACCCACACCCCGCACACAATAGCCGAAGCCCAAAGCCCGATGCCCACCCTCTACCACCATCCCATGTCGTCCGCCTCGCGATTTGTTCGCCTGATCCTTGCCGAGTATGGATTTCAGGCCGATCTGGTCGAAGAGCAGCCATGGGAAAAGCGGCGGGAATTTCTCAGCATCAATCCGGCAGCGACGCTTCCCGTCTATGTCGATGACAGCATGCGTGTGCTCTGTGGTCCCTCGGTGCTGATGGAGTTTCTCGACGAAACCCATGGCGTGCTGAAGCGCGAGCGCCGTCTTTTGGCGGAAGATCCCTGGCACCGCGCTGAAATCCGCCGACTGACAGAATGGTTCCTGCAGAAGATGGAGCAGGACGTGACCCGGCCGCTGACCCGCGAACGGGTCTACAAGCTGCAGATGACAGCAGCGCAGGGCGGCGGCGCGCCGGATTCAAAGGCGCTGCGCACCTCGCGCGCCAATATCCGTCAGCACATGAAATATCTGTCCTGGCTTGCAGGCTCCCGCCAGTGGCTTGCCGGTGAACGGCTGAGCTATGCGGATCTGGCTGCTGCGGCCTCGATTTCCGTTCTCGACTATCTCGGCGAAATCGAATGGTCGGATTTCCCTATCGCCAAAGATTGGTACCAGCGATTGAAATCGCGTCCTTCCTTCCGCCCGATGCTTGCCGAGCGCATTCGCGGCCTGACTCCGGTCTCCCATTATGCGGACCTCGATTTCTAGCGCCGACAAAGCCGGAGACGATAAGGCGCTTCGCCGGCGGGAGAAGCTGACCGCCTTCATTCGCGAGGAAGCCATCACTCAGGGCTTCGATCTCTGTCGCATCACCCTGCCGACAAGCATTCCGCGCGCACCGGAGAGGCTCTCCGTATTTCTCGACGACAGCCATCACGGCACGATGGACTGGATGGCGGAAACGAAAGAGCGCCGCGCAGATCCCAAGACACTTTGGAGCGAAGTGCGTTCGATTGTGATATTCGGGCTGAACTACGGCCCCGAGGAGGATCCGCGCTATCTCCAGTCCATGAAGGACAAGGCGGCGATCTCAGTCTATGCGCGCAATCGCGATTATCATGACGTCATCAAGGGGCGATTGAAGGAAATCGCCACTCGGTTTTCAGCGCGTGCGGGCGAAGACGTCAAGGTCTTCGTCGACACCGCGCCCGTCATGGAAAAACCGCTGGCGGAGGCGGCGGGGCTTGGCTGGCAGGGCAAGCATACCAATCTCGTCAGCCGAACCCATGGGTCGTGGCTGTTTCTCGGCAGCCTTTTCACCACCGCCGAACTTTTGATCGACAGTTCGGAGAAGGATCATTGCGGCTCCTGCCGAGCCTGTCTCGATGCCTGTCCGACAGCCGCATTCCCGGCCCCTTACCGGCTGGATGCGCGGCGCTGCATTTCCTATCTGACGATCGAGCACAAAGGGCCGATCGATGCGGAATTCCGGCCGCTGATCGGCAATCGCATCTACGGCTGCGATGACTGTCTCTCAGCCTGTCCGTGGAACAAGTTTGCCGCCAGCGCCTCCGAGATGAAGCTCAAGGCGCGCGATGATCTGAAGGAACCGTCGATCGCCTTTCTGCTGACGCTGGACGATCCGGCGTTTCGCACCTTCTTCTCGGGTTCGCCGGTCAAACGTATCGGGCGCGACCGTTTTGTTCGCAATGTGCTGATCGCAGCCGGCAATTCCGGTGATCGCCAGTTCATCGCGCAATGTCACCTTCTTGCCGATGACGCTTCTCCTATCGTGCGCGGCATGGCGGTCTGGGCCTTGAGGCAGCTGATGGACGATGGCGCGTTTGCCGCATTCGCGAGAGGCCGCTCAGCAGATAATGATCCCGAGGTTCGCCGGGAATGGCAGATGGCAGGAGTGGATTGATGACGGTGATGATCTTCGGATGCGGTTATTCGGGCAAGGCGATTGCGAAAGCCTTTGCGGAAAAGGGCTTTTCCGTTGCCGGTACAGTCCGCACGCTTGAAGGCGCCGAAGCGCTCGCATCGCATCATATCAAGCCTTACATCTTCGACGGCACTGCGTTCAGCCCGGAATTGCTGGCGGCACTGCGGGATGTCACCCATCTCGTTCAGTCGATCCCGCCCGGCAAGGAGCACGATCCTTTACTACAGCTCGTTTCCGGTCGGCTTGCGGCGCTCTGCCCGAAGCTGAAATGGATTGGTTATCTATCGACAGTCGGCGTTTATGGTGATCATGGCGGCGGCTGGGTGACGGAAGAAACGCCGGGAAGCCCGATCCTTGGTCGGTCGATCGAGCGCGTCGACACGGAAGAGGCATGGGCCGAGCAGGGTCGCATTGCGGGCATGCCGGTCGCGGCGCTGCGCCTTTCCGGCATTTATGGACCGGGGCGCAACGCCTTCGTCAATCTCGACCGTGGCACCGCACGCCGCATCATAAAGAAGGACCAGGTATTCAACCGTATCCGCGTCGAGGATATCGGCAGCGCCACGCTGTTTCTCGCGGAGCGTAATCTTGCCGGCATATATAATGTGACGGACGACGAACCCTGTGCGCCCCAGGATGTGATCACGGAGGCCGCCCGCCTGATGGGTGTCGAGCCGCCAGCGGAAGTGGATTTCGACAGCGCCGACATGACGCCCATGGCACGCTCTTTCTATGGCGCCAACAAGCGTGTCTCGAATGAAAAAATCCGTTCGCTGGGTTTCCAGTTTGCATTCCCCAATTACCACACTTCACTCGCCCAAATGTGGTCGGAGACTATCTGGCGCGGCTGAAAATCCCATTTTGAAACGGTTGAAATTTCCATCCTTAGGCATCTTTCGAGTTAATATTTCTTAATCCTTACGGCAATGCGCCACATAATCTGTCCAATTTGGGCAGAAATCACCGTGCGACAACAAATTTTTTTCGCGTCATTTTGTGATCGCGGCGCATCACGGAATCTTGCAGGAACGTGATTCCGTTTACCGACTGATTCCTAAGGTTTTATTCCAACATCAATTAGCCGGCTCGTTAAAAAGATCGATAGCAATGTAATCACAAATGTTACGGTCATTAACACTCCGTGATATAAAATCCCACGTTTTCGCCATTTTTCGCCTCGCCTAAGCCAATTGCACGCAACGTGCAGGGACTTAACGACGGGGACGACCGACTTGAAAATAGTTCGACGCCTAACTGCCGCCACGGCCGCCATTGCTGCTTTTGCACTACTCGGCCAGGCGCCAGCCAATGCGGCGCCCGGATGCGGACACGCATCCTGGTATGCTCTCACTTCCAAGACCGCATCCGGTGAACGGATGAATGCGGCCAAGCTCACCGCCGCGCATCGCTCGCTGCCCTTCGGCACCAAGGTACTGGTGACCAACAAGCGCAACGGCAAAAGCGTGATCGTGCGCATCAACGATCGCGGGCCATTCATCCGCGGCCGGGTTATCGACGTATCCAAGGCTGCAGCCCAGAACATCGGCATGGTGTCATCCGGTACCGCGCAGGTCTGTTATCAGATTGTTGCCGACACCCAGAAGGTTGCAGGCAAGGGCATCAAGGGCGTCGACGGCTAAGCCATTCGACACTTCGAACTTCAAGGTACAGGCCTTGCTGCGGCAGGCCTCCCTCTTGCCCTTCTGCCCGATCGCGGTTACGACCGGCTCCATACGGGTTCAACCGATACGGAGTATCACATGCGACTGGGCGGGCGAGTAGCTGGAGCAATTGAAGTTCTGGCCGATATCGAAGAACGCAAACGCCCGGTGGCGGATGCACTGAAAGACTGGGGCCTTGCCCACCGTTTCGCCGGCTCCGGCGACCGGGCAGCCATCGGCAATATCGTCTACGACGCGCTTCGCATGCGGCTTTCCCATGCCTGGCTGATGGATGACGAAAGTCCCGTTGCACTTGCCTATTCTGTCCTGCTGCGCCAGTGGGGTTTTACCACCGAGACGCTTGCAGCCGAATTTGCCGACGACAAGTTTGCACCGCCGGCACTGACCGACGCTCATATTGCCGCTTTCTCCAGCCGTAATCTTAGTGATGCGCCTTTGCATGTGCAGGGTGATATCCCGGACTGGGTACAGCCTTCATTCGAAACCAATTTTGGCGAGAACTGGCTCTCAGAAGCCAAAGCGCTTGCCGACCGCCCGACGCTCGATCTTCGCGCCAATACGCTGAAGGCCAACCGCGACAAGGTGGTGAAAGCGCTGGAGCGCTCCGGCGCAAAGGCAGCCGCAATCGCCCGCAACGGCATCCGCATCGCAGCCGGCGAAGGCGCATCGCGCCTGCCGAACGTGACGGCCGAGCTTTCCTTCCAGAAGGGCTGGTTCGAGGTTCAAGACGAGGGCTCGCAGATCGTCGCCGATCTGGTTCAGCCCGGCGAACACGACCAGGTGCTGGATTATTGCGCCGGCGGTGGCGGCAAGACGCTCGCCATGTCGGCCGCCATGCATAACAAGGGTCAGGTTCATGCCTATGATGCCGACCGCAAGCGCCTTGCGCCGATCATCGAGCGTCTGCGCCGTGCCGGCACCCGCAATGTCCAGGTTCATGACGACCCGCGCCAGCTCGATGCCCTGAAGGACAAGCTGGATGCCGTTCTCGTCGATGCGCCCTGCACCGGCACCGGCACATGGCGCCGTCGCCCGGACACCAAATGGCGACTGACGCAGAAGAACCTCGATGAACGGATTTCCCAGCAGCAGGACGCGCTTGGCGAGGCGGCAAAGTTCGTGAAGCCCGGCGGGGCATTGCTTTACGTCACCTGCTCGGTGCTGCCGGAAGAAAATGATCGCCAGGTCGAGCGTTTCTGCACTGAGAACCCGGCTTTCGCGATCACCTCCGTCGCCGACGACTGGACGAAAATATTCGGCGCTCAGGCACCCCGTCCTCGCGTTGCGGCTGCAGGCACGATCACGCTGTCACCCGCAAGTACCGATACGGACGGATTCTTTTTCTGCCGCATGCAACGCAAGGTGTAAATTTCGGCCGCGCGGATCAACCATAACTTCAAATCGTTCTAAACTAGAACGTTTGACACCACTTTTAATTCGCGCCAAGAACTCTCATTGGCGACGTCGTGGGATCGGCGCCGCGAAGGAGAGGGACATGACCCGTAAAACCTTGCTCGGCGCCGCTATGGCGCTTTTTGCCGCCTCGACGGTGTTCACGTCGATACCGGCCCGTGCAGAAACTACACCGGCCGCCGTGCTGAAGCACTATGCCGAATTGGCGCAGGCGAAATACGAGGACTCGCTGACGACGGCGCAGGCTCTCGACAAGGCGATCGACGCCCTGATCGCCAAGCCCAGCGACGCGACGCTGAAAGCCGCCAAGGCAGCATGGATTGCCGCCCGCGTGCCCTACCAGCAGTCGGAAGTCTATCGGTTCGGCAATCCGATTGTCGACGAATGGGAAGGCAAGGTGAATGCCTGGCCACTCGACGAAGGCTTGATCGATTATGTCGATGCGTCTTACGGCACCGAAAGCGATGAAAACGCGCTTTACACCGCCAATGTGATCGCCAACCCCAAGCTCAAGATCAACGGCGAGGAAGTCGATCTTACCGAGATTACGCCGGAGACGATCCAGAGCCTGCACGAGGCGGGCGAGATCGAGGCGAATGTCGCAACCGGTTATCACGCGATCGAGTTCCTGCTCTGGGGCCAGGATCTGAACGGCACAGAGGCCGGCGCCGGAAAACGCCCTTATACCGATTACGACAAGGCGAACTGCACGGGTGGTAATTGCGATCGACGCGCCGCCTATCTGAAGGCTGCATCGACGCTTCTGATTGCCGACCTGAAGGACATGGTGACGGCTTGGGCTCCTGACGGGGAAGCGACGAAAAACGTCGAATCCGACGGCAATGCCGGCCTCACCGCGATCCTGACCGGCATGGGCTCGCTCTCCTATGGCGAGCTTGCGGGCGAGCGCATGAAGCTTGGCCTTCTGCTGCATGATCCGGAAGAAGAGCATGATTGCTTCTCCGACAATACCTATGCCTCGCATCTCAACGATGCGATCGGCATCAAGTCCGCCTATACGGGTGAATATACCCGTGTGGACGGCACGAAGATGAAGGGACCATCGCTTTCCGACCTCGTTGCCGCCAAGGACAAGGCGCTCGACAAGGAAATCAAGGGCAAGCTCGATGCAACGCTTGCGGCGATGAACGTCATGAAGGATCGCGCCCAGAAGGTCGAAGCCTATGACCAGATGATCGGCGAGAACAACGCCAAGGGCAATGCGGTGGTGCAGAAGGCGATCGACGGCCTGATCGATCAGACCAAGAGCATCGAGCGCGTCATTGCATCGCTGGATCTGGGGAAGATCGAGCTTGAAGGTTCCGACAGCCTCGATAATCCTGATGCTGTCTTTAAATAATTGAAGAAAAGGCGGGTCTCGCTTCCGGGTGAGGCCCGATCACCCATGGGCGCATTCAGAGCCTTTCCCTACTTGCTGCCTCTCATTTCCGGTGCACTCGTGCTGGTGCCGCTGATCGCGACCGGCAGCGACAGCCAGTTGCCGAAGACCCGCACCGACCTTAATCCGAAGGATTTGAAACGCGTCACGAGCGTGACGAGGCCGACGACGGATTTTTCCAAAGCCGAGCAGTTCGAGACCATGTCCGGCGGTGCCGCGACGACGAAGGCGATCGTCAATGGCGATGCGTTCTCGCATTTTTCGCCGAACATCACCTTCGAGGAAGAGCAGAATTTCAAGCTTGGGAATGCGCTGTTCACCAAGCTCTGGGTGTCTTCCCCCTCCTCCACCCAGGCATCCGATGGTCTTGGGCCGTTGTTCAATGCGCGCGCCTGCCAGAGCTGTCACCTGAAGGATGGCCGCGGCCATCCTCCGGAAGGCGCGGCGGATGCAACCTCGATGTTCCTGCGGCTGGCACGGCCCGCCCGCACCGACGAGGAGCGCGAGGCGATCGGCGATTACCGCAAGCTGAACTTTCCTGACGCCGTCTATGGCGAGCAGTTTCAGGATCTGGCCGTTCCGGGGCTTGCCTCGGAAGGGAAGATGGAGATTTCCTACGAAGAAGTTCCGGTCACGCTTGTTGACGGCGAAGTCGTCAGCCTGCGCAAGCCGACCTATTCGGTTTCCAATCTCGGTTACGGGCCGCTTGAAGGCGATGTAACGCTGTCGCCCCGTATTGCACCGCCGATGATCGGCATGGGGCTGATCCAAGCTATCCACGAGGCCGATATCCTGGCGAAGGCCGATCCAGACGATAAGGACGGCGACGGCATATCCGGCAAGGCGACGCTGGTGCGCGACCACATGACCGGCGAGTTGAAACTCGGACGGTTCGGCTTCAAGGCGCAGAATGCCTCGATCCGCGACCAATCCTCGGGCGCGTTTACCGGCGATATCGGCATTTCGACACCCGACACGCCGTTTTCGCATGGCGATTGCACCAAGGCGCAGGCCACCTGTCTTGCCATGCCGACCGGCGTGCAGGAGCGGCTCGGCCCGGTCGAAGCGCCCGATCCGGTGCTGTCGCTCGTCACCTTCTATTCGGAAAACCTTGCCGTGCCGGCGCGTCGCGATATCGATGATCCAACGGTGCTGAGAGGCAAGGAGATGTTCTATTCGGCCGGTTGCACCGCCTGCCACACACCGAAATTGGTCACCCGCCGCGATGCCGGCAACAAGGCACATGCCTTCCAGCTGATCTGGCCCTATTCGGATTTCCTGCTGCATGACATGGGCGAAGAGCTGGCGGACGGTCAGCAGGTGGGGATGGCGAACGGTCAGGAATGGCGCACCCAGCCGCTCTGGGGCATCGGGCTTACCAAGACCGTCAACAACCACACATTCTTCCTGCATGACGGGCGTGCCCGCAATCTTACCGAAGCGATCCTCTGGCATGGTGGCGAGGCGGAATCCGCGCGCAGCGCATTTGCAGCCATGGACAAAGAGGATCGCACCGCCCTTCTTACCTTCCTGGAGTCGCTCTGATGCGCAAGACCTTGGCCGCCAGCCTGATCGCACTGCTTCCCGCAGCATTCGCTTCCGCCGCGTTTGCCCAGGAGGCTGATACCGCGCCGACCGTCGAACTTCCGGTAGCGACCGTGACGAAAGTGATGACGGCCGCAGTGGATGGCTTCATACGGCCGGGGTATGACGCGTTCCAAAAATCCGCAGAAGACATGACGGCGACGATGAAGACACTCTGTGCGGCGCCGTCTCAAACCAATTACGATGCGGCCAAAGCCGGCTTCGGCAAGCTCGCGGCCAGTTGGGCGCATATCGAGATCGTCCGCACCGGCCCCGTGATCGAGCAGAACAGGTTCGAGCGCATCCTGTTTTATCCTGACCGCAAGAGCACCGGCCTGAAACAGGTCCAGGCAGTTCTTTCCAAATCCGACGAGACGGCCACCGATGCCAAGACGCTCGCCACCAAGAGCGTCGCGACGCAAGGGCTGGGCGCACTGGAATATCTTCTGTTCGGTACGGGCTCAGATACGCTTATTTCCGGAAATGACTTCCGTTGCCGTTACAGCACTGCCGTTGCCGAAAATATCGGGAATGTCGCCGCCGAAATATCCGGCATCTGGGATGCACCGGATGGCATCCAGAAGGCCTGGGAACAGCCGGGAGCAGACAATCCCATCTATCGGACCGGCGGTGAAGCGATCACCGGGCTGCTCGGCATTCTCGTGCATGGCGCCGAAGCGGTGCGCGACCAGCGGATCGAGACCTTCTACAAGGGGGCGGACAAGGCGAAATTTCCTAAACAGGCGCTGTTCTGGCGCTCGGAAAATACTTGGCCTATGATCAAGGCAAATCTTGATGGATTGTCCGAACTTTTGACGACATCCGGCATGGTCGAGCTTCTTCCTGAAAAGGACAGGCCGATCGTCGCCGCCACGGAAGAGAAGCTGAAATCCATGTCTGCCCTGACGGGTGAAGTGACGCCGGATCTCGAAAAGGCCGTAGAGGACGCGGGCGAACGCAGAAAGCTCGATACGCTGCTGGTCGATGGCAAGGATGTGATCGCCAAGCTCAATGACGGATATGGCGGCGCGATCGGCCTCTCCTCCGGCTTCTCCTTCGCCGACGGAGACTGAGATGGCCTCGAACGGTGAGACAATCGACCGCCGGGCGTTTCTGAAGGCTGCCGGCATCGGTTTTGCGGCCACGCTCGCTCCCGAATCGCTCTATGCGCTAGAGCGGGCCGATGCGGTCTATGCCTCCGGTTATCGCGCCTCTGACGGTACATTCGGCATTGCCACGGTTTCCGAACGGGGCGAGATCATCGATCGGATGGCCCTGCCCGCCCGTGCGCATGGCATGGCTTTCAGTTCCACGACGGGCCGCGCCGTCGCCTTTGCCCGTAGACCCGGCACGTTTGCGATGGTGTTCGATCCGTCTCGACAGGCGGAGCCGATCGTCATCACCGCGCCGGAGGGCCGGCATTTCTACGGCCACGGGCATTTCTCGCCGGACGGCACCGTTCTTTATGCCAGCGAAAACGATTTCGACGGCAATCGCGGCATGATCGGCCTCTATGACGGCCGCAATGCATTCCGGCGGATCGGCGAATTCGACGCTCATGGCATCGGCACGCATGACATGACCGTCTCGGATGATGGTGCTCTTCTGGTGATTGCCAATGGCGGCATCGAGACCCATCCGGATTTCGGCCGCACCAAGCTCAACATCGACCGTATGGAACCATCGCTGGTCGTGCTCGATGCGAAAAACGGCACGCTGATCCAGAAACACAGCATGCCGTCTTCGCTCAGCAAGCTCTCGACCCGGCATCTGGATATAGCCGAGAATGGCCGCATCTGGTTTGCCTGCCAGTGGGAAGGCGCACGCAACGAAACACCGCCGCTTGCCGGCTGGTTCTCGAAGGGCGAGGATATTGCACTTCTCTCGCTGCCGGATGAAACGACGGCGCGGCTTGCCAACTATGTCGGCGCAATTGCCGTCAACCGCCATGAAAACATCGTCGGACTTACCTCGCCGATCGGCGGTGCGTCAGTGATACTCGATGCGAAGACAGGCATCGTCTTGAAAGAAGAGAGCGTCCACGAGGCGGCCGGTGTGGCGCCTGCGGCCCACGGTATTGCTGTGTCATCCTACGATGGCCGCTTCAACGACACACGCAGCGACGTCGCCTGGGACCAGCATATTATCCAAATAAAATGATCTTTACTCAGGTTGCAGCGACCCTAGATCACCCTCCATGGGTAAAATACTGACCTTTGCTTTCTTCATTGTCACCTGCGTTGCCATCGGTGCACTCAGCAGTTACGCCAACACACCGGGCGAGTGGTACCAGTCGCTTAACAAACCGTTCTTCAATCCACCCGACTGGGTTTTCGCACCGGTCTGGGCGGGTCTCTACGTGATGATCGGCGTTGCGCTGTCCACGACATGGTTCGATGAGAACAATACCGGCCGGCTGATCGTCTTCGCCATACAGGGTTTTCTCAACATCTTCTGGTCGCCAGCCTTTTTCGGCCTGCAGAGCCCGCTTCTCGGCCTCGTCATCATCGTACCGATGCTGGCCTTCATCCTGCTGTTCATCATGATGAGCTGGAGACCCAACCGGCAGGCCGCGTGGCTTTTCGTGCCTTACGCATTCTGGGTTGCATTTGCCGCAGTATTGAACCTTTCGATCGTTCTGTTGAATTGATAATAGTCATTTTGTCGCGCTTGCCGATCCGCCTGCAGCATGCCAGTTTCGCCGCGACACCAAGGGCAGACCATGAAGATTACCGATCCAGGCGACTTTCACGAACGCATACGGCGCAGTTTCGCCAAGCAGAACGCCATGGAGATGCTTGGCGCGGAACTGACGCGCATCCAGCAGGGCATGGTGGAGATCGAGCTTCCTTTCGATGAGAAGCTTACCCAGCAGCACGGTTTCCTGCATGGCGGGGTGATTTCCGCACCACTGGAGACTGCCTGTACCTATGCCGCCTATACGGTGATTGCGCCGGAAGTTTCGCTTCTGACGATCGAGTTCAAGGTCAACCTGCTTTCGCCCGGTCGCGGCGAGCGTTTCCTTTTCCGTGGCGAGGTCACCAAGCCCGGATCGACGATCATTGTGGCCGATGGCCGTGCCTATGCGATCGGCGACGGGCCGGCAAAACTGATCGCCTCCATGACCACGTCGATGATGGTCATCCGCGATCGTCAGGACGTGGTGGAATGAGTTTCGAACTGACACGGCTCGGCCGGCATGTGGTGCTATTCGTCATGGCCGTCGACGCCGAATATGGGCCGCACCTCAAGTCTCGCATCAAACCGCTGATGACCGGCGTCGGTCCGATCGAGGCCGCGATCGTGCTGTCGCACGCGCTGACGAAGCTGCAGGCGAAAAACGAAATGCCGGATCTGATCGTGTCGCTCGGTTCGGCCGGCTCCCGGACGCTGGAACAAACGGAAGTCTATCAGGCCTCCTCCGTTGCCTATCGCGACATGGACGCCTCGCCGCTCGGTTTCGAGAAAGGTTGCACACCCTTTCTCGACCATCCGGCGATCATGCCGCTGCCACTTCGCATTCCAGGCGTGCCCGAGGCTGCGCTTTCCACCGGCGGCAATATCGTCTCTGGCGCTGCCTACGATCTGATCGCTGCAGACATGGTGGACATGGAAACCTTCGCCATCATGCGCTGCTGCCAGTTGTTCGGTATTCCGCTGATCGGTTTGCGCGGGATTTCCGACGGGAAGGCGGAGCTGAAGCATGTCGATAACTGGACTGAATATCTGCATGTCATCGACGAGAAGCTGGCTGGCGTCATCGACAGACTAGGAAACGCCCTAGAAAGCGGCAATTTGGCTTTCTGAGCAGTTGCAAAAATCGGGGTTCTTCATTAAAGGCTCGCCATGACCCAGATAGCTCATCCCGACAGCATCCTCATCATCGATTTCGGCAGCCAGGTGACGCAGCTGATTGCGCGCCGCATCCGCGAAGCGGGTGTCTATTGCGAAATCCATCCCTTCCAGAACGCCGCCGAAGCTTTCGACAGGCTCTCCCCCAAGGGCGTGATCTTCTCCGGCGGCCCGGCTTCGGTTACCACCGAAGGCAGCCCGCGTGCACCGCAGGCGGTATTTGACAGCGGCGTGCCGATCCTCGGCATCTGCTACGGCCAGCAGACGCTCTGCACCCAGCTCGGCGGTGTCGTTGAAGGTGGCCATGCCGCCGAATTCGGCCGCGCCGATGTGGAAGTGAAAAAGGCCAGCCCGCTGTTCGACGGTTTCTGGGAACAGGGCGGTCGTTACCCGGTCTGGATGAGCCACGGCGACCGCGTGACGAAACTGCCGGAAGGTTTCGAGGTCATCGCGACCTCCGAGAACGCTCCGTTCGCCATCGCTGCCGACGAGAGCCGCCACTATTATACGACCATGTTCCACCCAGAAGTGGTACATACACCGGATGGCGCCAAGCTGCTTTCCAACTTCGTGCACAAGATCGTCGGCCTGAAGTCCGACTGGACCATGGCTGCCTACCGCGCCGAAATGATCCGCAAGATCAAGGATCAGGTTGGCAATGAGCGCGTCATCTGCGGCCTGTCCGGCGGCGTGGACTCGTCGGTCGCGGCGATCCTCATCCATGAGGCGATCGGCGACCAGCTGACCTGCATCTATGTCGATCACGGCCTAATGCGTCAGGGCGAGACCGAACAGGTCGTCGGCATGTTCCGCGACCATTACAACATCCCGCTCGTGGCTGTTGATGCATCCGACATGTTCCTGACCCAGCTTGCCGGCGAAAACGACCCGGAAGTGAAGCGCAAGACGATCGGCCGCCTGTTCATCGAAGTGTTCGAAGCGGAAGCAGCCAAGATCGCAGCCGATGGCAAGGGCGAACCGCGCTTCCTCGCGCAGGGCACGCTCTACCCGGACGTCATCGAAAGCGTTTCCTTCTCGGGCGGCCCTTCGGTGACGATCAAGAGCCACCACAATGTCGGCGGCCTGCCCGAGCGCATGAACATGCAGCTCGTCGAACCGCTGCGCGAACTGTTCAAGGACGAAGTCCGCGCCCTTGGCCGCGAACTCGGCCTGCCGGAGAGCTTCATCGGTCGCCACCCCTTCCCGGGTCCGGGCCTCGCCATCCGCTGCCCGGGCGGCGTGACCAAGGAGAAGCTCGACATCCTGCGCAAGGCAGATGCGATCTATCTCGACGAAATCCGCAAGGCCGGTCTCTACGACACGATCTGGCAGGCTTTTGCCGTACTGCTGCCGGTGCAGACCGTCGGTGTCATGGGCGACTATCGCACCTATGATTTCGTCTGCGCACTGCGCGCCGTCACCTCGGTCGACGGCATGACGGCGGATTTCTATCCCTACGACATGAACTTCCTCGGCCGCGCGGCAACCCGCATCATCAACGAGGTCCGCGGCATCAACCGCGTCGTCTACGACGTGACGAGCAAGCCGCCCGGCACGATCGAGTGGGAATAAGAGATTGAAATATTGTCGGCGCGCTATGAAGACATGGCGTGCCGATCATCTATCTTGCCTCGCGGTTTCCGAATGAAGGCGATAATTTCAGGCAGTTGGATGCCGAGACGAGCTTGGCTTGTCGCCAAATTCCCAAAAGAAAGACCGTTCAGGTAACGATCAGCTTCACGGTGTAGGGTTGCGCTTCAGCCGCATCTGTGGATCGATAGGGCAGACAAACAACCGAGCTCTCCCACGGTATCTTTCATCACCTTCGGATTTCCCCCCAAGCTCTGGATTTCACAATGCTCAAACGCCTCTATGACTGGACGATGGCGCTCAGTGCGCGCAAATCCGCGGAAGTCTGGCTTGCGGTCATCGCCTTTGTCGAAAGCTCGATCTTTCTCGTGCCGGCGGACGTGCTTTTCCTGCCCATGGCGCTGGCCCGGCCGGAGCGTGCATGGCGTTATGCGCTGATCGCGACGGTCTTCTCGGTTCTCGGCGGTATTGCGGGCTGGTGGATCGGTTCATTTGCCTTCGATGCCATTGCCATGCCGATCCTCGAATTCTGGGGCAAGCTCGATACTTTCAACGAGCTGAGGGCCGGCATCACTTTCGAGACGATCCTGCTGATGCTGGTGACCTCCGGTTTTGCGCATCTGCCGCCTATCAAGGTGGTGACGATCCTTTCCGGTGCGGTGCATGTAAACATCTGGCTATTCATCATGTCGGCGCTCGTCACGCGCGGAGCACGCTTCTTCCTCCTGGCTTGGCTGTTGCGCCGCTACGGCGAGGGCATTCGCCACTTCATCGAGAAGCGTCTTGGCAAGATTGCGATGATCGGTGCTTCTGTGCTGATCGTCGCCTTCACGGGGTACAAGCTTCTTCTGGCGCACTGAGCGTCGGCAAAAGTTCAAAAGAGGGATTGCTGTGCCGGCTCCGGCGGCGTGAAACGCACACCCTCAAGCTCGAGCATACGCTGTTTCGAGGTCGATCCACCAGGGGCTGAAAAACCGCCGAGCTTGCCGCCGGCGGCCAGTACCCGGTGGCAAGGTATGATCAGCGCCACCGGATTTTTCGCCATGGCCTGGCCAACATCACGCGCAGCCTCCGGCCCAAGGCCGAGTTCCTTGGCGATCGTGCCATAGGTGCTCGTATGACCCCAGCCGATGCGGCGGGCTGCGGCATAGATATTCCTGAAGACCTCATCCTGGCCTTCAAGATCGAGGCGGATCTCGGAGAAATCAATCCGCTCGCCAGCGAAATACCGTTTCACCAGCGCGATCGTCTCTCCAATCTCCACGGGCGGTGGCGATTTTTGACCGTCACCGATCCGGCGCAGGAGAAGGTTCTCGGTCGACAACTCGCTGCTTGTCGGTAGCTGAAAACGGGTGATACCGGCAACATTCCACGCAATGCCGCAGAAGCCGCCAGCGGTTTCGAAGATCGCATATCGATGTCCGGACATGAGCTCACTCCGTTCGTGTGATTTCCCCTGTCAGAATCCTATGTCATGAACAGGCAATCAACCCGTTTCTTGCACCAGAAGATTTGTGATCGCCTAGATCGCTTGCCTACGTTCTCTTTTTGTTCTTTATTGTCAATTGAATTCTCTTATACTGCGTCATCCGCATGATCCCGCGTTGATGAATAATGGGAGGTGCAGAGTTGCCATACCACCAGCCATGCCTGCCGCTGACAGGCAATGTTCCTGGGAAAAACCGATCCGGACAACCGCACTTCGCGCCTCGGTGGAGAAGTGAACTCTTTTTCGTACTGAAACCGCCGCCCTCCTTGGCCGAGGAGATATACAAGGCGGCTTGCGAGCATGCGCATGGTCGCACCAACCGCCAACGTCACCCGGCGCATTTGCTGCATGTGAGCCTGCTGTTGATGGACGAATTTGACAAGCCGCCCTACGATCTCATTCCCCGGATCGAAACTGCAATCGGATCGATCAGGGCATGCCCGCTTACAGTGACTTTGGACGCATGTGCTATCTACGGAGGCGGACGGCATCTGGCGCTGACAAGTGCGGCGAGGAATACCGATATTCAGGCATTCGTGCGGATGCTTCATGGCGCGCTCAGCCGGCATAACCTGCCACGCCAGGCATTTCGCACACCTTCACCTCACGTTACCATCATCTATGGCTACGGGCGCAAGGAGGTTCTGAATATTGGGAAATCATTTACATGGCAGGCGCGCGAATTTGCGCTTGTCTACAGCCACAAGGGCGAAACACGCCATGAGCCATTTGGATGCTGGCGTTTTAACGCCGACGCTCCACCATATGCCAGGCCGGCAAGCCAATTATCGCTTTTGGATGAACCAATCACCGGCGGCGACCGAAACCCCGCTCTCACAACAAAGGCCGCCATGCGAAATGACGGCCCGCGAGAAACGAGGTGATATTAGGCAATTAGCCGATGCGGTCGAAAGCCTTGGGATCGATACCGAGAATGGTCAGATCGCTATTCTTCGGACGACGATGGTTTTCAACGGCAGCCGAAGCAGAAACTGCAGCGCCGAAAATTGCGAAGGCGCGGCTGATACGGCTACCACGGTTTTTGTTCTGGGCGTACATGACATCAACTCCTTTTCTGTCGGCTAATATATGCGCCCAAGACTTCATCTTCACAACGCATACGCGCACAGATCAGCCATGCGAACTTGGCATGCCACTATTTGATCTGCCTCATTGGCTTGCATTCTGCGATGTGGTGTTGTTATCGCTTCGCTGACCAGTCCGGCATCGCGTGATGCGGGCAAAGGGGACAAAAGGACGGCGAAATGGCGATCACCATCTACGGCATCAAGAACTGCGACACGATGAAGAAGGCGCGGACATGGCTGGACCAGAAGGGTGTGAGCTATGCATTCCACGACTACAAGGCCTCGGGTATCGATCGCGACCATTTGCAAGCATGGGTCGATAAAGCCGGATGGGAAACGGTGCTGAACCGCGCCGGCACGACCTTCAAGAAACTCGGTGAGGCCGATCGCCAGAATATCGATCAGGCAAAGGCGATCGAGTTGATGCTGGCGCAGCCGTCGATGATCAAGCGGCCGGTGCTGGAAGCGGATGGAAAGCTGCTGATCGGCTTCAAGCCCGAGATTTACGAAAACGCTTTTCCGGGCGCCTGAGAATGTCGAAGACCACACGCGCAACCCAAACCCTCGACAAGCTGAAAATCGCCTATACGATCGTTTCCTACGACTATGATCCCAATGCCGACCGGATCGGATTGCAGGCGGCGGAGGCGATCGGGGAAGAGCCGAAACGCGTGTTGAAGACACTGATGGCCGAACTTGATGGCAAGCCTATCTGTGTCGTGGTGCCGTCCGATCATGAAGTGTCGATGAAAAAGCTCGCCTCGGCCTTTGGCGGAAAATCCGCCCATATGATGAAGCCGGCCGATGCGGAACGCTTGACGGGTTACCATGTCGGCGGCATCAGCCCGCTTGGCCAGAAGAAGCTCGTACCGACGGCGATCGAAATCACCGCACTGGACGAGCCCTACATCTTCATCAACGGTGGGCAGCGCGGGCTGCAGATACGCCTAGTGCCCGCCGATGCGAAAGAGGCGTTGAAGGCGATCGCCGCTCCGCTGATTGCCTGACGACCGCATGTCCAAGACTTCAATTTTGCCCCAAAGCTCTCTAAGTCTAGCCTCACACGAATAATCGAGAGGCTGAGCCATGACCATCGTCCCGAACATCCAGACATCCATCGATCCGATCAAGCTTGAGAAGCTTGGCGAAGTCGCAGTGAAGGTGGGGCTTGGGTTGGAAAAGGGGCAGGACCTCGTCATCACCGCGCCGATCGCCGCGCTGCCGCTAGTTCGGTTCATCACCAAACACGCCTATATGGCAGGTGCGGGCATCGTTTCGGCCTTCTATTCCGACGAGGAAACGACGCTGGCTCGTTATCAGCATGCACCTGATGCCAGCTTCGACAAGGCCTCCGGCTGGCTCTACGAGGGCATGGCCAAGGCTTATGAGAACGGTGCCGCGCGGCTTGCAATCGCCGGCGACAATCCGATGCTGCTTTCCGGGCAAGATCCGGCCAAAGTTGCCCGCGCCAACAAGGCCAATTCCATCGCCTACAAGCCGGCACTCGAAAAGATCGCCAATTTCGACATCAACTGGAACATCGTTTCCTATCCCAATCCCTCTTGGGCACGTCAGGTTTTTCCGGATCTGCCGGAAGATGCTGCCGTTGCCAAGCTGGCTGAAGCGATCTTCGCCGCCTCGCGCGTCAACGTCGCAGATCCGGTAGCAGCCTGGGCGGAGCATAATGCAAACCTTAGGAAGCGTTCGACCTGGCTGAATGGTGAGCGTTTTGCGGCGCTGCATTTCACCGGTCCCGGCACCGACCTGACCGTTGGCCTGGCAGATGGCCATGAATGGCATGGCGGCGCGTCCACGGCGAAGAACGGGATTACCTGCAACCCGAATATCCCGACCGAAGAAGTCTTCACCACGCCGCATGCGCTTAAGGTTGAGGGCCATGTATCGAGCACCAAGCCGCTCTCGCATCAAGGTACGCTGATCGACAATATCCGGGTGCGGTTCGAAGGCGGCCGCATTGTCGAGGCGAAAGCTTCGAAGGGCGAGGAAGTGTTGAACAAGGTGCTGGATACGGATAAAGGTGCACGCCGGCTCGGCGAAGTGGCACTGGTGCCGCATTCGTCGCCGATCTCGGCAAGCGGCATCCTTTTCTACAACACGCTGTTCGACGAAAATGCCTCGTGCCACATCGCGCTCGGCCAGTGCTACTCGAAATGTTTCCTCAACGGCGCTTCGTTGACGCCTGATGAGATCAACGCGCAGGGCGGCAATTCCTCGCTCATCCATATCGACTGGATGATCGGTTCCGACAAGGTCGATATCGACGGCATCCGGCCGGACGGCTCCAAGGTTCCGGTTATGCGCAAGGGTGAATGGGCCTAATCGGCCCCTTGCCAGTCAAAACAGCGGCGCAGCACATCTGTGCGGCGCCGGCATCATGTTGGGCAGGATTTTTTCGGCTTCTGTCGTCCCTTCGGCATAACATCTGTTGCCGGCTCACATTCTTTGCGATGAAATCCCGGCGGGTGCTTTCTGCGACCCGCCAAAAGCTGGCTGATCTCTTTCACGAAGGAATACAGCATGCAGATTTTTCCGCATAAGACGATCCTCCCGATATTGCTTGCCGCCCTGTCCTTTTCACCCGCCCTGGCGGAGGAACAAGGCTTGTGGAAAGTTTATAATGACAGCCTGAAAGGCGCCAAATACGTCGATCTGACCCATACGATCACGCCGAACATTCCGGTCTGGGCCGGTTTCGGCAAACCGAGCTTCGGCCAAGCCGCCGCCGGCACCGATCTTGAGGGTTATGCCAAGAAGGGCGAAACCTTTACCTTCGAAAAACACGGCTTTGCCGCTTCCACCTACAATCTGACGACCGACCAGCTCGGCACTCAACTCGATCCTCCGGCGCATTGGGCACCAGAATATGCGGCGATCGATGAGCTGCCTGCGACCTATGCCATACGGCCGCTGGTGGTCATCAACATCGAGGACAAGGTGAATACGGATGCCGGTTATCATCTGCAGGTCTCCGATATCACCGATTTCGAGGCGAAACATGGCCTGATACCGGAAGGTTCGGTGGTCTTCGTCCGCTCCGGCTGGTCGAAAACATGGCCCGATCCGGCTCTTTCGACAGCTCGTCCATTCCCGGGCGTGGGGCTGGAGGCACTGAAATTCCTGCATAACGAGCGCAAGATCCTGTTTCACGGGCATGAACCACTCGACACCGACACGACGCCCAATCTGGAAGGCGAATACTGGCTGATGCACAACGGATATGCCCAGGCGGAGGGCGTCGCCAATCTGGACAAGGTGCCGGAAACGGGCGCACTCGTCGCGATCGGGTATCCGAAATTCGGCGGCGGCGTGGGCGGCTATGCGCGCTACATCGCCATTTGCCCACCCGATTGGCCCCATGGCATGACGATCGGTTCAATCCCCGAAGCCCCGCTGCAGAAGTTCGACAAGCCGCTGCATTTCGATGAGCAGGCCGGCATGCGCGTGCGCTGATGTACCTGATCTCCAGCGCCGCGCTTCCTTCACCAGCGCGGCGCAAGCTTATTCGTCAAGCATCCGCAAATCATCACGACGGAAGCGGATAAGAACAGGCCAAGAAACATGGCTTTCCTCTGTGGTGTTCATATGAACCGGAGGGTTGTGAATGCCAGTGATTACATTTGCGAATACGAAAGGCGGCGCCGGCAAGACCACGATGGCGCTTGTTGTGGCCGGGGAGTTGGCAAAGCGAGGTTTTCGCGTTGCCATGCTGGACGCTGATCCGCAGCAGTGGGTTTCCCGCTGGATGGTGCGGATGGCGAAGGTGCCGAAATTCTCGATCATCGCCGATATCGACGCCGACAATATCGAAAAGACGATCAAGGACCTGAAGAAACGTAACGATTATGTGGTGGTGGACCTGCCCGGCGGCGTCACACCGTTGCTCGCCAAGGGGCTGGGGCTTTCCGACCACGTTTTCGTGCCGGTTCAGGGGTGCGCACTGGATGCCGCGGGAGGCGCACAGGTGCTCGATATCCTGAAGAAGCTCAAAAGCGAATGCGACATCCATATCGCGCATTCGGTGGCGCTTACCCGGGTCAGTTCGATCATCACCACACGGGCGCTGCTTGCCGTGAAGGGCATGCTGGCACAACAGGGCGTCCATGTGCTGGCAACTCCGCTGATCGAACGCGCAGCCTATCGTGACATGTTCGACGCCGGCACCCTGATCGATGCGCTCGATCCGGAAGCCGTCAGCAATCTTGCCAAGGCTCAGGACAATGCACGCCTGCTGGTCGACGAGATTGCGCAGTTTGCTCCCGTCCCCGTCAAGGTTCCGAAGACTGCCAAATCGACAGCGACTGCCAAGGCAAAGGCGGAGACACCCCGCAAGACTACGGCAGCCAGGAAGGCCGCCTGATCCTGCCTAAATCGGCTGGAACATCACCCCTTCCAGCCAATCATTTCAGAAGAGACTGCCCTGCTTCGGCGGCCCGGATGCGACATCCGGCTTCGGCGCTTTCCGCTTCGGCGGAACTGCCGCCGGAGCCGCCTGTTCGGGATCAGCCGAACCCGATGTTTCACCGGTAACCGCCAAAACGCGGCCATCGGCGAACTCGATCGAAATCGCGCTGCCTTCCGCAACATTTGCGGCGCGCGTCAGGGCGCGATCCGCGCCATCCCTCACCACGGCATAACCGCGCTTGAGCACATTCTTGTAGGAGAGTGACTGCAGGACACGATCCTGCCCCATGAGCACCGAGCGGCTGCGGGACAAGGTATGGGCAAGTGCGGTATCGGCCTGACGGATCAGGGCGGCGAGATGCTGGCTCTCGCGCTGCAGATGGCCGGCCAGACGAGCCGGCAATGATTTCAGCGAGGCGTCGATACGCGCCACCCGCCCCTTTTCGCTGAGAATCTGCCGCTCCACGCAGCGATCCGCCCGCAGGAGCCGGTCGGCCAGAGCCTGCCGCTGCAGCACCAGCCGGTTATTCAGCAGGTCAAGCCGCAAGCCGGACGAGGCGCGCTCATAGGTGCGGCGCTTGGCGATCGTCGTGCGTTCCAGCGAACGGCCCAAGCCTGCCGCCGCCTCATCGAAACGCCGGCGGGGAAGCGCCAGCAACTGGTCGAGCGACGGAAGTGCGCGCACAAGCGCCCGCAAGGACTGGCTGCGGTGATCCATCTGCCGCGATGCACTGCCGCGCAAACGCGCCGAAAGGTTTGCGAGCTGGGCATCAAGATCGGCCTTTACCGGGACCGCCATTTCGGCGGCCCCCGTCGGTGTCGGCGCGCGCACGTCGGCAGCATGATCGATCAGTGTCCAGTCGGTCTCATGGCCGACGGCTGAAATCAGCGGGATCGCACTCTCGGCTGCAGCCCGTACGACGATCTCGTCGTTGAAGCTCCAGAGGTCCTCAAGACTGCCACCGCCGCGGGCGACGATCAGCACATCCGGCCGCGGCATCGGATCACCGGGACGGACGGCATTGAAGCCACGGATGGCGGCTGCGACCTCCTCGCCCGAACCCTCACCCTGTACCTTGACCGGCCAGACGACGACATGGACGGGAAACCGGTCGGTGATGCGATGCAGGATGTCACGGATGACAGCGCCTGTCGGAGAGGTCACGACGCCAATGACACGTGGCAGATAGGGCAAGGGCCGCTTGCGTTCCTTGTCGAAAAGCCCTTCTGCTGCCAGCTTGCGGCGGCGTTCCTCCAGGAGCGCCATCAGCGCGCCGGCACCGGCCGGTTCCAGGTTTTCGATGACGATCTGGTATTTCGACGAGCCGGGGAAGGTCGTGACCTTGCCGGTGGCGATGACCTCCATGCCCTCTTCGGGGCGGAATCTCAGGCGGGAAAACGTGCCCTTCCAGACCACGGCGTCGATGCGCGACCTGTCGTCCTTGAGGCTGAAATAGGCGTGGCCGGACGAATGCGGCCCGCGGTAGCCGGAAATCTCGCCCCTGACGCGCACATGGTCGAAGGCGTTCTCGACGGTTCGCTTAATCGAGCCGGAAAGCTCCGAGACCGAAAATTCAGTCAGATTGCTTTGTGCTTCAGGTGCGAACGTGCTGCTCATGCCATTGTTCTAACCGATCGGCAGAAGGATTTCATCCGCCGGGATGCGGATTGATGTGGACGAGATGGAAAGCGGCACCGATCCTTTTGACGCCGCGTTCGTCCCCGCCCCGCATGGCCGTGGGATAATCCGGGCAGTTCAAACCGGAGAACCCGTCATGACCGACCCTTTTGCCAATACCCAGCCTTCTCTTTCAAGCCCCGCCTCCGCAGGAGGTGCCGTCACACCCAGCGACACGGCCACGTTTTCGGTTCCCAGCCGCGCGCTTTATGTCGGCAATGGCGGCGATCTCGCGGTGCGGATGCTCTCCGGCGACGATCTCTCGTTCACCGGCGTGTCGTCCGGCAGCTTCCTGCCGATCCGCGTGACCCAGGTCCTTTCGACGGGCACGACAGCGGGCGCAATCGTCGCATTGTTCTAATATGCGAACGGATCAATAATGGAACCTGACCAACGCTTCAGCGTTGCGTCTAAATGGAGGAGAGGACTTAGGTCCGATAACACGGGACCTAAGTCTTAACAGTGATCGGGCAATCGTAGCTAAAAAAATGACCCGCCGTTAGGCATGATGCGAAAGCATTCTTTAGAGGGTCGTAAGATATACGATCTCCGACACACAGGAAGGAGATCCGCCGTGTTATTTCTAACGGCAACAACCATTGGCCTCTTGGCCGGCATGACACGCAGTCTCGCGTCGATAATCGCGGCTGCATTGCTTATTCCCGTTGTCTTTTTTGTTGCTGCCCTCTTCGGCGCCACAAGCATGCTTGGCTTGCTTATCGCTATACTTGGTTTCAACTTCGGACTGATCAATCTGGTCGTCGCGGCTGCGTTCATCCAGTCATTCCGTCACGCCTGACTTATTTCGGATCAGCTTCGTTAACGACAAAAAGCTGGAATCTGCCATCCGATCGGACCGGCGAGAGATAGGTCGGCAACTCGCCTCGCGCCAATGATGCGTAGAGGCCATCACGGTAAAGCTCGATAAGATTTTCGGTTTGCGGATCGTTTCTGCAGAATGCAAGTGCGGTTACGCCCGCATTTTTGAGAAGTGCGAGTGCATCATCCGGCGTTGCCATGCCAATGTGAAGTTCGGCCAGCATGCCACCCTGGTTGCGATGATAGGGCGCGGTCAAAACCCGATGCTGCGTAAACCTCAAGATACCCGCACCACGATTTGAAGGAGCGGCAATCGTTCCCGGCGGAAGAACACGAAGCGCCGCCATATCCTTGGCATCGCCGCATGTATTGTCTTCATCGGCGTTCTCCATAGCCAGGACGTCCATGCTGGCAGAACCGATACCCTGTTTCAGGATGACGCCACCCAGCCCCCAGACGACAGGGACGGAGGCCAACGTCGCGACGACAAATCCAAGATTGATCGAAATACTCTTCGGATTGTCTCGCGCCTTTTTCTGAAGGTCGGCAATCAGCAATGCGAGCGGCGGAATGCTCAGGAGATTTGCGAAAAGGCTGCCACGGATCTGGACCAGAGCAACCGCCCAGCTCGCAGAAACAAGCGCTAGAAACAGGAGATGCAGGCCACGATCGTCACCGCGCCAGATGCGTAAGGCACAGGCGAAGACAGCGAACAGTCCGACGACGTAAAAACCTGCAATGGTTTCCGGAAACTGCTGCATCTGTGCGGTTATGGATTGCGCTTCAGTGACGTGGTCCAGCCAGAGCTCAACCAGCATCGGATCAAGATTGGCGAGCGGACTGCCAAGGCATTGCGGCGCGATGAGCAGAGCCAATGCGCCAATAATCGTGCCTAGGACGAAGGACGCGGCGAGCCTGATACCCATCCCGGCGCGCGCCGGAAGGCAGGCAAGGCTGAAAAGCCCAGCCCCTCCCAGCGCGGAGAGGGAAAAGAAGCCGAGCGAAAGGTTATCGCAGGTGACAGCGGCGTATGCGCTTGGTGGGATCGTGGCAAAAAAGGCAGCCGTGATAGCAAGTGCGAGAGAAAGGCCGAATGCGCGCGCAGCGGAAGCAAATCCGGCCCCTTGCCAAATCCAGCGGGCGGCGACGCAGACACATACAATGGCAACAAAAGGCGTGGTTTCCGCCCCTATGGCAATTGCCAGAGCAGTAGCGATCCCCGCGACCGCGTGGCCCAAAGTATTTCCACGGCGATCTGCCAGAAGTGCAGTGATCCCGATTGCCAGAACAAGCTGGACATTGTGATGGTCAAGCGCGCCCGGACGGAACTTCATGCAGGTAAAGGCAAAGAGTGCACCTAGGCCAAGCGCGATATGCATCACCCGTGGCCCATCGGCCTCTCCACCCAGGCGCCGACTAGCGAAACCGACGGCGAGCAGAAGCGGGCCAATGAGCAGAAGCGGCCAGACACTGGCCGCTACGCCTTCGGCCATCTCTACAGGCATGAACAGCGAAAACAGCTTGATAAGTCCGCCGATCGGAGCGTCGATGAAGCGGGACCAGTGCATCAAGGTGCCGCCGGAAAGGCCGAGACGGTACTGCATAAGGTCAAACCAGCTCTGGCCACCAAGCCAGTCGCGAATTTCCACCAGCCGCATGACATCGTCATTGTCGGGACCGATCAGATCCTTTGCTTTCGGCAGGGAGATGAGTGCGATGGCAACCGCCGTCATCAGCCAGTAAAGCGCGACTGCAGGAAAAAGCCGGGACAGAACGGAGGCTGAAGCAGGCACGGCATCCTGCCGGGACATCTCATCTGTCGTCGTGTTCATCATTCACACTTGTTTTGAGCACTTAAGGAAGTCCCGCAACCTAAACTTAACCTTCACAAGAAATAGTAAAGCAGACAGGGCAGGCCGTATCTGCACTGGATTTTCCGCGTACAGAGTGAAAATCATGAGTGATACTTCTGCCGGTGATCATGCCAGCGCACATGCCGGCATTTTGGCGGGCTCCATTTCCGGTGATCTGTCGATTGCAGTCCTGATCCCCTGCTATAACGAGGCATCGACGATCAGCGATGTCGTGAATGGCTTTCGGGAGGTTCTCCCGACTGCGCGCGTTTACGTCTACGACAACAATTCCACCGATGGCACCGCGCTGAAAGCAATGTTGGCCGGCGCCGAGGTGATGCGCGAACGCCGCCAGGGCAAGGGCCATGTGGTGCGCCGCATGTTTGCCGATATCGAGGCCGACCTCTACATCATGGCGGATGGCGACGGCACCTATTCGCCGAAGGATGCCGAAGAACTGATCCGTATCCTGCTCACAGAACGCGCCGACATGGTCGTCGGCACCCGCCGCGGCGTGCATGCGGATGCCGGGCGCCAGGGCCATGCCGCCGGAAACCGGCTGTTCAACATTCTCTATCGCGCCATTTTCGGCCGCGACTTCACCGATATTTTCTCCGGCTACCGCGCTTTTTCCCGCCGCTTCGTCAAAAGCTTCCCCGCCGTTTCCGGCGGCTTCGAGATCGAGACGGAAATGTCGGTTCATGCATCTCGGCTGAAACTGCCGGTCACCGAGATCGAACTCGATTACGGGCGACGTCCGGAAGGCTCGCATTCCAAGCTTTCGACCTATCGGGATGGCGGAAAGATCCTCTGGATGTTCGCAATGCTGATGAAGGAAACGCGGCCCTTCGCCTTTTTCGGTGCGATCAGCTCTGTCTTTATGGCAATGAGCCTGATCTTCATGACACCGGTCCTGATTTCCTATTTCGAAACGGGACTTGTCGAGCGCATGCCGACCTGGGTCTTCTCGCTGGTTCTGATGGTATTGTCGTCGCTGATGTTCACCGCAGGACTCATTCTCGATTCCGTTTCACGGGCGCGTGCCGAACAGTTGCGCATCCACTACATGAGCCTGCCGCTGCAGAGCCGGACCAACTCAACACCAATCAACGAAACCTTCGTCGAGACGTCGGCTCAACGGGGCGGCAAGAGCGCGGCATGAGGCGGATGGCCTGGTTTCTGTTTGCGGGTGGAATCGGCTTCCTGATCGATGTCGGCGTCAACCACCTGCTGTTGACCTATACGCCGATCGGGCCGTTCCTGTCGCGCATACCGGCGATCATGGCCGCCATGAGCTTTACCTGGTTCGTCAACCGCAACCGCACCTTCGACCCCTCCCCCCACTCTCTCGCGGTGGAGGGAATTCGCTACTGGACTGTCGGCATCACGTCAGCGCTGATCAATTACGCAATCTATTCTGCCCTGATCGCCCGCGCGCCGATCCAGCCGGCGGTCGCGATCGTTTTCGCGTCTGCGGCTGCGACGGTCTACAGTTTCTTCGGTTATTCCCGTTTCGTGTTTCGCCACAAAAACCAGGGTTAGACTGTCTCCCAGCCATCGTGTTCGCCGGCGCGATAGATCGCGTCGATGAAACGCTGGTTCTTCACGGAGCTCTCCAGCGTAACGATTTCAGAGGCTTCGCCCGCAGCAGCCTTGGCAAAGGCTTCCGTCTGGCGGCGATATTGCCGGCTGTCGGGAAAACGGAAGACCTGCGAGACATTGTGCTTCTGGTTGTTCAGTTCGATCTCTTCCGCGCCATAACGATCCGCGTTGAAGGGCGACTTCACCTCGATAAACCCTTCCGTCCCGTGGAAGACCATGACCTGCCGGTTCGCCATCTGGGTAGCGATGTAGAAGCTCAGTTCGAAACCACCGAAATCGGCCTTGACGCTTGAATAGATGTCGGTGCCGAAATCCGGGTCACGGCGCACGACGGCCTGGACGCGCCGGGGCTCTTCGCCGGTGGCGAAGCGGGTAACGATCGTCGGATAAACGCCGATATCCGGCAGCGCACCGCCGCCGAGTTCGGGGATATTGCGCATGTTTCCAGCATCGCGGTTGAAATAGCTGAAAGCGCCCTGGACGTGTTTCAGCTCACCGATCGCGCCGTCCTTCAACAGTTCCCGCACCTTGTGCCAGACCGGCGCGTAGGTGACCATGAATGCTTCCGATACGACCACTCTGTTGCGGTCGCGCGCTTCGATCAGGGCATCCAATTCCTGCGCCTTCAGCGCCAGCGGTTTTTCGACCAGAACATGCTTACCGGCATTGGCGGCCTTGATCGACCATTCGACATGCTGGCTGGTCGGCAGCGGAATATAGACAGCATCGATCACGTCGGAGGCGAGCATCTCTTCATAGGAGCCGAAGGCATGCGGCACGCCGAAACGATCAGCCAGCGCTCTTGCCTTCGTCACATCGCGGCTGGCGACCGCAGTGATCACAGCATTTTCGGCGTCCTGTATCGCCGGCATGACGACATCCCTTGCAATCTTGGCCGTCGACAAAATCCCGAAACGCAGCATGACACTCTCCCTTTGCACATCTTTTCGCCAGCTTAGGGTGGCCGCGGAAGAGGTTCAATGCGCGCTTTTGGCTTTCTTGAAAAATGAACCCGAGGTGCAAAATAATGGATTGCGGCCTCACTGTTTGCGGGACTAACCTTGGCCTCCCCACCACAGACGATCCCAAAATCAAAAATAGCTGGAGATATCCCATGGAGTTGCGCAAACTCGGCCGGACCGGTCTTTCCATTTCCCCTGTCGTGTTCGGCGGCAACGTGTTCGGCTGGACCGCCGACGAAAAAACCTCGTTTGACCTGCTCGACCGCTTCTTCGAAGCCGGCTTCAACACGATCGATACGGCGGATGTCTATTCGAAATGGGTCGATGGTCATTCCGGCGGCGAAAGCGAGACGGTGATCGGCCAATGGCTGAAGCGCGGCACGGTTTCCCGCGACAAGGCGATCGTCGTCACCAAGGTCGGCCATCCTTCGATGGATGACAGAAAACTCAAGGCAAGCTGGATCGCCGAGGCCGTCGACAATTCGCTGAAGCGCCTGCAGACCGACTATATCGACCTCTATCTGTCGCATTTCCCGGATGACGACACGCCGCATGAAGAGACACTCAGTGCCTATGCGAAGCTGAAGCAACAGGGCAAGATCCGCGCCATCGGCTGCTCCAATTACAGCGCCGAACAGCTGAAAGCTTCGCTCGAAGCCGCCGCGAAGGACGGCCTGCCGCGCTATGACGTGCTGCAGCCCGAATATAATCTCTACACCCGCGAAAAATTCGAGGGTGAGCTTGCCGACCTCTGCATCGCCGAGGATATCGGCGTGATCAGCTATTACGCCCTTGCTGCCGGCTTCCTCACCGGCAAGTACCGCAAGCCGGAAGATGCAACGGGCAGCGCCCGCGGCTACCGCATTCCGGACTACCTGAACGACAAGGGGACAAAGGTGCTGGCAGCGCTCGATCAGGTCGCGGCCGAGACCGGCGAAAGCCTGGCAACGATCGCGATCGCCTGGGTCGCCGCACGCCCCGGCATTACCGCACCGATTGCCAGCGCCACCAGCCTCAGGCAGCTCGACGCGATCATCGCAGCCGGCAAGCTGACATTGACCGACGCCCAGATGAAGCTGCTCAACGACGCGGCCTGAAGAGGGCGCCTAACATCATCGTGACCATCTACGCAGTGCGAAGGTCACATCGCGTCCCTAGATCAAGAGAACCGGCGCTCGCCGGTTCTCAAATCCTGAAATAGATATTGGAGATTATCATGGATCTGCGCGTACTTGGCCGGACAGGCCTTTCCTTTCGCCCGTCGTTTTCGGCGGTAACGTCTTCGGATGGACGGCAGACGAGAAAACCTCCTTCGACCTTCTCGACAAGTTCTTCGATGCCGGTTTCGACACGATCGATACCGCCGATTGCTATTCCGGCTGGGTTCCGGGCAATGCCGGCGGCGAATCCGAAACGATCATCGGCAAATGGCTGAAGCAATCCGGCCGCGCACGCGACAAGGCCGTGATCATCACCAAGGTCGGCTCGACACCACAGGGCAGCGCAATGGAAAAGGGCTTGGCCGGCGCACGTATCATCGATGCGGTCGAAAGCTCGCTGAAGCGACTGCAGACCGATTACATCGACCTCTATCTCTCGCACTGGCCGGACCCGCAGACACCACACGAAGAGACGCTCGCCGCCTTCGCCAAGCTGAAGCAGCAGGGCAAGATCCGCGCCATCGGCTGCTCGAATTTCAACGCCGAGCAGCTCAAGGCCTCATTTGAGGCTGCGGAAAAGGGAGGCCTACCGCGTTATGACGTGCTGGAGCCGGAATATAATCTCTACGATCGCTCAGGCTTCGACGGGCCTTTGGCGGATCTCTGCAACGCGCATGATATCGGCGTGATCACCTATTTCAGCCTGGCATCCGGCTTCCTCACCGGCAAATACAAGAGCAAGGCCGAAGCCGAGGCGAACCCGAACCGCGGCGGCATGGTGGCGCGCTATTTCGACGAGCGCGGCACTCGTATCCTCGCCGCACTGGATGAGGTGGCCGCAGAAACCCATTCGCAGCCGGCGTCGGTGGCGCTTGCGTGGATTGCCCAGCGACCCGGCGTGACGGCGCCGATCGCCAGTGCCACCAGCGCCCGCCAGCTCGACACGCTGATTGCAGCGGGTAATCTCAAACTGACGAGCAACCAGATGGCGCTTCTCAACGACGCCAGTGCATGAATAACAGCCGAGCGGGCCGCCAAGCCGGCCCGTTTGCTTTCAACGATCGGAGACAATCATGCAGACGCGCAAGCTGGGAAAAGACCTTACCGTTTCGGCCATCGGCCTCGGCTGCATGGGTATGAGCCACGCCTATGGCGGTCAGGATGAGGCAACGTCGATCAGGACGCTGCAGCGCGCCGTCGAGATCGGCGTGACCTTTTTCGACACCGCCGAAGTCTATGGCCCCTTCGTCAACGAGGAACTGGTCGGCAAGGCGCTGAAGCCCTATCGGGATCAGGTCGTCATCGCCACCAAGTTCGGCTTCAGGATCGATCCGACGAAGAGCGATTCCGCTGCCATGTCCGGCCTCGATAGCCGACCGGAGCATGTACGCGAAGTGGCGGAAGCCTCGCTCAAACGCCTCGGTGTCGATGTCATCGACCTCTTTTATCAGCACCGTGTCGATCCGGAGGTTCCGATCGAAGAGACGGTCGGCGCGATGGCGGATCTGGTGAAGGAAGGCAAGGTGAAGGCGCTCGGCCTTTCCGAGGCAAGCGCCGAGATCATCCGCCGGGCGCATGCCGTGCATCCGATCTCCGCGTTGCAGAGCGAATATTCGCTCTGGACCCGTGATCCGGAAGGCGACATCCTCGATACCTGCCGCGAGCTCGGCATCGGTTTCGTGCCCTTCAGCCCGCTTGGCCGCGGTTTTCTCACCGGCAAGATAAAGAGCACGGCCGATTTCGGCGAGGGTGATTTGCGCACCAAGCTGCCGCGCTTCGAGGCCGACAACATGGCGGCCAATCTGGCGCTGGTGAAGCTGGTGGAAGAGATGGCGGCACAGAAGGGCGTGACCGCCGCGCAGTTGGCGCTTGCCTGGGTTCTAGCCAAGGGCGATTTCATCGTGCCGATCCCGGGCGCGCGGAAAATCCCCAACATGGAGCAGAACGCGGCAGCAGTGGATGTGGTGCTGGCTGCTGAGGACGTGGCAAGGCTCGACGAGATGCTGTCGCCCGACAAGATTGCCGGCGCGCGCTATGGCGCGGGTGCGGCATGGACGCCGAAGCGCTGACATATCACAACGCAACATTGCTCCCGCTTGCGGCTTTGCTATAGTCGCGGGCGGGAGGATTTCAGCGATGTCGGAAGAACAATCAGTCGAATCCGTCGTGCATCTCTATGTTGACGGCATGGCGCTTGCCCATGCGGGCGCGCTCAGAAAAGCCTTTCATCCGAATGCCTCGATCATTGGCAATTACCAGGGCAAGGTTGAGTGGATGTCCCTCAACGAGTTCATCGACGCCGTGGCATCGGAAGGCCCGACAGTTGCCGGTTCACAGCCACTGATCCAGATCGAAGCGATCGACGTGACCGGCGATGCCGCAACCGTCAAGGTGGTCGACGAATTCGCCGGAATGCGGTTTTCGGACTATCTGTCGCTGCTCAAGGTCGATGGCCGCTGGGTGATCGTCAACAAGCTCTATCACCTGCATTCGTAGGTGGCCTCAGCGCTGCAGAGGTGGAAATCCCGCATAAAACTCGGAGTGGTCACCCTCATGATTGGCCATGCCGGGTTTGGTCAGGACACCGCGCGGCGCCACATAGCTTGAAATGCGCCTTGCCGGTCGCTCATGCCACTGGATGTTGAACGCCCATAATTCCGGAAAGAAACACAGCGAGGTATAAGGCAGGTGGTCGTGGATCCACCAGGCGAGCCGCTGCCAGTCCTCCTGGCGATCATGATTGTCGATCAGCCACGGCACGACCACACAGGTCGTCGCACCCATGCAGTCGTCGGCATCGCGCATGTCCCAGATATGGTCGGCCGCGGTCGCGGCATTGGTCGAGCAATTCAGCTTGTTCACGTTGCCGAATTCGTTGACCGCGCGTGACCGATAGCCGGAGCGGATATGCAGCCGGCCGAATGTCGCCTGCAGCGGCTCCAGAAGCTCCTCGCAAAGACGGCTTCCGGCTTCGATCGCCAAGTCGGGATCGTCGGGGATATTGGGAATGCGGTAGAAATCGGCGATTTCAGAATGGAGGAAGTCGCGAAAGAAGAAATTCTTCGACAGCCGCACACGGCCGAGGTCTTCCAGACCTTTCATCGAATTCGGCTTGCGCATGCGGACCTCCAGATGAAAGGGTTATCCGTCGAATTCGGGACTGCCCCTCATCCGCCTGCCGGCACCTTCTCCCCGCTAGCGGGGAGAAGGAACCACGCCGCAAACTCTCCGCCCAACCGAGGCACGTCCCCTCTCCCCGTTTACGGGGAGAGGGTTAGGGTGAGGGGCAACTTACCCAACATCAA
Organism: Rhizobium sp. ZW T2_16; assembly: GCF_044987325.1. Taxonomy (NCBI): domain Bacteria; kingdom Pseudomonadati; phylum Pseudomonadota; class Alphaproteobacteria; order Hyphomicrobiales; family Rhizobiaceae; genus Rhizobium; species Rhizobium sp. ZW T2_16. The sequence goes on from NZ_JBJDRG010000003.1 coordinate 351,503, forward strand.
ACCGGACGGCCAATCACGCCACCCGATTTCAGTCCAAATATGGGCTTAAAAAATAATTGCATATGCAATTATATATGTTATCGTTGCGACATGTTCGATCATTGCCTCTACTTTAACACGACTGCTCTTGCACGCCAGCTTGAGCGCGTCTGGTCGGAAGCCTTCAAGCCCTTCAGCCTGACGCCATCACAGGCGTTCACGCTGCGGGCCGTATTGCAGAAGCCGGGGATGCTGCACAGCGAACTGGCCGAAACACTGAGGATTGCGAGAGCAACTGCGACCCGCGCGGTGGATGGACTTGTGGCGAGAGGTCTGCTTGAGCGGCGATCGACCAAACAAGATGGACGGGAGTCCGAAATCCACCCTACTTCTGAAGCAATGAAGATCAGGAATGACTTGGACGCCGCCAGCGGTATGGTGACTGCGCGCTTGAAGGATGAACTGGGCGATGGCGTGTTCAGCGGTTTTGTCCGGCAAGCTCGTTCAATCGGCAGCCGACTGCCTTAGAATAAACCCAAATAGTTGCATAGCTAACCAACGGAATAAGACATGCCTATTCTGAATGTCAAAGTCAGCGGCCAACGCTCTAATGAGATGACCCGCGCCATATCCTCCATGCTGACCGAGCTTACACAGAGCATTCTCGGCAAAGACCCAGCCGTCACGGCGATTGCCATTGATTACATCGATCCGCGCGATTGGACAGCGGGCGGAAGGACGCTTGCCGAACAAGGCAAATCGAGTGTCTATTTCGATATCAAGATCACGGATGAAACGAACACGAAAAGCGAAAAAGCCGCCTATATCCAGGCGGCTTTTGAGGGGTTCGAGAACCTTCTCGGCAATCTGCACGAGGAAAGCTACATCTATGTCCAGGATGTACGCGCCGCGGCTTATGGCTACGGCGGCAAGACCCAAGAATGGCGATACCAGCGCGCCGTCTAGGCGCGCAGCACACCGCCCGTCGTCTTCTCTACATTGGCGACGATCTTGCCGGTCAGGGCTTCGAAATCCTCGTCCGTCAGGGTCTTGTCGACCGGCTGGATGAGAACCTCGATTGCGATCGACTTCTTGCCTTCGCCAAGCGATGCGCCTTCGAAGACGTCGAAGACGTTGACGCCGGTGATCAGCTTGCGATCGGCGCTGGCTGCCGCCTTGACGATGGCGCCGGCTTCAACCTGCGAGCCGACCACGAAGGCGAAGTCGCGCTTGACCACCTGGAACGGAGAAAGCTCGAGGCCCGGCTTGGTGCGGGTCGCCTTCTTCTTCGGTTCCGCCATGGCATCGAGATAGATCTCGAAACCTGCCAGGGCGCCGGAGACATCGAGCGCCGCCAAAGTCTTCGGATGGAATTCGCCGAAGGTGCCGAGGATGACCTTGGGACCCATCTTGATCGTGCCCGAACGGCCCGGATGATACCAGGAAGGACCGCCCTGCTCGATCTGGACATTACCCATCGGCAGGCCGCAAGCCTCGATCACGGCCAATGCATCGGCTTTGGCGTCATAGACGTCGACCGGCTTGCCGCCGCCCTTGGTCGTATTCGACCACATGCGGCCGGCGCCGTTGATGGAGGCCGTGCCGCGACGGATGCCACCGGCGACGCGACGCTGGCCTTCCGGCGTATCGTTCTCATAGGTGCCCGAGACTTCGAAGATCGCCACATCGCCAAAGCCCTTGTCGGCATTGCGCTGGGCAGCCGTCAGCAGACCCGGCAGAAGCGACGGACGCATGTCCGACATGTCGGCTGCGATCGGGTTGGCGAGCTTCAGCGCCGCGGAACCGCCGCCGAAGAGCTTGGCCTGATCTTCCGGGATGAAGGACCAGGTGACGGCTTCCAGCATGCCGCGGGAAGCCAGCGCGCGCTTGGCGGTGCGGGTGCGGATCTGCAGCGTGGTCAGGATCTTGCCGTTGACCGTGCCGAGATTTTCCAGCGGCTCCGGCTTGATGTTGTCGACGCCATGGATGCGCATGACCTCTTCGACGAGATCGGCCTTGCCATCGACATCCGGACGCCAGGACGGGACCTTGACGGAAACGCGTTCGCCGGAACCTTCGACGCTGAAGCCGAGGCGGGTGAGGATTTCGCGGCTTTCGTCGGTCGAAACCTCAAGGCCGGTCAGGCGCTTCACTTCCGAGAAGGGGAAATCGACGGTCTTTGCCTCATAGCCCTTGTAGCCGACGATCTTTTCTTTTGCCGGCGTGCCGCCGCAGAGATCGAGAACCAGTTGCGTCGTGCGGTCGAGGCCGGGGACCATGTATTCCGGATCGACACCACGTTCGAAGCGGTAACGCGCATCGGTGATGATGCCGAGCGTACGGCCCGATTTCGCGATGTTGATCGGGTCCCACAGAGCACTTTCGATCAGCACGTCGACGGTGTTCTCGTCACAGCCGGAATGTTCGCCGCCCATGATGCCGCCGATCGACTCGACGCCATTGTCATCGGCGATGACGACATTGTTCGGACCGAGCTTGTATTCGCGGGTATCGAGCGCCAGCACCGTCTCGCCTTCGACGGCGCGGCGGACGGTCAGATCGCCCTTCACCTTGGCGGCGTCGAAGACGTGCATCGGGCGGCCCTGGTCGAAGGTCATGTAGTTGGTGATATCGACAAGCGCGTTGATCGGACGAAGGCCGATTGCCTTCAAACGGGTCTGCATCCATGCCGGGCTCGGGCCGTTCTTGACGCCGCGCACGAGGCGCAGGCCGAAGCCGGGGCAAAGCTTTTCATCGTCGAGATCGATGGTCAGGCCAACGGTCGTTTCACCTTCGAGCTTCAGCGCGGGTGCTGCCGGAACCTTGAGCTTGCCGAGACCGGAGGCTGCGAGATCGCGGGCAATGCCGTAGATCGAGGTGCAGTCCGGACGGTTCGGCGTCAGGTTGATCTCGATGATCGGATCGTCGAGACCAGCATAGGCGGCGAAGGACGTACCGACCGGCGCGTTTTCCGGCAGATCGATAATGCCGTTATGCTCGTCCGACATGTTGAGTTCCTTCTCGGAACACATCATGCCGTGGCTTTCGACGCCACGGATTTTTCCAACGCCAAGCGTTACGTCGAGGCCCGGAACATAGTCGCCCGGACGCGCCAAGGCCCCGATGAGGCCGGCGCGAGCATTCGGCGCGCCGCAAACGATCTGCAGCGGCTTGCCTCCATTGACGTCCGGACCGGCATCGACGGAGAGGACACGGAGGCGGTCGGCCTCTGGATGCTGTTCCGCGGTCAGGATTTTGGCGATGACGAAGGGCTTGTAGGCCGCCTTGTCATCGACATCCTCGACTTCGAGGCCGATCGCCGTCAGGCGCTCGCAGATCTGGTCGAGGGTGGCGTCGGTCTCAAGATGATCCTTGAGCCAAGAAAGCGTGAATTTCATGATCTTATCCCTTCCGTTACTGGCTCAGACCGCCGAACAGGGTCGGCATGTCGAGCGGGCGGAAGCCGTAGTGGTTCATCCAGCGGACATCGGCGTTGAAGAAGTCGCGCAGGTCCGGCATGCCGTATTTCAGCATGGCGATACGGTCGAGGCCCATGCCCCAGGCAAAACCCTGGTATTCGTCGGGATCGAGCCCGCCGGAGCGCAGCACGTTCGGGTGGACCATGCCGCAGCCCAGAATTTCCATCCAGTCGGTGCCTTCACCGAACTTGACGATCGGGCCGGAGCGGTCGCACTGGATATCGACTTCGAAGGACGGTTCCGTGAAGGGGAAGAAGGACGGGCGGAAACGCATCGTCACCGACGGCACCTCGAAGAAGGTCTTGCAGAATTCTTCGAGCACCCAGCGCATGTTGCCGACATTCGACTTCTTGTCGATGACGAGGCCTTCGACCTGATGGAACATCGGCGAATGGGTCGCGTCACTGTCCTGGCGATAGGTCTTGCCCGGAATAACGATGCGGATCGGCGGATCCTGCGCTTCCATGGTACGGACCTGAACCGGCGAAGTGTGTGTGCGCAGCACCTTGCGCTCACCCTTTTCATCCGCCTGGAAGAAGAAGGTGTCGTGCATTTCGCGGGCCGGGTGGCCTTCGGGGAAATTCAGCGCGGTGAAGTTATAGTAGTCGGTCTCGACATCAGGGCCTTCGGCGATCGAGAAGCCCATGTCGGCGAAGACGGCGGTGATCTCGTCGATGATCTGGCTGATCGGGTGGATGCGGCCGCGCTCAGTCGGCGAAGAGCGGACCGGCAGCGACACGTCGAGCGTCTCGGCCTTCAGGCGCGCATCGATCGCAGCGTCCTTCAGCACGGTCTTGCGCTCAGCAATCGCCTCGGTGATCTCGTTCTTCAGCGCGTTGATCGCCGCACCGCGGGTCTGGCGCTCTTCCGGCGTCATCGAGCCCAAGGTCTTCAGGAGTTCGGAAACCGAACCCTTCTTGCCCAGGGCCGAGACACGGACAGCCTCGATTGCCGCTTCGTCGCCCGCGCCGGCGATCTCGGCCAGAAGCGCGCTCTTCAATGTTTCGAGTTCGGTCATCTTTTCCTGCTTTGCGGCAAATTCAGCCGTTGAACATCGTTGTCAGATAGGTGGTAGCCAGGATGAATTGCCGCAAATCTCTACCCATGTGAAATCGGCCAATCAACCGGGCAAGCCATAAAAAGCGGCCCATGGAACGGGTGATTTCGCGCAGTTCGGCGATTGCCGCCTTCGGAGCAGCCGCAGCCCATGCCGCATAGGCGCGATCCTGCGTTTTCCGTCGATCGGCAGCCCTTATGCTCAGCTGCAGGAATAGCAGCCAGAGATCGCGCGCCTGTGCCGTTTCCATCGGCATGACGGCCTCCGGCTCTTCCTCGAAATCGATGAAACCGAGGCGCTCATCCCTGATGAACATATCCCGCGGATAGGGCCGCCCGTGACAGAGCCCGACGCCGTGCAGCCTTCCAAGTTCACTGGCACAGAAGACGAGAAGTTCGTCATGTGCCGCCGGATCGTCATTCCGCAGAAACTTCAACCGTTGCTGCACCGTCGGAGCAATATCGCTCAGAACGATGGCGCTGCCGGAAGAATAAATGACGGCAGCAGTCGGCACGCCGGCGTGCGAGTACTTCGCAATTCTGCGCAGGTCGCGTTGCACCATTCCTTCAGCCGTCTCGGCAGGGGACGGTCGCATGAAGGGAAGCCGAAACACGCGCGCAACAGCATTTTGAACCGCAACGATAGCGCGCCTGCCCTTGTCGCCGTGCCGCTTGATCCAGACCGTGCCACAACTGAGCGTCACCGCCTGTACCCGCCTTGCATCGGAAACCAGTGCAGCAAGCAAGGTTGCCGCGTCTTCCGACGGCAGCGACGGTCCGTTCTTTATGTCAACGACATCATTTGGCACCGCAGCGCTCCTGAATACCGTGATTGGTCCGTCTCATCGAAATATGAAACGGCAGAAAACAAAAGACCCGCGCCAGCAGAGCCGCGCGGGTCTTTTACAAAAGTAGAGACGAACGCGGGCTTACTTGACCGCGGCTTCGAACTCGTTGGCGTTGCCGGTGTTCTTCAGATAGGCCAGAGCCTTCTTGGAAGCTTCAACCAGTGCGCCGAATGCTGCCGGCTCATGGATAGCCATGTCGGACAGAACCTTGCGGTCGACTTCGATGCCAGCCTTGTTCAGGCCGTCGATGAAGCGGCCGTAGGTCAGGCCGGATTCGCGAACAGCAGCGTTGATGCGCTGGATCCACAGAGCGCGGAAGTTGCGCTTCTTGACGCGACGGTCGCGGGTTGCAAACTGACGCGAACGGTCAACAGCAGCCTTTGCGGCGCGAATGGTATTCTTGCGGCGGCCGTAGAAGCCCTTGGCTGCCTTGAGGGTCTTGGTGTGCTTGGCGCGGGAAGTTACGCCACGTTTTACGCGTGCCATGTCATGATCTCCTTAAACGTTTCCAAATAGCCTGAAAGTCTCAGAGACCGTTGGGCAGGTAGTTCTTGATGACCTTCTTGCCATCAGGCTCAGCGAGGACCATCGTGCCGCGTGCGTCGCGGATGAACTTGTTGGAACGCTTGATCATGCCGTGGCGCTTGCCGGCGGCAGCTGCAACGACCTTGCCAGTTGCGGTGACTTTGAACCGCTTCTTGGCAGACGATTTCGTCTTCATCTTGGGCATTTTGCTACTCCATTCTTGTATCGAAGCCGACTGAAGAGGTCTGCTTCAAGCATTTAGAACGGCCACGGCATGCCCTGCCGGACCGTTCGGACGCGCGCTTATAACCGCAGTCGGTCAAAAGCGCAATGGGGGAAATCCTCCAGTGCGACCGGCCAGAGACCGGCATTCCCGCCACCTTGCGGCTTCCTCGAGGCGGGTCGGCACGGCGCTTATTTCGGCGCCAGTACCATCATCATCTGACGACCTTCAAGCTTGGGCTCAGCCTCAACCTTGGCGATCTCCAGCGTATCTTCCTTGACCTGCAGCAGAAGCTTCATGCCGAGTTCCTGGTGAGCCATTTCGCGGCCACGGAACTTCAGCGTCACCTTTACCTTGTCGCCTTCTTCAAAGAAGCGGTTCATCGCCTTCATCTTCACGTCATAGTCATGCGTGTCGATGTTGGGGCGCATCTTGATTTCCTTGACTTCGACGATCTTCTGCTTCTTGCGCGCTTCGGCCGCCTTCTTCTGGTTCGCGTATTTCAGCTTGCCGAGGTCGAGGATCTTGCACACCGGCGGATCATTGTTCGGCGAGATTTCTACGAGGTCCAGTCCTGCTTCCTCGGCCATCTTGAGGGCCTGGTCGGTGGGTACTGCACCGAGATTCACGCCTTCGGCATCGATAAGCTGGACCTTGGGAACGCGAATTTCCCGATTGGAGCGCGGGCCTTCCTTGACGGGGGCATCGGCTTTGAATGGTCTGCGAATGGTCGTATTCTCCTAGATCGTTTTCGGGCACAGGCAACGACGAAATTCGCGCGCGGCCGGGAGCCGAGCGGAATGTCGTGATTACCGAGTGGATGTCAATAGCATGACGGCGCGAAAAAATCACCTCCTGACAACCGCTTTAGTTCTGATTTATAGCTCCCGTCATTCGCAGGAGTAAGACTATGAGCAAGATCACCGCCACCGGAACTGCCACCACTACTGTCGGAACGGGATCGGATGCCCGCAAGATCGCGATCATCTACCGCGCCGCCACGGCGACAACCGAGAAACCTGCGCTTGTCTGGCTGGGCGGCTATCGCTCCGATATGACGGGCACCAAGGCTGTCGTGCTCGATGCGCTGGCCGAGAGACTTGGCGCGGCCTGCATCCGTTTCGACTATTCCGGCCACGGCGCATCAGGTGGCGAGTTCCGCGACGGGACGATCTCACGCTGGCTGGAAGAAACGATCGCGGTGATCGATGCAGCCGCACCAAAGAGCGTCATCCTTGTCGGTTCTTCGATGGGCGGATGGATTGCGCTGCGACTGATCCAGGAACTGAGAAAGCGTGCAGAGGGCCCGAAGATCGACGGAACGGTGCTGATCGCGCCGGCGCCGGATTTCACCAGTGAGCTGATCGAGCCCGAACTGACGGACAAGGAGCGACAGTCTCTGGCAGAGCGAGGCTATTTCGAGGAACATTCGCAATACAGCCCGGAACCGAACATCTACACCCGCGCCCTGATGGAGGACGGGCAAAAGAACCGCGTGCTCTCCGGCATTATCGAAACCGGCGGCCCGGTACATATCCTGCAGGGGATGGCGGACCCGGACGTGCCCTATCAGCATGCACTGAAACTGATGGAATTCCTGCCCGCCGACGATGTCACTCTGACGTTGATCCGAGACGGCGATCATCGCCTGTCACGGCCGCAGGATTTGCAAAAAATGGAAGCGGCGGTGACCGCCCTAATAATCGATGATGAAAAATTGGGCTGAGACGGAAAAGCCGCAGTCTTAACCATATTCGTAAAGAGCTTCACCTTAACAAAAGCTGAACAATTGACTCTGACCCTTAAGACCTCTTAACTTTTTGTTAGGAATTTAAGGGACGGGTCAATGAATTTAGCCCCGAAGGTGCGGCATGTAGCCGTGATCCTCGCTTGCGTGCTTGCTTCTGCCGGCGCTGCAATACCAGCACCACAAGCCCCGATGGCTATGGTTACGGGTGCTGTGACGTCGCAGCCGATCGGACATTACGAATTCTGTCAGCGCCTGCCGGCAGAGTGCAATGTCAAAAGCCGGTCAGCGCCTGCCGCACGCATGGACGGCCATGCCTGGAACGTCGTTCGCGACGTCAACCGCGCAATCAACACCCGCTATATTGCCCGTACCGATCTCGAAGCCTATGGCGTCGAGGAATATTGGACCTATCCGACCGTCTTTGCAGATTGTGAGGACTATGCCCTGCAGAAGCGCAAGGAACTGGCCCAGCTCGGTTTCGCACTTTCCGATCTCCTGATCACTGTCGTGCGCAAGCCTGATGGCGAAGGCCATGCCGTGTTGACCCTGCGCACCACCGATGGCGATTTCATCCTCGACAATCTCGACAACGATGTTCTTGCCTGGAACCAGACGCCCTACACGTTCCTCAAGCGCCAAGCGACGTTCAATACCGGGCGCTGGGTGACGATCGAAAACGGTCGCGACCTGCTTGTCGGTGCTTTGCGGTAACAAGAATCTCAGACATAAGTCATTAAGCATATAACCCGCCCTGCTTGCAGCGGCGGGTTGTTCTCTCTACTCTTTCGGGAATCAGAAGGTCGCGCCGCCGCCCGTCCGGCAGAGCGGATTTTTCTGCGATGGAGGCCTGTGGTGCGTAACGAACGGTTGACAGGCTTGATGCGCCCCCATGGTTCCGCCCGACCCACCCTGCCGCTCTGGCTTGCCGGTGTCCTGACAGCCGTCGTTTTGGGTTTCGGCGCTCTTACCGTTTACGAGAATTACAACAATGCCCTTCGCGAAGGCGAAGCGCGCGCAGTTTCATCCGCGCATGTGGTTGCCGCCCATATGGAATGGATGATGGAGGCCAGCGATCTTGCGCTTCGCCGCATCGAGGCGGCGATCAGCGGGCGCCCGATCGACAGTTCCACTGAGCTGATCCTCGATCTGGAACGGGCCGTGGGCGAGCTGCCGGTCGGCTTCGAATATGCCATTCTCGATCAGGACGGCCAGACCCGTTTTTCCAGCGCGCCGGACAATACGCTGCCGAACCACGCCGAGCGCGCCTATTTCAAACGCCTGAAGGAAGGCGAAGCGCTCACATTCAGCCGACTACTCGATAACGAACAGGCGGGAAAGCCGGCCTTCATCATTGCCAGGCGGATCGGCAGCGGCAGCGATTTCCTCGGCGTTGCCTCGATCACCATCCCGAACGACAATCTCGACCGGTTCTGGTCGTCTATGAATCTTGGACCAAACTCAACGATCTCGGTCATTCGTGACGATGGCTGGCTGGTCGCACGACGCCCCTTGGCCCTCAAGCCGATCAACCTGAGCACGACCGAATGGTATCCACTGACCCGCGAGAAGGCGAGCGGCTTCCACCACAATCCGGTGTCGCAGATCGACGGCTTTGCGCGGATCGTCGCCTTCTGGAAGGTGCAGGACTGGCCGTTGATCGCGCTTGCGGCGATCGAACGGCAGGAAGTGCTCGATCAGTTCTGGCGCAATCTGTTCGGTGATGCGCTGTTTGTCGTGCCCATGATGGCGATCCTGGTGGGCGCCTCTTTCTGGATCTATGCACTGCTCTACCGCACGGCTGCACGCAATGAACAGCTGGAGCAGGCGGCCGAGCGCAATCGTTTCCTGCTGCGCGAAATCCATCACCGAGTGAAGAACAATCTACAGGCCGTGCTGGCACTTGTGCGGCTGCAGCGGCTGCCGCAGGAAGTGCGGGACGACATGGCGCGGCGGATTAGTGCGATGATCGCCGTGCATGAGCAGATCTACAACACCGACCAGTTCGAAGAGATTGAAGTCGCGCCCTATGCGACGCGGCTGATTTCAGACATCGCGTCGGGCTATGGCATGCCAGTGAAACTCGATCTCGATCTTGCGCCGATCGCGCTCGACCGGGACCTTGCCCTGCCGCTCGGCATGATCATCAACGAGGTGGTTTCCAACGCCTTCAAATATGCCTTTGCCGGTCGCAGTGAAGGCAAGCTCAGCGTACGCCTGTTTCAGGAGGCGGGCATGCTGAAGCTTGTCATTCGTGACGACGGGCCGGGGATCGCGGAGGATGCCCGCACGACCGGCATGGGCACGAAGCTGATTTCAAGCTTCGTGCGCCAGCTGAGCGGGCAATCCGAAATCCACAATGACAGAGGCGCGGTGTTCACGCTGACCGTGCCGACGACGGAAGAGGCAGCGGAAGCTGCCTGAACCGACCTATCCGGCATTGCCGATGAAGATACCGGCAGCCAGAACCAGAGAACCACCGAACACGACCTGGAAGACGGCGCGCATGAACGGCGTCTCCATGTAGCGGTTCTGGATGAAGGCGATCGCCCAAAGTTCAAAGAAAACTACGATGGCGGCAACGATGGTTGCAGTCCAGAAATGCGGGATCAGATAGGGCAGCGCATGGCCAAGACCGCCGAGCGCCGTCATGATGCCGGAAGCCAGACCGCGCTTGACGGGCGATCCGCGACCGGAAATCTTGCCGTCGTCATGCGCGGCCTCGGTAAAGCCCATCGAGATGCCGGCGCCGACAGAGGCCGAGAGGCCGATCAGGAAGGTTGACCAGGTATCGCCGGTAGCAAAGGCTGCGGCAAAGATCGGCGCGAGCGTCGAGACCGATCCATCCATCAGGCCCGCAAGGCCAGGCTGGACGTAAGTCAGGATGAACTGGCGGCGAGCGTTTTGGTCCTCATCGCTTTTCGCCTCTTCAGAAACATGCTTTTCCGTCAGCATGCGGGCGATATCCTCGTGGCCTTCCTCGGCCAGCGCCAGATCGCCAAGTAGTTGCCGAGTCGAAGCATCGGAGACACGCTTGGCTGCCTCGCGATAGAAGCGAGCCGCCTGCTGCTCCATCGCTTCGGCCTCTGCCCGCGCAGTCTCCAGCGGCAGGTTCTTGCGCAGCCAATCAGGCTTGCGTGCATAAAATCCCTGAACGTGTTCGCGGCGGATGAGCGGAATGCGCTCGCCGAAACGGGTGCGAAAAATCTCGATCAGCGAGTTCTTATGGGTCTGCTCGACCTCTGCCATGTCTTCGAACACTTTGGCCGAGGCAGGATATTGTTGCCTCAGGCCATCGGCATAGCCGAGATAGATACTCGCATCCTCTTCTTCGGAGGCAATCGCCAGCGCGAGGATTTCTTCTTCAGACAATGATGAAAATGACCGGCGGGAGGACGGCAGAATGCGGGTAAACATCGAAAACTCCACTTAGAATAATTCTAAACTATGCTCTTGACCGAAAAAATGCAAGCCGACTTGCAGCTCAATCGATGAGCATGCTCGCGATGGTAAAACGGCCGCCTTTCGCAATTTATGAAAAGCAATGCTGCAGTGCAGCGTAATATTTGAAAAATACTTCTTGCCGGGCATGAAACAAACGGCTTATGAGCGACTTGGCACGCATGGATATCAGGGCGCGCCAAAGCATTTGGGAGGCTTTCTTTTTCATGAACCGCAGACATTTCTTCCGTCAAGCCGCCACTGCCGGAGCTGGTGCCGTGGCCGCAACCGCGCTCGCTGCTCCTGCCATTGCCCAGGAGAGCCCGAAAATCACCTGGCGCATGACGTCTTCCTTTACCAAGAACACAGACATTCTCTGGGCTGCCAGCACCGATATCGCCGCCAGCGTAAAGGAAGCTTCGGACGGCAACTTCACCATCAACACTTTTGCGGCCGGTGAAATCGTGCCTGGGCTGCAGGCGGCCGATGCGGTTTCCAGCGGCACCGTCGAGATGGCGCATACCTGCTCTTACTATTACATCGGCAAGGATCCGACCTTCGCGCTCGGTACCGCCGTGCCCTTCGGTCTCAATGCCCGCCAGACCAATTCGTGGTTCTCGATCGGCGGCGGTAACGAGTTGCTTAACGAATTCCTCGCCGGCTACGGTCTCTATGCTCTTCCGGCCGGCAATACCGGCGCACAGATGGGCGGCTGGTACCGCAAGGAAATCAACACGGTTGCGGACCTGAACGGTTTGAAGATGCGGATTGCCGGTCTCGCCGGCCAGGTGATGTCGAAGCTCGGCGTTACCCCGCAGCAGATTGCCGGCGGCGACGTTTATGCCGCACTCGAAAAGGGCACGATCGACGCTACCGAATTCGTCGGTCCCTATGACGACCAGAAGCTCGGCTTCGTCAAAGTCGCCAAATATTACTACTATCCGGCATGGTGGGAGGGAGGACCGGCTGTTCACGCCTTCTTCAATCTGGAAAAGTTCAACGCCCTGCCGAAAAGCTATCAGCGCATCCTGAAAGACGCCTGCGCCAACGCCAACCAGAACATGCTGGCCCGCTACGATGCGCATAACGCAAAGGCGCTGCGCGAGCTGGTCGCGGAAGGCGCCGTGCTGAAGCCATTCACCCAGGAAATCCTCGAAGCCAGCTACAAGGCGGCACAGGAAGTCTATGCCGACCTGAACGCAAAGAACGCCGCCTTCAAGAAGATCTATGACAGCCAGCAGGCCTTCAAGAAGGATGGTTATCTGTGGAACCAGATCGCCGAATACAGCTATGACGCCTTCATGATGACACAGCAGCGCAAGGGAACGCTGTAAGTTCTCAGACATGATCGAAACTCGAAGCCCGGCGCACGTCCGGGCTTCTTCGCATTTACGAAAAACAAGAAATCATCGGTTATGACGCGGCTCGGCTTGTTCTTGCCAAATCAATGCGCTTAACACGAGGCCTACAACCACAGACGCGCGCTGGCGCGGGAGGATGAATTCGATGGATCGCAGGCATTTCTTCAAGAAGGCAACGGCGGCAGGCATCGGCGCGGCAGCGGCGACGACACTGGCGGCACCGGCAATTGCCCAGGAACAGCCAAAGATCACCTGGCGCATGACGTCCTCCTTCCCGAAGAGCCTCGACATCATCTTCGGCGCCGGCAACGAGCTTGCCCAGATCGTTCGCGATGCAACCGACGGCAATTTCAACATCCAGACCTATGCAGCCGGCGAACTGGTGCCCGGCCTGCAGGCCGCCGATGCGGTCGCCAACGGCACGGTCGAGATGGCGCATACCTGCTCCTACTATTATATCGGCCAGGATCCGGCCTTTGCGCTTGGAACCGCCATTCCCTTCGGCCTCAACGCCCGCATGACCAATGCCTGGTTTGCCAATGGCGGCAACGACCTGATCAACGAATTCCTCGCCGGCTACGGTCTCTATGCTCTTCCGGCCGGCAATAGCGGCACGCAGATGGGCGGCTGGTTCCGCAAGGAAATCGTCACCATCGACGATCTCAAGGGCCTGAAGATGCGCATTGCCGGGCTTGCCGGCCAGGTGATGACGAAGGTCGGCGTGACGCCGCAGCAGATTGCCGGCGGCGACGTTTATGCCGCGCTCGAAAAGGGCACGATCGACGCTACCGAATTCGTCGGTCCCTATGACGACCAGAAGCTCGGCTTCGTCAAGGTCGCCAAATATTACTACTATCCGGCATGGTGGGAGGGAGGACCTGCGATGCATGCCTTCTTCAACCTGGAGAAATTCAACGCGCTGCCGAAGAGCTACCAGGCCATCCTGAAGACCGCCTGCGCTTCGGCCAATACCAGCATGCTTGCCAATTACGACGCGCATAACGCCGTCGCGTTGCGCAAGCTCGTGGCCGAAGGCGCGGTTTTGAAGCCGTTCAGCAAGGAGATCATGGAAACATGCTTCAAGGCGGCAATGGAAGTCTATGCCGACCTTTCTGCAAAAAGCCCTGCCTTCAAGAAGATCTATGACCACCAGCAGGCGTTCAAGAAGGATTCCTATCTCTGGGCGCAGGTGGCAGAATACAGCTATGATACGTTCATGATGATGCAGCAGCGAAACGGCGCTCTCTGAACTTTCCAGGACATGGATGCAAAAGCCCGGAGCATGCCTCCGGGCTTTTGCATTTGCTGCAAGCGCCAATTCGGCCGCGGAATTAATTCCTCGATTTCATTGATTTTTCCGCGCGGCAACCCATATGATGCATATCGAAATCTCAATCGGATGCACGATGAAGCGCGTTTTTGTGCGCTCAGACACACGTGAATGCCGATGGATGCCATCAGCCTCTCCTGACCGCGGATGTACCGGCAGCGAGATTTGGTCTATGGTCCTGGAAAGGTCGGGCAAGCCCGGCCTTTTTGTTTGGCCGCCGAGAATATCGGGTACGGCACTGTTTAGATCGGAAGGGATATAATTTGCAGGTTCTTGTCAGAGATAACAACGTCGATCAGGCTCTGCGCGTCTTGAAGAAGAAGATGCAGCGCGAAGGTGTGTTTCGCGAAATGAAGGCGCGCAGCTCGTACGAGAAGCCGTCGGAAAAGCGTGTGCGCGAAAAGGCCGAGGCGGTTCGTCGTTATCGCAAGCTGGCCCGCAAGAAGATGCAGCGCGAGGGATTGCTCCCTGCTCCCAAGAAGGTTGCGCGTACGCGCTAATTCCCGCTTCCACCATTTTCCCAAGACTTCAGGAAGGATGACTTCATGACCGCTATCAAGGAAGAAACGTCGACCACGACCAAGCTTTCAGCTCGGGAAAAGGCCGCCGTGACCAACGAGGCAGCACGTGCAATCATTGCCGCCGAGGCGTCTTCGAGGGAAGCGAAAACCGAGAGGTTGCGATTGCTCCGCCTGCAGCGGGAGGCGGTCGAGGCGAAAGCTCCGCCAGCCAAGCGCAAGGCGGGCAGCAAGAAAGACCACTGATCAGACTGCCAAGGGCCCGGAAACTCCGGGCCTTTGCTTTTGGTGTCACGCCGGCTGCAGCTTTTCCTCCTCGCGGCCCGGTAGGGGCGGAAAGGCAAGCGCGATAAGTACTGCGGCAAGCCCGACAAGAGCGGAACCGAAAAATAGCCAGTTGTAATTATTGAAGGCATCGAAGGCCCAGCCCCCGGCAAGAGGCCCGAAAGCCATGCCTATGCTTGACAGCATCGAAGCAGCACCCAGCACCGTACCGAGAATTTTTGCGCCGAAATAATCCTGCGCCAGCACGGCATAAAGCGGCATGACGCCGCCATAGGTGCCGCCGAAAATGATCGCCAGCGCGTAGAAATGCGCGAGATCGGTCGCCATCGTATAGGCGGCAATCACCAGTGCCTGGATCAGAAGACCGATTATCAGCACCGGCTTGACGCCGAACCGGTCTGCCGCAAGACCGTAGACGATGCGCCCGCCCAGGCCTGCTGCCCCCTCGACACTATAGATAGACACGGCGGCCATCGGCGCCACGCCGCAATACATCGCATAACTGACCATGTGGAAGATCGGCCCTGAATGGGCGGTGCAGCAGGCGAAGAAGGTGAAGGCCAGCACCAGGAATTGCGGCGAGCGAAAGACTTTTGCAATCGGCTGCCCCGCCCCTTCCGCCTGCGGCGCGTCCTCAACCGCCGCCTCATCCGGCGGGTTGCGAACCAGAAGTACGGTCGGCAGGAGAATGATCCAGGCACCGATGCCGATCACCAGCATGGCCGTGCGCCAGTCGCCGAATTCGTCGATCAGGAACCGGGCGAGCGGCGAAATCGTCATCGGCGCCATGCCCATGCCGGCGGAGACAAGCGATACGGCGAGACTGCGGTGGTCATCGAACCAGCGCATGGTAAGCGAGATCATCGGCGCCATGAAGGCACTGGCAGACAGGCCGACAAGACAGCCATAGAGGATCTGGAAGGCGAAAAGGCTCTGCGCGCGGCTGGCGAGAACCAGGGCCAGTCCGGCAAGGACCGAGCCGATCAGCACGACGATGCGCGCGCCGAACCGGTCGCTGGCCGCACCCCACATGAAACTGCCCAGTCCCATGACGATGAAATTGACTGTCATGGCGCTGGAGATCGCCGCATGCGACCAGCCGGTCTGGCGGGCGATCGGCTCTAGGAACACTGCGAGCGAGAACATCACGCCCACCGCCACGCAGCCCATCAGGCCGCCGGCAAACACGATGACCCACCGATAATGGCTGCTTTTCATCCTGCCCTCCTGTCGATGTCCTCCGGCGCATGAATGCGCCACGATACACCAAGGACGTGCAGGTGATGAGATAGCCGACAGGGAGGTTCGATTATTTTCGGGAATATGCCTCGCTCAAGAAAAGGCCCCGCACGCGGCGGGGCCTTCATTGTCATGCGCTGCGGTGACGTCAGCTGCCGCTATTGGTGCGGTTGCTGCCCACATTGTGGTTCATCGACGACGTCTTGCCGTCCGGGCTCTGCCCGTAATAGGTGCCGCCAAGATGGCCGCCCGAACTGGTGTTTTCGACCTGCCGTTTGGCACGCTTGATGGCCTGTTTTACGTCACTTTTGCTCATGTCTGTCCTCCAGCTTTTGGGTTGGTGACGATGAGCCAACCCCTCAGATGCAAAACCGTTCCGATATTTTATCGTCGATGATGATCAGGCCGCTTGACGAGAAAGTGCTTCGCACCTATTTGGAAACGATCATTTCCCAATTGGATTTTGCCATGAGCATCGACATCAGCCCCAATCCCGGCCGCAGCGCCGGCCGGCCGCGTGAATTCGATATCGACGATGCGCTCGACAAGGCGATCACCGTGTTCAGCGAACAGGGCTATCACGGCACATCCATCTCAGACCTGCGCGATGCGATGGGGCTTACGGCCGGAAGTTTGTACAAGGCATTCAAGGACAAGCATGCGATCTTCCTTGCCAGCTTCGACCGCTACAAGCAGGTGCGCAACGCGCTTCTCGACGAGGAGCTGGAGAAAGCCGACAGCGGGCGGGACGGCGTTTACCGCATGCTCGCATTTTATGCCGAGGGCGCCCACGGCGACGGCGGTCGACGCGGCTGCCTGGCTGTCGGGACGGCCGTCGAACTGGCGATCTTCGACGACGAGGCGGCACGCCGTGTCGAACGTTCGATGGATCGTTTCGAGACCACGTTCGAGGCGCTGATCCGAAGGGGCCAGGAGGATGGCTCCATCAACCGCTCCATCGAACCCAATGCCACGGCGCGGCTGCTTCTGTCCGTCGTTCAAGGGCTTCGCGTTCTGGGCAAGACCAGCCCCAGCCGCGAGCAAACCTTTTCCGTAGTCGATGTGGCGATGAAGCTGCTCGGCTGAAAAATACAAGAGACTGTTCAAGGATACCCCAATGACCAGCACGTCCGCGGCGATTGAAACGCCGGCACACCATGGCCGGATGACCGCCGGCCTCACCTTCGTCATGGCCGCAGCCTGCGGCCTGATCGTCGCCAATCTCTATTACGCCCAGCCGCTTGCGGGCCCGATCGCCGCGGCTATCGGCCTACCGCCGCATCTGACCGGCCTGATCGTGACGCTGACCCAGATCGGCTACGGCCTCGGCCTGCTGTTCATCGTACCGCTGGGCGATCTTCTCGAAAACCGCCGACTGATCCTGATCATGATCGCAGCAACCGCGATCTCGCTCGTCGGCGCAGGCCTTTCGAGCGCCGCCCTCCCCTTCCTGCTCGCATCGCTCGCAATCGGGCTCACTTCCTCTGCGGTACAGATGATCGTTCCCTTTGCCGCAAGCCTGACGCCGGAAGAACATCGCGGTCGCGTGGTCGGCAATGTCGTCAGCGGCTTGATGATCGGCATCATGATGGCGCGGCCGGTCGCAAGCTTCGTCACCGGTCTCACCAACTGGCATGTGATCTTCTTCGCCTCGGCTGCCGTCATGGTCGTGCTCGGCTTTATCCTGGCCGCCCGCCTGCCCAAGCGCACGCCGCACACGCAGCTTTCCTATGGCGGCCTGCTTGCCTCACTTGGCACCCTTTACGCCACCCAGCCGATATTGCGCCGCCGCGCCTTCTACCAGTTCTGCCAGTTTGCCGCCTTCAGCCTGTTCTGGACAGTCACGCCGCTGGTTCTGGCCAGTTCCGCCTTCAATCTCGGCCAGACGGGCATCGCACTCTTTGCACTTGTCGGCGTTGCCGGCGCTATCGCCTCGCCGATCGCCGGTCGCCTTGCCGACAAAAATCTAAGTCGCCCGGCGACCGCGCTTGGTATTATCTCGGTGGGCATCGCCTTCGTGATGACTCATCTGTTCTCTGATGGCACCACGGCAGCGCTCGTCGTTCTGGCGATAGCAGCGATCCTGCTCGATTTCGGTGTCGCCATGACGCTCGTCATCAGCCAGCGGGCGATCTACACGCTCGGGGCCGACCTGCGTTCGCGGCTTAACGGCCTGTTCATGGCGACGTTCTTCGTCGGCGGCGCTCTCGGCTCGGCCATCGGCGCCTGGGCATTTGCCGAGGGCGGCTGGCTGCTCGCCTCGACGATCGGCGTTTCGCTTTCGGTCGTCGCCTTCGTCTATTTCCTGACCGAACGGAAGCCGCATCACCACAACCTGCATCCCAAGGCCTGATGCCGCACGTTTCTGTGGCCCGCCTGTCGGCGGGCCGCAAAACATGCCGTGAAACGACCTCGATCATGTTCAAGGTCGAACCTCCGGCGATGATCGCGCATCCGTAACCCCGTTCTTCAACCAGCGAGGTTACCCAATGAGACTGAAATCTCTCCTCATCGCCCTTTCCCTGTGCACGGCAGCAACTGCTGCCATTGCCGCCGAACCCGTCGGCGTTCGCAAGATCAGCGTCGTCATCCAGGACTATCCGCGGCCGCTTGCGGTCACCGTCTGGTATCCATCAAAGGGCGACGGACAGGTGGACAAGCCGAATTACGACAGGATTTTCGACACCGGTTCCGCCGCCGTGAATGCGACGATCCGCGAAGGCCGTTTTCCGCTTGTGCTTTTGTCGCATGGCTCAGGTTCACGCGCCGAAGGCATGGGCTGGATCGCCACTGAGTTGGCCAAGGCCGGTTACATCGTCGCCGGGCCGAACCATCCCGGCACGACAAGCGGCGATTCCACGCCGGCTGCCACGCCGAAGATCTGGGAGCGCACCCAGGACATTTCGGTTCTGATCGACGCGCTGGCGACAGATGCCCGCTGGCAGACGTCCATAGATCAGAAGCGCATCGGCATTCTGGGCTTCTCGCTCGGCGGCTCGACGGCAATGGAACTGGCCGGAGCCAAAGGCGATCTTTCCGCCTACACGCGCTACTGCGACGAAAACCCCGGCATGATGGATTGCACGTGGTTTGCCGGCGGTCGCGGTTATGCCGGCGGCGAGCAGGTGGAGGTTGCGCCGCTCAAGCTTGCCGACATCGACAGGGCACGCTTCGAACAACAGAACGGTGATGCCAGGATCACCTCCGTCATCGCGGTCGATCCCGGCCTTGCCACCACCTTCCAGAAGGCAAGCCTTGAAGGCATCGACGTGCCTGTGACGCTGATCAATCTCGGCAGCCCTGGCCAGGTGCCGATGGCCGTACTTTCCGACCAGCTGGCAAAGGACATCCCCGGCGCGTCGTACCTGCAGGTGGCGGATGCCGATCACTACAGCTTCCTGCCTGTCTGCAAGCCAGGCGCTTCGGATTTCCTCAAATCCGTCGGCGAAACCGACCCGATCTGCGAGGAAACAAAGCGTCCGCGGGCAGACATCCATGCGGAGCTTGGCCGGCTTATCGTCGAGGCTTTCGGCAGGACGCTGCAGGCCGGCAATTGAGACAATGGAAGGCCGGGATCACCGGCCTTCCTTCATCCGATCCGCTTGTAGAAGATCGTCGTGTCGCAAAAACCACCCTGTGGCCACAGCGCATAATCGGGAATGACGCCGACGCGCTGCCAGCCGAAGCGCGGATAGATTTTTTCCGCTTCGCTGCCGGTCGCCGTGTCGAGAACCAGAAGCGAGCGGCCGCGGCGGGCCGCCTCTTCTTCCACCGCCGCCATCAGCCTGCGCGACAGGCCAAGTCCGCGGCTGGAGCGATGCACGAGCAGCTTCATCAGATCACCGCGATGCGGCTGGTTGGGTTTCGAAGCGAGCCCAACCTGGACCGTGCCGATCACCCGCCCGTCGATTTCAGCCACACCGAGAATGATGCCGCCCTTTTCCACCTCGGTGGCGATATCACTCCAATAGGCCTCTCCATCCTGCGGCTGAAACGGCAGCATGAAACCCAGCGAGGCGCCGCCATTGATGCAGTCGGCTAGCACCTCGCAGAGGTCCGGAATGGCGGCACGCGCGCTTGTCGCATCGAAGATGCGGATCGTGGCAGTCATTGATGTTCCCTTTGTTATTTAGCGTCCGCGGTTCAGGATCACCGCGTAACGGGCAGGCTTGTCGGATGGATTGTAGAAGTCGAAGGCGTCGCCAATATCCATAAACAGGCAGTCGCCCGGCTGCAGCCGATGGGTGGCGTCGGGTAGCACCATCTCGAGCATGCCTTCGAACAGCCAGACATGCTGGGTCATGACCCGGCTTTCCTCCCGCGGCGGAAAACTGACCCTAGCGCCAGCCGGAAACTCGATCTCGACGATATCGACCGGGCTTGGCATGCCCGGCGGCGAAACCGAGCGACGCAGATATCCGGTCGTCGGGTCTCGCCACAGCCGCTGTTCCGCTCGCCTCGACAAGGGCGAAGACGACGGTTCTTCCGGTGCAAAGAAAGCCGAAAGCGTCAAGCCAAGCCCCTCGCACAGCCGCGCCAGAAGGGCCGCCGTCGGGCTTGCCTCGGCGCGCTCGATACGGGAGATCATCGCGCGGCTGACACCGGAGCGATCCGCCAGTTGATCGAGCGTCAGACCTGAGCTGGCGCGCAGGCTTTTCAGCCGCTCGCCGATTGCGATTTCCAGTTCACTATCTGAATTTTCCATTATCAGAGAATTTCACTCTCCCATCATGGAGTCAAGGATTTTGACGTTCCGTCGGAAAATTCGCCGCGGTGGCGTTTGTACGATAGCGAAACCACTGCGCGATAGGATAAGCAGGCCGGGTAGATGGCGCAAAGCATAGCGGCTTTTGGAGAATTTACATGACGGCTCAGGCGCAGGTCAGAGTTTCGCCCCTCTCCATCGCGAGCATCATCCTATCGATGACGATTGCCGCCATCGGCAGCGGCATCATGGCCACTTACGTCCCCTTCGTGCTGACCCAGAGCGGAGAGACATGGGCAGCGCGCCTTGCAGTTCCTGCACTTGCCTTTGGCGGCCTGCTCGGCTGCGTGCTTGCCGGCCCACTGATCCGTCGTGTCGGTCATGCCCGCCTCTTCGCCTGCTCGATGTCGATGGTCATTATCGGCGCGGTTCTGGTTGCAGCCGACCTGCCGGCCGCCTGGTGGATCCTCGCGCGCGCGATCTATGGCGCGGCTTCCAACGTCAATTTCATCATCGCCCAGAGCTGGCTCAACCACGCCGCCTCCAACGAATGGCGCGGAAGGGCGATGTCCTTCTTCTATATGGCCTTTGTGCTTGCGCTCGGCGGCGGCGCATGGCTGTTCGGGCAGGTGCCGGCGGACAGCAATCTTGCACCGCTCATCGTCGTTTTCGTCACCGCGCTCTCCATCCTCCCGATCGGACTTACTCGCCTGCCGAACCCGCCTGCACCGGCCAGCGTCAGCGTCAATGTCAGGATGGCTTGGAAGATCTCGCCGGTCGGCCTTGTCGGCGTGCTTGCCTCGGGCGGTCTATCGATGGTCGTGCAGGGCTTTACCCCGATCTACGCGACGCTCAACGGCGTGACACAGGGCGAGGTAGCGCTGTTGATGCTGGTGATGCAGACCGGGCTTTTGTTCGTGCAATATCCTCTCGGCATCATTTCAGACCGGCTCGATCGCCGCGTCGTGCTGCTCTTCACCTGCGGGCTGATCGTTGTTGCGGGTTTTGCGGCGCTGATGGTGTCGTTTACCACTTTCGTGCTTCTGATGATCGTCTTCCTCGTTTTCGGTGGGGCAGTGGAAACCGTCTATTCGGTCGCCAATGCGCATGCGAATGACCGCGCCGATCCGGGCGATTTCGTGCCTTTGTCCTCCACCCTTCTCGTCGCATGGTCGACGGCTGCAACGATCGTGCCGCTCTGCATCACCTTCCTCGCGCCGGTCCTTGGCCAGCAGACCTTCATCTATGCGATCATTCTGGTGGCGACCGCCTATGGCCTCTATATCGTCTTCCGCCTGAAGGAACGCGGACCGGCACCGGAAGACGAGCGCGAAAGCCACGAGATGCGAAGCGCGCAGATGCCGAACGCCGCGACCATGACGGAACCGGGGGCTGCAGAGGCTCAGGCGGAAGCCAAGGCGCAGGCCCTGGAGGGCTGATAGTCAACAAACGGTTATCTTCCCCCTTTGCGGCGGGGATTGTCACTGATATATGCGCGAACCATGAGCACCAATTCCCGCACGCCGCTTGACCATATCCGCAACTTCTCGATCGTGGCCCATATCGACCACGGCAAGTCGACCCTGGCCGACCGTCTGATCCAGACGACCGGCGGCCTTGCCGAACGCGACATGTCGGAACAGGTTCTCGACTCGATGGATATCGAGCGCGAACGCGGCATTACCATCAAGGCCCAGACCGTCCGCCTGCATTACAAGGCGAACAATGGCGAGACCTATATCCTCAATCTGATCGACACGCCCGGCCATGTCGACTTCGCCTATGAAGTCTCGCGTTCGCTCAGCGCCTGCGAAGGTTCGCTGCTCGTCGTCGACGCCTCCCAGGGCGTCGAAGCGCAGACGCTGGCCAACGTCTATCAAGCGATCGACAACAATCACGAGATCGTCACCGTCCTCAACAAGATCGACCTTCCCGCGGCCGAACCGGATCGGATCAAGGAACAGATCGAGGAAGTTATCGGCATAGATGCCTCCCAAGCCGTGCTGATCTCAGCCAAGACCGGCCTCGGCATTCCCGACGTTCTCGAAGCCATCGTCCACCAGCTGCCGCCGCCGAAAAGCGAAGCCGGCGACAAGGGCCCGCTGAAGGCCCTGCTGGTCGACAGCTGGTATGACACCTATCTCGGCGTCATGGTTCTGGTGCGTATCCTCGACGGCGTACTCTCCAAGGGCCAGACCATCCGGATGATGGGCACGGACGCAAAATACCAGGTCGAACGCGTCGGCGTGCTGACGCCGAAGATGCTGGCCGTCGACTCACTCGGTCCGGGCGAAATCGGTTTCTTCACCGGCTCGATCAAGGAAGTTGCCGATACCCGCGTCGGCGATACTATTACCGAAGACAAGAAGCCGACGGCGAAGGCCCTGCCGGGCTTCAAGCCGGCCCAGCCGGTGGTGTTCTGCGGTCTCTTCCCTGTTGATGCCGCCGATTTCGAAGACCTGCGCGCGGCGATGGGCAAGCTTCGCCTCAACGATGCGTCCTTCTCGTTCGAAATGGAATCGTCTGCCGCTCTCGGCTTCGGTTTCCGCTGCGGCTTCCTCGGCCTGCTGCATCTGGAAATCATTCAGGAGCGCCTCGAGCGCGAGTTCGACCTCGACCTGATCGCAACCGCTCCTTCGGTCGTCTATCATCTTCACATGACGGATGGCTCGATGAAGGAGCTGCACAATCCGGCCGACATGCCGGATGTGGTCAAGATCGCTTCGATCGAGGAGCCGTGGATCAAGGCAACGATCCTGACACCGGACGATTATCTAGGTGGCATCCTGAAGCTCTGCCAGGACCGCCGCGGCATCCAGACTGAACTGACCTATGTCGGCAAGCGCGCCATGCTGAGCTATGAGCTTCCGCTCAATGAAGTGGTGTTCGACTTCTACGACCGCTTGAAGTCTATATCCAAGGGTTATGCCTCGTTCGATTACCATCTGCACGGCTATCGCGAAGGCAATCTCGTGAAGATGTCGATCATGGTCAATGGCGAGCCAGTCGATGCGCTTTCCATGCTCGTTCACCGTTCGGCGGCGGAAAAGCGCGGCCGCGACATGTGCGAGAAGCTCAAGGATCTGATCCCGCGACACATGTTCAAGATTCCGATCCAGGCAGCAATCGGCGGCAACGTGATTGCCCGCGAGACGATCTCGGCGATGCGCAAGGACGTGACGGCCAAGTGTTACGGTGGCGACGCCACCCGCAAGCGTAAACTTCTGGACAAACAGAAGGAAGGCAAGAAGCGGATGCGCCAATTCGGCAAGGTCGATATCCCGCAGGAAGCGTTTATCGCAGCGCTGAAGATGAAGGACGACTGATCACATCTCGACTTTCAAAAAAATGCCGCCCGAGGGCGGCATTTTTTATTGGGAGCACGGCAACTTCACTCAGCTGCCGCCCTGATTGCCGCCCTCGCACGCGCCTTGCGGGCGATGCTTTCGGCAAACAATGGGGTTTCGCGATGATTATGGTCGCCGCCGGCCGCCTGTCGCGCAGCTGCGGCCTGCTCGAATGTCTGACCGTGCTTTGCAATGAAATCCATGAACATATCAGTCGGATGGCAGGTGACGCGGTTGGTGTAGCGGGTGCGGTTGCCGTCAATCGCTTCAGCGATCAGTTCCCAGATGACATTGACCTGCGTGCGCTCACCCAATGGCGTGAAGACGTCCGAAATCGAATTCATCCGGCAATAGGAGGGCGTTGCCTCGTCTGCGACATAGTGCTGGACGACCAGACCAGTGCCGATCATCTCGACATTGATCGACATGCGGCGTCCGTCATCGGTGAAGGTCGCTCCCGCAGCAATGTGGTCGGGCGGGCAGCAGCGCTGGTACTCAGCCTCCGGCAGATTGAAGAGCCAGTCGGCGATATCGACCTCATCGAGAGGAGTGTCGATATCGTGGGAATAAGCGGATTGGGAAAGGATCTTGTCGGCCAGAATTTTCATCGTGGTTTCCTTCAATCTGTCTGTCTCCGCAGGCTCACTGCAATCCGCATGTCGAGCGGAAGAAGAAGACCGACCGGAGAGGTTTGAATGAGCAAAATTCCTGTTCTGCTCGTGAAGAAAGCTCTCACCTGCTCGCCCGGACCTCAATCATACATGGGGCTCTCGATGCTAACCTTGGGTTTATCCGCCATGCTCTGCGGTATGACGGATGATCGTTTTTGATCGCGCCGTGCGGAATTGCCGCCACTGGTGGTCAAATTCAGCAGAAGTGCCGTCTTGATCGCCCCAATCCGACTGACTAGGAGTCGACACACTCAACCTCCGCCAGTCAGGACCGCATCCCGTGCCCAACTTCCCCTTTTCCGAAAGCGATCCGATCCAGTTTCATGGCCCCCTCCCGAAACGTTCGGATGTGGTGATCATCGGCGGCGGCGTGATCGGGGTAACCACCGCGCTTTATCTGGCGGAAAAGGGCGTCGCGGTGACGCTTGTCGAAAAGGGGCGGATCGCGGCGGAACAGTCGTCGCGGAACTGGGGCTGGATCCGCCAGCAGGGGCGCGATGCGGACGAGCTGCCGATCGTCATAGAAGCCTGCCGGCTATGGAAGCAGCTTGCGGAGGAATGCGGCGAGGATATTGGTCTCGCGCAGACCGGCGTCACTTATCTCGCCAATTCGGCAAAGGAGATGGCCGATTTCGACGACTTCATGACGATCGCCGCCCGGCACGATGTCGATACGCGACTGTTGAGTTCGGCCGAGACGGCGGCGCTCATTCCCGGCATGGCGCGCAAGTTCCATGGGGCGATGACGACCCCTTCGGACATGCGGGCGGAACCCTGGCTTGCCGTGCCTGCCCTTGCGCGGCTCGCAGCACGCAAGGGCGCCACGATCGTCGAAAACTGCGCCGCCCGCAGCCTCGACATTTCCGCTGGCCGGATCAGCGGCGTGTGGACCGAGACCGGATTGATCGAAACCTCCAGCGTATTGGTCGCCGGCGGCGCATGGTCGTCGCTGCTGTTGCGTCTGCATGGCGTGTCCATCCCGCAGCTCAGCGTTCGCTCCACGGTCGCAGCCACCGAACCGATGCCTGAGGTTCACGCGGGAGCTGGGGTCGATAGTCACGTCGCCTTCCGTCGTCGGCAGGATGGCGGCTACACACTGGCTCCCGGCAGCGGCAGCGCGCTTTATGTCGGGCCGGACTCTTTCCGGCACGCGATCAAATACCTGCCGGCGCTCCTCGATAATCCTTTCGGCCTTCGTTATTTGCCCGCAGCGCCCTCCGGCTTTCCCGATGCATGGTCGACGCGCAGAACATGGACGGCCGACGAAACCAGCCCGTTCGAGCGGATGCGCATCCTCAACCCCGCTTCCTCGCAAAAGGGGTTGCGTTCGGTGCAACGCGAGTTCGCCCGGCTTTTCCCCGATCTTGGCCCGGTGCGCCTGAAAACCGGATGGGCGGGAATGATCGATGCGATGCCGGATGTCGTGCCGGTGGTCGATCGCGTCGAGGCGATCGGCGGCCTGTTCGTCGCAACCGGCATGAGCGGCCATGGCTTCGGTATCGGGCCCGGTATCGGCCGCGTTGTTGCCGATCTCATAAAGGGCCATGCCGTTGGACATGATCTGAGCCGGTTCCGGTTGTCGCGCTTTTCCGATGGTAGCGCGATCAAACTGGGGCCGGCGCTTTAGAAGGACAATTGCTTCACAAGCTCGAAAAGTCTTGCGACGGCCGGGTTTTTCGATGCCGTGGGAGCGCAGAGTACGACGTCAAATTCAGGCGGATCGATCAGCGGGCGGGAGACTATGGTCTCGCCGAGATCGCTGCAGAGCGATTGCGGGATCAGAGCAACGCCCAAGCCTTCCCCCACCAGCCTTATGATCGTGTGCTGCAGGCGTGGCTCCAGCGCGAAATGCGGAACGATACCGTCTGCTGCGCAATAGGCCCCGATAGCCGAACGCAATGTCGGCACCACCGATGCTGGAGCGGCGATCAGCCTTTCCGACGCCAAGGCCTGAGCCCCCACCTTTTCAGCTGAGGCCAGCGGATGATCAGAGTGGACGATCAGGCGAAGCCGATCACGCGCAAGGAGCCGGGTCCGAAGATGCGGCGCCGTCGGATTTCCAAGAGTGACTGCGGCATCCAGCCGCGCTTCCAACAGAAGCTCATCAATATCGCTCGGCAACCTTTCTTCGAGAACGAGCCGCACATCCGGTGCAGCATCAGATAGCAGGCGCACAAGTTTCGGCACGATGCCCTGCGCCGCATACATGGTGAAACCCAGTCTCAACTCGCCCTTGGCACCGTTCGCGACAAGCTGTACGTCGCGGCACGCCGCCTCGAACCCGGCCAGTACTGATCGGCAATCATTGAGGAAATGCTTGCCCGCCGTCGTCAGCACGACATTGCGGGAATTACGTTCGAACAGCCGGACGCCGAGCGCCTTTTCAATCGCCGCAATCTGCCGGCTGAAAGGCGGCTGGCTCATGTTCATACGGGCTGCTGCCTGACCGAAATGAAGGGTCTCCGCCAGTGCAACGAAATAGCGCATATGGCGCGTATCCATTTGATACCTCCAGAGTATCAATTCGGCACTTTAATGACATTGGATTATATCGATCAATAGCGCTAGGCAAGGGACAGCGAAAATTCGAGCCTGCCGACATGCTGACCAACCTTTTGATCGTCCTACCCATATTTGCACTTATTCTTGCCGGCTGGATTGCCCGGAAAAGCGGTGCACTCGGGCCAAATGCGACGCGCGAGGTCAACCGATTGGTCGTCTATCTTGCCCTTCCTGCATTGTTGTTCGACATCATGGCAAATGCAAAGATCGAGCAGATCTGGCAACCCGGTTTCATCCTCGCTTTCAGCGCCGGCTGTGCGGTCATCTTTGTCGGTACGCTGTTCTGGCGAGTGGCCAAGGGCCGGCATCTCGCAGATGCTGCGGTCGATGCGCTGAATGCAAGTTACGCCAATACAGGTTTTGTCGGCTTTCCGCTGGTCCTGTCGCTTGTTGGCGCTAGCGGCATGGCACCAACGCTGATCGCAACCATCCTCACGGTCTGCATCCTGTTTGCCGTCGCCATCATTCTAATCGAGGGCGGGCTTCAGTCAGAGACCCGCCGCCGCGACATCGCGTTCAAGACGCTTGCCTCGCTCTGCAAGAACCCGCTGCTTGTCGCGCCCGTGCTCGGCGCCATCTTCATGCTATCCGGCTGGGCGCTACCGCAGCCGGTCCATTCATTCATGAAGCTGCTTTCGGGTGCGGCCTCGCCTTGCGCACTGATCGCGCTCGGTCTCTTCCTTGCCGGTCCGCAGGCGGCGACGGCAACAAACAGGCTTTCCACCACCGGCATTCTGGTCGCCCTGAAACTAATCGCCCATCCGCTCGTCACCTGGGTGGTTGCCGGGCCGCTGCTCGGCCTGCCTGCGGGCTCGGTGCATGTAGCGGTTCTGCTCGCGACCTTGCCGACCGGTACCGGTCCATTCATGCTGGCGGAATTCTACAACAGGGAGGCAAGCCTGACCGGACGCGTCGTGCTGATATCGACCATCCTCTCGATCCTGACCATCTCGGCCTATCTGTTGATCGCCTGAGGCCTATGAAGACAGCAAGTCTCGCCACCGATATTTTCAGTGACCGTACAGTCCATCGATCATCATGTAATTGCGCTTGAAACCTCTTGGAAAACGGGTCTGCTGCTCCATATAATCGGCGCTTGTCCTACTCCCACGTTTCGGTGAATTCATGAACTATCAGGTCGTATCCGCCCATTGGCCGATTGGCGGAGGCGAAGCGGGGGAACTTGTCCGCGCATTCGACTGGTCGCAGACCTCGCTTGGACCGATTTCCGAATGGCCGCAGCATCTGCGAATCAAGGTCAATTCGATTGTCAATTCGCCCATCCCGCAAGTGCTTATGTGGGGCGATGACCATGTGATGATCTACAACGACGGTTACATCGAAATCGCCGGCAGTTATCATCCCCGCGCGCTCGGCAGCACCGTTCCCGGCATCTGGCCGGAGATCTGGGACTGGAACAGAAAAATTCTCGAAGCCGGCTTTCGCGGGGAAGTGCAATCCTTCCGCGACCAGGCGATGACATTGCATCGCCATGGCGTTCCCGAAGACGTGATTTTCGACCTGTTCTACACGCCGATCTATGCCGAAAGCGGCAAAGTCGACGGTGTTTTGTGCACGGTGCTTGAAAATACCGACAGGGTGAAGGCGGTCAAGGCGCTGGCGGAAAGCCGCGAGGAACTTTCCCAGCTGACCAACGCCCTGCCGATCCTCGTCGGCTTCATCGATCGCGACAGCACCTATCGTTTCGCCAATGAAGGCTACCGGGAATGGTTCGGCCTTCCAGCCGCCGACGTGATCGGCAAACATGTCGCCGACATTGTCGGGCAGGATTACTACAAGACCCGCATCCCGTTCATAAACAAAGCCTTTTCAGGCGAGGCGATCATCAATGACACGGTGATCCGCCGACCCGACGGTGAAAGACGGACGGCGGAAGTGCGTTATGTGCCGCGCCGCACGCCGAAGGGTGAGGTTGACGGCATCTATGTGCTGATCATCGATGTCGAGGCCCGCAAGCGCTCGGAAACCGCGCTTCGCCGCAGCAACAACCGCTTCCGGGCTGCCGTCAACGCCATCCATGGCGTATTGTGGACGAACACGGCTGATGGACGCATGCTCGGCGAACAATCCGGCTGGGCGTCCCTGACCGGTCAATCCTCGGAGGAATATCAAGGCTATGGCTGGTCGAATGCCGTGCATCCGGATGACCGTGCCGGATCCGTGGCCAGCTGGCAGGCCGCGGTTGCCGCCAAGTCCACCTATATCTGGGAGCACCGGGTTCTGCGCCATGATGGCGTCTACCGCACCTTCTCGATCCGCAGTGTGCCGATCATCGGTGCGGATGGCGAGATCGAGGAATGGGTCGGAGTCCATACCGACATCACCGAACAACGTGCAGCCGAAGCCAGCCTGCAGGAACATGCGAGCAATCTGGAGCGGCAGGTTCGCCACCGCATGCGCGCAGAGGAGCAGCTCAAGCAGCTCAACGAAGGCCTGGAGGCGCGAGTCGAGGCGGAGATCGCCGAGCGTCGGCTGGCGGAACGGGCGCTGCAGCAGGCGCAGAAGATGGAATCGATCGGCCAGCTGACCGGCGGCGTCGCGCATGACTTCAACAACCTGCTTCAGGTCGTGGCAGGCAATCTGCAGCTTCTCGCCAAGGACATCGCCGGCAACGAAAATGCCGAGCGGCGCGTTTCAAATGCGCTGGCCGGCGTCCACCGCGGCGCAAAGCTCGCCAGCCAGTTGCTCGCCTTCGGCCGACGTCAGGCACTGGAGCCGCGGGTCATCAATATCGGCCGCTTTATTGCAGGCATGGACGATCTTCTACGCCGGTCGCTGGGCGAGGCAGTCGAGGTTGAGGTCATCGCCAGCGGTGGGCTGTGGAACACCTATGCGGACCCGACGCAGGTGGAAAACGCGCTGCTCAACCTTGCGATCAATGCCCGCGATGCGATGGAGGGATCTGGCAAGCTGACGATCGAGGTCGGCAATGCCTTCCTCGACCAGGATTACGCCCGCGCCCATGCGGAAGTTGCAGCCGGGCAATATGTCCTGCTCGCCGTTACCGATACCGGTTCAGGCATGACGCCCGAAGTTCTGGAAAAGGTGTTCGAGCCGTTCTTCTCGACCAAGCCGGAAGGCAAGGGAACCGGGCTTGGCCTTTCCATGGTCTATGGTTTCGTCAAGCAGTCAGGCGGCCATGTGAAAATCTATAGCGAGGTCGGCCAAGGCACGACCGTCAAGGTCTATCTTCCCCGCTCTGTTGCCGACGAGGATCGCGAGGTGGTCGTTCCTGCCGGCCCTGTCGTCGGCGGAACCGAAACAGTGCTTGTCGTCGAGGATGACGAGGAGGTCCGCACCACCGTTATAGAGACGCTGACCGATCTCGGTTATCGGGTCCTTTCCGCCAAGGATGCTCAGGCAGGCCTCAACGTGGTCGAGAGCGGTATTCCAATCGACGTAATCTTCACCGACGTCGTCATGCCCGGCCCGCTGAAGAGTAGGGAAATGGCGCGCCGTGCCAAGGAGCGTTTACCCAATCTCGCTGTCCTGTTCACCTCGGGTTACACGGAAAACTCGATCGTGCATGGCGGCATTCTCGATGTTGGTGTCGAGCTTCTATCGAAACCCTATACTCGCGAGGCGCTGGCGCGCCGTATCCGCCATGTGATCGCCAACCAGAAGCAAGTGGAACAATCGGCATCTCCAAGAACCGATGTCTCGGAACCTGGCGCCTACCGTTCAGTACCGGCACTGAGGATATTGCTTGTCGAAGACGATTTTCTGATCCGATCCAATACTGCCGAAATACTTATGGAGTTTGGTCACGAAGTGATCGAGGCTTCTAACGGACACGAGGCGCTTCAGGAGCTCGCGAGTTCCGAGATCGATCTGCTGCTGACGGATATCGGCCTGCCGGATACAAGCGGCGGAGAACTGGTAAAACAGGCGATCGAGCTCAAGCAGAGCCTCGCCGTAATTTTTGCGACCGGCGAGAATCAAAAGCCCGATGGAGCCCCAGCTCGGGCTGGCCTGCTGCGCAAACCCTATAATGAGCATGATATTGCAAAGGTGATCGAAAGCGTCATGACCGGGCAATAACTTCCCGAGCCCTCGGCATGTCTGAAACGGGCGACCCGATTGTCCAATCCCGTTGGATTCCACAACATGATACGATCTCACCGGGAAAGGCCTAATGGCCGGGGCGCGGGAGATCAGACGAGGTAATCCATACGCGACCGTCGAATGCTACTTCACCGTGATCAAGCTTGCGGCTTGCAATCTTTTCGATGAGGCAGAGTTTCGAACGGACATTGCCGATGCGGCTGTCATTCACGACACAAACAGCGTGGAATGCTGTGCCCTCCTGCATCAAAAGCAGCGTGTGGTGGGCATTGTCCAGGATCTTTCCGGGCAGCGTCTGGAGCGTCATGCTCTTTCTCCTTGCCGATCATTTCAACCAACCGCCAATCGAGACGATTGCCGGAAGCCTCCCTCAACAAGGTTAATGAATAGTTAAAATTTGCATCAAAAAGACACCCATTGCGTGCAATCAATTAAAGAAAGAAAACCCCTCGTAGCATTAATAACCTACTGTATTATCAGTAAGTTAACCCGAATATTATATATCGATTACAATTTATGCAGTAACGCAACCTCCTATGTTGAGGATAGTCAACTATGTTTTCTTTCCAATCCAGTTCAGACCGAGTTCTTGATGCGCTCGATCTATCGATGGCGATCATCGAATTTGATCTTGAAGGTCGCATCATCAAGGCCAACAAGAATTTCTGCGATCTGATGGGCTATCAGCCACAGGAAATAATCGGCAAACATCACAGCCTTTTTGTCGAAGCCAATTACGTAAAGTCTAAGGACTACACGGCCTTCTGGAGCGCGTTACGTAATGGCCAGTTCTTCTCGAGTGATTTCAAGCGGATCGCCAAAGGTGGAAGGGAAGTCTTCATCCGAGGCAACTATAATCCGGTCAAGAATAGCAGCGGAAAAGTCATCAAGGTCATCAAATTCGCCAATGACATTACGGATTCAAAACTGCATGCGCTCGACAGCGCGGCTAAAATCGACGCCATATCCCGCGCCCAGGCAACGATCGAATTCAACACAGATGGCACGATCATAGGCGCCAATGAGAACTTCCTGTCGACTCTCGGCTATGGCCTCAGCGAGATCGTCGGTCGGCATCACCGCATGTTTGTCGAGGAGACCTATGCTGCGTCGGCGGACTATGCCCGGTTCTGGGAGCGGCTGCTTTCGGGCGAGTTCGTTGCAGGCGAATTCACCCGTATCGGCCAGGGTGGCCGCAATGTCTTCATCCAGGCGTCCTACAACCCCGTATTCGACGATACAGGGCGCGTCATAAAGGTTGTCAAATTTGCAACAGACGTGACCCAACGAGTGGAAAACGTCGAACGGCTGGCCGCCTGTCTCACCAATATGGCGGATGGTGACCTCTCGCAAACGATCGATGCGCCTTTTATTGCCTCGCTGGAAAAGCTGCGCGTCGACTTCAACATCGCATCCGCCAAGCTGCGTGACGCCATGGCAACGGTTGCTGACAACGCCCGAGCCATAGCTTCCAGCTCCAACGAAGTCCGTGTCGCAGCGGACGATCTGGCGCAACGAACGGAACGTCAAGCGGCCTCTGTTGAGGAAACGGCTGCTGCTCTTGAAGAGATTACCACGACGGTCAAGGATTCCAGCAAGCGTGCAGAAGAGTCTGGCGCACTCGTCAACCGTGCCAAAGCCGATGCTGAACGCTCGGGCGAGATCGTCCGCGAGGCGATCAAGGCGATGGATTCGATCGATAACTCATCCCGCGAAATCTCCAACATCATCGGCGTTATCGACGAGATCGCCTTCCAGACCAATCTTCTGGCGCTCAACGCAGGTGTGGAGGCCGCTCGTGCAGGTGAAGCCGGCAAGGGTTTTGCAGTTGTCGCACAGGAGGTGCGCGAGTTGGCACAGCGTTCGGCTGGCGCCGCCAAGGAGATCAAGGCACTGATCACGACATCCGGCAACCACGTAGCAAGCGGCGTCGAGCTCGTTAGCAAGGCCGGTACTGCATTGCAGGAAATTGGCGGACAGGTGCATCACATCAACTCCGACATTATCGCCATCATTGATGCTTCCCGCGAACAATCGCTTGCACTCGGCAACATCAACCATGCGATCAACGAAGTTGACCAGGGCACACAACAGAATGCCGCAATGGTAGAACAACAGACTGCCGCAAGTCGCAGTCTCGCTCATGAATCACAGGCGCTGTTTTCGCTGCTCGAACAGTTCCGATTCGGTCAGGCATCCGGACATTCTGCGCCGTCAACGCCAGTGAAAGCCATGCGCTCCACGGCAAAACCGATCCGCACCCCTGTCCATTTCCGCACGGCGGGATCTGCTGCTCTGGCGGTGGAACCCGGCTGGGAAGACTTCTGAGCCACGCGTGATGCCGCTACAGGCCGATCACCTGAATTAAAAAGAAAAGCCGCCCTCTCGATGAGAGGGCGGCTTTTTCTTGTCTTATCAGCAGCCTGTAAGCGGTTATCAGCCGCCGTTATTTGCCGGTGCCGAAGGAGCCGGTGCTGCCGGCGCAGGCGCGGGCGTTGCTGGCGCCGGCGTTGCCGGGGCTGGCGTTGCCGGGGCTGGAGCCGCCGGCGCTGCCGGCTGGGTCGTCGAGGACGTCGTCGTCGCATCGGTGGGCGCACTACCCATTTGCGACCAGACGAATGCACCCACGACGATCACGGCGAGAACAGCTACCCACCCCATCCAGGATGAGTTGCTTCGCGTTGCCGGCGGCGGCGTACGCAGATCAGGACGATTGTCATTCGGATTGGGATCATAAGCCATTTCGTTTCCTCCTATTCCAGCCAATAAAATGCGCGTTACCGGATTTTGTTCCGTAGCGGGGCAATTCACGCCGAACTGCATGGAAATGGCATTTACCGAAAGGACCGATTAGGAAGGTTCTAGCGGCAGGAATAGAATGGAGGAGATAGCATGACACAACCTCGTATCGGCATCATCGGCCTGGGGCGCATGGGGCGTGCTATGGCAGTCCGGCTCGCTTCCAGCGGGTTCGAAGTTGCCGGCTGGAGTCGAAGTGGCGTTCCGGAGGACTTTCCCGAAACGGCTTTTGCCGCCAGCGGCATTCCAGACCTTGCCGAAACTTCCGACATCATCATCCTTGCCCTTCTGGATGATGCAGCAGTGGATGCGATGGTAAGAGCGCTCGAAAGCCTTGACCTGTCCGGCAAATTGATCGTCGACACCAGTACGGTGAGCCCGCTCACGCTTCGCAGCCACCAATCGGCTATCGAGCTTAAGGGCGGGCGATTGCTGGATGCCCCCATATCGGGCGGGCCTGAAACACTGCTCACCGGAAAGGCTGGTTTTTACATCGGAGGTAATGAAGACGACTACCGCCGCTTGCTGCCGGTAGTGGAGATGCTTTCCGACCGTATTCATCATGTTGGCGCGCTAGGCCATGGAGCAGCGTCGAAGCTTATCAACAACATGATGCTGAGCGGCCTTTGGGAAAGCCTGAAGGAAGCTCTGCAGCTCGGGGGCCGGGCCGGGCTTTCCCGCGAGAAAATGATTGAGGTCTTATCAGGGAGCCCGGCTGCAAGCCCCGCAATGAAAGGCCGCCTTCCTGTCGTGCTGGGCGAGACAAGCCATGTCGGCTTTCCCGTGTCCGGCGTGGTCAAGGATATTAGCGTGGTGCGTGACTACGCCCTGCATCTCGATGTGCCCATTCCGGCGATGAAGGCGGCGCTTGCAAGCTTCGAGACGGCTGAAAAGGCCGGTTTTGCCGATGCCGACCTGGCGACGATGGTCAAGCTCGCTTTAGACGAGGCCACTGCGAGCGATCCCGCAAGGCCGGTTGCTGTCTCACACCGCAAACCTCATATCACCATCCTCTACTGCACACAGTGCAACTGGCTGCTGCGGGCCGGCTGGGTGGCACAGGAGCTGTTACAGACTTTCGGTGATTCGCTCGGAGAGGTCGGCCTCATTCCCGGCACCGGCGGCGCGTTCGAGATAAGGCTGGACGGTGCTCTTTTATGGGAGCGCAAGCGCGACGGAGGCTTTCCAGGGCCGAAGGAGCTGAAACAGCGCGTTCGCGACGTGATCGACCCCGAGAGGGACCTCGGTCACCTCGATCGGCAGGCCGCCAAAATGGGAGCCGAAAACCCGGTTTGAGACCATCGTCGAAAACTTTTTTGGCAACTGACACAGAAACTTCAAAAAGCCGGTTGACAGGACGGGGCCACCCCCGTACATCGCTCTCCGTCGCCCAGATGGCGGAATTGGTAGACGCGCCAGCTTCAGGTGCTGGTACCCGAAAGGGTGTGGAGGTTCGAGTCCTCTTCTGGGCACCATTCCCATTGTTTATATTTAGTAATTGGCCCGCTTGCGGGCCTTTACTGTTTTCAGCATTTGCACTTCAAGCAATCCTTTTCGGCTGGCCGCATTAGCCTTTGTCAAAGCAAACCTACCCACCATAGGCAGGCCAAAATCACTCGGGGAGATGGCGCGGATTGAGGCCGGGGACCCATTGGGTGTTGGGCATATGCGTGCCGGTGTAGGTGACGCCGTTCGGCGTTTCGCAACGATAGACCTGAACGGGAAGATCATCCAGAATGCTGTCGCGGAATCTCCGGCGCGGCTCGGACGTGTAACCGACACCAGTCGTGCAGCGATAACCTTCCGGCGCTTCCTTGGCGACCCGCGACGCCTCGGGAACGACACCGGGAAGGTCCTTGAAATAAGTCTTCATCGAGGGACCGAACGCATCCCCTTCGGCTGCGAAGACGACCGAGGGTACCGCCGCGAGGATGAGCACGACCAGCATTGTTGCAGGCAATATCCATGCACCTTTAAGCATGTGGCTAAACTCCATATCTCGGTCTGCGCTTCCCCTTACAAATAGGTGCAGGAGGTCACCGATACCATGAAGAGGAGCCCAACATTCTCGTGATGACGGAGCCAGGATCATACAAGTGCTGCCTCTCCGCGTCAGACTATACGACGGTAGCCGGTCGGCTGCTCATAAAGCCAGCCGATCCGTTTGACGGCCGCTTCGAAATTCTCGCGCGCAACGGTCATTGTATGGCCATTCGCATGCAACAGGGTTTCTTCGTCTTCCATGATGCCGACATGACCTTTCCAGAAGACGAGATCGCCTCGACGAAGCTCATCGCGGGTGATCGCATTGCCGAAAGACGCCTGCATGTCGGAATCGCGCGGCGCGCTTTTGCCGACCATCATCAAAGCCAGCTGGACCAGGCCGGAACAATCGATACCGAAACCCGAGCGTCCACCCCAGAGGTAAGGCGTCTCGATGAACTTCGTTGCGACGGACACATAGTCGTCCGCCATTGCCTCGCCGACCGGCAGGCAATGGGCTGCGATAACAGCCCCGCCACCGGCCAGAAGGAAATAGCGCGTGCCGCGCGTTTCCGCATCGCCTATGACGGTGATGAGGCTTCCCATTGAAAATGCCTTGATCGGCGGCTTGCGCAGCTCCGCTTCCGGGTAGAGGAAGGTCCGCGCGGCGGTGATCCGGTGCGTCGGCTTAGCCAACGAGCCAATCATCTCTTCCGGCAGATAGCCGACATACCCGTCAGCATCGGCCTGCACCCAGGCGAAACCATTTGCACGATCGAACACCCGGACACTCTCACCAAAGAGAAGTTCCGTATCAATGCCGCGGCCAATATCCGGGAACGGCCGCAGAGCCGCTACGGAGCCGGTGACGGATGCGGGTTCGCCCTTCACGAAGCGGGCTGCCTCGACCTGTCCCTTCAACGCTTCCGCTGCGAGATCCGGCCGAAAGGCATTTAGACGTCTGTCCAATTCCATTGTCTTGTCCTTCATGAGGCGGGACGTCTTGCTTCCCGGATGATCAGGTCGCCGAGTTTTTCCAGATAAAGCGCGCCGCCAATGGTTCGTTTTATCACGACATTGCGTCGATCGCGATCATCCCTGACGCGATCGACGAGACCGAGTTCGCCCATCCTGTCGAGTGCACGGGTGATCACGGGCTTGGTAACGCCGAGCGTTTCGGCAAGTCCCCGCACCGTATGCGGCGGCGGGATCAGATAGATCTGCAGCAGGATCGCTATCTGTCGCAATGTCAGGTCCGCCGCTTCGCCCCTCACCTCTTCCAGCGAAACGCGGTGCCACAGCCCCAAGGCCTCCGTTGCGGTCAATTCGATCGGCATCCGATATCTCCAACGGATGCCGATCGTAACGTCAAACCGTTACCGGTCTGTTTTTCACTTCCCGGCTTGCGCCCTGTCGCGGATGACGCGATAGAGCGCCCGGATGGCGAAGGCTTCCCCACCTACCGGGGCATGCGGTTTTTCGGACGGATTCCATCCGTAAATGTCGAAGTGGATCCAGCTTGGCGATGCCGTGACGAAACGCTTGAGGAACAACGCCGCATTGATCGAACCCGCCATGCCGCCAGAGGGCGAATTTGTGATGTCGGCCGCGCGTGTGCGCAGGTCCTTGTCGTAGCCCATCCAGAGCGGCATGCGCCAGACTGGATCAGCAGCCTCTTTCGCCGCCAGTAAAAGCTTGCCGGCCAAGTCCTCGTCATCGGTAAAGAACGGCGCCAGTTCCGGTCCGAGCGCTACACGGGCGGCACCGGTAAGCGTTGCCATGTCGATCAGGAGATCGGGCGGGGTTTCGTCGGCATAGGCAAGCGCATCGGCAAGCACCAAGCGGCCTTCGGCATCTGTATTGTCGATCTGGACGGTGATGCCCTTGCGGCTCTTGTAGATATCGCCCGGACGGAAAGCATTGGAGGAAATCGAGTTTTCGACCGCCGGAACCAGAACCGTGAGGTCGACGGGCAGGCCGGCATCCATGATCATCAAAGCCAGCCCCATGACATTGGCGGCACCGCCCATGTCTTTCTTCATCAGCGCCATGCCGGTCGCGGTCTTGATATCCAGCCCGCCCGTATCGAAGCAGACACCCTTGCCGACGAGCGTGATGCGCGGGTTGCCCTTCTTGCCCCAGCGCATTTCGAGCAGGCGGGGTGCGACGGCGCTTGCCCGACCGACCGTATGGATCAGCGGAAAGTTCTTCTCCAGGAGATCGTCACCAACGATCGAGCTGACGAGTGCACCGTAATGTTCGCCAAGCGCGCGGAAGGCCGCCTCAAGATTATCCGGGCCCATGTCGTTGGTCGGCGTGTTGATAAGATCGCGCGCGAGCAGGACACCGGCAAGCTGCCTTTCGATATCCATGGCATCGGCATCACCGGAAACGACAAGCCGTGCATCCCTTGGTTTTTCCGATTTGTATTTGGCGAATGAATAGCTGCCGAGACCAAAGCCGAGAGCCAGGTGATCCGCAGCGATACCTTCCGCATCGATCGACCAGTCGCCGGGGGGAAGGAGCTTTGCAAGTCTGCCGCTCAGGAAAGGCGATTCGGCACGATCGCTGCCGAGACCAAAAAGCACCCGGGATATCGATCCTCCTTGACCGGGGACGACGAGAACAGAGCCCGCGTCGGCCTTGAAACCTGATGCTTTTACCCAGTCAGCGGCATCAGGCGGAAGCGTTCCGCCTTCCAGATCGGCTGGCGTAACCGCAGTCACGGGCTTGGTGACGGTGCCTGCAGGTGCGAAAAACGAGGAGCGATGGATATGCTGGAAAGGCGTCATGGCAGCTTCGATAACCTTCGGGAATCATTGGTCTTAACAATTCGTTAGGGTTAACAGTTTATTGCTGGATGGGAAATGCGCCACTCTTCATTGCCTTGGAAGACGGCAGGGCAACGACCGACGAGACCATGATGACTGCATCAAAGACATCCTCCACGCGTTCATTCATTTCACACTCGTCCGTGGCTCATGCCGCGATCTTCATCTGCCTGGCAATGGCTGTAAGCGGCTGCAACACCTCGAAACGCGACACGATTACCACCGGTTCTATCGCGAAGACGTCTTCAACGCCGCTAGACAATATGGATGCTGCGCAACTGGCCGAAACCGAGCGGGCTATCGGCGGCGCCTATGTCAAAGACCCACGAAACCGCGATATCGGGCTACGTTATGCCACAGTGCTGGGCATGACGGGCAAACACGCCCAGGCGCTTGCCGTAATGCAGCAGGTAGCAATCGCCAATCCCAGTGACCGGCAAGTACTTGCAGCCTATGGCAAGGCCCAGGCGGCAGCCGGCCAGCTCGAACAGGCGCTCGGCACGATTGGCAGAGCCCAGACACCGGATCATCCTGACTGGCGACTGATGTCGGCCGAAGGCGCCGTGCTCGACCAGCTCGGACGCTCGGAGGAAGCCCGGCAGAAATATCGCTCGGCATTGCAGACCCAACCGAACGAACCGAGCATCATGTCCAATCTGGGCATGTCCTATGTTCTATCAGGCGACCTCAAAACCGCGGAAACCTATATGCGCAACGCGGCTCAGCAGCCGGCGGCCGACAGCCGCGTACGGCAGAACCTCGCACTGGTGGTCGGATTGCAGGGACGCTTCTCGGAAGCGGAAACCATTGCCCGCAAGGAACTTTCGCAGCAACAGGCGGATACCAACGTCACCTATCTGCGCTCGATGCTCTCCCAGCAGAATTCCTGGGCAAAGCTTGCTGACAAGGACAAGGCAGCTAAATCTGCGGTCAACTGAGGTCTAAGACATAGCCTTTGACGGTTGCTCGGAATTCAGGCCCATCCGAGGCTTGAAGGACCACCAGGAATATCATTACAAACCTGTAGTAGCCCACGTTTATCTGGCAGCTTGATGCGCGATCCAATATCGCGAAAAACTTCACCGCACCACAATTGCAACCTAAGCTTGAGGCGCTTATAAAACGCTCAGTCGAAGTTTACTTTTCAACAGATCAATTTCGCTTGTCGGAATATTTCATGACATCCTCGAATGTGACATCGTTCTGTGGCTCTGCCACGCTTGCGCTCTCCGACAACATGAAATTTTTATGGCATAACCTTTGGAAACCGACTTTGATCTTCGGCAGTTCGATGTCTCTTGCAACTTCGGCTATCGGGATTTACCACTATACATCAAGAGGCATTTCATCGATCTTCGATGAACCTGTCGAAACCCTATTCTTAACACTCCAAGACACATGGATAGCCTTGTTGATCGGCTGGTTAGCCTATCCCATCGCGCTTGCACTCTGCAACGCGATCAAATGGATGTTGGTGCCGTCTGAAAACAAGCGCGCTATCTTCACGATCGATACTACCGGGGTATCGATCTCAGACGCAGCAGGCGCTTCTGGCCATATACCTTGGAGCATGGTCCGCCGACGGAAGATATGGCGAGGCTACCTTGTCCTGAAAATCCGGCCGGGGGGATGGCGCTTTATACCATTACGAGCATTCGAGAATCCCGATGTCCTATGGATGCTGGTCGAAGCGAGCGGACCGAAAAAATAACAGCGGTTATTCCGCGATGAATTTCAGCACTCCGGCGCGGCCGGACTTGCCGGGAACGCCGCCATCCGAAGGATGCGACACACCATCGTTGACCGTGACGGACAGAAAATCGAACGGGCTGATGCCCTCAAGGCAGGCGACGTTGACGCCATACTGCTGCGGGTTCGATCGTCGCTGATGATGTGTATAGATACCGCAGACCGAACAGAAATAGTGCTTCGCGGTCTTCGTGTTGAATTGATAGAGCGTCAGCGCCGCTTCGCCTGACACGATCTGGATATCGTCGAGATTTGCCGAAACTGCGATCGCTCCACGCATTCTGCAGTAAGAGCAGGTGCAACGTCGAGCGCTGCGTAGGCCATTTGCCAATCGCACGTGAAATCGTACAGTTCCGCAGTGGCAGGCTCCGTCGATCTCGTCGATATTTTCATCCAGCATCAGCTATCCTCCGGCGGCAAGGATTTATGCATAAAGGAACGCGATAGAGATTAGAACCTGCTGGAGACCTGGATACCTGCAGGGCCGAGGATAACGGCCACGAGAACAGGGAGGAAGAACAGGATCATCGGAACGGTCAGTTTGGGCGGAAGCGCTGCAGCCTTCTTTTCCGCCTCGTTCATGCGTTCGTCGCGGCTCTCCTGAGCCAGAACGCGCAGCGCCTGCGATACCGGTGTGCCATAACGGTCGGCCTGGATCAAAGCCTGCACGACAGATCGGACTATATCGAGCTGCGTGCGGTTCCCGAGATTTTCGAGCGCAGTCCTGCGGTCCTGGAGGAAAGAGAGTTCCGCCGTCGTCAGTGCCAGCTCTTCAG
The DNA here is from genome assembly GCF_044987325.1 of Rhizobium sp. ZW T2_16. Taxonomy (NCBI): domain Bacteria; kingdom Pseudomonadati; phylum Pseudomonadota; class Alphaproteobacteria; order Hyphomicrobiales; family Rhizobiaceae; genus Rhizobium; species Rhizobium sp. ZW T2_16. The sequence goes on from NZ_JBJDRG010000003.1 coordinate 393,043, forward strand.
CCAGTTCGGGCGAAGACGTGCCGATCTCTTCCGCCGCGCGACGCATGGCGGCTTCGATCGAGTTGCCGGATTCGACGCATATGAGCATCAGGTCAAGCGCGTCGGGCCAGGCACGCTTGATCGACTTCTGCCGCTTTCCGACCTTGTTGGAAACGAAGATGTTCGGTGCGTAGAACCCGACATAGGCGAAGCCGACAACCGCGAGAATCCGGATCCCCATCGGTTTGGAGGCCAGGTTACCAAGTGCGAATACCCAGACTGCAGCGAGGATCAGGAACAGGAAAGGTAGAAGAAAACGCGCCACGAGGAACATGTTCAGAGCGTTCTGTGATCTCAATCCCGCTGCGCGCAGCTTGTTGAGGGTGCCTTCGTCAACCAGTGCTTCGCGCAGGTTGAAGCGTTCGACGATTTGGCGGACCGACTGATTGTTCTGGGTTCGCAGACTTGCCTTGCCATCGGCATTCATACGAGCCCGTTCTCGCGCGCGCATCTGCTCCCGTTCAGTGGAAACTGCCTTCATGCGCTTATCCAGATCGCCACGTTCCATGAACGGTGCAGCCAGAGAATAGAGCGTTGCGAAAACGGCAAGCGCCACCAGAACTGCGAAGATCATGGTTGGTTCGGTGATAGCTGCAGCAAGATCCTTCACCGTCCGCTCCTCAGATTTCGAAGTTGATCATGTTGCGCATCACAAGGATTCCGATCGACATCCACACTCCCGATACAAGCATGATGATATGCCCGCGCGGATCGGTGAAGAGGATCATCATGTATTGCGGCGAGGTTAGATAGACGAGCGTCGCGACGATAAACGGCAATGCACCGATGATGACGGCAGAGGCCTTGGCCTCCATCGAAAGTGCACTGACCTTGGCCTTCATCTTCCTGCGCTCACGCAGCACCTTGCCGAGATTGCCGAGCGCCTCGGAGAGGTTACCGCCGGCCTGACTCTGGATCGCGATGACGATGGAGAAGAAACTGACCTCGGATAACGGCATGGTCTGCAGCATGCGCGCACAGGCCTCAGGAACGCTCAGGCCGATCTTCTGCGATTCCACAACTCGCTGGAACTCGCGTTTCACAGGCTCCCTGCCGTCGGCCGCAATCAGCCGGATCGCATCGTTGAGCGGCAAGCCGGATTTGATCGAGCGAACCATCACGTCGAGAGCGTTGGGGAATTCCTCGAGAAACTTGTTGCGCCGCCGCTTGATAAGGAAACCTATGACCCAGCGCGGAAAACCGAAGGCAAAAACGAAACCTGCACCAAGCGAAGCAAGCAAGGGCATGCCGACGATCAGCGCAACGAGGGAAGCAAGGAAACCGAGACCAACGGACATTGCGTAGAAACGGCCCATCGTCACCGGCAAGCCAGTCTGAGAAAGCCGGGATTTCAGGCTATTGTCGCCGATGTATTTGTTTTTCTCTTCCTGCTTCTTTTCAAGATCCTTCAGGGAATCCTGCAGGGATTTGCGTCGCTTGGACAGTTCCTGAACGCGATCACGCGCGGCCTTGGCCTTGCCCAGATCGCTTTCGGCGGCCTTCACTCGCGTCAATCGGGCACCGGCCTTCTTCTCGGTCTCCAGGCGTGAGAACAATAGCGCATAGGCCACCAAGGCTGCCGATACGGCAGCCAGAAGAACGATCAACAGCATGGTCAAATCAAGCCCGAACATGCGAACTGCCTTTCAACCGTCTCAATCCTTGGAGGTTTCCATGGCGTCGAGTGCTGCCGTGAGGCGGCGCTCTTCACCGAAATAGCGAACACGGTCCCAAAAATGCGGCTTGACGATGCCGGTGGAAACATGGCGGCCAATAATCCGCCCGTTCGCGTCCTCGCCATCCATCTCGTAACGCATCAGATCCTGGGTGATGATAACGTCGCCTTCCATGCCGATCACTTCGGTGACCTGGGTGATCCGGCGCGAGCCGTCGCGAAGACGTGCCGCCTGAATGATGATGTCGACCGATCCGCTGATGATCTCGCGTACAGTTTTGGCCGGCAGCGTATAACCGCCCATGGCGATCATCGATTCCATACGGCTCAGGCATTCGCGCGGCGTATTGGAGTGGATCGTCCCCATGGAACCGTCATGACCGGTGTTCATCGCCTGCAAGAGGTCGAAGACTTCCGGTCCGCGCACTTCGCCGACGATGATACGTTCGGGGCGCATACGCAGGCAGTTCTTGACCAGATCGCGCATGGTGATCTCGCCTTCGCCTTCGATATTTGGCGGGCGGGTTTCAAGGCGCACAACATGCGGCTGCTGCAGTTGCAGTTCGGCAGTATCCTCGCAGGTGATAACGCGTTCATCCAGATCGATATAACGCGTCAGGCAGTTCAGAAGGGTGGTTTTGCCCGAACCGGTACCACCGGAAATGACGACGTTGCAGCGGACACGACCGATGATCTGGAGCAGAACAGCGCCCTCAGGCGTGATCGCTCCGAATTTGACCAGCTGGTCGAGTGTCAGCTTGTCCTTCTTGAACTTACGGATGGTGAGAGCCGGACCATCAAGCGAAAGCGGTGGAGCGATCACGTTGACACGCGAACCATCAGGCAGACGCGCGTCGCAGATCGGCGAACTTTCATCAACGCGTCGGCCCACCTGGCTGACGATACGCTGGCAGATGGACAGAAGCTGAGCGTTGTCGCGGAAACGGATTTCCGATTCGATCGTCTTGCCGGCAACTTCGATGAAGGTCTGCCCGGCCCCGTTGACCATGATGTCGGCGATGTCATCGCGGGCGAGCAGCGGCTCCAGCGGGCCGTAGCCCAAAACGTCGTTGCAGATATCGTCAAGCAGCTCTTCCTGCTCGGAGATCGACATCGCAAAATTCTTGATCGTGATGATATCGTTGACGATATCGCGGATTTCCTCGCGCGCGCTCTCGTTGTCGAGCTTTGCGAGCTGCGACAGGTCGATCGTGTCGATAAGCGCCGAAAAAACCTGGCTTTTGGTATCGTAATACTGGTCGTTGCGGGCCGGCCGCTTGCGTGCGGGCGCGGCCGGAGCGAGCGGGGGCGGCGCCACGGGCTGCCGCATCGTCGCGTTTTCGGCCGAAGCAGGCGGCCTGATCGGGGCTTCCGACGCCGTCGATGCGGCTGGCGCGGGCGTAAATTGAGGTGCAGGCGGCGATACGACAGCGCCTCCCTTTCCAAACCCGTCGTTTCCGCGTTTTCCAAACATGCTTCTTAAAACCTAACTCTTTCGTGATGCGGCTTACTTTCGTCCCAGCATGCCAAGAAACTTGCCGAGACCAGCCTTCTTTGCCTTCTTGACCGCGATGCGCCCCGTGACGACATGGGCGATCTGCGAGAAGGTTTCGGCCACCGGAGACTTGGCGTCGATTTCCGAGATCATACGGCCGCTATTGGCAGCATTGCCGAAAAGGGCTGAATCAAACGGCAGAATGGCGATCGGCTCCATTTCCAGCGCCTCGGTGAAATCGGACGGGCTGATCTCGGGACGCTTCGGCATTCCCACCTGGTTGAGAACCAGATGCGGTGCGCGGTCATTTGGCCTCAACTGCTTCAGCGCATCCTGAATGTTCTTCGTGTTGCGAAGATTGGCGAGATCCGGCGCGGCGCAGATGACAACTTCGTCCGCATCGGCAAGAACCGACGTCGTCCACTCGTTCCATGCATGGGGTACATCAAGAACAGCGATCGGCGCGCTGCGCTGCAGGATTTCGATGACGGGCTGGAAAGCGCGGCCTTCGAAGTCGTAAGCCCGATCGAGAAGCGACGGCGCAGCAAGAAGCGACAGATGATCCGAACATTTCGTCAGAAGGCGGTCCAGAAATACCTCATCCAGACGCTCCGGCGCAAAAACCGCCTCGGAAATTCCCTGCATCGGATCCTGGTCGAAATCGATGTTGGCCGTACCAAAGGGCAGGTCGAGATCGGCTAGAATGGTTTCGGTCGAGAACAGGCTCGATATTCCGAAGGCGCAGTTGTGGGCGATCGTCGAGGCGCCGACCCCACCCTTTGCGCCAATAAATGCGATCGATTTGCCCAGGGGCTCTGCATCCGGATCCACGAAGATGGCGGAGATCGCTGCCATCATGTCGACCATCGGAACGGGCGCCACCAGATATTCGGAAATGCCGTTGCGGACCAGTTCGCGATAAAGCGCGATATCGTTGTAACGTCCAATGACGATGACGCGGGTCGAGGGATCGCAGACCTCTGCCAGGGGGGCAAGTTCGGCAAGAAGATTGCGCGGCTCTGCCGCCGTCTCCAGCACGATCAGGTTCGGGGTCGGCGAAGACGCATACATGTTGGCGGCCGCCGTTGTGCCGCCGCTCGTCACACGCAGGTTGACCTTTGCCATGCGCCGGTCACGCGACATCTTGTCGATCATATGCTGGACGCCTTCGCTTTCGCAGAAGGCATGAATGGAGATCCGCGGCAACGGCCGCACGGATTCGAGATCGAGCGCCGAGGAATGTTCTTCGGCATCATGAGCCTGCGACGGCTGTCCATTTACGTCGTATTGAACGGTGCTTATCATCGGATCAGGCCCAACCGTTACGCTTCATCATTCGTCCATATCCTTGAGCTCGGTGAACGATTCGCGATAGCGCTCCATCACCTGACCGCGCTGCGTTCCGTCCGGCGGCGTCATGCGGCGCGGGCCGAGAAGGTCGTTCGGATTGGCGATCTGGGCTGCAAGGTTATTCTGGTTGGCGCAACCGAAATTATAGTAGTTCTTGTTGCTCTGAATATTCAGCGTCATATCGGCCGGCCAGGTACCGCACTGCTCCGTCTTGGCGGCAATCGCCACATAGGTCAGGCGCATGGGAGCGGACTCTCCGAATTCCGAGGGGAAATGCGCCTGCAGAATATTCTGGGCCGGAACACCCATCTTTACCATCAGCTTGCGGGTGGAGGAGGCGGCAGACGCGACTGCACCTTCATTGGCCGATCCGCGCGGCGTGATGATCTGGATAATGCCGGACGAGGACCGGCGGTATTCCGCAATGAAACCGGCGATGACTTCCGACTGGCCTTTCGTGAGGCCGGTATCACCAGCGGCGACCGGGATATCGATCTTTCTTTCCGCTTCGCCGACCACGATCGGGTGGCGCGTGCGGTAATCGTCCGGCAGGGACCCGGTGGTCATGCTGTCCTTGCCCGCGCAGGAAGACAGCAGCGCTGCGGCGCCGAGGACGAGCGCTACCGAAAGGCGGCCCGTCGAATATCGCGTTGTCTTTCTTGGATCCATGAATGGATGCCTTTCTTGCGAGCGGCTGCCGCCGAAGTTTGGGAGCTGAGCTTGCTTCGTCATTTGTAGATGAACCCGACATTGCCCTGATAAGGCGCAGGCGGCGGAGACGCCTCCTTGCGGCCATAGATCTTGTTGACCCGTCCCAGGAAGACGCTTTCGGCATCACTGGCGGGCTGGAAATTGTCATCCGGGCGAGAGAGTTCGTTGCGATTGACCGGACGGACCAGATAAGGCGTCGCGATGATGACCAGTTCGGTCTCGTTGCGCTCATAGGTCTTTGCCCGGAAAAGTGCGCCGACAAGCGGAACCTTCGAGGCGACCGGGGTACCCTTCATACTCTGGGAGATGTCATCGCGGATCAGACCAGCCAGGGCGAGCGAGCCGCCGGACGGAAGTTCAACCGTCGTCTCCGCATCGCGCTTGCGATATTCGGCTGCAGACGTCGTGAGCACAGGCTCCGAAACCCGTGTCTGGATACGCAGGCTGATACGGCCGGACGACAGAACCGTCGGGGTAAATGCGAGCGAGATGCCGTACTGGTAAGGGGTTACAGTGGTAACGCCATCGACGCCGGTGGTGGAATACAGACGTTCTCCACCCGAATTGAATGTTGCGGCCTGCCCCGAGATCGCCGTCAGCGTCGGTTCTGCAAGCGTGCGGATCGCATCGGCCTGCTCCAGGGCGCTCAAGGCCGTTTCAATGCCAAGCTTGCCGATCTGCCCGGCAATCGTGCCATTCAGGCCCTGCGTGCCGGCTTCGACGGTCAGAACATCAAGGGCGTTGCGGGAAGGCGTGGTACGCGTGAAAGTGTTGTCGAAACCAAGCTGCTTCAAAACCTCGCGACGGATTTCCGCCACGGTGATTTTCAGCGTGACCTGGTCCTCACCTTCAATCGAAAGGAGATTCACAACCGTCGAGGTTTGTCGGCCTTCCGCATAGATTGCGGAGTCCCCGCCGTTGTTGCCACTTGTCGCCGTGATTTCGCGCGTAGTCGCCTCGCCACCCTTCAGGAAAGCGTTGGCAAGTTGCGCAGCCTTGGCAGAATCCTGCGGCGTGCGCACCGAGCCGGAAAGCACGATGTTGTCGGATACGATTTCGACCTTGATGTTCGAATCCGGCAGGAAACGGCGGAGGTTTGCCTCGAGGCCGGAAATATCGCGCTCGATCTCCACGTCGAGGGTGACAATTTCCTCGCCGCCCGGACCGAAGACGAAGATATTCGTCTGACCGACCGTCTTGCCAAAAAGATAGATGCGCCGCGACGTGCGGGTGACGGCATCGGCCATGGAGGGATCGGCCACGAGAATGTCGTGGGCATCGGATGGAAGGTCGATCACCAGTGCCTTGTTCAGCCCGATCGTCAGCCGCCGCTTGATCCCAACACCGCCCTGCGCAATGCGGATCACTCCGCTATCGGCTGCAGAAGCGCTTGGAACAGTCAGGAAGGATGGTGCAAAGCTGCCTGGAATGCCGGAAAAGGCCAGGCAGAAAGCCAGGCCGGTCGAAACGGTTGCGCGGGTCTTGCGTTTCAAAATCATAACCAATCGCTCCGTTCAATTCGCCTGCGTCGAGCCGGTGATGATCGACCCCGATTTGATGACCTGAATATCCGCTTTGCCACCGCCATGCAGAAGGTAATCCGCGGCCTGCGTGTCCGCCTCCTGTGCGTCAGCCACCGACCTCAAGGCGAGCGTCAGTCGCTCAGCCATCTGCTGCGCAACGGCAATGACCTTTGTCTGATCGGGTGTGAGCTCGAGGGTCGCGGTGGTGCCGACAACGGATTTGCTGCCATCGGGCGCTTCCTGGATGTTCTGGTCGATGGCCAGGACGCGAACGTTGTTGAGGACGTTCTCGGTGACATAACCGCCACCGGCATCCTTGTTTTGACGGACCATGATGACATCGACGCGATCGTTCGGCAGAACGAAACCACCAGCGCCCGTTGCAACCGATATTTCAGTTGCGACCGCGCGCTTGCCGGAGGGCAAAAGCGAGGACATGATGCGGCTGGAAGAGTCTGCAACCTTCTCTGCTCTCAAAGGCTCGCCCTTGAAGATTGGAAGGCGGACGACTGAGCCTTCAAGCTCCTTGATGGCATCGGGGCGCGCTTCGCTGGTGATGAAGCCCTCCGCAACACCGCTGCGCGGCCAGTTCAACCATTCGACAGACTTCTCGTTCAGACGACTGCCTACCGGCAAGTTATCGGCTGAAACCAGAACATTGATCGTCGGCTCCTTCACCACCGTTTCCACCAGCTGGGGCGCCTGTGTGCCAGACATGTTCATTGCCAGCAGACCGGCCAGGCCTGCAGCCACGACGGCCACCGTCAAAATGATGATGCGAGCGGGCTTCATTGCCATGTCCCAGAAGAATCCTTGATCTTCGCGACAGGATGGGCGGCAATGGTGTAATTATGGTTAATGAGAAGCTTAGAATGCTGGTTAACGCAATGTTGCGATAGATCTAAGCGGGGTCAGAAGGCCTTGAGCGCCAGTATTGCAATTGGCGATGTTCCAAATGCCATCAGGCCCCCCATCGCAATGGCAATGCCATAAGGGATCTTGTTGGTACCAACGATCGATACGGGCAGCGGGATGCCGATCGACATTACAAGATCGGCCTTGACCCGTAGAAACAGGAAAAGCAGGGTCACAGCGCCGCCAGAATAGGCCACCAGAACGAGAAAGGCGATAAGTGACTGGTCAAAGCCGAACCAGAGGCTGGCCGCGGTCAAAAGCTTGGCATCGCCGCCGCCCATGATATTGGCGGCGAACAAAGCAAAGCAAACTGCAAAAACAATGAGAGCGGCCACGAGGCTAAGGCCCAGATCGACCATTGTCACACCCACGAGCGGCGCAAGAACGAGAAAAGCAGCAACCAAAGCCAACGACAGCCGGTTGGATATCTTCATCGTCAGAAAATCGCTCATCGCCGCAGCAGCCAAGGCTGCAGGAAAGGCAGCTAGTACAAGAACGGCGACGATGTCATTCAGCATAGAGTTTTTCCCGAGATCGCTGGAAACGGCTTAAAGCCGCCCTACACGGGACGGCTTTAACCAATGTCTTCGGTGCCAAACGACGGCGGCAAGGAATATTAGCCGTTCGGCTTCGAAACCTTGTTGGAGATGTTGATGAAGGCAGCGTTGAGCGTATTGCCCAGCGTGGAAGCACCGGCGATGATAGCAACGGAAATGAGAGCAGCAATCAGGCCATATTCGATGGCAGTTGCGCCGGACTCATCTTTACGAAAACGAGCGAAAATCTTGGTCATTGGACTCTCCTACTCCACACAATTGTTGTTCAGCACTTACCGACAACTGTTTTCCCGTTGCTCGGTTGACGTGGAAACTACAGCCGGACGATTGCCAACCGCTTAAAGAGGAACGTTACCCAATCGTTAATCGAGGCAGTTCGGAGCACTTTGGTAAATAGAACCTGACAGAAATTCAGAGCATTTTTGAGTAACAATAAGACTCTCGCCCAACAATTGAAGTACATATAATTCAGCTAGTTAATTGATCCGGTCTGGCCAAGCACAGCAATTTTGCCCGCCTATGGCGATGATCAGGGAGCAACGGAGCCGGCCTTACGCCCCAGCTTAAGGCTTCATTCACCAATCAAGGTCATCTTCTATTCACATCGAAATCCGCCCGGGGACCTTAAATATGGCGCTGCGTCTTGTACTGGCCGCCTTCACGCTTGCTTCAACCCTTTTAAGCGCAGACATATCCACTGCCGACGACAGACAGGATGTGTTGCGCGTATTCATGAATCAGGCGCGCGTGCTCAAGCTTGACCGGCCGGTCGCTAAGGTCATCGTTGGTAATTCGGAAGTTGCAGATGCGACCGTGGCGGATGCAACAACGATTGTTCTTACTGGGCGCAGCTTTGGCACAACCAATCTCGTGCTGCTTGACCAGGATGGCAATGCGATTGCCGACGAGCGGGTTCTCGTTTCCATCGACGAAGGTAATACGGTACGGGTATTCAAGCAGACCGAACGGACCGTGCTTTCCTGTACGCCGAACTGCGAGCAGCATGCCGAGTTCGACACAACCGCGAAGACACCCTGACCATCTCGAATGCACCAATTTGCATCAGTTGCGAAACGGATTTTCAATAATCGTTGATTATGGTCCGTACTCACTTTCGCCGCTCAAGCGGTCAGGAAGAGACGCATCAGGATCGCTCGCCAATGACCGGCTCGACTTCGCCGAAAGCACCACAATCCGGCTTGAAGAGGCTCTTTCGCTCGAAAGACGGTGCCGCGGCGATTGAGTTCGCACTGCTTGCTATTCCCTATTTTCTCATTGTCTTTGCCATCGTCGAGACATTCGTGGCCTACACGGCCGAGCAACTGGTCGCCAATGCCGTCGACACGATGGGCCGCAAGCTGCGGACCGGCAATATCACAGTCACGAGCAGTACCGCTTCCACCTACATGAACGAGACCCAATTCCGCCGCGCCTTTTGCGGTGAAATCTCGATCCTGATCCAGTGCAGCGAGGCCGAGGTCTCCAAAGCCAACAAGCTGTTTATCGACGCAAAGCCCTATACGAATTTCTCCGACATGCCGACGACGATCCCGATGGCAAACGGAGATCTCAATACGGCAGGCCTTGGCTTTGCTCCGGGCGGATCTGGCACCAAGAACATGCTGCGTGCCTACTACAAGTGGGACGTCACGACCGATCTGCTTCGCCCGTATATTTCCAACATCCGCCCGACCAGCGGCTCCAATTACTTCCTGATCGTGGAAACCTCTGCTTTCAGGAATGAGGATTATCCGTGATGCGGGCGAAATTGCAAAACATTCTCTCGCGACTACCGCTGACCGAGCAGATGCGGCGCTTCGCGACAGATGTGCGGGGGATAGGCGGAGTGGAATTCGCTCTGATCGCGCCACTTCTGCTTTTCCTTTACATCACCTCTTTCGAGTTAACGATTGGTCTCAGTGTATCGAAGCGGGTAACCCGCACGGCCAGCACGGTCGCAGATCTCGTAACGCAACAGGCAAAGGTCACAACAAGCGACCTGCAGCAGATGACCAGCGTCGCAAACGCCATTTTCACGCCTTACCAGCCTCAAAATCTGAAAATGAAGATTACCGGCGTCACAATAGATGCTTCGAGCAATCCGACTGTGGCCTGGTCCTGGGCGCAAGACGGCAGCCGGCCCTATTCCAATGGCTCCGCGGTCAACGTGCCAACCGACATGCGTTCGGCCAGCACGTTTCTGGTTCGGGCCGAGGTTTCGGTCACGCACCAACTGTTGATGTTTATGCCCGGGCTGATGCCGAGCAGCCTGCAAACCATCACGCTGAACCGCGAGTTTTATTATCGCCAGCGTGTAGGAACCAGCATCACCTGTGACGGGTGCTGAGACTTCGAGGCCGATAAGCTCTTCGACGCTTCCCAACCGACCAGCCGAGGTCTTTGCCAACCGCATCCACGAACTATATGTTACGCGATTCAGTTCGACCACGAGGTCGGACAAGACGGCATTCAGATCACTGGTGACAGATGGCGCGAGCCTTTCTCTTCGTACTTGATTCCTTCGGCGTCGGCGGCGCGCGAGACGCAGCCGATTACGGCGACCTGGGATCCAACACGCTCGGCCATATCGCAGAATTCTGCGCCGCCGGAGCGGCCGACCGGGCGGGCCTACGAGAGGGACCGCTCAAGCTTCCCAACATGACCTCGCTCGGGCTGATGGACATCGCCAAGATGGCAAGCGGCAATTATCCAGTCGGCATGCCGCTTCCAGAGCGGCTGTTCGGGCTTTATGGCGCGGCGAGCGAGTTGTCGAACGGCAAGGATACGCCGTCCGGGCATTGGGAGATCGCCGGTACCCCCGTCATGTTCAACTGGGGTTATTTCCCGACCGAAGGCGATGCTTTTTCGCCGGAACTGGTGGAGGCGATCTGCCGGGATGGCGAGATCCCGGGCATTCTGGGCAATTGCCACGCTTCGGGAACCGAAATCATCGAAAGGCTTGGCGAGGAGCATGTCAGGACGGGCAAGCCGATCTGCTACACGTCAAGCGACAGCGTCTTCCAGATCGCCGCACATGAGACGCATTTCGGGCTGGAGCGGTTGATTAAGCTTTGCCAAGTGGTGCGCGGCCTGCTCGATCCGCTCAATATCGGCCGCGTGATCGCGCGACCCTTTACCGGCGAGACCCCGGAAAGTTTCGAGCGGACCGGCAACCGGCGCGATTTTTCCGTGCTGCCGCCGGAGCCGACCTTGCTCGATCGGCTGGTGGAAGCCGGCCGCAGCGTTCACGCCGCCGGCAAGGTGGGCGATATCTTTGCGCATCAGGGCGTTTCCCGCGTGATCAAGGCGAACGGCAATGCGGCGCTTGCGGCCGCGACCCTTGCCGCCATGGATGAGGCCGCGGACGGCGATCTGGTCTTCACCAATTTCGTCGATTTCGACATGATCTACGGCCATCGTCGCGACGTGCCCGGTTATGCCGCAGCGCTCGAGGCTTTCGACCTGACCCTGCCGGATTTTCACCGGAGGCTGAAACCGGGTGATCTGGTGATATTGACTGCCGACCATGGCTGCGATCCGACCTGGCGCGGCACGGACCATACCCGCGAGCGCGTGCCGATCATGGCCTTTGGTCCCGGTATCCGCACCCGCTCGATCGGGGTCCGGTCCTCCTATGCCGATATCGGCGAGACGATCGCCGCACATCTCGGCATTCCCGCAGGCCGGCATGGATGGAGTTTCCTGTGACGCAACATCTTCTGAAGGCCGAGATCCACTGCCATATCGAGGGGGCAGCCCCCCCGAGCGTGACGGAAAAGCAGGCACGCAAATACGGTGTCGACACCAGCGCATTCCTGCAGGACGGTGCCTATCAATGGCGCGACTTTTCCGAATTCCTGGTCGCCTATGACGCGGTGGCTGCCCTTTTCCGCACGGAAGAAGACTATGCGCTTCTGACTGAAGCCTATCTTTCCGAACTCGCCGCAATCAACACGATCTATAGCGAGATCATCGTGTCGCCGGATCATGGCGACCGGATCGGGCTTGGCGCGGATGCCTATCTCGCCGGTATCTGCGACGGAATTCTTGCTGCGAAGGAAAAGACCGGCATCGAGGCGCGGATCATCGTCACCGGCGAGCGGCATTTTGGACCCGAGCGGGTCATTTCGGCAGCCGAATATGCTGCGCGGGCGAAAAACCCTCTGGTCACCGGTTTCAACATGGCAGGCGAGGAACGCATGGGACGCGTGGCTGACTACGCCCGCGCCTTCGACATCGCCCGCGATGCAGGGCTGGGTCTCACCATCCATGCAGGCGAAGTGTGCGGGCCATTCAGCGTGACGGATGCGCTGGATTTGGTGAAGCCGGCGCGTATTGGCCATGGTGTCAGGGCGATAGAGGACGAGGCGCTGGTGGCGCGGCTGGCGGAACTCGGCACGGTGCTGGAAGTCTGCCCCGGTTCGAATATCGCGCTTGGCGTCTTTGCCGATTTCGACAGCCATCCCCTGAAACGGCTCAAGGCAGCCGGAGTGAAGGTCTGCATCAATTCCGACGATCCGCCCTTCTTCGCCACGTCGCTTGCCCGCGAATACGAGATTGCCGCGCAGGCGATGGGCATGAGCGATGCGGAGATCAACCAGATGACCCGCACGGCGCTTGAGGCGGCATTCGTGGATGACGGCACGAAAGCGGGATTGCTGCAGCGTTTCGACGCGCAAAGTTGAGGTTCAGGCTGGGGATCATGCCTGGAGCAGGATCTCGCCCCTTGCAGAACAGGACGTTTTTCGAAAAAGAAGAGACAAGCAACGAAAAGGATAAAAGGTCATGGACGGCGTCACAGTCATCAATCATCCGCTGGTGCAGCACAAGCTGACGATCATGCGCAAGAAGGAGACGTCGACCGCCGGTTTCCGCAGACTGCTGCGCGAGATCTCGATGCTTCTCTGCTACGAAGTAACCCGCGATCTCGAGCTGACGATGGAAACGATCGAGACGCCGATCACCGAGATGCAGTCGCCGATAGTGGAAGGCAAGAAGCTGGTCTTCGTTTCGATCCTGCGTGCGGGCAACGGCCTTCTGGAAGGCATGCTCGAACTGGTGCCTTCGGCCCGCGTCTCTCATATCGGCCTTTACCGCGACCACGACACGCTGCAGCCGGTGGAATATTACTTCAAGGCTCCGGATGGTCTCGACGAGCGCCTGCTGATCGTCGTAGATCCGATGCTGGCAACCGGCAATTCGGCAATCGCCGCGATCCAGAAGCTCAAGGAGCGCGGTGCGACGAACATCCGTTTCCTCTGCCTGCTTGCAGCACCGGAAGGCATCAAGAACTTCCAGGAAGCCCATCCGGACGTGAAGATCTACACGGCATCGATCGACAGCCACCTGAACGAGAAGGGCTATATCGTGCCGGGTCTCGGCGATGCCGGCGACCGCATGTACGGCACGAAATAAGGTTTTCAGGATTTCCTAACCAATGATGAAGAAGGCGGCCGGTCCGAAAGGGTCAGGCCGCTTTTTCGTAACCATTGCGGCCTAGCGTGTTTTCCCTGAACCCAGGGGATCGACCCATGCTTATTCGCACCGCCATGTTCGCAGCCGTCGCCGTTGTCGTGGCGACGCAGATCCCTGCCCTGCTCGAACACACCGGCCCGGCACAGCAAGAGCCGGTGGTGCAGGCGCCCGCCGCCAAATCACAGGTCGCGACCACTCCGCAGGCCGCATCGCTCACTCCGGGGACGATGGTTCTCAACGCCGATGGCCGCGGCCATTTCATCGGTACGTTCAAGCTGAACGGCAAGTCCGTTACCGGTCTGGTGGATACCGGCGCTTCAGTGGTGGCGATCAACGAACGCACGGCCCGGATGCTGGGTTATGGCGCAAACAGCCTCGACTTCCGCTACCCGATGCAGACGGCGAACGGGCAGACGCTGGCTGCGCATGTCGTGCTCGACCGCGTGGAGATCGGCAATGTGCGGGTGCGCGATGTCGATGCCATGGTGCTGCGCGACGAAGCGCTGAGCACCACTTTGGTCGGCATGAGTTTTCTGACGAAGCTGAAATCCTACCAGGTCAAGGGCGGCAGCCTGACGCTTGCCAATTGAGGCTGGTGATCAGCCGATACGTTCAATGATGACCGGCGACGATTCCGGTGCGCTTTCCGCGATCGTGTAGCTTGTAAGAAAGGCGTCGCCTGCGCGATCCGCCTGTTCGCGGGACGCCGCGTGAACGCGTGCGATCGCTTGCCCCTTCTCGACCGCAGAGCCCAGCGGCAGGATGCGATCGAAGCCGACGCTGTGGTCGATCGTGGCGGTTGTCTTGCGGCGGCCGCCGCCCATATCCACCACGGCAAGCCCGAGGGTGCGACCATCACAGGCAGCAAGATAACCGGTGGCCGGGGCCAGAACATCCAGCATGACGGGCGCTTTCGGCAGACAGGTTTCCGGGCGCTCGCAGACATGGGCAGGACCGCCGAGCGCATGCACCATGCGGGCAAAAGTTTCCATTGCCCGGCCGGACGAGAGAGCCGAGCGCGCCATGCCCCTGCCCTCTTCAACGGTCGATGCGAGGCCTGCCTGAACCAGCATTTCGGCGACCTCAGCCAGAACGACCGTCTCAAGCCGCGTTCCCGTCTTCCGACCGGCGAGAAAATCGACGCAGTTCATCACTTCCAGTGCATTGCCGGTGGCATCAGCCAGCGGCTGGTTCATATCGGTGATGAGTGCGACGGTCGGCACGCCTGCGCCGTTTGCCACATCGACCAGCGAGCGGGCCAGAATGCGGGCTTCCCCGATATCCTGCATGAAGGCGCCCGAGCCGACCTTTACATCCATCAGCAGGGTCTGAAGGCCTGCGGCAAGCTTCTTCGACAGGATCGAGGCGGTGATCAGCGGCACGGATTCGACCGTCGCGGTGACATCTCGGATGGCATAAAGGCGGCGGTCGGCAGGCGCCAGATCCGATGTCTGGCCGACGATCGCACAGCCGACGTCCTGCACGACTTTTGAGAACCGCGCCTGATCCGGTGCGATGTCGTAACCCGGAATGGATTGCAGCTTGTCGAGCGTGCCGCCGGTATGGCCGAGGCCGCGGCCGGAAATCATCGGGACCGCGAGGCCGCAGGCTGCCGCGATGGGGGCGAGCATCAGCGAGACGTTATCTCCGACGCCGCCGGTCGAATGCTTGTCGGCGATCGGACGATCTACATTGTCCCACTTTAGGACGGAGCCGCTGTCACGCATGGCAAGCGTCAGATCAACCGTCTCATTTCTGGACATGCCCCGAAAGAAGACAGCCATGGCGAAGGCTGCTGCCTGCGCTTCCGAAACCGCTCCATCCGTGACACCGGCGATGAAGGCCGCGGTCTCTTCTCTCGAAAGATCGTGACCGTCTCTCTTATGGCGGATGGTTTCCTGCGGCAGCATGCCAGTGCGTCAATAGCCGGCGGCGGCGCGCGGCGCGGCGCTGCCGCTCAAGACCGCCAGAATGTCATCGAGCAGGCTCGAAGCGCCGAAACGGAAGGTCGAGGGCATGACCCAGTTCGGCCCCAGGATGCTTTCTGCAAGCCTCAGATAGAGATCGGCATCGGCAACGGTGGAAATGCCGCCGGCGGGCTTGAAGCCGACCTTTGCTTTGGATTCGCGGATGGCGCGCAACATGATGTCGGCTGCTTCCAGTGTCGCATTGACGGAAACCTTGCCGGTGGAGGTCTTGATGAAATCGGCGCCGGCCGCGATCGCCAGTTCGGACGAGCGCCTGACGAGCGCCATGTCGCGGATCTCGCCGGTTTCGAGAATGACCTTGAGCGTGGATTGTGGGCAGGCGGCACGAACGGCTTCGACCATCGTCGTGACGGCCGTCTCATCACCTGCGATGAAGGCCTTGTAGGGAATGACGAGATCGATCTCGTCGGCTCCGTCCTCGACGGCCTTTTTCGTTTCCGCGATCACTTCAGCAACGGCAAGATCACCGGAAGGAAAGTTGACGACGGTTGCGATCCTGACCGGATGACCGGGCCCGAGAATGCTGCGGGCATGGGCGACGAAGCGCGGCCAAATGCAGATCGCAGCGCTATTGCCATAGGGTGTCTGGGCGCGCAGGCACAGGTTTTCGATCGCGGCATTGTCGCAATCGTCACGCAGGTTCGTCAGGTCGAGAAGAGACAGGGCAAATGCCGCAGCCTCGCGCGGGCTCTGCAGTTCCATGGTGTCCTCCGGTGTGGATTGAAGTGCAAGTTTTAGCGTTGAACCGATTTGATTCAACCCGCATAGGTCGCGAAATGTGGTATCTTGCCGCTAGGGCGTTGATAAGTCAGG
The DNA here is from genome assembly GCF_044987325.1 of Rhizobium sp. ZW T2_16. Lineage (NCBI taxonomy): Bacteria > Pseudomonadati > Pseudomonadota > Alphaproteobacteria > Hyphomicrobiales > Rhizobiaceae > Rhizobium > Rhizobium sp. ZW T2_16. The sequence continues at coordinate 409,584 of NZ_JBJDRG010000003.1, forward strand.
CATCGCGGCTGAGCATTTCATGCAGGACCGCGGCGAGCCGGGCACCACCGACAGGGGCCATGTCCTTGGTTTCCTCGTGGCTGAGCTCGGCACCGGTCATGCCTGCCCCGTAATTGGTGACGACCGAGGCGGCCGCAACCTTGAGGCCGAAGTAACGGGCGAGAATGACTTCCGGCACGGTCGACATGCCGACTGCATCGGCGCCCAGCGTGCGCGCCATGCGAATTTCGGCCGGCGTTTCGAAGCTCGGGCCAGAGAACCACATGTAGACGCCCTGATACAGCGTCACACCGGCAAGGATCGCGGCATTGCGCATCTTGAGCGCCAGATCGGCATCATAGGCACTGGTCATGCCGACGAAGCGTTGATCGCCATGTTCGCCGATCAGCGGGTTCATGCCGGAATAGTTGATATGGTCGGTGATCTGCATGACCGAACCGGGCGGCATGTCTTCACGCACGGACCCTGCCGAGTTGGTAAGGATCAGCGACTGCACGCCAAGGCCCTTTAGCACCTGCAGGGGGAACCGCATGGCCTTGGGATCGCCATGCTCGTAATAATGGGTGCGGCCGGACAGCATGATGACCGGCTGGCTGCCGAGATAACCCGCCACCAGTTCGCCCGCATGGCCAGTAACACCGCTGACCGGGAAACCTTCGAGTTCCCTGTAGGAAATGCGGATTTGGTCGGTGACGCCCTCGACCAGCGAGCCGAGGCCTGAGCCGAGCACGATCGCCACGCGCGGCACAAGGCCATTCAGCCGTTCGACTAGCAGATCGGTTACCGTCGTCATCCGATAACATCCGTTTCAAAAGCATAAGGCAGAAGTTCGCCCATGGTGACGGTCTTCGCCACGCCTGCCTCGTCGCAGAGATAGATGCGGGTATCGGCCGAAGCGAATTCCGAGATCTTCTGGCGGCAGCCGCCGCAGGGAGTGCAGAGCGGCAGCTTTTCGGCAATCACCGCCAGTTCGACGATCTTCTTTCCGCCGCCCATGACCATGGCGCCGATCGCCGTCGGCTCGGCGCACCAGCCTTGAGGGAAGGAGAGGTTCTCGATATTGGCGCCGAGATAGACTTTTCCGTCATCCGCCTTCAACGCAACACCGACCGGGAACTTGGAATAGGGCGCATGAGCCTTGGTCATCGCCTCGCGGGCTGCTTCGAATAGTTCGTGCGACATCTCTTTAGCGCTCCTTGGTGTAGGCGACGCCGCCGGCCTTGGGCGGGCGGGCGACGCCGATGAAACCGGCAAGCAGGACGCAGGTAAGGATATAGGGCAGCGCCTGGAAGATCTGCACCGGAACCTCGCCGATCATGGGCAACGACTTGCCCTGCATGAAATTGGCGAAGGCATCAAGGAAGCCGAAGAGCAGGCAGGCGAACATGACCGGCACCGGCTTCCACTTGGCGAAGATAAGCGCTGCAAGCGCGATGTAACCCTTGCCGGCCGACATGTTGTTGATGAAGGCGGCGGATTGGGCGATCGACAGATAGGTGCCGGCAAAGCCTGCAAGAAAACCGGTGACGATCAGCGCGCGATAACGCAGCCAGACGACCGATACGCCTGCCGTATCGACCGCGCCCGGATTTTCGCCGACGGCGCGAAGGCGCAGGCCGAAACGGGTGCGATAGAGCACCCACCAGGAGATCGGCACCATGAGGAAGGCGATGTAAGTCAGGATGTTGTTGCCGGAAATGACATTGGCGTAAAGCGGCCCGATGATCGGCACGTCGCGCATCATGTCGGCACCCGGCAGGATGATGCTGGAGAAGCGCCCTTCCGGCGGCACCTGGCCGGTGCGTCCGCCCTGGTTGAACCAGGCGGTGCCAAGCACGATCGTCAGGCCCGCCGCGATGAAGTTCAGCGCCACGCCGGAGACGATCTGGTTGCCGCGGTTGGTGATCGAGGCAAAGCCGTGCAGCAGCGAGAAGATGATCGAAACCAGAATGCCTGCGCCGAGACCTGCCCAGGCATTGCCGGTCCAATAGGCGACGCAGGCGGCGGCGAAGGCGGATGCCAGCATCTTGCCTTCAAGGCCGATGTCGAAAATACCGGCGCGCTCGGAGAACAGACCTGCCAGTGCGGTGAAGAGCAGCGGGATGGACAGGCGGATCGCCGAGCCCAGAATGCTGACGAAAGTATCGAAATATTCCATGGCTACTTCCCCCTCGCCGTCTGGTAGAGCCGCACCATGGCCGGGCGCAGCATGTATTCCAGCGCACCGGCAAAGAAGATGACGAGACCCTGGATGACCACGATCATGTCGCGGGTGATATTTGGCATTTCGAAGGAGAGATCCGCACCGCCCTGATAGAGGATGCCGAAGAGGATCGCGGCGAGAATGATGCCGACCGGATGACTGCGTCCCATCAGCGAAACGGCAATGCCGACAAAACCGGCCCCTGCGACGAATTCCACCTGAAGACGGGCCGAGGCACCCATGACCGCATTGAGCGACATCATGCCGGCAAGACCGCCGGAGATGAGCATGGCGATGATGACGGTGCGGACGTACGGGATGCCGGCGTAAACCGCAGCCGTCGGGCTGATGCCGAGCGTGCGCATCTCATAACCGAGCTTGGTGCGCCAGATCAGCAGCCAGACGAGGTAGCACATGATGAGCGCGATGATGAAGGAGACGTTGAAAGGGGCCGGGCCGAGCTTAAGGCCGAACAGCGCCATCAGCCAGTCGAGCTTGGGCAGCTGCCCGCCAGGCAGGAAGGTGCGGGTTTCCGGCGCCATCTTGCCCGGTACGATGAAGACGTTGACCAGAAGATAGACCATCAGCGCCGCGCCGATGAAATTGAACATGATGGTGGTGATGACGATATGGCTGCCGCGCTTGGCCTGCAACCAGGCGGGGATGAAGGCCCAGGCGGCACCGAAGAGCGCCGCGCCGACAACCGCAAAAGGCATGGTCACGTACCACGGCACGTAATGATCGAGCGAGAGCGCAACCAGCGCTGCACCCAGACCGCCAACATAGGCCTGACCTTCGGAGCCGATGTTGAACAGGCCGGCATGGAAAGCGACCGCCACCGACAGGCCGGTGAAGATGAAGCTCGTGGCATAAAACAGGGTGAAGCCGATCGCATCACCGCGGCCGAGCGCACCCTGAATGAGGAAATTCAGCGCCTCAAACGGGTTTTCGCCGATCGCCCAGACGACGAGGCCGGAGAAGAAGAAGGCGAGGATGAGGTTCAACAGCGGAATGACGCCGTAATTGATCCAGGCGGGCAATGGGACCGAAGCCGTGCTCATGCGCCCCTCCCCGTTTGCCCGGTTCCGATCCGTGCCTCGTTCATCCCATACTCCGAAATTCTATCAAAAATAGAGACCGTCACGCTGCGATCCCCGCCATCATCAGGCCAAGTGTCTGCTCATCCGCGTCCGCCGATTTTTCGCCGACGACCTTGCCTGCAAACATGACGAGGATGCGGTCCGACAGCGAGCGGATCTCGTCGAGTTCGACGGAGACCAGAAGCACCGCCTTGCCGGCATCGCGCATCTCGATGATGCGCCGGTGGATGAACTCGATCGCGCCGATATCGACGCCGCGGGTCGGCTGGCCGATCAAGAGCATTTTGGGATCGCGCTCGATCTCGCGGGCAACGACGATCTTCTGCTGGTTGCCGCCGGAGAAATTGGCAGTCTTCAGCCGCGGGTTCGGCGGGCGGATATCGTATTTTTCGATCTGCTCCTCGGCGCTCTTTCGAATTGCGTCGAGATCCAGCATCGCGCCGCGGCCGTAACGCGGATCGTGGTGATAGCCGAGGATGGAGTTTTCGTATTCCTCGAATTTCAGCACCAGCCCCATATGGTGGCGATCTTCGGGAATGTGCGCGAGGCCGAGCTGGCGCAGCAGGGCGGGATCGGCAGCGCCTACCGGCTTGCCGTCGATCAGGATTTCTCCCGAGACAGGCTTGCGGATGCCGGCAAGCGCTTCGAGCAGCTCAGACTGGCCGTTGCCGGCAACACCGGCTATGCCGACGATTTCTCCGGCTCTTACATCGAAGGAGACGTCGTCGACCATGGTGACGCCACGGCCGTCCTTCACCGTCAGGTTCTTCACCGAAAGAAGCACCGGGCCGGGATTGGCCTCGCCCTTTTCGACACGCAGCAGCACGCGGCGGCCAACCATCAGTTCGGCGAGTTCGGCAACCGTCGTCTCGGCCGTTTTGCGGGTGGCGACCATCTCGCCGCGACGCATGACCGAGACCATATCGGTGATCGCCATGATCTCGCGCAGCTTGTGGGTGATGAGGATGATCGTCTTGCCCTGATCGCGCAGAACCTGAAGGATACGGAAGAGGTGATCTGCTTCGGCCGGGGTCAAGACACCCGTAGGCTCATCGAGAATGAGGATCTCGGCGCCGCGATAAAGCGCTTTCAAGATTTCGACACGCTGCTGGCTGCCGACCGGCAATTCCTCGATCACCGCATCCGGATCGACTTCCAGACCGTAATCCTTTTCGAGCCGCTTCAGTTCTTTGCGCGCACCTGCAACGCCCTTGGCGAGCAACTGCCCGCCTTCCGCACCGAGCATGACATTTTCCAGCACGGTGAAATTCTCCACCAGCATGAAATGCTGGTGGACCATGCCGATGCCCGCCGCAATCGCGGCCTGGCTGTCACGGATCGTGACCGGCTTACCCTGAATGCGGATCTCACCCTCGTCGGCGTGGTAGAAGCCATAGAGGATCGACATCAGTGTCGACTTACCGGCACCGTTTTCGCCGATAATGCCGTGGATGGATCCCTTGCCGACGGAAAGGTTGATGTTCTTGTTCGCATGGACTGCGCCGAACTTCTTGTCGATGCCGACAAGTTCGATCGCAGGCTCATTCGCTGAAGACTGAAGGCTCAATGGTCCGACCTTGCTCTTAATATGCAAAAAGGGCGCATGGCGGCAGTTCCACCATGCGCCCCTTCGATCCTTGACTTACATCGGGCAGGAATTGTCCGTCATGTAGTCATGCACCTTAACGGTGCCGGCAATGATATCGGCCTTTGCCTTATCGAGCGCGGCCTGCATTTCCGGCGTGATCAGAGCCTTGTTGTTGTCGTCCATGGCCGCAACGACGCCGCCATCCTTGATGCCGTTGGACTGGACACCGGCGGTGAACTTGTCGGCTGCAGTATCCTTGTAGGCGTTATAGACCGCCAGATCGACGCGCTTGACCATCGAGGTCAGAACCGAACCCGGATGTACATGGTTCTGGTTCGAATCGACGCCGATCGAGAGCTTCTTGTTGTCGGTAGCAGTCTGCATGACGCCCAGACCCGATGCACCGGCTGCCGCGTAAATGACGTCGGCGCCCTGGTCGATCTGGTTCTTGGTGAGCTCGCCTGCGCGAACCGGGTCGTTCCAGGCAGCGCCGGTCGTGCCGACCATGTTCTGGAAGACCTGCATATCGGCCTTAACGGACTTGGCGCCCTGGACATAACCACAGCCGAACTTGCGGATCAGCGGGATATCCATGCCACCGACGAAACCGACCTTGCCGGTCTTGGAGGCCATGCCAGCGAGAAGACCGACGAGATAGGAGCCTTCCGCTTCGTTATAGACAACGGAACGAACGTTCGGCAGATCGACGACCGAGTCGACGATGACGAATTTGGTGTCGGGAAATTCAGCGGCAACCTTTTCCATGGCCGAAGTCCAGGCGAAGGAAACCGCGATGACGGGGTTATAGCCACGGCTTGCGAAGTTGCGAATAGCCTGCTCGCCCTGCGTGTCGCTTGTCGGCTCGAAATCGCGATAATCGGTGCCGGTTTCCTTCTTGTACATTTCGGCACCGGCATAGGCGGCCTCGTTGAAGGATTTATCGAATTTACCACCGGTGCCATAGACCAGCGCCGGCTTGATCTCGGCGGCCAGCGCTGTCGTCGACATCGCAGCTACGGCGAGAAGGCTCAAAAAGGTTTTCTTCATGGTGCAGCCTTGCTTTTTTTAATGTTAGGTCCTCCCGCGGGTCCGACCAGCGAACGCCATGCGGTTACCGCCCCCTCTTTGAAGGCTTGGCTATACCTACTCTTGCATGTGCGCCAGAAAAATTCACCAGATTTTTTTCATCCGGTAAAAACGCCTATCCCTTTGGCAGCCTGCATGAATTTGCCGCGGACCTGCACAAATCCGCGGCGCTCAAATCATATTTTCGCAGCTTCAAGCCGCCTGGCCGACCGGGCAGGACACACCGGTGCCCTTGAGACCGCAATAACCGGCCGGGTTCTTGGCGAGATACTGCTGGTGATAGTCTTCAGCATAATAAAATGTCGGCACGGGAGCGAGTTCCGTGGTGATCGGTGTATCGCGGCCAGCCTTGTTGAGGGCATCCTGGAAAACATCCAGCGCCTCGCGCGCCTGCTCGGCCTGGTTTTCGCTCGTCGTGTAGATCGCGGAACGATAGGTCGTGCCGATGTCGTTGCCCTGCCGCATGCCCTGGGTGGGATCATGCTCCTCGAAGAACAGCTTCAGCAGCTGGCGGTAGGAGACGATTTTCGGATCGAAGACAATCTTCACGATCTCTGCATGGCCGGTGAGCCCGGTCGTCGTTTCATGATAGGTCGGGTTCGGCGTGATACCGCCGGCATAGCCGACCGCGGTCACGTAGACACCCGGCACCTTCCAGAACAGGCGCTCGGCACCCCAGAAGCAGCCCATGCCGAAATAGGCAACTTCCAGGCCTTGCGGATAAGGGCCCTTGAGGGCGTGGCCGTTGACGAAATGGATCTCGGATGTCGGGATCTCATGCGGCCTACCGGGCAGAGCCGTCTGCTCTGATGGCATTACAGTCTTCTTGCTGAAGATCTCGTTCAGGAACATTTCTGCCTCCATCTTTGGCGACATTGGTTGTTTACTTTTCCTGGACTGCATCTCCCCGGCACCGCCTGCCGGTTCAGGCCGCGAAACGTCCTGCGAAAGACGTTCTCTTGTAGCCCACCATCCAGAAAAGCAGTGCGAGGACCAGGAACATGACACCGGCAGGCTGCGCCAGAACCGGCGCCACATAGGGTCGCCATATATCTGCGCTCATATAGTCATCAGCCGACAGTTCTGCCAGTGTCAGACTTTCAGGATCGAGATTAAGCCAGGCATTGCCGAGGCTAGTCAGAACCACATCCGACGACGAAACGGACTGGATCGCATCGATAGTGCCGACGAGGACAGCAGCAGCAAGCGCTGCGAAACTCAAAAAATGGAAAAACGCCCGAAGGAGCCTCATCGCGCAGATCTCTTCCCTCAAACACCGGCGTCCTGCATTAAACGATAGCGCCATCGCCTGCATATGGCAACGACGGCCCAATTATCCGACACGGTGTCCGTGCGTTAAGTACTTGTCATTCTGGAGGAAAATGGTGCTGCTAGAGAGATTTGAACTCTCGGCCTCTCCCTTACCAAGGGAGTGCTCTACCCCTGAGCTATAGCAGCATCTGAGCGGCGCGGCTCAACCCGCGTCGTTGGTGAGCGGCCTATTGCCATAGGTTCATGGTGAGTGCAAGCGGCAAATCAACTATTTTGTTGAGAACCGTGACCGCGTTGCCGCCAGACCAAGGCGGAAGCCCCGGCTGTGCCGCGAAAGAGAAACGGATCGCAGCATTATCGATTTTTCGATGGAATTGATGGATGGCGGGGTGACATGGCCACCCCGCCATCCATTCCTCTAGGTTTTCGTCACACCATCGACGCTGTCGAGCGTACGGCTGAGGAGCAGTGCGAGAATCGTACAGATCGCACCGGAGATCAGATACCCCCCAATGAAGATGATGCCGAAATTGCTGGCGAGCCCGAGAGCGACCAGCGGCGCGAAACCCGCACCGATCAGCCATGCAAGGTCCGAGGTGAGCGCCGAGCCGGTATATCTGTAACCGGCGCTGAAGCGCGAGGAAACCGAACCGGACGCCTGGCCGAAGGACAGGCCAAGGATGGCGAAGCCGAGAATGATGAAGGCCGACTGTCCGGTCACGCCTGCATCAAGCAGGAAGGGCGCCGTGAAGCTGAAGATCGCGATGATGAAGGCACCGATCAGCAACTGGCGCCGACGGCCGATGCGATCGGCCAGAAAGCCCGAAAGCATGATGGTGGCGAAACCGCAGAGCGCGCCCAGCACCTGAACGAACAGGAAGGTGCCTGCGGACTGGCCGCCATACAATGTCACCCAGCTCAGCGGGAAGATCGTCACCAGATGGAACATTGCGAAGCTGGCAAGCGGCGCAAAGGCACCGATCACGATATCGAAACCGTGAAGCCTCAAAACCTCGGTTATCGGCTTGGCTTCCAGTTCGTGATTGTCCATGGCGGCGCCGAATTCATGCGAGGCGACGATGCGCAACCTTGCGAACAGGGCCACGACGTTGATCGCAAAGGCTACGAAGAAGGGAAAGCGCCAGCCCCAGTCAAGGAAGTCGGCATCCGAAAGATTGACGACGAAATAACCGAAAAGGATGCTGGCCAGAGCAAAGCCGACCGGCGCTCCGAGCTGCGGGATCATTGCGTAAAAACCACGGCGGTTTTGCGGAGCGCTTATCGCAAGCAGGGAAGCCAGCCCATCCCACGCTCCTCCAAGCGCAAAACCCTGGCCGAGCCGGAAAAGCGCCAGAAGCGCCACGGACCACATGCCGATCGTCTCGTATCCCGGCAGAAAAGCGATCGATGCGGTCGAGCCACCCAGAATGAGTAGCGCCGTCGTCAGCTTCGTGCCGCGGCCGAAGGTGCGATCAATCCACATGAAAACGAAAGAACCGACCGGCCTTGCCAGGAAGGCGAGCGAGAAAATGGCGAATGAATAGAGAGTGGCAGTGACGGGGTCCGGGGCAAATGGGAAGACCAGACGGGGGAAAACGAGCACGCAGCCCAGACCGAACACGAAAAAGTCAAAAAACTCGGATGTGCGGCCGATCACGACCCCGATGGCGATGTTACCCGCCGAAATCGGCTTGTCGTCGTGAATATGCCTTGCATCGCGCTCCAGTGCTGATGACGACGGACCAGTCGCCAGAATTGTTGCCTCTGCCATGACTAACGTTCCTCCTTCGCGTCATTGCAACATTGAGTATGTTGGCCGGACTTGCTGTCAATCAAGATTTCAACTGTGAATTTGTGAAATTTCGAAAATTAGCAAATTTTGCCACAATCGTCAGGTTTCGCGCGATAAGGTATGTCTTCTGTCAACTTTATAGACTAGATTGCGCGCCGCAGGGCCGCCCTCCATCGAAATGGAGCAGGTGGTGATTTGCAGTGCGAAAAATTGTAGCACTGCGACGAAACACCTCATGGAGATCGGGGCAATGCTCCGATAGGCGAACTAGATAAAAAGCAAATTTGAGCAGATCAATGTCCCCAATCGTAAGGCGTCTTTGCCAGCTTTCCATCCTTCTTATCCTCCCATTCATGGCAGGCTGTGACCTTGTGGTCATGTCTCCGTCGGGCGATATCGCGCAGCAGCAGGCAGACCTCATCGTCGTGTCGACGGTGCTGATGCTTCTGATCATCGTGCCGGTGTTATTTTTGACCTTGTACTTCGCGTGGCACTATCGCCATTCGAACACGAAGGCCAAATATGACCCCGAATGGCATCACTCGACCCGCCTTGAAGTGGTGATCTGGTCCGCACCGCTGGCGATCATCATCGCATTGGGCGCAATCACCTGGATCAGCACCCACAAGCTCGACCCGTTCCGTCCGCTCGATCGCATCGATGCGGAACGTACCATTCCGGAAGGCACCAAGCCTCTCGAAGTGGAAGTGGTTGCGCTGGACTGGAAGTGGCTGTTCTTCTATCCGGAATACGGCGTCGCTACCGTCAACGAGATGGCAGCGCCGGTCGACCGGCCGATCACCTTCAAGATCACCTCTTCGTCAGTGATGAACTCCTTCTACATTCCGGCACTGGCAGGCATGATCTACGCCATGCCGGGCATGGAAACGAAGCTGCATGCGGTGATCAACAAGGAAGGCGTATTCGACGGCCTGTCGTCGAACTACAGCGGACCGGGCTTCTCGCACATGCGCTTCAAGTTCCACAGCCTCAACGAGCAGGGCTTCGACGGCTGGATCGCCCAGGTCAAGCAGAATGGCACCGCGCTCAACCGCGACGCCTACCTGAAGCTTGAAAAGCCGAGCGAAAAAGAGCCCGTCCGCTATTACGCAACTGTCGAAGACGGCCTCTACAGAGCAATCCTCAACGTCTGCGCCACGCCCGGCAAGATGTGCATGGACGAGATGATGCATATCGACATGATGGGCGGCGCCGGCCTGGAAAGCCACGAGAATCGTGATCGCCTGAAGTATGACGGCGGCCCGATCGACATCAACCTTCGCGGTCATGGCGAAGAGCATTCCGCAGTCGAGCCCGCCGCGGGCTCTCAGTCCACCAAGAACATGCCCGCTGAGGGCATGTCGCACGGCAACCATTCCATGCAGGGCACGGATATGGCCAAGGGCGACGCCTCCGAGGCGCCAAAAACAAACTAACCTGGCGCCTAGCGTCGCAAGACTTTAATGAACGGGTTGTCCCATGTTTTCCAATCCTGACCTCCTGAAGTTTATCTTCGGCCGGTTGACTCTCGAATCCATCCCCTACCACGAGCCAATCCTGGTAGCGACCTTCGCTGCTGTCGCGCTGGGCGGCATCGCCCTCTGCGCGTTCATCACCTACATGAAGTGGTGGGGTCCGCTGTGGAACGACTGGATCACCAGTATCGATCACAAGAAGATCGGTATCATGTACATCATCCTGGCGATCGTCATGTTGCTGCGCGGCTTCTCCGACGCCATCATGATGCGTATCCAGCAGGCTATCGCGTTTAACGGATCGGAAGGCTATCTGCCGCCGCACCACTACGACCAGGTCTTCACGGCTCATGGCGTGATCATGATTTTCTTCGTCGCGATGCCTTTCGTGACGGGTTTCATGAACTATGTCGTGCCGTTGCAGATCGGCGCACGCGACGTATCGTTCCCGTTCCTCAACAATTTCTCGTTCTGGATGACGACCGCAGGTGCGATCATCGTGATGATCTCGCTTTTCGTCGGTGAGTTCGCGCGTACCGGCTGGCTTGCCTATCCGCCGCTTTCGGGCGTGGAATACAGTCCCGGTGTCGGTGTCGACTATTATATCTGGGGTCTGCAGGTAGCCGGTGTCGGTACGACTTTGTCAGGCATCAATCTGATCGCCACGATCGTCAAGATGCGCGCACCCGGCATGTCCTTCATGAAGATGCCCGTCTTCACCTGGACCTCGCTCTGCACCAACATCCTGATCGTCGCCACCTTCCCGATCCTGACCGCTACCCTCGTTCTTCTGTCGCTCGACCGTTATGTCGGTACGAACTTCTTCACGAACGATCTCGGCGGCAACCCGATGATGTATATCAACCTCATCTGGATCTGGGGCCATCCGGAAGTCTACATCCTGATCCTGCCAGCCTTCGGTATCTTCTCCGAAGTCGTTGCCACCTTCTCCGGCAAGCGTCTGTTCGGTTATGCCTCGATGGTCTACGCGACCTGCGCGATCATGATCCTGTCCTACCTCGTGTGGCTGCACCACTTCTTCACGATGGGTTCGGGCGCTTCAGTCAACGCATTCTTCGGCATCACCACGATGATCATCTCGATCCCGACCGGTGCGAAGATCTTCAACTGGCTGTTCACGATCTATCGTGGCCGCGTCCGTTACGAAGTTCCGATGCTCTGGACGATCGGCTTCATGGTGACTTTCGTCATCGGCGGCATGACCGGCGTCATGCTCGCAGTCCCGCCGGCAGACTTCGTACTGCACAATTCGCTGTTCCTGATCGCTCACTTCCATAACGTGATCATCGGCGGCGTGCTGTTCGGCCTCATGGCTGGTGTGACCTACTGGTATCCTAAGGCCTTCGGCTACAAGCTCGATCCCTTCTGGGGCAAGATGAGCTTCTGGTTCTGGTTCATCGGCTTCTACTTCGCCTTCATGCCGCTCTACGTTCTCGGCCTGATGGGCATTACCCGCCGCATGTCTCAGTTCGACGATCCGTCGCTGCAGATCTGGTTCGTCATCGCCGCTATCGGTGCAGGCATGATCGCAATCGGCATCCTGTCCTTCATCATCCAGCTCGTCGTCAGCTACATCAAGCGCGAGGAACTGAAGGACGAAACGGGCGATCCGTGGCATGGCCGTACTCTGGAATGGTCGACGTCTTCGCCGCCGCCAGAATACAACTTTGCCTTCACTCCGGTCGTGCATGACCACGATAGCTGGTACGACATGAAGAACCGCGGCTACGCACGTCCGCTGCAGGGCTTCAAGCCGATCCACATGCCGAAGAACACCGGCACGGGTGCAATTCTGGCAGCCCTCAACATTGCCCTGGCATTCGGCCTGATCTGGTACATGTGGTGGCTTGTCGTCGTATCGTTCGTCGCCATCATCGCAGTCGCGATCGGCCATACCTTCAACTACAAGCGCGACTTCTACATTCCGGCGGAAACCGTTTCCGCTGAAGAAGCCAAGCGTACAGAACTGCTGGCGAAGCAGGTGTGACAATGAGCAACATTCAGAGCCAATCTGCGGAAAAGCCGCAATTCTACCTCGAGGAAGATCACCATCCGGAAGGCAGCACGAACCTCGGGTTCTGGCTGTATCTGATGAGCGACTGCCTCATCTTCGCGACGCTATTCGCGACCTATGCCGTGCTCGGCCGCAATTATGCGGCCGGCCCAGCGCCTGCCGACCTGTTCGACCTGAAGCTCGTGGCAATCAACACCGCCATGCTCCTGTTCTCGTCGATCACCTACGGTTTTGCGATGCTGCAGATGGAACGCGGTGCCAAGCAGGAAACCCTGTTCTGGCTCGCCGTTACTGGTCTCTTCGGCCTCGCCTTCCTGGGTATCGAACTCTATGAGTTCCATCACATGATCCACGAAGGCGCGACGCCGCAGCGTTCGGCCTTCCTGTCGGCCTTCTTCACCCTGGTCGGCACGCACGGTCTGCACGTCACCTTCGGCATCATCTGGCTGGTCACGCTGATGGTTCAGGTTTCCAAGCACGGCCTGATCGCTGAAAACCGCCGCCGCCTGATGTGTCTGTCGATGTTCTGGCACTTCCTCGACGTCGTCTGGATCGGCGTATTCTCTGTCGTCTATCTCATGGGAGTCGTCGGATGACCACCAACTCCACCTCGCACGAAGATGCACACGAAGCCCATCACGCCCACAGCCATGGCCACGAAGCCGGCCATGGAAGCTTCAAGAGCTATGTGACGGGCTTTATCCTGTCGGTTATCCTGACAGCCATTCCGTTCTGGCTCGTCATGGGTGACGTGCTCGACAGCAAGGTTGCCACCGTTGCGGCAATCATGATCATCGGCGCGATCCAGATCGTCGTCCACATGATCTACTTCCTGCACATGAACACCAAGTCGGAAGGCGGCTGGACGATGATGGCGTTGATCTTCACGGTCATCATCGTTGCAATCGCTCTGGTCGGCTCGCTTTGGGTCATGCATCATCTCAATACGAACATGATGGTCATGTCGCCCGAGATGATGAAGAACCTGCCTTGAGGTGATCAGGGAGCCCATGCGGGCTCCCTGACCTCAGAGACTACCGACCGGCATACACAATTCATGAAATGGAAACGCCCGTGAAATCTTACCTAGGCTTTCGGGCGTTTCTGCTTTTTGCGGCTATCGTCTTCACCGCTCTCGGTATCTGGCAGGTCCAGCGGCTTTTCTGGAAGCTTGATCTGATTGCCCGAGTTGATGCGCGCGTCCACGCAGCAGCTGCTGCCCCTCCGACCGCAAACGAATGGCCGACCATCAAGTCCACCGATGCCGAATATCGGCATGTGGTTCTGAATGGCACCTTCGACAACTTACGCGAGACGCTGGTACAAGCCGTGACCGAGAGAGGCCCGGGCTTCTGGGTTCTCACGCCGCTTGCCACGGCGGATGGCGGCACGGTCCTGATCAATCGCGGTTTCGTGCCGCCGGATCGCCGCGACCCAACCTCTCGTGCGGAAGGGCAACTCCAAGGAGAGGTCACCGTTACCGGATTGCTCCGGCTCAGCGAGCCGGGAGGGGCATTTCTCCGGAGTAACAATCCCGCGGCGGGCAGTTGGTATTCCAGAGATGTGCAGGCGATCGGAGAGAACAAGCAGCTTGTGAAGCTCGTTCCTTATTTCGTCGATGCAGATGCGACTGCCAATCCTGGCGGATATCCCGTGGGCGGTTTGACAGTCATCCAGTTCCGAAACAGCCATCTCGTTTACGCGCTGACATGGTTCGCGCTCGCCATCATGTCCTTTGCCGCCATGATCATGATTCCGCGCTTCCTGCGCAAGGAGACCTGACGGGCGGTGAGGCACTTGCTGGAAGGCACCGTCGCAACACTGTAAGAATAATTTCCACCTCATCTTGAACCGCCGACCTGCCGACACGAGATGCCAACTTGTCGCAGTGGGCGCTGTTGGCGTCCATCTCGCTTGCGGTTTCAGTTTCATTCCGGCAGCGAGAACGCGTTGATGAGCACTCGTTAAAACCCGGAAGACAGGCTATACAATGCCGGATGCAGCTTATCCCATACCCGAGTTGATAACGCTGCTGCTTTGGTGAAGGCATATGCAGAAGACGCTGCTACGTTATATCTGGACGCATACGAGGCCACAGCAGGTCTTCATCCTGCTGATCGTCGCCTTGTCGATGATCCCATATTTCCTTGCCTTCGACCTTCCCAAACAGATCATCAACGGCCCGATCCAGGGCCAGGGTTTCGAAGATCTCAGCACCACCCAGAATTTTCTGGATTTCTCGATCAGCATTCCGTTCGTTGATTACACATTCGGCTTCGACGGTTTTCCGCTCGACCGCATGCAGACGCTGGTCGCGCTCAGCAGCGTCTTCCTGCTTCTGGTGATCATCAACGGCGCATTCAAATACTACATCAACACCTACAAGGGCCGGCTCGGCGAGCGCCTGCTGCGCCGCATCCGCTTCGAGCTTGTTGATCGAGTTCTGCGTTTTCCGCCCCGCCACGCCAAGAGCCTGAACGGCGCCGAGATCGCCAGCATGATCAAGGACGAAGTGGAGCCGTTCGGCGGTTTCACCGGAGATGCCTTCGTTCAGCCGGCACTGCTCGGCGGCCAGGCTCTCGCCGCACTGTTCTTCATCATCCTGCAGAATTTCTGGCTCGGCATGGTGGCGGCCTTCATGGTCGCGATCCAGGTGATCATCATTCCGAAGATGCGCCGCCGGCTGATCGAACTCGGTCGGCAGCGGCAGATCACGGCACGACGGCTGGCTGGCAAGGTTAATGAAGTGGTCGAGGGCCTCGGCACGATCCACGCCTATGACACATCGAATTTCGAGCGCGCGGACGTGGCAAGCCGGCTGGGTGAAATCTACCGCATCCGCTACGATCTCTACCAGTGGAAGTTCCTGGTCAAATTCCTCAACAACTTCCTGTCACAGGTCACGCCGTTCCTTTTCTATCTCATCGGCGGCTATCTGACGCTGCGCGGCACCCTCGACGTCGGTCAGCTTGTCGCCGTCATCAATGCCTACAAGGACTTGCCGGGACCTTTGAAGGAGCTGATTGACTGGGACCAGGCGCGCCAGGACGTGCAGGTAAAATACGAGCAGGTCTTCGAGAACTTCGAAGTCGAGGATCTCATCAACCCGGCCATTCACACTCTCACTCCGGCATCGACACAGCAGAAGCTCGAAACACTTCACGCTGTTTCAGTGTCGCTCAACGACGACAGCGGCGCCAAGGTTGTCGACCACGTCACGTTGAAGATCGATCGTGGCGAAACGGTTGCGATGGTGGATCATACAGGCCGTGGCGCAGAAGCGATGGCTGAAGCTTTCGGTCGGCTCTCATGGCCTTCGAGCGGCCGAATCTGCCTTGGGGATCAGGATATCCGGGAACTTCCGGAATCCGTAACCGGACGCCATATCTCCTATGTCTCCACGGATAGCTACTTCTTCCATGGCAGCCTGAAGGACAACCTTCTTTACGGTCTCAAACATGCTCCGGTCAAAAGACACGAGTATGAAGGCAAGGACATGCGCCAACGACTTTGGGAGATCCGCGAAGCCAAAAAGGCGGGCAATCCACACCTCGACATCCGTGCCGGCTGGGTGGACTACAGTTACGCGGCGCTCGGCAACGGCGCCAAGGAGGACTTGCAGAAATCGCTTCTCGCAGCACTCGATGCCGTGCAGCTGACTGACGACGTGCTTGAACTTGCGCTTCATTCCACAATCAATCCGGACGAGGATCCGGAATTTGCAACGCGCGTGGTAGAGATGCGCAGGGCCTTGCGTGCCCGTATGAACGAACTGGGCATGGAATCCCTCGTCATCCCGTTCGAGCCGGACGGCTACAACTCCCAGGCAACAGTCGCCGAAAACCTGCTGTTCGGCGCGACATTGGCGCCTCTCACGCCGGACAATGAATTGCTATCCAGCGAGCATTTTTATACCGCGCTCAACAAGGTCGGGCTGCAGCGGCCATTCGTCGAAATGGGGCGGACAGTCGCCCGGAACCTCGTTGAAATATTCGGTGGGCTACCGGCAGACCACCCGTTCTTCCGTCAGGTCACAACGCTGTCTGCAGAAGATATCAGCTACTACCAGAGCCTGCTGCAGCGAAAAAATGAACCCAAGCCGGTCAATTTCCGACTATCCAGTGCAGACAAGGCCTTCATCCGCCTGACGCTGGAATATATCGAGCCACGATACCGCCTTGGCATTTTGACAACCGAGCTTCAGAACAAGATCGTCGGTTCACGCGAACTGTTTTACACCGAGCTACCAGCTCATCTGCGGGAACTTATCGAACGCTACGATCCCGATAAATACGTTTCCGTTGCGACGCTGCGTGAGAATATTGTTTTTGGAAAGCTGAGCAACAGTAACGCGGATGGCGTCGTCGAGCTTCGCACGTTGGCAGGCGCTGTTTCACGCGAGCTCGGCTTTGCCAACCAGCTTCTAAAAGCCGGTCTCGATTACGACATTGGCGCTGGCGGACGACGTTTGACACCAATCCAGCGACGAAAACTTAATCTTGCCCGCGCATTAATTCGGCGATCTGACTATTACGTGTTCAATAAACCGCTTCCTGGGCTCGAAAGACACACCCAGGAGGAAATTGTGCAGAACGTACTTGCATTTCTGGGTCAACAGGAGAATGATCCAGCTGTAATCTGGGTCTTGTCAAACATTTCTTTGTCACGTTTGTTTGACAAGGTCGTCATGTTTGACGGAGGCGCAATCCTCGAAGAGGGCTCGTACGAGACGCTCGAACAGGAGAGCGGAACCTTCAAGGCTCTGGTGGCTTAGCCATCTGTCCGACAGGAAAGGCGGAAGAGCGATGTTGCTATGTGATGAAGTCCAGCTGCTGCGGAAACTCCCGTATTTTGCGGAAGTAGATACCTGCAAGCTCAAGCTGCTCGCGTTCGCATCCGAACGCGTGACGTTCAAGGCTGGTCAACGCCTCTTCACCCAGGGCGACGCGGGAGATTCCGCCTATTTCATTCTCAGCGGCAGCGTGGAGTTTCTTGTCAGCACGCCTGACGGCCCTGTGAAGGTCAGCGAACGCGGTCCCAACTCGATCGTCGGCGACATCTCGCTGCTCTGCGATGGGCCACGCAGCTCGACGGTTCAGGCTGCCGGCGTGGTCGAAGCCTTGAAGATCAACAAGGACTACCTGTTCCGGATCATGGACGATTGCCCAGGCATGACCATGAAGATGACGCGCGCAATCGCCGAGCGGCTGCGCCTGACATCGTCGGAACTCGATCAGGTTCGCGCCCTGCAGAAGGCCTGAGCGGCCTCATACTCTCACAGCCTGCGATACATGAAATACCTGCCTTCATTGACCGAAGGCAGGCGAGGAAGCGCATCGAGTTGCGAGTGTTCTAGTGGCAGACCGCTGACGGCGTAACCGCCCGGCTGAAGCATGGCGGCAACCATCTGCGGCAGCCATGACAGCGTGATGGCATCCTTGTCCGGATAACCCGTACCGATATCCGCGTGGACCAGTGCTGCGCCGGTTCCGGCAAACTCCTGCCCTGTCTTGTTGATCTCGCCGGTGACGAAATCATCTTCATGCGGCGCCGTTGTGCGATGTGCGTTCATCGCGCGATCGAATGCTATGACCCGCCGCTCCGGAAAAAGCTCGCGCAGATGGCTGTAGGTCCTGCCATTTCCCAATCCGACTTCAAGAACATCCCCTTGCGCCGGAAGACCGAGGTCACGGGCAACATGGTTGAGAATATCGCGTTGGGCGGACATGCGATTGATGAATGTGTCGAGGCGGCTCATGGTCTTTCCAGTGTCTCAGGCTTTGACGATGACGTCAGAGGAAATTCCCTTGCGGGCGAAGATGTTGCGGGTATCGACGATCAATGGGGCAAGGCGGGATATAGCGTCGTAATCGACATTGTCATGGTCGGTAGCGATGACCACGGCATCGAAGGATTTGAGCGCGCCCTCGTCCCACTCTATCGACCGACGGCCCTTCAGTTCGGCATATTCGCGGGTCGACGGGATTTCCGATACGTAAGGGTCAAAATAGGCTACCGACCCGCCACGGCGCTCGATCAGTTCCATCAGCCGCAGCGATGGGCTTTCGCGAATGTCGGGCACGTTCTTCTTGTAGGCGAGACCGATCAGAAGCACTTTCGAACGGCTGAGCGCCTTGCCGCTACGGATATCCAGCGCTTCCGCCAAACGGGTGACGATGTGGTGCGGCATGGCGGTATTGATCTCGCCGGCCAGTTCGATGAAGCGCGTCGGCGTCTCGAATTCGCGGGATTTCCAGGTCAGATAGAACGGGTCGATCGGGATACAGTGACCGCCGAGACCGGGGCCTGGATAAAAGGGCATGTAGCCGAAAGGCTTGGACTTTGCCGCATCGATAACCTCCCACACATCGATGCCCATAGCGTCGTAGACGAGCTTCAATTCGTTGACGAGCGCGATGTTGACGGCGCGAAAGATGTTTTCGGTGAGCTTTACCGCCTCGGCGGTGGCCGTGGTGGAGACCGGCACGATGGTCTCGACGGTCGCGCCATAGAAAGCCTGCATCAGTCCTGCCGCAGCTTCACCATCACCTGCAACCACTTTCGGGATGCTGGCGGTGTGGAACTGGCGGTTGCCGGGATCTTCGCGCTCGGGCGAATAACCGAGGAAGAAATCATTGCCCGACTTCAGGCCCGTCCTTTCGAGGATCGGCTTCACCACCTCATCGGTCGTGCCGGGATAGGTGGTCGATTCGAGCACGATAAGCTGGCCCGGGCGCAGGGTTTTGGCAATCGCCTCTGCCGTCTTCGCCACATAGGAAAGGTCTGGGTCGCGATGCGCCGTCAACGGCGTCGGCACGCAGATGGCGATGATATCGCATTCGGCCAGGAGGTTGAAATCGCAGGTCGCGGCAAAGCGCCCGGCCTCGCATTCTGCCTTCAGCATTTCGGTCGGAACCGCTTCGATATAGCTTTCTCGGCGGTCGATGAATTCGATCTTGGACGGGTCGATATCGAAGCCGGTGACCGAGAAACCTGCCCGTCCAAAGGCCATCGCCAGTGGTAACCCGACATAGCCAAGCCCCACGACACCGGCTTTTGCCGTGCGTGCGGTGATCTTCGCATGGAGCGTCGAGGAAAGGGAGGTATCGGTCATGACGGGAGAAATCCTAGCGGTGAGGCGGTGGCTGACAGTTGTGAGAGATGCGCCGACGTGTCAAGAGTGGTCACGGGGAGATGATCAAACCCGCATGATGCCAGGCCTATGAAAATCCTGTTCTATTCGCCGCTGAAATCACCCAATCATCCCGTTCCGTCCGGAGACCGGTTGATGGCGCGGCTTATCGTCCGGGCACTGACCAGCCTCGGGCACGAGGTTTCGATCGCGTCCGAAATGCGCAGTTTCATGCGCTCGGCCGATATGCGGGATGCATTCAAGGCGAACAAGGCAGAGGCTGCGGGAGAGATCGAACGGATTGCTACCGAGTATTCCGGCACGTCTGCGCCTGACCTCTGGTTCACCTATCACCCCTATTACAAGGCGCCCGACCTTTTAGGCCCGGCGCTTTCGCGGCATTTCGACATTCCGCTGATCAATGCGGAAACTTCCTATTCGTTGCGCCGGAATATCGGCGTGTGGGAGACATCGCAGGAGATGCTGCTTGAGAGTATCAAGAGTGCCGCCGTCAATCTATGTTTCACCCGCCGGGACCGGGACGGATTGAAAGCCGCTGTTCCCGAGGCCCGGCTGGAAATGATCGCCCCCTTCATAGACACTGCACCCTATCTCAAACGCGCGCCATCCCCCGAGCCGGGGCGGCTGATCACCGTGGCGATGATGCGGCCGGGGGACAAGCTGTCCAGCTACCTGGCGCTGGCGGAAAGCCTGAGCCTGATCCGGCATCTGCCATGGACGCTTTCGATCGCCGGCGATGGCGAATGCCGGCAGGACGTGGAGCGTGCTTTTGCGGCACTCGACCCCAACCGGATAGAATGGCTGGGCGCCTTGCCGGAAGACAAAATCGCTGACCTTCTGTCACGCGGCTCAATGTTCGTCTGGCCGGGACATGGAGAGGCGTACGGGCTTGCCTATCTCGAAGCCCAGGCTGCGGGCCTTCCGGTTGTCGCCGAGGCAATTGCCGGTGTTCCCGAAGTCGTCGAACACGGCAGGACTGGCCTGCTGACGGCACAAGGTGACCGAACTGCCTTTGCGGAAGCGATCAGCGATCTTCTCCGCAAAGGCCAATCAAGAGAGCGGCTTGCCAGCGAAGCAAGGATTTTCGCGAGCGAGGAACGATCGATCAGCGGTGCAGCGGAAAACCTGCGCCGGATAATCGATACGTGTATGAGATGACGAGATGAGCAGACAACAATTCCTCGATACGCTCAACGCTTATGCCGAGGATGGCAGGACGGTGCAGCTTTGGCTGCGGGATGACGACGCCATAGCGCCGACTGCGGCGCTGTCGCGGCTTCTCGACCTGTCGAAACGCTGGAATGCGCCGATGACCATCGCTGCCATTCCCGCCGATGCGAAAATCGAATTGGCCCGACTGCTGATCGACCTGCCGCTGATATCCGTCGCCGTGCATGGCTGGGATCATACAAACCATGCACCAGCCTCGGAGAAAAAGCAGGAACTCGGGCTGCATCGCGGCGAGGAAGCGGTGCTTGCGCGGCTGGCGGAAGGGCTGGAGCGGATTGCCGGCCTGTTCGGTGATCGCGCCGTGCCGCTGCTCGTGCCGCCGTGGAATCGTATTGCGCCGGCGCTCCTCGGCCATCTGCCTTCGCTTGGATACGTGGCGCTCTCGGTCTTCGGGCCGGAACGGGAGGAGACCCCGGTTAAGCTGGTGAATACCCATGTCGATATCATCGACTGGAAAGGCACGCGCGGCGGACGTCCGATGGATATTCTCTACGCCGAAGCCTCAGCGCACCTCGGCACTGGCAACACGCAATCGACAAACCTCGGCGTGCTTACCCACCATCTCGTCCATGACGATGCCGCCTGGGATTTTCTCGATGACTTTTTCGCCCTCACAGCCGGGCACCCTGCCTGCCAATGGGTTCCGGTCAGCGCGTTGATGCACGCGCGCTGAAAGCTACCAGGGCTTCCAGGGGATAAGCAGACCGTCGGCATCGGCAGCCATCGCCCGAACATCCGGAAGCGATGCTCCATTCGACGCCGGAGGAGCAACGAACCCCGCGCCTGCGAGGTTGACCGGACCGGATCTGGCGACGACGGTGAAGATCAGCGGGCCAGTCGACCACCATGCGGGGGCGTCGTCGAGTTCCTCGATCACCGAGGGCAGTGCATCGCACAATCGTGAGAAGACCGGATTGCCTGCTGGCGTCGCGAGAAAGGAGTTGGCGAAAAGCGTGCTGCCCGCACCGGTATTGCGCGGGATGTCTTCGGCGAAGACAGAGAGGCCGGTTAGCGGCAGGAAATCATGAAAGCTCCCGCGATTGCCGCCCGGATACCAGTCGCAATCGAGATAGATGCCTCCGATATCACGCAGGATCATGTAGCGGGCCACATCCACCGCGCCCGGAAAATCGCCGATACTCAGCATATGTCGAAGCGACGTGTGTCGATCATAACCATTTTCGGCAAGATCGGCTTCGCGCCACAGTTTATGCTGATACCCATTTGCCGCGGCATGCGCTGCCCAGGCGCCAACGGTCGGAGGAACAGGTCTTGAGCCGAGCCATATCTGGTGGATGCATCGCGGCACCGGGACGCGCGACAGCTCGGCCATTGCCGCCTTGTCCTGCGCCGAGAACACGCCGTATCGTGCAAGCTTTTCGGGCGGAGGGACGAGATGGAACTGATAACCGATCCGGGCGACAGCATCGCGTTCGGCTTTTGCCAGCTTCAACAGCGCCGATTGCAGCCGACGCGGCAAACCGAGTGACGTCTGCGCATCGGTTTTGCCGATATCCTGCGCCCGGATTTCCTGCAGCAGGTCACGCGCCGCCTCGAAATCACCTGAGCGGATCAGTGCCTTGGCTTCGCCAAGCATCCTTTTATAGTCTGGTTCGTTAATCATCCGCAGCTATCCGGCAGTCTTCATATGGCATGGACTATCATCATAGCTCTGCGCTACGTTCAATTCCGTTACAGCGTCAACCTGATCAGGTGCCAAACGATGCATTCCGACAAATCTGATTTTGCCGTTATACGGAAATGCGGGGGTCTGCTAAGTGGCACCGTAGGAAAAACTGCCCGATGACGACATTCGTGCCCGATCTGCTGCGGATAGAAAACCTGAGCGTGAGCTTCCCGGTCTTCGGCAGCAGAATTCAAGCCGTCAACAATCTGAGCATGCGGATCAAGCCCGGCAAGGTGACGGCGCTGGTCGGAGAGTCGGGCTCGGGAAAGTCGGTGATCGGCCGCACGATCGTCGGGATCGAAAGTCCCCTCGCATCGATATCGGGCCGCGTGCTGTTCAATGACCCGGAGACCTCGGAAGAACCCGTGGATCTGCTTCAGTTGCCGCAGGACGGACGACAGATCCGCAGCATTCGCGGCAACCGGATCGGGATGATTTTCCAGGAACCGATGACCTCGCTGTCGCCGCTGCACACAATCGGCAACCAGATCGACGAGGCATTGCGGATCCATGATGCGTCGTCACCTGCCGAACAGCGCGAACGGGTCTATGACACGCTGTCCCTCGTCGGGTTCAAGGATCCCGCAAAGGTCCACGCGATGTATCCGTTCGAGCTTTCCGGCGGGATGCGCCAACGCGCAATGATTGCCATGGCGCTTGTCTGTCGCCCTGCCCTTCTGATCGCCGACGAACCGACGACGGCACTCGACGTGACGATCCAGGCGCAGATTCTCAAGCTTTTGCGCGATCTGCAGTCCCGCTTCAACATGGCAATGCTGCTGATCACCCATGATCTCGGCATCGTCACCAATCTTGCGGACGAAGTGGTTGTCGCCTATCGGGGCGAGATCATGGAAGCCGGCACGGTCGACGATATATTCAGGCGGCCCGTCCATCCATACCCGAAGGGACTGATCTCGGCGATCCCGACTTTCGAGATGAAGCGCGACCAGCGTCTGAAGCCGCTGCGCGAAATCGCGGTCGATACGGCCAGCCTGATGGAGACCGGTTATCTCAATTCCGGCGGCTCGCGGACGATCCTCTCGGTCAACCATATCAGCAAGACCTTCAAAGCGAAGAAGCGCAAGCTCGGTAGCCACGAAAGCAATGTGACACTCGCGGTCGATGACGTCAGTTTCGATATCCGGCGCGGTGAAAGCCTCGGGCTTGTCGGCGAAAGCGGTTGCGGCAAGACCACGCTGAGCAAGATACTCATGCGCGGCCTGACCGCCGATACCGGCGCTGTCGTGTTCGAAAGCGAGAAAGGGCCGATCGATGTCCTTTCCGCTCAAGGTGAAGAACTGGACATGCTGCGCCAGCGAATCCAGATGGTTTTCCAGGATCCGATCTCGTCGCTTTCGCCACGCATGACGGTCAGGGAGATTATCGGCGAGGGTCTGGAGATCCATGGTCGCGGTTCGCGCGCCACGCGGCTGGATGCTGTTCGACGGCTGCTGCGCACGATCGGCCTCGACGACAATGCGCTCAGCCGGTACCCGCACAGTTTCTCCGGCGGCCAGCGACAGCGCATCGGTATCGCCCGCGCCCTTGCGCTCGGCCCTGAACTTTTGATCTGCGACGAGCCCGTCTCGGCGCTCGACGTGTCGATCCAGGCGCAGATCCTTAATCTCCTGAAGGATCTCAAGCGCGACCTGGGGCTGACCTACCTGTTCATCTCGCATAACCTTGCGGTAGTGAACTACATGGCGGACCGTGTTGCCGTCATGTATGCGGGACGGATTGTCGAAATCGGTCCTTGCGAGATCATCATGCGCAACCCGACGCATCCCTATACACGACGGCTGATAGCGGCCGTGCCGATCCCCGACCTCGACCGTCCGCTCGATCTCGATTCTCTCGACATTCCGAGAAAGCCGACGCAAGACTGGCACCCCGCCTTCATTCAGGACGAGGGAGAACGGCTGACCCAGATCGACCTAGGTGGCGGGCATTTCGTCCTGGCAAAACCTCAGGTGAACATCAGGGAGCTGCAGCCATGATGAAACGCCGAACCCTGCTCGGTATGATGGCGACCGCGCTTGTTCCCTTCAACGCGAAGGCTGCCTTCACCGGATCGGACTATCTCGCCGACGACATCAAGGCCGGCAAATTGCCGGACGTTGCGGAGCGCTTGCCGCGCAATCCGCGTGTCGTCAATATCGGCGCAAAAAACCTGAAGCCCGGACGTCACGGCGGCGTTGTGCGCATGCTGATCGGCGGTCAGCGCGACATCCGCCTCATGCCGATCAACAGCTATTCACGGCTGGTCGGTTACGACGAGCAACTGAACCTCCAGGCCGATATTCTGGAAAGCTTCACATCGGAAGACGACCGCGTCTTCACCTTCACACTGCGGGAAGGGCACAAGTGGTCGGACGGTTCACCGCTGACGACGGAGGATTTCCGTTACAGCTGGGAAGACGTGATGAACAACAAGGAGCTTCATCGCGGCGGTATTCCAGTGGATCTCAGGGTGAACGGCAAGGGCCCGACTTTCGAGATCCTGGACGAGCGCACGGTAAGATACAGCTGGAATGAGCCCAATCCCGATTTCCTGGCACAGCTAGCGAAACCTTCGCCGCTCGTGATCTACATGCCGTCGGCCTATCTGAGGCAATTCCACCCGCGCTACCAGAGCGCGGACAAGATTGCCGCGATGCTGAAGACATACAAGGCGCAGGATTGGACCGACCTGCACCAGCGAATGTCGCGTACGGTGCGGCCGGAAAACCCCGAACTGCCGACACTCGACCCTTGGTACAACAGCACCAAGCCGCCTGCCGGACAATTCGTCTTTCTGCGCAACCCATTCTTCCATCGTGTCGACGAGAACGGTTTGCAGCTGCCTTACATCGATAAAATGGTGCTGAATGTCAGTGCGCCGGATCTGATCGCCGCAAAAGCAGGCTCGGGTGACAGCGACCTGCAATTCGCCAATGTTGATTTCTCCGACTACACGTTCCTGAAAGCCGCCGAAAAACGCCTGCCGATGAAAGTAGATCTGTGGAAGCGCACGCAGGGTTCCCGCGTGGCGCTGGTTCCCAATCTCAATTGCAAAGACGATGTCTGGCGCGGCCTGTTCCAGGACGTTCGGGTCAGGCGGGCGCTATCTCTGGCGATTGATCGGGAGGAGATCAACAAGGCGGTATTCTTCGGCCTGGCGCATGCGGCCGGGAATTCGGTGCTGCCCGACAGCCCATTGTTCAAGCCGGAGTATGAACAGGCCTGGGCGAACCACGATATCGACATGGCCAACCGGCTGCTGGACGAGGCGGGCCTCGCGAACCGCACGGAGGATGGCTTGAGGCTTCTGCCCGATGGGCGCCCGGCAAAAATCATCGTCGAAAGTGCGGGAGAAAGCACGTTTGAGAGCGACGTCTTGGAACTGATCACCGATCACTGGTCGAAGATCGGCATTGCGATCTTCACCCGCGTGTCGCAACGCGAGATTTTCCGCAAGCGGGTGATCGGCGGCGAGACGCTGATGTGCGTGTGGATGGGTCTCGACAACGGCGTGCCGACGGCCGAGATGTCGCCCAACGAACTGGCGCCGACATTCGACGACCAGATGCAGTGGCCGGTCTGGGGGCTTCATTATCTCTCCGGCGGTCGTGATGGACATCCACCGGATCTTGCCGAGGCCAGGCAGCTTCTCGACCTGCTGAAAGACTGGAAAACAGCCGGAACGCACGAGGAGCGGGAAGCAATCTGGCATTCGATGCTGACCATCTACACACAGGGCGTCTTCACCATCGGCATCGTCAACCAGGCTCTGCAGCCGCTCGTCTATTCTTCGAAACTGCGCAACATTCCCGAGAAGGCCCTGTTCGGCTACGATCCGACATCCTTCCTTGGCGTCTATATGCCTGACACCTTCTGGTATGAGGAGGATCACGCATGATCCGCTACATTCTCTGGCGGATCATGGTGATGATCCCTACCCTGATTCTGATTTCCATGCTCGTCTTCACCATCATCGAGCTGCCGCCGGGCGACTATTTCGAAAGCTATGTCGCCGAGATGCGGGCAATCGGCGAACCGGCCGACATGCAGGAAATCGAGGAATTAAGGGCGCGCTACGGTTTTGACCAGCCGCTGCCGATCCGTTACCTGCATTGGGTGGGCGGCATGATGGTGGGCGATTTCGGCTATTCCTTCGAATACCGCCTGCCCGTCTCGGACGTTGTCGGCGACCGTCTGTGGCTGACCATTCTCGTATCCGTCGTGACGATCATCCTCACTTGGCTGCTGGCCTTCCCGATCGGCATCTATTCCGCCACGCATCAGTATAGCTGGGGCGATTATGGGCTGACGCTTCTCGGCCTTATCGGCCTTGCCGTGCCTAATTTTGTGCTGGCGCTCATCCTGATGTATTTCGCCAACGTCTGGTTCGGCACATCGATCGGCCATCTGATGGACCAGAAATACCTGAACCAGCCGATGAGCTGGGACAAGGCGAAGTCGATCCTCGAACATCTGTGGATCCCAGTGATCATTATCGGCACGGCCGGCACCGCCGGCATGGTGCGCCGGCTGCGCGCCAACCTGCTTGATGAGCTGCGCAAGCAATATGTGATGACGGCGCGGGCGAAGGGGCTTCACCCGTTCAAGGTTCTGACGAAGTATCCGCTGCGCATGTCGCTCAATTTCTTCATCTCGGACATCGGCTCGATCCTGCCACAGATCATTTCAGGAGCGGAAATCACCGCCGTCGTGCTGTCACTCGAGACGACGGGGCCCATGCTGATCAAGGCGCTGCAGACGCAGGACATGTATCTGGCGGGTTCCTTCCTGATGTTCCTTGCCATATTGACCGTGGTCGGGGTGCTGATCTCGGACATCGCGCTTGCACTCTTCGACCCGCGCATTCGCCTTTATGGAGGTCGGACGCGATGAGCATGCAACTGCCACCGGACGGCCAGCCGCTGCCGCATTACGTCAATGAAGCTGCTTTCGATCCATACGCTTTCGATAAGACGGGCGAAGGTGCACCGCTTGCCAAGCGAGCCTCCCAGCTCCGTTTGATGTGGTGGAGGTTCAGGCGGCACAGGTTGGCGCTGTTCTCAGGCATATTCCTGCTGTTCTGCTATCTGTCGATCATCATCGCCGAGTTTCTTGCGCCGTATAATCTCCACACGCGCAACATGGATCACATCTATGCGCCGCCGCAATCGGTGCATCTGTTTCATGACGGGACGTTCGTCGGGCCATTCGTCTACGGCCAGAAGATGACGCTGGACATGGAGAACCTGAGGCGCGTCTACACCGACGATCCCAACCAGGTGCAGCGGCTCCGCTTCTTCTGCAAGGGCGATCCCTACAAATTCTGGGGCCTCATTTCCGCAGAGCGACATCTCGTCTGCCCGGCTGAAGGCGGCCAGATGTTCCTGTTCGGCACCGACCGGCTCGGACGGGACGTCATGTCCCGGGTCATCTATGGCGCACGGATTTCGCTGACGATTGGTCTTCTCGGCATCACCACCAGCTTCGTGCTGGGCATCCTGATCGGCGGGCTTGCAGGCTATTGGGGCGGCAAGTTCGATCTTGTGGTGCAGCGCATCATCGAAGTACTGCAGTCGATCCCGAGCATTCCGCTATGGCTGGCGCTTGCCGCGATCATGCCGGTGGATTGGAGCCCGTTCGTCATCTATCTCGGCATTACCTTCATCCTGGGGCTTCTGGACTGGACAGGGCTTGCGCGCGCGGTGCGATCCAAGCTGCTGGCGCTTCGGGAGGAAGACTATGTGATGGCGGCGCAATTGATGGGGGCCAATCACTGGCGTGTCATCGGCCGGCATCTCATTCCCGGTTTCATGTCGCACCTGATCGCCAGCGCGACGCTGACCATTCCCGGCATGATCCTCGGCGAGACGACATTGAGCTTTCTCGGGCTCGGCCTCAGGCCACCGGTCACGAGCTGGGGCGTGCTTCTGACCGAAGCGCGGACGGTCAATGTCGTGGCGCTTTATCCCTGGCTGCTCATCCCGGTGATCCCGGTCATCCTGGTCATCCTCGCATTCAATTTCTTAGGCGATGGCTTGCGTGACGCGGCGGACCCCTATCACTGACTTGCGCGCATAAAAGCGGGCGGATACTGGTTTTGCCGGCCGAACCCTGGATGAGGGATCGACCGGCAAAGACCGCAAGGAACGACGTTGAACATACCGAACAAGATGGTCGTGCTGCTTAAAGGCTATCCGCGCCTTTCAGAGACCTTTATCGCGCAGGAACTGCGCGGTCTGGAACTCGCCGGCTTCAAGCTGGAACTGATGTCGATGCGCCGACCGACCGACAAGAAGCGGCATCCGGTACATGACGAGATCGAGGCGCCCGTCCACTATCTACCTGAATATCTGCACGAAGAGCCTCTGCGGGTCGTCAAGGCCTTTTTCCACTGGTTCGGCAAGCCATCCTTCCGGGCGGCTGCCAAAGCATTTCTGAAAGACCTGCCGCGCGACATAAGCCGCAACCGTTTTCGCCGCTTCGGCCAGGCGCTGGTGCTTGCCCGCGAATGGCCTAAAGGGGCGGACTGGCTGCATGTGCATTTCATCCACACACCGGCTTCGGTCGCCCGTTATGCATCGCAGTTGCTTGGCATACCCTTCACCGTTTCCGCCCATGCCAAGGATATCTGGACGAGCCCAGACTGGGAGCTTTCCGACAAGCTCGATGATGCAAGCTGGACGGTGACCTGCACCCGCGGCGGCGCCGATCACCTGCGCACACTCTCAGAGAACGCCGGCAAGGTGCATCTCAGCTATCATGGCCTGAACCTCAGCCGTTTTCCCTCGCCGGATCGCGCAGCTGCGACGCGCGATGGCTCCAATCCGAATGATCCCATTACGATACTGGCTGTCGGCCGTGCCGTGCCGAAAAAGGGCTTTGATATCCTGCTCAAGGCGCTAGCCCTGCTTCCAGCCGACCTTCACTGGCGGCTCGATCACGTCGGCGGCGGTGATGAGCTGAAGGTGCTGAAGCCGCTTGCGGAAGAACTCGGGCTTGCCGGCCGCGTCAGCTGGCATGGGGCGATGTCGCAGCAGGAAGTGCTGCAGCGTTACGGCGAGGCCGACATATTCGCCCTGCCCTGCCGCATTGGCAAGGATGGCGATCGCGACGGATTGCCGAATGTTCTGGTCGAGGCGGCCAGCCAGCGGATCCTCTGCATCTCGACAACGATTTCCGGCATTCCGGAACTGTTCGTCGATCAGGAGAACGGCCTATTGGTCGAACCGGAAGACACATTGGCGCTCGCCAAAGCGCTCGAAACTGCCATCCGCAACCCATCGGAACGGGATCGCATGGCCAGGAATGCGGAAGCGAAGGTCCGTGGTCATTTCGACCACAAGACCAGCATATCGGATCTGGAGAGATTGTTCTCAGCCGCCTATTCGACACTCGCCAACAAGGAGCCCTCGCAGCCATGACATCACCGCGCGTGCTCTTCTATGTTCAGCATCTGCTGGGGATCGGCCATATCGCTCGGGCAAGCCTCGTTGCGTCGGCTCTTGCCGAGGATGGCTTTGAGGTGACGATGGTAACCGGTGGACTGCCCGTGCCCGGTTTTCCGGGACCGGGCATCAACCATGTTCGACTGATGCCGGAGGTCACGTCTCGCGAAGGGTTCTCAGGCCTGCAGGACATAGATGGAGCAACGCTCGGGCCTGAGGGAGAGCGCCAGCGCATGGAGCAGTTGCTGGCGGTTCTTGGCGACACGAAGCCGGATATTGTCATCACCGAAGCATTCCCGTTCGGACGACGGCAGATGCGCTTCGAGCTTCTGCCGTTTCTCGATGCGATCATGACGATGCGCCCGAGGCCGCTGCTCTTTGCCTCGATCCGCGATATCCTGCAAGTGAACAAGAAGCCTGGGCGTGACGAGGAAACGGTTGCGCTGGTCAGGCAACATTTCCATCGCGTGCTCGTGCATGGCGATAGAAACCTGACACGGATCGAAGACACGTTTCCGCTTGCAGGCGAGATCGCGGACAAGGTGCTCTATACTGGTCTCGTTGCACCTGCAGCCCCTGTTCCCTCGCTCGAAAAATACCGGGTGGTGGTTTCCGCCGGTGGTGGAGCAGTGGGACAGAAACTGCTGAGTGCCGCCGTTGCTGCTCGCGACCTGATCTCCGCGCCCGGCCGCTGGTGCGTGATTACCGGACCGAACCTCGATGCGGCAAGCTTCGACAGTCTTGCCTCGAAGGGCGGCGGCGAGATGGATGTGTTTCGCTTCAGGAGCGATTTCCGGCAGTTGCTTGGCAGTGCCGAGCTTTCGATCTCACAGGCGGGCTATAATACCGTCTGCGACGTGCTGAGAGCCGGCTGCGGGTCGCTGCTTGTGCCTTTTGCGGCTGGCGGCGAGACGGAACAGACGGCGCGCGCAGTAAAGCTGCGGGAACTCGGGCTGGCGGAATTCATCGAGGAAGCGGCAATCACACCAGACTTGGTGGCAAGCGGAATCGGCAAGGCCCTTGCGCAACGTGGCAAGGCCCATCTGGACCTGAACATGGATGGAGCACGTGAAACGGCGCGGCTGCTACGCCGCGAAATCAACCGCGAGAGCTGATTTCAGCTCTCGACGGCGGTAAGATAATCGGGACGCTTTCCCTGCAGGTATTCCTGGACGATGGCAGAAAGATTGGGCAGACCTTCAAGGCGATAATCCGGCGCCGTTGCAGATGGCGGGTCCCGCAGCAGCAGTTCCTTGATCGCCGCAGAGAGCCGCATCCCATCCGAAGAATGATCGGGATGCAGCATGGCAACCAGTCCAAGTTCCGTGGCACGCATTGCGCGGATCAACTGCTCCTGCCTCGGCACCATGCGGGGAATAATCAGCGCCGGCTTATCGAAGGACAGAATTTCGCAATAGGTGTTATAACCGCCCATGGCAACGATCGCACGCGCATTGGCGATCAGGTCTTCCATGCGGTTATCGAATTCGATGACCTCAAGACAGTTATGCGAAGCGGCTGCCTGTTTCAGCGTTTCGCGCTGCTCGCCGGGCATGTAAGGGCCAAGCACGATCAGGGCTTTTTCTGTCAGATCCGGATCGGCCTGATACGCATTTATTACGTCGCGAACGAGTTCATACCCGTCACCGCCGCCGCCAGTAGTCACCAGAATATAATCGCCATCCCGCTTCGGCAGAGCCGTCGCGCGGCTTTTCCATGCCTTTCGCTGCAGGAAGCCGACGAAGGTCATCTTGCGACGTAATGATGGCGGCACATCGAGCCCGGTGAGTGGATCGTGGAAATCCGGAGGGCCGTAGACCCATACGTGATCGTAGAGCTGATCGATCTTCGCCATCACATCGTTGCGCCGCCATTCGGCATCAAGAAGATGCGGCGCATCCATGACGTCACGTAGGCCAAGCACGAGAAGCGTGCCGCGGCTCTTGAGATAAACGAGCGTGTCTTCCACTTCGCGCCGAAGACCGAGCGGCTCCTTGTCGACGATGAAGATATCCGGTTGGAAGGATTCCGCCGTCTGGCGAATGATCGCCTGACGCATTTCCAGCGTTTCCTCCAGATTGATGTGCTCATCCATCGACGTGTAGTCGCCGTTGCGCAGCTTGATCACGCTCGGGATCTTCACGTAGTCGACGCGCGAGCGATAATCGAAGGCACCGGCAATCGTTGCGCCGGAAATGATCAGGACATGCGCGCCCTGAAAGGTTTCGACCAGGTGATTGGCGATCGTCATGCAGCGGCGAATATGGCCTAGCCCAAACGTATCGTGGCTATACATGAGAATGCGGGCATCTCTGAAACCCTGTGACATGCCCTTGACCTTAGGTAACATCTGAATTGTCTTTCCCGGCAACATAAAGTCTTTCAAAAGCGAAGCCAAGTCAGGCCGAGGCCGCAGCTAAGGGATCTCACGGACCCTGTCTTGAACGATATGCGCTTCGAACTTGGGAGTTATCGCTTGAGGCACAAGCCCTATCCTGAAGACGTGATGCGTCGTTATCCCTCAGGCCTGCTATCGCCCACGCTCAATCGATTTCGGACCGATGCTCCATATACCAGCGGACGAAAGCATCGACACCTTCATCCAATCCGGTTTCCGGCTTACGCCCAGTCAGCGCCAGCAGAAGGTCTGGGCTGGCGAATGTGCGCGGCACATCGCCTTTCTGCATCGGCAGCATCTTGCGCCTTGCCGGCTTGCCCATGGTCTTTTCGATAACCTCGATAAAATCGAGAAGCCCGACCGGCTGACCGCCGCCAAGATTGACTGTACGGAACGGTCCTTGCTCCGAAAGCGTATCGATATCAGCAACACGGTTCGATTCGGATGGAGCAACCATGGACAAATCAATGATCGAATCGACGAGATCGTCGATATAGGTGAAGTCACGGCTCATCTTGCCTTCGCCGTAGATCTCTATTTCCTGATCGTCGAGCATCGCCTTGACGAACTTGAACAGCGCCATGTCCGGCCGGCCCCAGGGACCATAAACCGTGAAGAAACGGAAAGCCGTCGTCGGAACCTTGTAGAGATGGGCGTAGCTATGAGCCATCACCTCCATGGACTTCTTGCTGGCAGCATAGAAAGTCAGAGGTTCGTCAGCCTTGTCTGTTTCCCGGAACGGAATGCCCGGATTGGCACCGTAGACGGAAGAGGTGGACGCCAACATCAGGTGTCCGACACCGACTTCTCGGGCGATCTCAAGAATGTTCCACGAGCCGATGAGGTTCGAGTCGAGATAGGCCTTTGGATTTTCGAGGCTGTAACGAACACCTGCCTGAGCTGCCAGATGAACGATAACGTCCGGATTGAAGCCCTTGACCGCTCCTTCAAGCAAAGCTCTGTCTTCCAGCATGCCCTGTACGAAGCGGAAGGAAGGAAACTGTGCCAGCCCGGCATTGCGGGCCTCCTTCAGGCGCAGGCTGTAATAGGCCGTCATCCCGTCAAAGCCGACAACCTCGTGACCATCCTGCAAAAGCTTGCGCGCCAGATGAAACCCGATGAAGCCCGCCGTACCGGTGATGAAATAACGCATGTCCGCTTCCGCTGTTGATGGGGATCACATACCCAACCAAACGGGTCGAAGCAACGAGCCGCTAATGGAAAAGCCTGAGGCGCGCCGGTGGAACGCCGGGTTTGCCATTTTTGCGATCGACAGCAAACTGGATGAGATCCATCGAAGCCTGGTCGGTGAGAGGCTTGGCCATGACGCCGACAACACCGTTCACACCAGAAGCCACTACGCCTGGGTTTCCGGTGATCATGATGACGACAATACCGTATTCGGCCAAGACCTTGGCGATCTCCGGCCCCGTCTCGCCATCGGCAAGCCGCACGTCGACGAAAGCGATATCCGTGTCACGCGTGTAGTTGAGCGCCACCTTCATATCAGGCGCGATGCCAACCACATCATGTCCACTACGCTGAACTGCCTCCTCTATGTCCATGGCGACTAGCAGGCTGTCTTCGACAATCAGAAAGCGATATTCCACGCGCATTCTCCTATCACTCAAGCGGCAAATAGTCGGCGCTTGCCGCTTGGCAATAGGTATCTTAGAGATCACGGTCATTTTTAGGGGCGTGGTTAAGCCTTTGAACCTCGGCATTTTTGCGCGTCAGACCCGTATACGACGATCCAGCAAGGAGCCAGAAGACGGCGACTGAGTGATCGCCAAATATTTCAGAGACGGGCGAAAGGTGAGGAAGCATCCGGAACCGTTTTATCGACAAGCGGGTTCTCTTGCCGGAAGTCAAAAGAGGAGAAGAACCATGAAAAATATCATTCTTGCTTCCTGCGCAATCTTCGCTGCAACCTTTGCAGGCCAAGCTTATGCACAACAGAGCACGGTGACCGGCGCAGCCGGTGGTGCCGTGACCGGAGCTGTGGTGGGTGGTCCCGTCGGTGCCGCGGTGGGCGGTGTTGTCGGTGCCATCGCCGGCACGGCAATCGATCCGCCGCCACGCGAAGTTGTTACCTATGTTGAACAGCAGCCCGCACCAACCACGGCCGTGACCGTGGAACAGCCGATCGCCGTTGGAAAGCCGGTTCCCGAAACCGTTGTGCTAACCCCGGTTCCAAGCAACACCCGATATGCCTATACGGTGGTCAACAATCAGCGCGTGATCGTCGATCCGCAGACCCATACCGTGGTGCAGATTATCAAGTAACGCCCACAATGCGAAAGCCCCGCTTCATATGCGGGGCTTTTCAATTACACCGCCAAACGAGATCTCAGACCACCAGCGTTTGGCTGATCCTATCCTCTTCGCCGAACAGGCGGAGGTAGCGTTGCACTTCCTTCGCGTCGCCGGTCGCCTTCTGCGGATTGTCCGAAAGCTTAACGGCGGGGCGACCATTGGCTTCGCTGACCTTGCAGACGACCGAGATCGGTTTCAATCCGTTGATCTCGGTTGGCGCGCACCCGGCAAAGTCGTTGGTAAGGTTGGTGCCCCAGCCGAAGCTCATGCGAACTCGGCCCTCGAAATGCTTGTAGGTTTGAATGATCGCATCGACATCGAGGCCGTCTGAAAAGATCAGCAGCTTTTCCTTCGGGTCGCGGCCGACCTTCTTCCACCAGTCGATGATCTTTTCGCCGCCTTCGATCGGCGGGGCACTGTCGGGGCGGAAGCCTGTCCAGTCTGCGACCCAGTCCGGCGCATCCCGCAGAAACGCGGCAGTACCGAAAGCATCCGGCAAAACGATCAGCAGATTGCCGTGATAAAGCCGGTTCCAGTCCTTCAGTACCTGATAGGGGGAGTTGCGCAGCTCTTCATCCGTCTGCGCCAAGGCGGCTGCGACCATCGGCAGCTCGTGTGCATTGGTGCCGACAGCTTCCAGATCGCTGTCCATAGCAAGCAATACGTTGCTGGTACCGGTAAATCCGCTGCCGATGCCTTCCTTCAAGGCCTCGACGCACCAGCGCTGCCACAGGAAGCTGTGGCGACGGCGGGTGCCGAAATCGGAAATGCGCAGGCCGGGCAACTCCCGCAGGCGCTGAACCTTTTCCCACATCCTGGCCTTGGCACGAGCATAAATCACATCGAGCGTGAAGTAACCGAGCGAGCGCATGGCCGTGCGGGAACGCATCTCGTTGATGATTGCCAGCGCCGGAATTTCCCACATCGTGGTATCCATCCACTTGCCATGGAAATTCAGCTCGTATTGCCCATTGCGCTTGGACAATTCGTATTCCGGCAGCTTGTAGTTGGAAAGCCAGGTGAGGAATTCGGGTTCGAAGATCTGGTTGCGGCCATAAAACGTGTTACCCGCCAGCCAGATCATCTCCTTCTTGGAGAGACTAACCGTGCGGGCGTGGTCAAGTTGCTCCCGCAGGGCACCTTCATCGATCTCTTCCGCCAGTTTCACGCTGGTGGTGCGATTGATCACGGAGAATGTCGCGTCGACGTCCGGATAAAGCTTCCAGATCATCTGTAACATCAAAAGTTTGTAAAAGTCGGTGTCGATCAGACTGCGGATGATCGGATCGAGCTTCCAGCTGTGGTTATACACCCTGGTTGCGATATCGGTCTTGGTCATGCCTGCCCCTGTCCCGGTCCCCTGTGACCGGTCGGCCTCACTCGCTATAGAGGCAAGCTAACGATCCTACCTCCCGGCAGCTTTATCGTGAAAAAAATCGATTAAGTCCAGACGCAGTTCAACTGTCGCGGTACTGCCGAAAACAAACCGGAAGCTTCAGTAACCCGTCGTCCTGTCGACGACGTGCTGTAGCGGCTCTCCTCTTTCGAAACGCTCCATCTGAACTTCCGCATTGCGGAGCAAGGCCCGGATATCGGACGCAGAAGCAGCATGCGGCGTCACGATTACATCGTCCATGGACCAGAAACGGCTGTCCGGCGACAACGGCTCCTGCTCGAAGACGTCGAGAGACGCGCCGCCCAAGGTCTTGGCGTCGAGAGCCGCGACGAGATCCTTCTCCACCTGGCTACCGCCGCGCCCGGCATTGATGAAGACTGGCGCTCCGAGCGCGCCTTTTCGGCATAGCTTGGAAAAGAGCGACGCATTGAAGATGCCGCGCGTCTCGTCCGTCAGCGGCAAGAGCCCGACGAGAATGTCGGTGCGGGCCAGAAAGGCATCGAGTTGCGACGCATCGTAGGTCTCGATACCCTCGATCGTCTTCTTCGTCCGCGACCAGCCGATGACGTTGAAACCCATGATCTTCAGTTTGCGGACACTATCTTGGCCAAGCACGCCTAACCCCATGACACCGACGGTCAGGTCCTTCGCTTCAGGCTGGTGCAATTCCTTCCAGATGCGCGAGCGTTGCTGAACGGCATAGGCCGGAGCTTGACGCAGATGGCTGAGGCATTGAAGCACGACCCACTCGCTCATGCGGGTGGTAAGGCTCTCATCGACGAAACGGACGATCGGGATATCCGGCAGGCCGGGCGTGGCGAGGATGGAATCGACGCCGGCGCCGCCGGAAAACAGCACTTTCAGATTGGGGGCGCGATGGAAAAGATCCAGATCCGGTTTCCAGAGAAAAGCATAGCTTGCGTTGGAAAGATCCGCCGACTTGTCCGAGGCGTGCAGGACCTGGCGTCCGGCGAGTGCGCCGACCAGAGCCTGATCCACATCACGGCGTTCGAATTTCAGGTCGATAACGACAGAACCTTTTTCAGACAAAGCTATTCCCACTTTTGTTATTGGCCGACGGCCCCGTTTTCGACCGCCTCGATATTGAAAGCCGCAGCCATAAGCGCCTTGGTATAATCTTCCTTCGGCGCGCGGAAGATTTGTTCGGACGGACCTTCCTCGACCACCTTTCCGGTGCGCATGACGATAACGTGGTTGGCGAGTGCCTTCACCACTTTCAGGTCATGGCTGATGAAGAGATAGGCGAGATCATGCTTGGCCTGCAGATCGCGCAGAAGGTCGACGACCTGCGCCTGCACCGTCATGTCGAGCGCCGAGGTCGGCTCGTCCAGCATGACGAAACGGGGTTTCAGCACCATGGCGCGGGCAATTGCGATACGCTGCCGCTGGCCGCCGGAAAATTCATGCGGGTAACGCCAGCGGGTTTCGGGATCGAGGCCGACTTCCTGCAGCGCCCAGGCAACACGTTGATCGCGCTCGTCTGCTGACAGCTGCCGCTCGTGGACCTTCAGGCCTTCGGCGATGATCTCTCCCACCGGCATACGGGGACTGAGCGAACCGAAGGGATCCTGAAACACCACCTGCAAGCGATTGCGATAGGGCAGCATCTGTTTGAAGGAATGGCCGTTGATCGCATCGCCGATGAAGACGATCCTCCCTTCCGAGGCGATCAGCCTTGCCAGCGCCAGACCGAGCGTCGTCTTGCCGGAGCCGGATTCGCCGACAATGCCGAGCGTTTCGCCGGCACGCAGCGTCAGATCCACGCCATCGACCGCCTTCACGTGATCCACCACTCTACGCATGAATCCGGCCTTGATCGGAAACCAGACACGCAGATCCTTGGCTTCCATGACGACCGGATGGCTCGGATCGGCTGCCGGTGGTTCGCCTCTCGGTTCGGAACTGAGAAGATGTTGGGTATAGGGATGCTGCGGGTGCTCGAAGACATCTGTGACTGAGCCCTCCTCGACGATCTTGCCCTTGGTCATGACACAGACGCGATCGGCGAATTTGCGGACGATGCCGAGATCGTGGGTGATGAACAGCATGGACATGCCATGCTCGCCCTTCAGCTTGCGCAAAAGCTCTAGAATCTGTGCCTGAACCGTCACATCCAGAGCGGTTGTCGGCTCGTCGGCGATCAGAAGCTTCGGCCGGTTGGCGAGCGCCATGGCGATCATGACACGCTGGCGCTGGCCGCCGGAGAGTTCGTGCGGATAGGCGGTCAGGCGCTTTTCCGGCTCGCGGATGCCGACCTGGTTGAGCAGCTCCAATATGCGGCTGCGGGCGGCGCTACCCACCATCGCCTGGTGCATTTCCAAAATCTCGCCGATCTGCTTCTCGATCGTGTGCAGCGGATTGAGCGATGTCATAGGCTCCTGAAAGATCATCGTGATGTCATTGCCGCGCACATTGCGCAGCTCCGCTTCCGATGCTTTCAGAAGATCCTTGCCCTGAAACAGGATTTCACCAGAAGGGTGGCTTGCGGCCGGATAGGGCAGAAGCTTGAGGATCGAATTGGCCGAGACAGATTTGCCGGAGCCGGATTCGCCGACCAGAGCCAGGACTTCACCCGGCCTTATATCGAACGACACGTGATCGACGGCGAGCGTTTCCCTATCGCCCTGATGAAAGGCGACGGACAGATCACGAACGGAAAGGAGGGCGTCTGTCATCATATCACCGGAACGTCTTGCGGGGGTCGAAGGCATCACGCACCGCCTCGCCAATGAAGATCAGCAGCGATAGCATGATCGACATGGTGAAGAAGGCCGTCAGGCCGAGCCAGGGCGCTTGCAGGTTGTTCTTACCCTGGGCGATCATTTCTCCCAGCGACGGCGAGCCGGGCGGCATGCCGAAGCCGAGGAAATCCAGAGACGTAAGCGTGGCGATCGAACCCGACAGGATGAAGGGCAGGAAGGTGAGCGTCGCCACCATCGCGTTGGGCAGGAGGTGGCGATACATGATCGTCCAGTTGCCGACGCCGAGCGCACGGGCCGCACGCACATATTCGAAGTTACGGGCGCGCAAGAACTCCGCCCTGACCACGCCGACGAGGCTGACCCAGGAGAAAAGCAGCAATATGCCGAGCAGGATGAAGAAGCCGGGC
The DNA here is from genome assembly GCF_044987325.1 of Rhizobium sp. ZW T2_16. Classification (NCBI taxonomy): domain Bacteria; kingdom Pseudomonadati; phylum Pseudomonadota; class Alphaproteobacteria; order Hyphomicrobiales; family Rhizobiaceae; genus Rhizobium; species Rhizobium sp. ZW T2_16. Next base: position 448,893 of record NZ_JBJDRG010000003.1, read on the forward strand.
GGCAAGATCGAGGCGATGATCAGCAGGATATAAAGGACCGGCATTGCCGACCAGATCTCGATGAAACGCTGCATCAGAAGATCGGTCCAGCCACCGAAATAACCCTGCACGGCACCGGCTCCGACGCCGATGATGGCCGAGCAGATGGTGAGTGCCAGGCCGAAAAGTACGGAGATGCGGAAACCGTAGATCATCCGGGCCATGACATCACGCGCCTGATCGTCGGTGCCGAGCCAGTTCATGTTGCCGAGAATGCAGTTGGGGTCCTGATCGCCTTGCGGATAGGCCTTGCAGCGATCGGCCTTGGCCATCAGCCAGAAGGGTTCGGTCGGGGCGGAATGGGGGATCTGCGAATTGACCGTCTGATAGGAATAGCGGATCGGCGGCCAGATCATCCAGCCATTGGCATTGATCTCTTCCTGGATGAAGTCCGATCGATAGTCCGTCGTCGCGAGGAAGCCGGCGAACTTTTCCTCCGGGTAATCGACCAGAACCGGATAGAGGATCTCGCCCTTATAAGAGGCGACGATCGGCCGGTCATTGGCGATGAATTCGGCAAACAGGCTGAGCGTGAAGAGGACCAGAAAAATCCAAAAGGACCAGAAACCGCGCTTGTTTGCCTTGAAATTGGCGAGCCGGCGCTTGCTGGTCGGCGACAGGAAGGGGCGCTTGGCGGGCGGCGCTGCCGCGATCGGCGTGGTGACGGAAGTTGCGTTCATCAGACGTCCCTCCGCTCGAAATCGATGCGCGGGTCGATCCAGGTATAGATCAGGTCGGAGATCAGGTTCACGACGAGGCCCATCAGCGAGAAGATGAAGAGCGTGCCGAAGACGATCGGATAATCACGATTGACGATGGAGAGATAACCGAGCCTTCCCAGCCCATCGAGCGAGAATATGTTCTCGATCAGCAGCGAGCCGGTGAAGAAGGCGGAGATGAAGGCGCCCGGAAAACCGGCGATGACGATCAGCATGGCGTTGCGGAAGACGTGCCCGTAGAGAACCTGCCGTTCGTTGAGGCCCTTGGCGCGCGCCGTCGTGACATATTGTTTCTTGATCTCGTCGATGAAGGAGTTTTTCGTCAGCAGCGTCGTGGTGGCAAAGGCCGAGAGCGACATGGCGATCAGCGGCAGGGTGAGGTGCCAGAAATAGTCGCCGATCTTCTGATACCACGCGAGATCGTCGAAATTGTCGGAGACGAGGCCACGCAGCGGGAACCAGTCAAAGAAGGAACCGCCGGCGAAAAGGACGATCAGCAGGATGCCGAAGAGGAAGCTCGGCACCGCATAACCGACGATGATGACGCCCGAGGTCCAGATATCGAAGCTCGACCCGTCCTTGACCGCCTTGCGGATGCCGAGCGGGATAGAAATCAGATAGGAGACGATCAGGATCCAGAAGCCGAGCGAGATAGAGACCGGCAGCTTGTCGATGATCAGGTCGATGACCGGCGTGTTGCGGAAGAAGCTCTCGCCGAAATCGAAGCGGATATAGTTCCACATCATGTCGAGGAAACGCGTTAGCGGCGGCTTGTCGAAACCGAACTGCTGCTCGAGCTTCTTGATGAATTCCGGATCGAGCCCTTGGGCGCCGCGGTAATTCGATTCAGAGCTTATGCCCTGAGCCGACAGATCGTTGCTGGCTCCCGACAGGCGGTCACCTGAATCCTGCCCCTGGACCTGAGCGATGATCTGCTCGACCGGCCCGCCCGGCGCAAACTGCACGACAAGGAAGGAAATAGCCATGATGCCGACAATGGTCGGGATCATCAGCAGCAAGCGGCGTAGAATATATGCGCCCATCAGGACACCTTGCCGAACGTTTCGGGCATATCACCGCGGGTCTGCGCAACGATCAAGCGGGCTTCCTTCATCTCTAGGCGAATCAATCCGGCCATTTGGAACAGTTGCCCCTTCAAGGTGCAAGCATCTTACTTACCGGGCTGTTTGGCAAACCATGCTTCGGGGAAAGCGGTGCCGTATTCCGGCAGCTTTTCCGGATGCGCGATCCGGTTCCAATAGGCGATCTTTTCCTCGCCGGAATAGAACATCGGCACGACATAGTGGTTGGCGAGCAGCACGCGGTCCATGGCCTTGATCGCCGCCACCTGTTCCTCGCGGCTTGGAGGGAAGACGATCTTGCGAATCAAGATGTCGACGGCAGGATCGGCGATCCCGGCATAGTTGCGCGATCCCTGACGATCGACTGATGCCGAACCCCAATAGTCGTTCTGTTCGTTGCCGGGGTTCATCGTCTGCGCCCAGACACCGAAAATGATGTCGTAGTCGAAGCTGCGGACACGGTTGATATATTGTGAGGCGTCCACTGTGCGGATGCGTGCATCGATACCTATTTTCTTGAGGCTGTTGATATAGGGAGTGACAGTCCGCTCCTGACCGGCATTGCTCAGCAGGATTTCAAACCCCAGGGGCTGGCCGGTCTTGCTGTTGACCATGCGGTTGCCCTTCAACTCGTAGCCAGCCTGCTTAAGCAGACCAACTGCGGTGCGAAGGTTGTCGCGCACCTTGTTCGGATCGCCATTGACCGGGTTTGCGTAGGGTTTGGTGAAGACTTCCGGCGGGACCTTGTCCTTCAGTTCATTGAGGATTTCGAGCTCCTTGCCCTCAGGCAGGCCGGAGGACGCAAGCTCCGTGCCCCAGAAGAAACTGTCGACCCGTTTCAGGCCACCAAAGGCCAGGTTCTTGTTGAGGTCCTCGAAATCATAGGCGTAATTCAAGGCCTCACGGACCCGCGCATCCTTGAAGATGTCGCGGCGCATGTTCGGCACGAATGCCTGCATCACGCCGACAGCCCTGAATGGGTTCGTCAGCGCCTCCTTCGTCACCCGGCCGTCCTTGACTGCGTCGAAATCATAGCGGGTCGCCCAGCGGCTGGAGCTGTTTTCCTGCCGGTAGTCGACATTGCCGGCCCGGAACGCCTCAAACTGCACGTCGGTGTCGGAGAAATAGGTGTAGCTGATGGTACGGAAATTATACTGGCCGCGGTTGATTGGCAGGTCCTTGCCCCAATAGTCGTCGCGCAGCTCATAGCGAATGCCCGATCCGGGCTGAACCGAAGCAACCTTGTAGGGGCCGGACGCCATCGGCACTTCCAGCGACGTGCGCGAAATATCGCGCGCCTTACCCTGGCTGTCGGTCCCTTCCCACCAATGTTTCGGCAGGATCGGGAAATCGCCTACGATCGAGGGTAGTTCCTTGTTGTTCTTCTCATCGAAGCGGAAGGTCACTTCGCGATCACCGGTCTTTTCCGCTCCGGTCACATGGCGATAGTAACCGGAATAAAAGGCACTGTGCTGTTTGAGCATATTCAGGCTGAAGACGACGTCTTCCGGGGTCACCGGCTGACCGTCGGCCCATTTGGCTTCCGGCCGCAGTCGGAAGGTCACTGACGACATGTCGTCAGGGTAGGCAACGGCTTCAGCCAATAGGCCGTAGGTGCCGAAGACCTCGTCTTCCGAACGCTTCATCAACGTTTCGAAGATCATCGTCACGCTGGAAGCGATGGCGCCCCTGTCAATTACCGGATTGAGGTTGTCGAACGTGCCCTCTTGGGCAAGCTTGAGTTCGCCTTGCTTGGGGGCGTTTACATCGACATAGGGAAGCGCCTGGAAATCTGCTGGCAATTGCGGCTCGCGGACCACGGCCATGCCGTAACGCCATTTCGGCTCATCGGCCATCGCCCATGGCGCCATGAATGACGCTGCCAATGCGACAACAAGACCTTTGCGGAGCCGGGCCAAATCCATGCTTTTCCCTTTGTGGTTTTGATTTGTTGCACCGAAGCATAGGGCAAAAGAGGGCGAAAAACAGGAGGAGCCGCTCACAAGCAATTTATCGCCCGCAGCCGCCGGGCGAGATCTCCATTTCACCAAAGTCTCATTCCAGACTAAACTGGCGATAAAAGTGATTTGCGGCGGAAGTTCATGAAATCGATTTCGAAGATGGTCCTCGGACTGGCGGCGACGGCTCTGTTATGCGGTTCCATCACGGATCCATCGATGGCGCAGGACGGTACGCCGGCCAAGCAGCTCTTCGGCGCGGTGAAATTGCCGAACGCTGCGTCGCCGGCACCTCTCGGCTTCTACGCCAAGGGCTGCATGTCCGGTGCCGTCGCACTACCGACGGACGGCCCGACATGGCAGGCCATGCGCCTTTCGCGCAATCGGCGCTGGGGCAACCCGGCAATGATCGATCTGCTCGAACAGTTTTCCCGCGATGCCGCAAGCCTCGGCTGGGGGACCGGCATTCTGGTCGGTGATATTTCCCAGCCTCGCGGCGGCCCGATGATAAATGGCCATGCCTCGCACCAGATCGGGCTCGATGCGGATGTCTGGTTCACACCGAAACCGGCCCAGCCGATGAGCGTGCAGCAGCGGGAAGACCTTCCGTTCACCTCGATGCTGGACAAGAGCAAGTTCCTGACTGTCGATTCGCGCAAGTGGACGAACACGCATGCTCGCCTGGTTATGCAGGCAGCAAGCTATCCCCAGGTACAGCGGGTTTTCGTCAACCCGGCCATCAAGAAGAAGCTTTGCCAGACCTGGACCGGCGACCGAAGCCTGCTCGGCAAGGTGCGGCCGGTCTACGGACATGACGAGCATTTTCATATCCGCATGAACTGCCCGCCGGGTGCAACAGGCTGCGAACGGCAGGCGGCAACGCCTGTCACCGACGATTGCGACAGCAAGGCGCTCGCATGGTGGTTCACCAAGGAACCATGGGCGCCGCCGAAGCCTGCCGACCCCGACAAGAAGCCGGTCAAGCCGCGCCAGGTCATGCTGTCGGACCTGCCAAAGGCCTGTTCTGCAGTGCTTGCCGGCGCGTCTCGCTCCGAAGCCGACGCGACCTTCGGGGGCCAGCCTGTGGCCTATTCGAGCCAGCCTTCCGTGCCTCAAGCCGTCGATCAGATGGATGCGATCAGCTCCAATCCGGCCAATGTTCCGGCAGACATACCGTTGCCACGCGAGCGGCCTTTCCGTTAAGCCCGTTTGGCATCCGTAAGCTGCAGCGACAACGCCGAGCCTTCCCTTATCGGCAACGGCACGATAGAAAGCCAAGGCAAATTAAGGTGGCCTGCAAAGGCCCGATGGAGGAATGCCTTGGAATCGGCCAAGCCGTGCATCGCGCTCATCGCGCATGATCTGAAAAAAGACGACATGGCGGATTTTGCCCGCCAACGCCAGACGGCATTATCGAAGTTTCGCATCGTCGCAACGGGAACGACCGGCGGCCGCGTGCAGGAAGCTGCTCCAGGTCTCGATGTTACGCGACTGAAAAGCGGGCCGCTGGGCGGCGATCAGCAGATCGGTGCGATGATCGCAACCGGCGAGGTCAGCATGCTGGTCTTTTTCATCGATCCGCTCTCCGCACTTCCGCACGATGTCGACGTCAAGGCGCTTACGCGGCTTGCAACCGTCTATGACATCCCGATGGCGCTCAATCGCGCCACTGCAGAACATCTCATCGACTTTCAGTAATCCGCGAGATCCGCTCCCCATGGCCAATGTTCATTCCGAGGCACTGCCCTTTCCTATCCTGATCGGAGATATCGGCGGCACCAATGCCCGCTTCTCCATTCTTGTCGATGCCGAAAGCAAGGCAACGGACTTCGTCCATGTGCAGACGGCGGATTACGAAACGATCGACGATGCGATCGTCGACAAGGTCTTCAACAATCCCGAGCTTGCCAAGCCGCGTTCGGCAATCCTTGCCATTGCCGGTCCGGTCGACGGCGACGAAATCGATCTGACCAATTGCGACTGGATCGTTCGGCCGAAGAAAATGATCGGCGAACTCGGCTTTGACGCGGTGCTCGTCCTCAACGACTTCGAGGCTCAGGCGCTCGCAGTTGCCAGCTTGACCGATAGCGACCGCGAGCAGATCGGCCCGAATGCGCCTGCCGTCGATGCAACACGGGTCGTACTTGGCCCCGGCACTGGTCTTGGCGTTGCAGGCCTGCTTCACGCCCAGGACACTTGGTTTCCCGTGCCGGGTGAAGGCGGCCATGTCGATATCGGCCCGCGCACACCGCGCGATCTCGAGATCTTTCCGCATCTCGTCACCATCGAGGGGCGTGTCTCGGCCGAGGAAATCATTTCCGGACGCGGCCTCCTGCATATCTACAATGCGGTCTGCGCGGCTGGCAGCGTTACACCGAGCGTCAGCCAGCCCAAGGATGTGACCGAAGAGGGTCTGAACGGGAAGAACGCCCAGGCTGCGGAGGCACTCGAACTGTTCGTGACCTATCTCGGCCGTCTCGCCGGCGATCTGGCCCTCATCTTCATGGCGCGCGGCGGCGTTTTCCTTGGTGGCGGGATTTCGCCAAAAATCCTGCCTGAGCTGAAGAAACCCGCCTTCCGGGCGGCTTTCGAGGACAAGGCACCGCATAAGGAACTGATGGAGACAATCCCGACTTTTGTCGTGACGCATCCGCAGGCAGCGCTCGCCGGCCTTGCCAGCTATGCCCGCACGCCCGCCTCTTATGGTATTGCTACCGAGGGGCGCTGCTGGCGTCGGTGAATGCCGGAAAGTCACACCATTAACGAATCCGGCAAGGTCGGCTGGCAAAACCAAGCCTAAGGGGTTAACAAGCCCCTTCTTGAGACTGCGCAGTGATACTGCCGAATTGGGACTTTCCATTGAAGGCTGAAAAAGAAAAAAAACGTCACGTTGATTCCAGCACCGTCGTCAGCGTGCTGAAGCGTATCATTTCGGAAAACGGCCGCGACCATATCCGTGGATATGTATTTGCGATCAGCTGTCTGATTGTCGTGGCGCTTTCAACCGCATTTACCGCCTGGATCATGGAGAAGGTTGTAAACGAGGCATTTGCCAATCGTCGCGCAGATATCGTCTGGCTGATATGCGGCTCTATCCTTGCTGCTTTCGTGCTGCGCGGTTTCGCCACCTATGGCCAAGCGGTTGCACTGTCGAAGATTAGCAACAATATCGTGGCGCGTTATCAGCGCCGGCTATACAGCCACATGATGTCGCTCTCGGTCGGCTTCTTCTCGGAAGCCCGTTCCGCGCATCTGGCGGCACAGATCAGCCAGAACATTTCGGGCATCCGCGATGTGATGAACCTGACGGTCACCTCGACAGCACGCGATCTCCTGACGCTCGTCTCGCTTGTCGGCGTTATGATTTCCAAGGACTGGGTTCTATCGCTGATCGTCTTTGCCGTCGCGCCGCCGCTCCTTTATGCGCTCCGTTATGTGTCTCGCCGACTTCGACTGGCGACCAGGGAGTCGATCGAGATCAACAGCCGCGTTCTTGGCGCCATGCAGGAAACGGTGCAGGGCATTGCGGTGGTGAAGGCCTTCACTATGGAGCAGGAGCTCGAGAAGAAGGTCAACAAGATCATCCAGACGGCTGAGGCCCGCTCCAACCGCATCGCGCGGCTTTCCGAGCGCACCTCGCCGCTGACGGAAACCTTTGCCGGCTTTTCCATCGCGAGCGTGCTGGCCTATGCCGCATTCCGTTCGATCTACGACAACGTGCCGCCAGGGGCTTTCTTCGCCTTCGTCACCGCCTTGCTGTTGGCCTATGATCCGGCACGCCGGCTTGCCAAGCTGCAGGTGCAGATGGACCGCGCCGTGGTCAACGCGCAGATGATCTATGCCCTTCTCGATCTGCAGCCCGCGCAACGCGAAAAGCCCGGCGCACCTGCTCTTGCGATCACCGAGGCCAAGGTCGAACTCAAGGATGTCGTTTTTTCCTATGCGACAGGTTCACCGATCCTTCGCGGAGTGAGCCTTGTCGCCGAAGGCGGCAAAACGACTGCGCTTGTCGGACCTTCAGGTGCCGGCAAATCGACCATTATCAACCTCATTCCGCGCTTCTACGATCCGGCGGAAGGCGAGATCCTGATCGACGGACAAAATATCGCCGACGTTACGAAATCCTCGCTTCGCCACCAGCTCGCTTATGTCTCGCAACAGCCCTACATGTTCGAAGGCTCGATCCGCGACAACATCCGATACGGACGTCCGGACGCAACCGACGAAGAGGTCGAGGAGGCAGCGAAGCTCGCGCACGCGCATGAATTCATCATTGCCCAGTCCGAAGGCTATGACACATCGGTCGGCGAAAACGGTGTGACGCTTTCCGGCGGCCAGCGGCAGAGGCTTTCGATCGCCCGCGCACTGGTGCGCAACGCGCCGATCCTACTGCTCGACGAGGCGACATCGGCGCTCGACAACGAGTCGGAGGCCGCCGTGCAGAAGGCGCTCGACACGGCCATGCGCGGCCGCACCGTGATCGTCATTGCGCACCGGCTGTCGACCGTCGTAAACGCCGACAAGATCGTGGTGATGCAGGAAGGCCGCGTTGTCGAGGAAGGCACTCATGATGACCTTGCCCAGCGCAAGAACGGCCTCTACGCTCGGCTCAACAATCTGCAATCGCCGGAACATCATTAAGCAGGAACAGGCAGGACATGAGTGAAAACGAGATGAAGCTGGTCGTCGTGGGTGCCGGCGGTCGAATGGGCCAGACCCTGATCCGCGTGATCCACGAAACGCCCAGCGTCACTCTTCATGCAGCCATCGAGCGCGAAGGCTCTCCGTTCCTCGGCAAGGATGCAGGTGAATTGTCGGGTGTTGGACCGATCGGCGTTGCGGTAACCAGCGATCCGCTTCAGGCCTTTCTCAATGCCGAGGGCGTGGTCGATTTCACCGCGCCTGCTGCCAGCGTCACCTTCGCAGGTCTCGCTGCGCAGGCGCGCATCGTGCATGTGATCGGCACGACCGGCTGCTCTGCCGATGATGAAGAGAAGTTCACCGCCGCAAGCCGTCATGCACGGGTGGTGAAATCCGGTAATATGAGCCTCGGCGTCAATCTTCTCAGCGTCCTGACCAAGCAGGCCGCGCGTGCCTTGCCGGCAGAGGGCTGGGATATCGAAATCATCGAGATGCATCACAAGCACAAGGTGGATGCTCCGTCGGGCACCGCATTGCTGCTCGGCGAAGCGGCTGCCGCAGGGCGCGGCATCGACCTTGCTTCCCAGTCCGTGCGCGTTCGTGATGGTCATACCGGCCCGCGCCCGGGCGGCACGATCGGCTTTGCAACGCTGCGCGGCGGCTCCGTCGTCGGCGATCATTCCGTCATTCTCGCCGGTGAAGGCGAACTGGTTACATTGTCGCACAGTGCCCGGGACCGCTCTATTTTCGCACGCGGGGCAGTTGCAGCCGCACTCTGGGCGCGTAATAAGAAGCCCGGTCAATATTCGATGCTCGACGTGCTCGGGCTCTCAAATCAATAATATACGGAGGTCTTTCTCATGAGCGGTACTCTTGTCCTCGTTCGCCACGGCCAGAGCGACTGGAATCTCAAAAATCTGTTCACCGGCTGGAAGGACCCTGACCTGACCCCGCTTGGGATCCAGGAAGCCGAGACCGGCGGCAAGGCGCTGGCCGAAACCGGCATCAAGTTCGACATCGCCTTTACCTCCGACCTGCAGCGCGCCCAGAAGACGCTGAAGATCGTGCTCGACAAGGTCGGCCAGCCGGACCTTCAGACGATCAAGGACCAGGCGCTGAATGAGCGCGATTACGGCGATCTCTCCGGCCTCAACAAGGACGATGCCCGTGCCAAGTGGGGCGAGGAGCAGGTTCACATCTGGCGCCGTTCCTATGACGTCCCGCCTCCGGGCGGCGAAAGCCTGCGCGACACCGGCGCCCGCGTTTGGCCCTATTACCTGACCGAGATCCTGCCCCGCGTCCTTCGCGGCGAAAAGGTGCTGGTTGCAGCCCACGGCAATTCGCTGCGCTCGCTGGTCATGGTGCTCGACAAGCTCACCAAGGAACAGATCCTCGGCGTCAACCTCGCAACGGGCGTTCCTATGGTCTACAAGCTCAACGCCGACTCCACGGTCGCTTCCAAGGAAGTGCTCGGCGACATGTCCGGCGCGCACTAAGCGTTACTCCGGTCCTCAAATTCAGACGCCAGCCGACAGGAAACTGCGGCTGGCGTTTTCTATTCCGGTCCTGTCAATTCTCGATCGTGAACTGCACCGCATCCGCCGGAAAACGGCTGACGGCATATTGGACCGGTACGCCATCGGGATCGACATTCAGCGCCCGGGTAACGAGAACGATCGCTCCGGGCGACAGCTCCAGGGAGGCGAGATCGTCATTGTCCGCGTGGACGGCGGTGATTTCCGTCGAGGCGCGGATATAGTCCGGCAAGCCGACAGCCGCAAAGGCGGCGGTTATGGAGCCGCTGTCGCGATAGGCATCGGCCATGCCGGCAAAGCGGTCCGCCGGGAACCACGCGGTTGCGCGGGAAACGGGCCGGCGGTCGGCCTTTCTCAGTGTTTCGAGCCGGATGAGCCTTGAGCCTAAGGGCAATTGCAGCCGGGCGGCGAGATCGGCACTTGCGATTTCTTCGGACGAGGCGAGCAAGATGCCTTCCTTTTCCCGCGCCTGATCGCCAATGCCCTGATTGAATCTCGTGCGCCGCGAGATCGGAAAATTCAGCCTTTCCTTGCGCAGGATCAGCGTTCCCCGGCCCTGCACCGCCTGGACGATGCCTTCCTGGGCAAGCGCTGCAAGCGCACTGCGAACGGTATGGCGATTGACGCCGAACTGGGCTGCCAGAACCACTTCCGGCGGCACTTTTCCGGTGTCGTCATAGTCGCCGCCGGCGATGGCCGTGCGTATCCTGTCGGCAATCTGCCGCCAGAGCGCTACACCGTTTTGCCGACGAACTGCCGCTTCCTGCATATCCATGTCACACGCTTGTTATATCCAAAAGTTATGGCTAAGTTATCTTGTATAGTTGTCTATATCAATAGACATTTTGGAGAGTTGCCATGAGTGTTGCAGAGCAGACCCTGCCAACCGAACAGGCAGGCCGCAGGCGGTGCGCTTCCCTTCTCGCCGTAGCGACAACGGATGAACTTCGCGCCGCGTGGGATGCATTGAAAGACAAGCCCGAGACAAAACCCGTTCGCGGCCCGGAGACCGGGCTGGTGATGGTTCGCGGCCGGATCGGCGGCGGCGGCAGTCCGTTCAATCTCGGCGAAGCGACCGTGACACGCGCGACCATCGCACTTGCATCGGGCACGGTCGGCCACGCGCAAGCTCTCGGCACGGATAAGCAGAAGGCAAAGCTTGCGGCAATATTCGATGCACTCTGGCAGGAAGATGCCACGAGAGACCATGTCGAAAACGTCCTACTTGCTCCGATTGAACATCGCATTGCGACGGAAAACCGAGCGAAGGCGGAAGAGACTGCCGCGACCCGCGTCGACTTCTTCACAATGGTTCGGGGAGAAGACTGATGTCTGCCAATACACAGGCCTTTACCGGTAGCTTTTCCGATCCGGTATTCCAGTCCCAGAGCGTATTTCGCATGCTGATGGACGGCACGGCGCGGCCGGGATCGATCCGGTCGATCGAGCATGATGCCGGTCAGCCCGATCCGCTCGGAACGGCAGCCGGCGCAATCGCGCTGACGCTTTGCGACCATGACACGCCGGTCTGGCTCAGCGCCGGCTTTGCCAAGTCGGCGGTCGGCGAATGGATCGGCTTCCATTCCGGTGCGACGATAACCCGCGAAAAGGCCGAAGCACGCTTTGCCTTCGTCGAGGCGGGCGTGACGCCTTCTTCCTTCGGCCTGTTTTCGCTCGGCAGCCAAGAATATCCGGATCGTTCGACGACGCTGGTCATAGAAGTGGCGGGACTTGGTGAAGGCCAGTCCTTCACGCTGTCGGGACCGGGCATCCTTCAGTCCAAGACAGTCGAGATTGCCGGATTGCCCGAGGCGTTCCTGCGTCTATGGGCCGACAACCGGCCGCTGTTTCCACGCGGGGTCGATGTCATCTTGACGGCGGGACGCAGTTTTCTGTGCCTGCCCCGCACGACGAAGATCGTGGCTTAGTCCTCAAGGAGAGTAGACCATGTATGTTGCCGTCAAAGGTGGCGAGGTCGCCATCAGCAACGCTCACCGGCTTCTCGCCGACCGACGCCGGGGCGATCGTTCACTGCCCTCCGTCACGATCGACCAGATTGCCGAACAGCTCGGCCTTGCCGTCGATCGGGTGATGGCGGAGGCCTCGCTTTATGACCGTTCGCTTGCAGCGCTTGCCGTGCGCCAATCGCGCGGCGACCTGATTGAGGCGATCTTCCTGCTGCGCGCCTATCGCACCACCCTGCCCCGTTTCGGCAATTCGGTGCCACTCGACACCGCCGACATGCAGGTCGAACGCCGCGTCTCGGCTACCTACAAGGATCTGCCGGGCGGACAGCTGCTCGGTCCGACCTTCGATTACACGCATCGCCTTCTCGACCCCTCGCTGCTTTCGGACGAAGCGGTCGAAGAACCGGCCCGCAGGGAAGCCGGTGGCGAGGAGATCATGCGCGTCTCCGACATTCTCGCGCATGAGGGCCTGATCGAAGCCGACGGGGATCTGCCGCAGGATCATCAGGCAGGCGATCTGACACGCGAGCCGATGGAATTCCCGATGGGCCGCGATCTGCACCTGCAAGCCCTGGCACGCGGCGACGAAGGTTTTCTCCTGGCGCTCGGTTATTCGACCCAGCGCGGCTATGGCCGCAACCATCCGTTTGTCGGCGAAATCCGCATCGGCGAAGTCGAGGTGGAGATGGACATACCGGAACTCGGCTTTGCCGTTTCGCTCGGCAACATCCGCGTCACCGAATGCCAGATGGTCAACCAGTTCAAGGGTTCTTCCAAGGCGCCGCCGCAGTTTACCCGCGGTTACGGCCTGGTCTTCGGCCAGAGCGAGCGCAAGGCGATGTCGATGTCATTGGTCGATCGCGCGCTTCGTGCAGAGGAACTTGGCGAGGACATTACCGCGCCGGCACAGGACGAGGAATTCGTCATTTCGCATTCCGACAACGTGCAGGCGACCGGTTTCGTCGAACACCTGAAGCTGCCGCATTACGTCGATTTCCAGGCGGAACTCGCCATGGTCCGCAAGATGCGCGCCGATATCGAAGCCGCGCGCAACGGTGAAACCGAGATGAAGGATGCTGCCGAATGAGTGCCGATCTCGCCACCTATAATTTCGCCTATCTGGACGAGCAGACGAAGCGGATGATCCGCCGCGCGATCCTGAAGGCAATATCGATACCCGGCTATCAAGTACCCTTCGCATCGCGCGAAATGCCGATGCCTTATGGCTGGGGCACCGGCGGCGTGCAGGTAACCGCCTCGATCATCGGGCCGGAAGACGTGTTGAAGGTGATCGACCAGGGCGCCGACGACACGACCAATGCTGTATCGATCCGCGCCTTCTTCCAGAAGGTCGCGAACGTGGCCGTGACGACGCGGACCTGCGATGCGACAATAATCCAGACACGTCACCGCATTCCCGAACAGAAGCTCAGCGAAAATCAGGTTCTCGTCTACCAGGTGCCGATCCCCGAGCCGCTGCGGTTCCTCGAACCGCGGGAGACCGAAACGCGGAAAATGCATGCGCTGGAAGAATACGGCCTCATGCATGTGAAGCTTTACGAAGACATCGCCATCAACGGTCGCATCTCGAAAACCTATGCCTATCCGGTGAAGGTCGATGGCCGTTATGTGATGGACCCCTCGCCGACGCCAAAGTTCGACAATCCGAAAATGCACATGTCGGACGCGCTGCAGCTTTTCGGCGCCGGGCGCGAGAAACGCATCTATGCGGTGCCGCCCTACACGGAGGTTGTGAGCCTCGATTTCGAGGACTATCCGTTCGAGATCCAGACATTCGACCAGGACTGCGCCCTTTGCGGTGCGCATGGCGTCTATCTCGACGAAGTCGTGCTCGACGACAAGGGCGGGCGAATGTTCGTCTGCTCCGACACCGACCATTGCGAGGATCGCCGTGAGCACGGGCATGTCGGGGCGATGCTTGCTCCAAACCAGGAGGCTGCGGAATGACCGATACCCCTCTTCTCAAAGTCAGCGGTGTGTCGAAATTCTATGGCAGCCGGATCGGCTGCAAGGATGTTAATTTCGAGCTTTGGCCCGGCGAAGTGCTGGCGATCGTCGGCGAATCCGGTTCGGGCAAGACGACGCTTCTGAATTGCATCTCCACTCGCCTGCTGCCTACTGCCGGCAGTGTCGAATACCGGATGCGCGACGGCAATTTTCGCGATCTCTATCACATGAGCGAGGCAGAGCGCCGTCTCCTGATGCGCACCGACTGGGGTTTCGTTCACCAGAACCCGGCGGACGGGCTGCGCATGGCCGTTTCTGCCGGCGCCAATGTCGGCGAGCGGCTGATGGCGGTCGGCGACCGTCATTACGGCAAGATCCGCGAAACGGCGACGGACTGGCTCGGTCGGGTAGAAATCTCCGCCGACCGGATCGACGACCAGCCGCGCGCCTTCTCCGGCGGCATGCGCCAGCGCCTGCAGATCGCCCGCAATCTCGTCACCGGCCCGCGTCTGGTCTTCATGGACGAGCCGACCGGCGGTCTCGATGTTTCGGTGCAGGCACGCTTGCTCGATCTCGTTCGTGGCCTCGTCAACGATCTGGGCCTGGCGGCAATCGTCGTCACACATGACCTTGCGGTCGCACGCCTGCTGTCGCACCGGATGATGGTGATGAAGGACGGACATGTCATCGAACACGGACTGACAGACCGGGTGCTCGACGATCCGCGCGAGCCCTACACCCAGCTTCTCGTTTCCTCGATCCTACAAGTATAGGAGATCCAGATGGCCACTCCCCTCGTCGTCTCGGAAGTCTTCAAGAGCTTCACCATGCATCTGCGCGACGGTATCAAGCTTCCGGTCGTCAACGACGTGAACTTTTCCGTCGCCTCGGGCGAATGCGTCGTGCTCGGCGGCCCGTCGGGCATCGGTAAAAGCTCGATCCTGAAAATGCTCTACGGCAACTATGCCGTCGATGCCGGCCAGATTCTCGTCGACCACAAGGACCGGATCGTCGATATCGCCAGCGCCGACCCGCGCACGATCATCGAGGTGCGTCGTCATACGATGGGTTATGTCAGCCAGTTCCTGCGCACCGTGCCGCGCGTCGCTGCAATCGATGTCGTCGCCGAGCCTCTTGTCGTGCGCGGCGTCGAGGCAGCTATTGCGAAAGAGAATGCGGCCGAGCTTCTTTCGAGGCTCAACCTGCCGCGCGAATTGTGGTCGCTGCCGCCATCTACCTTCTCCGGCGGCGAGCAGCAGCGCGTCAATATCGCTCGCGGTTTCATCACCAGCCATCGCGTCCTGCTTCTGGATGAACCGACCGCCTCGCTCGATGCCATCAATCGCCGCGTTGTGGTCGAGATGATCGCCGCGAAGAAGAAAGAGGGCGTCGCCATGCTTGGTATCTTCCATGACGAGGAAGTGCGCGAGGCAGTCGCAGACCGTATTCTCGACGTCAGTGCCTTTTCTCCACGGAAGGCCATTGCGGCATGAGCAGGAAACTGAC
Organism: Rhizobium sp. ZW T2_16; assembly: GCF_044987325.1. Lineage (NCBI taxonomy): Bacteria > Pseudomonadati > Pseudomonadota > Alphaproteobacteria > Hyphomicrobiales > Rhizobiaceae > Rhizobium > Rhizobium sp. ZW T2_16. The sequence goes on from NZ_JBJDRG010000003.1 coordinate 464,308, forward strand.
CGAGGCGCCGAATATCCACGAAACGGCAAGCGTGACGAACGCGACGCTCGGACGCTACACGGAAGTGGCCGAGCGCTGCCGCCTGGATGAAGTGGAGTTTGGTGACTATTCCTATATCGAGCGCGATGGCTCGATCTGGTGCGCCACGATCGGCAAGTTCGTCAACATTGCCGCCGCAGTGCGTATCAACGCCACCAACCATCCCATGCAGCGCGCAACGCTTCATCACTTCACCTATCGCGCCGCCTATTATTGGGATGACGCGGATATGGAAAAGGAGTTCTTCGACTGGCGTCGGGAACACCGGATCGCGATCGGTCATGACGTCTGGATCGGCCACGGCGCCACTCTGCTGCCGGGTGTGAATGTCGGAAATGGCGCGGTGATCGGCGCCGGCGCTGTCGTCTCCAAGGATGTCGCGCCTTACACCATCGTCGGCGGTGTGCCGGCCAAACTGATCCGCGAGCGCTTTACCAAGAAAATCGGAGAAGAAATGGACCGGCTCGCTTGGTGGGATTGGGATCATAAGAAGTTACGCAGCGCACTCGAAGATTTCAGGACACTTTCAGCAGAGGATTTTCTTGCGCGCCATGCGTTGTAACGAAAGCGTTACAGAAGCGTCACACTTGTAATCAAACTGACATCGAATCGACATTCAGACTTCATCAACCAAGTCTAATCCGATCCCCACCAGGGGATTGGACAGGCATTAGAACATGAAGTTTGAACTGAGGAATATCACTCGACGTTTCGGCGATCGTATCGCGGTCAATGCCGTCAATGTAGAGATTCCCCAGGGCCAGATGGTCGGCATTATCGGCCGGTCCGGTGCCGGCAAGTCCACCCTTCTGCGGATGATCAACCGCCTGCAGGAGCCGAGTTCCGGCTCTATCCATTTCGGCAGCGTCGAAGTGTCCTCACTGAAGGGCGCCGGATTGCGCAACTGGCAGCGTGACTGCGCGATGATCTTCCAGCAGTTCAATCTCGTGCCACGCCTCGACGTGCTGACCAATGTCATGCTCGGTCGCCTGAACCACCGTTCTACGATCATGAGCCTGCTCAACATCTTTTCCGACGACGAGCGACTGGCAGCCATTGCGGCGCTCGAACGTCTCGGTATCGAACAGACCGCGATGCAGCGCGCCGGAACGCTTTCGGGCGGCCAGCAACAGCGTGTGGCGATTGCCCGTGCGCTGATGCAGGCGCCGAAGATGCTGCTTGCCGACGAGCCGATTGCTTCGCTCGATCCGCTCAACGCCAAGATCGTGATGGATGCGCTGCGCGATATCAACGAGCGTGAAGGCATTACCGTCATTACCAACCTGCACACGCTCGATACCGCCCGCAGCTATTGCGAGCGGATCATCGGCATGGCTCATGGCAGCGTTGTCTTCGACGGCACTCCAGCTGAACTCACGGCGGCTGCCGTGCAGGAAATCTACGGCTCCGACAAGGATGGCGCCGGCATCGACGAAACGATGACCTCGACCAGCATCAACATTCCCGCAGCACAGGCTAGCCGGGAACAGCAATCGGGCGGGATCGGTTCGCTGGCGAGCGCCAGCGCCTGATACCCGCACCCAGATCGACAGCCCGCGTAAAGGGCAAACCATTCATTCATGACCCAACTCCGGATGATCCGGAAACAGGAGATCACCATGCTGAAGAAAACTCTTCTCGCTGCCGTTGCACTCAGCGTGCTCGCCGGCTCCGCAATGGCACAGGACGTCAAGGTTCTGCGCATCGGTCTCGACGGCTCGGAAAACGAAGCCGACCAGATCCGCAACACCCAGTGTGTTGCCGATGGCCTCAAGGCTGCGACCGGCGTTCCGGAAGTCCAGATCTTCCCGTCGCCGGACTATAACGGCGTCATCCAGGGCCTGCTCGGCGGCACGATCGACATCGCTTCGATGGGCGCCTCCTCCTATGCCGCCATCGCAATCAAGGACCCGAAGGCTGTCGACCCGATCCTGACCTACACCCAGTCGGACGGTTCCAGCGGTTACTACTCGATCATGGTCGCCCGCAAGGATTCAGGCATCAAGACGCTCGCCGACCTGAAGGGAAAGAAGCTCGGCTTCGCCGACCCGGACTCGACCTCCGGCTATCTCGTCCCGAACGTCGCCCTGCCGAAGGAAATCGGCGCACCGGTGAAGGAATACTTCTCTGAAACCGGCTTCGGCGGCGGTCACGAGAACCTCGTTCTTGCCGTTCTCGACAAGAAGTTCGATGCCGGCACGACCTTCGGTTCGGGCGTTGGCAAGTGGGAAGACGGTTACACCGGCGGCAACCTGCACCAGATGGTCAACAAGGGTAACCTGGACATGGACGATATCGTCGAAGTCTGGAAGTCGCCGCTGATCCCGAACGGCCCGCTGATGGTCAACAACAAACTGCCGGAAGCCATGCGCGCCAAGGTCGAAGCCTATTTCATGGAACTTCCGAAGAAGGACCACGATTGCTTCAAGTCCTACACCCAGGGCGACAACAAGGAATACATCAAGGTCGATCCGTCCTTCTACCAGACGATCGTCGACGCTCGTAAGTCCGTCATCGGCGGCTGATCCTTTTTCCCATCCTCTGACGGCGGTACTCCATGAGTGCCGCCGTTCGTCAAACGAGAGCGCGGATCATGGCGACCATCAGCGAAAATACCTCTGGCGGGCTCGGCCCTGCCGCATCCATGGTGATGCAGCATTACCGGCAGCAGCTTCGGACACGCCGGATCTACACCGCGATCTCGATCGGCGTTTTTCTCATCGCCCTCTTCTACTCGCTGCAATTCGCCAATAACGCGAATGCCGGCAAGTTCTTCGAACGCTTGCCCTATTTCTTCGATTTCATCCGCAGCTTCGTGCCGGACAGCCCGATGGAAATTTTCCGGGCGATGTTCGACCTGCCGTCACCCTATGCCGACGGATCGCTGAAATACGACTATACGGCCGACCGGGTCTACATTACCGACACGCTCTACATCCCGAACTTCCTCTATCAGCTGATCATCACGATCAACATCGCGCTTGTCTCGACAATCATCGGTGCGGCAATTGCCTTCCTGCTCTGCTTCTTCGCCTCGACCAATCTGGTCGGCGCCGGCGCTACTCGTTTCGTCGTGCGCCGGATCATGGAAGTGATGCGCGCCTTCCCGGAAATCGTCATCGCGGGGCTTCTCACTGCGATCCTGTCGATCGGTCCGATCGCCGCGATCATTGCGATCACCGTCCATACGATCGGTGCTCTTGGAAAGCTGTTCTTCGAAGTTGTCGAAAATTCCGACATGAGGCCGGATGAAGGCCTGCGTGCCGCCGGTGCTTCATGGGTCGAGCGCGTGCGCTTCGCCATCGTTCCCCAGGTGCTGCCGAATTTCGTTTCCTACACGCTGCTGCGCGCCGAGATCAACGTGCGCGCCTCGACAATCATCGGGGCTGTCGGGGGCGGCGGCATCGGCGAAGTGTTTCGTCTGGCGATCGGCCGCGACCATGCCGCCAAGACCTATGCGATCATCATCCTGCTGCTTGTCAGCGTGATCGCGATCGATCAGTTCTCGAGCTGGCTTCGCCGCCGGCTGATCGGCCAACAATCCTTCGAATTCGGCAGGGGAGCAGCCTGATGACATCTTCGGTCCCCAGCATCAACGCTTCCGATCGCGAGCGGCTGCGCTCGGCCCATCCGGAGGTCTTTCACCGCTCGGTCATGAAGCGCTACGGGCTGGTCATCGGTTCAGGCATCGTCTTTGCCTATCTCGTGATCTGCTTCTTCGCCTTCAATGTCGGTCCCGCCTTCCAGAATGGTCAGTGGGATCGTGCGTCTTCCTATATCCAGGACTGGTATTCGTGGCGCGCACAGCCGCGCCTGCGCTTCCAGGATGACGGCACCGTGCGGGCGCAGTGGTCAAGCCGCGGACAATATGCCGCGGGCGCCGACATATTCTGGCTGCAGCCGACCCAGGGTGGCGGCTATACGGTCACCTACGGCAGCGACAACGACAGGCTGGAAGTTTCGTCAAGCCGCGTCGATGTCTACGTCAACGGTACTGCTTACCCCGTCACGATCACCGAGGATGCAGCAACAGCACCGGCAGGCGCGCCGGCTGCGATCATCCAGGACGGAGCCAAGGTCATCGTTGACTACGGCTTCGAGGGACAGGCTGAAATCCGGACCTCCCAGGTCTATATCCAGCGCCGCTTCCTCGGTTGGGCGAACTTCCTGTTCGACACCAAGTCGGATTTCTGGGGCAAGAGCTGGGGCGAACTGGTCAGCCTTGCAACGGTCGGCGAGCGCCTCGATCCGGCGCGCTCCAACGTTTCGCACATGGTCGCCGACTTTCTCGGCAACAATGTCTGGCAGCATGCCGACATCCTTTCGAAGCTGATGCAGACATTGGTGATGGCCTTCGTTGGCACGCTGCTCGGCACGCTCTTTGCCTTCCCGCTCGCGTTCATCGCTGCGCGCAACATCACGCGAAGCCGCGTCGCCAACTGGGGCATGAAGCGTCTGTTCGACTTCCTGCGCTCGGTCGACATGCTGATCTGGGCGCTGTTCTTCACCCGCTCCTTCGGCCCCGGGCCGATCCCCGGCATTGCGGCGATCTTCTTTACCGATGCCGGCGCGCTTGGAAAGGTTTATGCGGAAGCGGTCGAGAACGTGGACGACAAGCAGCGCGAGGGCGTGAAATCGGTCGGGGCCTCGCCAATCATCGTCAACCGCTTCGGCGTAGTGCCGCAGGTCCTGCCGGTGTTTATCTCCCAGTCGCTGTACTTCTGGGAATCGAATACCCGCTCGGCCACCGTCATCGGTGCCGTCGGCGCAGGCGGTATTGGCCTCAAGCTCCTCGAAGCGATGGGCACCAATGCCGACTGGGACAAGGTCGCCTATATGGTTCTCCTCATCCTCTTCGTGGTCTTCCTGTTCGACAACGTGTCTAATGCGATCCGCTCGCGACTGATCGGCGGCCCGACGCATTAAAGCGCGCCCGCATCATCATTCTGTCATGGAAATCTTTTAGGCGCTGGGCCTGTCTTCGGATACGACGGATGTCTAGACTTCCGTCTCTGCCCCTTCCTGATTCCGGAATGATGCCTTGCGTTACGCCCTCTACTTTTCCCCCGCTGCGGACCATCCGCTGACGACGACCGCATCCCGTTGGCTCGGCCGTGATGCCTATACCGGCGAGGCCTTTCCCACGCCCGAGGTCAACGGCCTTTCCGTGGAGGAGGTTCATGCGCTTACCGCCGATCCTCGCCGCTACGCCTTTCACGCAACACTGAAGGCTCCGTTCGAACTCGCAGACGGCAAGACGGAAGCGGAACTGATCGAAGCTTTCGAAGAGTTTGCCGCGACGACTGAGGCATTCGATATACCCAACGTGATTGTCGGCCAGCTCGGACGGTTCTTCGCGCTGGTGCCGGATCGGGTCTATCCCGAGCTGCAGGACTATGCTGCCCGCATCGTTGAGGATTTCGAGCCATTTCGGGCGCCGCTGTCGGATGCCGATATTACCCGTCGCAAGCCGGAAACGCTGTCGCCGCAGCATCGCGACAACCTGATGCGCTGGGGTTATCCCCATGTGATGGGAGAATTTCGCTTTCACATGACGCTGTCCGGCCAGGTTCCGCCCGAACAGGCGCCTGCCATGCGCGCCGCTCTTGAGCCCCGTTTTGCCGAATTCGTCAACAGGCCGCTCTCCATTAACGGCATAGCGCTCTTCGTCGAGCCTGCCCGCGGCGCAGATTTTATTGCCCATCGCTGGCTGCCCCTGAAGCCCGCTTCCGAGATCAGAAAGACCGCCCCATGACCGAGACCGTATTCAAGAATGCCCGCATCGTGCTGGAAGACAGCGTTATTTCCGGCTCCGTACAGATCCGTGACGGCAAGATCGCTGACTTTTCCGAAGGCAGCGTTCACACGGGCGAGGATTTCGAGGGCGATTATCTGATCCCGGGTCTGGTGGAGCTGCATACCGACCATCTGGAACAGCATTATTCTCCGCGTCCCGGCGTGCGCTGGAATGCGACGGCGGCGATCCAGGCCCATGACGCCCAGATCGCCTCTTCCGGCATCACGACCGTCTTCGATTGCCTGAGAATGGGATCGGACGAGGACGGTGGCTTCGAGCATGGCGAGATGCGGGCCATGGCCGATGCGATCCAGGCGGCCGAACGCGAAGCGCGGCTGCGCTCGGAGCACCTGATCCACCTCCGCTGCGAGGTTTCGGCCGATAACGTGCTGGAGCATTTTGCCGATTTCGAGAATGACAGCCATGTGCGGCTCGTCTCGCTGATGGACCACGCTCCCGGTCAGCGTCAGTTCCAGACAATGGATCAGTATATCTTCTACTATCAGAAGAAGCGCGGCCTGACCGACGAAGCCTTTAAGATCTTTGTCGACAAGCGCGTGGCGGAATCGCAGCGCAATTCGACGCCGAATCGTATCGCGATTGCCAAGCATTGCGCCGAGCACGGTATCACCGTTGCAAGCCATGACGATGCGACGCTTGCCCATGTCGACGAGGCGATCGAAAACGGCGTCAAGCTTGCCGAATTCCCAACCAGTTTCGAAGCCGCCGCCGCCTCGCATAGGGCTGGCATGAGCGTGCTGATGGGCGCGCCGAACGTCGTGCGCGGCAAGTCGCATTCCGGCAATATTGCCGCCCGCGATCTTGCTGCCGGAGACGTTCTCGATGTCCTCTCCTCGGACTACGTGCCTCTCAGCCTGCTTTACGCGCCATTCATTCTTGCAGACGATGTCGAGGGGATCTCTTTGCCAAAGGCGATCTCCATGGTGACGTCCACCCCAGCCCGAACAGCTGGCCTTGCCGATCGCGGCCGGATCGCGACCGGGTTGCGTGCCGACCTCGTACGGGTTCATCGCGAGGCAGGCGTGCCGGTATCGCGCGCCGTCTGGCGGCAAGGGCGCCGGGTGGCCTAATGCACGGATCATCCGAACCCCGCAGAAAAGCCGGTGAAGGCTGCATGGTCGCGGTCGTCGGCCCCAGTGGGGCCGGCAAGGACACATTGATGGCCTACGCCGCCCGCGCCCTCTCGGGCAACCCCGATGTGGTGTTTGCCCGTCGCGTGATAACCCGCGATGCTGCTGCCGGCGGCGAGAATCATGATGGCGTCTGCGAAGCTGAGTTCGAAAAGCTCAAAGCCGATGGCCGCTTTGCCGTTTCATGGGAAGCTCACGGATTGCATTACGGCATACCCGTCGAGACGAAGAATGCCGTGGCGAGCGGCGCGGTCGTTGTCGCAAACGGATCGCGCTCGGCGCTCGGCCTGTTCGGGCAAGCCTATCCGAACCTCGTCGTCATCAACGTAACAGCACGCCCGGAAGTGCTGGCACTGCGGCTTGAAGCGCGCGGACGAGAGAGCAGAGAAGACATTCTGCGCCGGCTGAAACGGAGTTCTCTTGGCGTGATCGGCGACTATAAGGTCATCACGATCGATAATAGCGATGAAATAGAAATTTCGGGCAAAGCGATTGTCGACGCCGTTTCGACTTTATTATCCCAGTCTTTCATTCCGAGAGAAAAATAAAACCTGGCACGCTTTAAAGTTCCAATAGGTCCCCTACCTGCTTTATTCGGCATGCCTAATGGAGGCTAGGCCAATTGGAGCTGGGGCGGTGATAGAAACACGAGCAAGGGATGGAGCGGACCCTGACAGTGTGGCAAGCAATGATCTGGAAGCGCGAATAGTCGTGCTGGAGATTGTCGCCATGACCGCATTGGCGTTGACGCTCGACACCTCCGAGAACGGCAATGCTGATCAGGCCCGCGGTATAGCAGCCCTGATCCAAGACACGGTGCGACAACGATCGCGCGAGGTCGGTCTAACCAAAGGTGCGCAGGAAACGGCAGATACCTATGCCGAGGAACTGCTTTCCACGGCACTGGCTTCGCTTTATCCGGAAACCGGGTCAGCCTGATCTGCGCATTGATCGCCAGATCAGAAAACATCAGCGGCCTTTCAGTGCGCCTCGTCCCAGTTGGAAGCGGCGCGCGCATCAACCTTGAGCGGCACTTTCATCGAAATCGCCGGCATTGCCGCCTGTTCCATGGTCGAGACGATGATCGGCATGGCCTTTTCGACGTCCGCATCCTCGACTTCGAAAATTAGTTCATCGTGGACCTGAAGCAGCATGCGCACACGTTCGCCAAGCCCGGCTTCAGCCAGTACCGGCTCCATCTTCACCATGGCACGACGAATGATATCTGCCGCAGATCCCTGGATCGGTGCGTTGATCGCCGCACGCTCGTTAAACGCGCGCATCGAAGGGTTGGACGACTTGATTTCCGGGTAATGGGCGCGGCGACCGAAGATCGTTTCCACATAGCCGTGCTCGCGGGCAAAGGCCTTGGTTGAATCCATATAGTCGCGGATACCTGGGAAACGCTCGAAATACTTCTTGATGTAATCGCTCGCTTCAGAGCGCTCGATCGACAGCTGGTTGGCAAGACCGAAGGCGGAGATGCCGTAAATGATGCCGAAATTGATCGCCTTGGCACGGCGGCGGATTTCGCTCGGCATGCCTTCCACCGGGACACCGAACATTTCGGATGCGGTCATGGCGTGGATATCTATCCCGTCGGCAAAGGCCTGGCGCAGCTGCGGAATGTCGGCCACATGGGCGAGTACGCGCAGTTCGATCTGGCTGTAATCCGCAGACAGAAGCTTGTGGCCCGGCGACGCAATGAAAGCGGTGCGGATCTTGCGGCCTTCCGCCGTCCTTACCGGAATATTCTGCAGGTTCGGTTCGGACGATGACAGGCGCCCCGTCGTGGTGGAAGCCAGCGAATAGGAGGTGTGGACTCGCTTCGTTTCAGGGTGCACATAACCGGGAAGCGCATCCGTGTAGGTAGATTTCAGCTTGGTCAGCTGACGCCAGTCAACGATCTTGCGTGGCAGCTCCGCGCCTTCGGCTGCGAGATCTTCCAGAACCTGCGCTGAGGTCGACCACTGGCCGGTTTTGGTCTTGGAACCGCCCGGAAGCCCCATTTTACCGAACAGGATATCACCGAGCTGTTTGGGCGAGCCGATGGTGAACTTTTCGCCGGCGAGTTCGTAGATCTCGTGCTCGAAGGCAGCTGCCTTCTGGGCCAATTCGCCAGAAAGGCGCGACAGGATCTGCCGGTCGATGGAAATACCACGCTCTTCCATGCGCGCCAGAACTTCGACGAGAGGACGTTCCAGCCGCTCATAGATGCGGGTAAGGCCCATCGCCGCCAGTTGCGGCTTCAGCACCATCCAGAGCCTCAGCGTCACATCGGCATCTTCTGCAGCGTAAGTCGTCGCGCGGTCGATATCGACGAAATCGAAGGTGACGCCGCTCTTGCCCGAACCGGCAACATCCTTGAACGCGATCGGCTTATGGTTCAGCCAGCGTTCGGACAATGTGTCCATGCCGTGCGTGGTCTTGCCGGCGTCCAGCACATAGGACATCAACATCGTATCGTCATAACCCTGCACGGTGATGCCGTGGCGCTTCATGACGAGGTAGTCGAATTTCAGGTTCTGGGCGACCTTCAGGACCGACGGGTCTTCCAGCAGCGGCTTGAGGCGATCCAGCGCATCGCGGGTGGAAAGCTGGTTTTCGGCCATTCCGCCGCCAAGGAGATCGCCGACACCGGTCTTGTGGGTCAGTGGCACATAGGCGGCACGGACATCGAGCCCCGATGGATTATCGGTATTGTCGGCAATGGCGAGCGAAAAACCGACCAGCTCCGTCTGCATCGGATCGAGCGAATTGGTCTCGGTATCGAAACCGACAAGACCGGTCTCGCGCGCGGCCTTGATCCAGTCGTCGAGAACGGCAGCGTCTCGGATCGTGACATATTTCGTCGTGTCGATTTTCGCAGTGGAAAAAGCGGCGATACGCGTATCCGCAAGCTCGCTCGGCGTTGCTCCATCGGCGCCCTTGGCAACAGCCGCCTTGGCGGGATTTGCAGGTGCCTGGGCTGCGGCATCGCCGGTATTGATGGAAGTTCCGGCATCAAGATCCGGCCCTCTTGCCTCGGCGCCCCATTCCACCTCGATCGTGGCCGGCTCTATGGTATTGGCATCGCAATCGCAGGTCGTGGCCACGCGGCGGGTCAGCGTGCCGAATTCCATCGCCTTCAGGAATGCGACCAGCTTTGGCCCATCTTGTGGCTCGAGGAACAGCGCGTCGAGATCAAGATCCAAAGGCACATCGGTACGCAACTCCACCAACTGGCGGGACAGGCGGGCCATATCCGCATTGGCAATGATGTTTTCGCGACGTTTGACCTGCTTGATTTCGCCCGCGCGTGTCAGCAGCGTATCGAGATCGCCGAACTCTTCCAGAAGCTGGGCCGCCGTCTTCGGTCCGATACCGGGAATACCCGGAACGTTGTCGACCGAGTCACCCACCAGCGCCTGAAGATCGATCATCTTTTCCGGCGGCACACCCCATTTTTCGACGACTTCCGGAATGCCGATCTGCTTGTCCTTCATGCTGTCATACATGTGGACCATCGGCGTCACGAGCTGCATCAGGTCCTTGTCGGAAGACACGATGGTAACGTCTGCACCGGTGGCTTCTGCCTGACGGGCATAAGTCGCGATGATGTCGTCCGCCTCGAAACCTTCGGTCTCAATGCAGGGCAGGTTGAAGGCACGGGTCGCCTGGCGGATCAGGCCGAACTGCGGGACCAGTTCTTCCGGCGGGGCCGAGCGGTTCGCCTTGTAGGCGTCGTAGAGATCCTTGCGGAACGTTTTCGACGAATAATCGAAGATGACGGCGAAATGGGTGGGCGTCACGCCGACCGACGTATCACGCGCATCGGTCAGCAGTTTCCAGAGCATGTTGCAGAAGCCTGAGACCGCGCCGACCGGCAAGCCATCGGTTTTTCGGGTCAGCGGTGGCAGCGCGTGAAACGCGCGAAAGATGAAGCCGGAACCGTCGACTAGGAAGAGGTGATCGCCTTTTTTCATGGGCATGGCATAGCGTGGCACAGGATCGGCGTCCACGAAAACTTCTTCGGAACCACACCGGCAAGCTTTGCTCTACCTTACCGAATTGTAATCCAGCTTTCCCTTGAAAAGCCGCAATCCGCCTATCATCTCAGGGTTACCGGCGATCGTAACGCCGCAGTCTGGCAGAAGGCCCGTCCCCCGCCTCACCAGACCGGACAAAGGCCTATCCCCCTCTCCGGGTCTTTGTCCTTCTATAAGAAACGCCACGGCTGCCCCCTCCCAGCCGTGGCGTTTTTGTTTGCGTTACCTCCGACATCGGCAGCCGAATTATCAGTGCCCATCTTGCCAACACCGCACCTGTGCCCCAATCTCCATAAAAGCATTGCCTGATATCGATTATCGTCTGCCAGCCAAGCTGGCTCCCCCGGGAAAGTAGTGGCGGAGGCCATGGGATTCGATCGCTCGCAGTCGGCTACCTATCTGGCCGGTCAGCTCGCCAGGGTTTTTTCACGATCGCTGCAGAAGCGGGCGGCGTCACTCGGCTTTTCTCCTGGCCAGTTTCCCGTGCTGCTGGAACTCTGGCAGGAAGACGGCCTGACCCAGAAACAGCTCTTGGACAAGCTTGAGGTGGAGCAGGCCACACTTGCCAATACGCTTTCGCGTATGGAGCGCGACGGGCTGATTGCGCGCACACCGCACCCGAGCGACAAACGGGCCCAGATCATCACTTTGACGGAACTCGGCAGATCGCTGGAAACGAGTGCTGTCGATGCCGCCGCCGAGGCGGACAGCGCGCTGTTTTCCGGCTTCCGCTCATTCGAGCGGGAGCTGATGATGGAATATATGCGCCTTATCATCGGTAACAGCCGAAAAGCCTAAGGCACCGCCCAAAACGAGCGATGCCTCTTCAGATCCATCAGGGTTGAATGACGACCATGGCCGAGAAGGGCCAGACATAGGCCTGCAACGTCACCAGCACACCGACAAGGCAGGCAAGCACGATCGAGTGCCAGAAGACGAAGCGCAGAATACTGCCTTCGTGCCCGAACCAGCCGGTCGCAGTGGATGCGACGACGATCGACTGTGCGTCGATCATCTTTCCCATCACGCCACCGGACGAGTTTGCCGCTCCCATCAGGATCGGCGACAGGCCGAGTTGTTCGGACGTCACCTTCTGCAGGTTGCCGAAGAGAATGTTCGACGCCGTGTCGGAGCCGGTCAATGCCACGCCGAGCCAGCCGAGCAGCGTGCCGAAGAACGGATAGAAGACGCCGGTCGCGGCAAAGGCAAGGCCGAGTGTGGAGTCGATGCCCGACAGTCTCGTCAGCGTACCGAGCGCCAGCATCGCGGCGATCGTAATCAGCGAATAGGCGCAGAGTTTTATTGTCCTGGCGTAGGTTTTCAGCATCGCCAACGGAGTGAAGCCCATGGCAAAGCCGGAAAGTACGGCTGCGATAAACATGCCGGTGCCCGTGTATGACAGCCAGGTGAAGGAGAAGGTCGCGGCTTCCGGCGTTGGCCCGGGCGCTACGGGCGGCATCTTGGCGATCATCTTGTCGAGGCCCGGGACGGGATAGTTCCACACCGCCCATGAATTGACCGCCGACTTGAAGAAACCGGTGCCCCAGATCAAAAGGATCACGCAGACGATTACCCAGGGTGTCAGTGCTGCACGGATCTCGGCCCGCGACGGGCGCACGATCGGTTTTGCTTCCTTCAATGTGCCGTCATCGGAAATATCGTGGCCGCGCAGCTTGGGTGAAGTCCAGACCTCCTTGGGCTGCCAGACCTGCAGGAAGCCAATGAGGCATGCCATGGAGATCAGTGAGGCGCCGATATCGACGATCCATGGATTTATGTAGTTGGAGATGGCGAACTGCGAAATGGCAAAGGACGCGCCGGTCACCAGGATAGCCGGCCAGATCTGCATCATGCCCTTGCGTCCGGCAAAAACCCAGATCAGCCAGAAGGGCACAAGCACCGAGAAGAATGGCAGCTGCCTGCCGACCATGGCACCAAGCAGGTAGGGATCGATGCCTGTGACCTGAGACAGGCCCTGGATCGGCGTGCCGAGCGCGCCATAGGCGACCGGCGCGGTATTGGCGATAAGAGACAGGCCGGAAGCGGCGAGCGGCGAAAAGCCAAGGCCGATCAGGATCGCGCCAGTAACCGCTACCGGCGTACCGAAGCCGGATGCGCCCTCGAAAAAAGCCCCAAAGGCAAAGGCGATGAGCAGTAATTGTATGCGGCGGTCGTCCGTCACGCTGCCGATCGTCTGTTGAAGCTTCTCGAACTGCCCTTTCTCCACCGTCAGCCGGTAGAGGAAGATGACATTGAGGACGATCCAGCCGATCGGGAAAAAGCCGGTGATCGCTCCCAGAATAGTGGCACGGATCGACATCGCTGCCGGCATGGTGAAGATGAAGATTGCGATCAGATTGGCAATGATGAGCGCGATGATGGCTGCGATATGTGCCTTCACCACATTGGTTGCGATAAGGCCGAGAAGAATGAGAACGGGAATTGCGGCGAGTATGGTGGACAGAACAGCACTGCCCGTGGGGTCATAAACTTGATTCCACATTGAAGCCCCTCCCAAGGCCGGACGAAACGATGTCCGAATTTGAGCATATATCTCCACTTTGCCGACAGTCCAGGGTTGTACTCCTTCGACCAAAGTTGCATTGCCCGTGCATTCGGCAAACCGGCAGCGGCTTTTGCCATTGTGCCGCCCTGCCCTTGCTTGCTAACAGTTCAGGGCAAGCTGGCCGCCCGCGTGTGCGACCGCTCCAAGACAAGGTGATTTCAATGACCGATATTTCCGCCGTTCTCGATCGCGCCGACCAGAACCTTCAAGACAGCATCGACCGCCTCTTTTCGCTCGTCCGCATCCAGTCCATCTCCACGGACCCGGCCTACAAGGCCGAGTGCCGCAAGGCAGCCGAATGGCTGGTTGTCGAACTGAAGGGTATCGGCTTTGACGCCTCCGTGCGCGACACGGCCGGGCACCCGATGGTTGTCGCCCATCACGAGGGCGCGACGGCCGATGCCCCACATGTGCTTTTCTACGGCCATTACGACGTACAACCGGTCGATCCGATCGAGCTCTGGGAGGACAGTCCGTTTGAGCCGAAGATCAAGGAAATCTCGCCCGGCCGTAAAGTGTTGACCGGCCGCGGCACCGCTGATGACAAGGGCCAGTTGATGACCTTCGTCGAAGCCTGCCGCGCCTACAAGGAAATCAACGGTTCGCTGCCGATCCGCGTCACCATCCTGTTTGAAGGCGAAGAAGAGTCCGGTTCGCCGTCGCTGAAGCCCTTCCTCGACGCCAATGCCGCAGAACTCAAGGCCGAGTTTGCGCTGGTTTGCGATACCGGCATGTGGGATGGCGATACGCCGGCAATCGCAGCTGCATTGCGTGGCCTAGTCGGCGAAGAGATCGTCATCAAGGCTGCCGATCGCGACCTGCATTCCGGCCTGTTCGGCGGAGCTGCCGCCAACCCGATCCATATCCTCACCGGCATTCTCGCCGGCCTGCATGACGAGACCGGTCGCGTGACACTGGACGGCTTTTACGAGGGCGTCGAAGAGACGCCGACCAATATCAAGGAAGGCTGGGAAACGCTCGGTCGCAGCTCCGAGAGCTTTCTTGGCGGCGTCGGTCTTTCGATCCCGTCCGGCGAAAAAGGCCGCTCCGTGCTGGAACTGACCTGGGCACGCCCAACTGCAGAAGTGAACGGCATTACCGGCGGCTATACCGGCGAAGGTTTCAAGACGGTAATCGCGGCCCAGGCCTCGGCCAAGGTTTCCTTCCGCCTCGTCGGAGATCAGAACCCGGCAAAGGTTCGCGAAGCCTTCCGCGCCTATGTGCGCTCGAAAATCCCAGGCGATTGCTCGGTGGAATTCCATGAACATGGCGCATCACCTGCCATCCAGCTTTCCTATGATTCGCCGGAGTTGACCAAGGCAAAAGCTGCCCTTTCGGAAGAGTGGAAGAACCCGGCCGTCATCATTGGTATGGGCGGCTCGATCCCAATCGTCGGCGATTTCCAGAAGCAGCTCGGCATGGATTCGCTGCTGGTCGGCTTCGGTCTCGTGGATGACCGTATCCATTCGCCGAACGAAAAATATGATCTCAAGTCCTACCACAAGGGCATCCGCTCCTGGGCACGGATCATGACGGCGTTGGCTCAGAAGTAATTTTTCTCGACGTCATCCTCGGGCTTGTCCCGAGGGTCCATTCACGTTGAGGTTGGGTTGAACGACAATAGATGCTCGGGACGAGCCCGAGCATGGCGACCAGAACGAAGCCCTGCAACTTTACCACAAACGCAAAACGCCGGCTCTTCAGCCGGCGTTTTCAATTCCACTATCGTCTTCGATCAGTTGTCGAAGAATTCCTTCATCCGGGCGAAGAAGCCGGTCGATTCGGGATTGTTCTCCTTGGACGAGATTTCCTCGAATTCCTGCAGCAGTTCGCGCTGACGCTTGGTCAGCTTCTGCGGCGTCTCGATGCCGATCTGAATATAGAGGTCGCCCGTCTGCGACGAGCGCAGAACCGGCATGCCCTTGCCCTTCAAACGAAACTGCTTGCCGGCTTGGGTGCCTTCCGGCACCGACACACGCGACTTCGAGCCGTCCAGCGTGCCGACATCGAACGTGCCACCAAGCGCTGCCGTGGTCATCGAGATCGGAACGGCGCAATAAAGGTCGGCGCCATCGCGCTGGAAGAATTCATGCGGCGTAACCGACAGGAAGATATAGAGATCGCCCGCCGGGCCGCCACGGGCACCGGCTTCGCCCTCGCCCTGAAGGCGGATACGGGTACCGTCCTCGATGCCGGCCGGGATGTTGACCGAGAGCGAACGCTCTTCGGTCACACGGCCCTGGCCGTGGCACTTTGTGCAGGGATCGGTGATCGTCTGGCCGCGGCCATGACAGGTCGGGCAGGTGCGCTCAACAGAGAAGAAGCCCTGGGAAGCGCGAACGCGACCCGAACCCTGACAGGTGCCGCAGGTCTTGGGCTGCGTGCCGGGCTTGGCGCCAGAACCGGTGCAGACGTCGCAGGTGATCGAGGTCGGAACCCGGATCTGCGCTGTCTTCCCGGAAAACGCTTCTTCCAGCGAAATTTCCATGTTGTAGCGAAGATCGGCGCCGCGTTCGCGGCCACCGGAAGAACGGCGCGCACGGCCGCCGCCCATCATCTCGCCAAAGATGTCTTCGAAAATGTCGGAGAAGCCACCGGCACCACCGCCGAAACCGCCGCCACCGCCCATGCCGCCCTGTTCGAAGGCTGCATGACCGTAACGATCATAGGCTGCGCGCTTCTGCGGGTCCTTTAGGGTTTCGTAGGCCTCATTCAGTTCCTTGAACTTCTTTTCGGCCTCCGCGTCACCTGGATTCTTGTCCGGGTGGTATTTCATGGCCATCTTGCGGAAGGCGCTCTTCAGCTCCTTCTCGTCCGCCGATTTGGCGACGCCCAGGATTTCGTAAAAGTCTGCTTTGGCCATTCAGGTATCCGGCTCCGGAAACGTAGTCCGGCTGCACAAGGCAGCCGGAACTTTTAGTCGACTATATTGAGGCTTCCGTCAACGGAGCCTTAGGCCGACTTCTTGTCGTCCTTGATTTCCTCGTAGTCGGCATCAACGACACCGTCGTCCTTGCCGCCTTCAGCTCCACCTTCAGCCTGCTGGGCCTCGTAGATGGCCTGGCCGAGCTTCATGGAAGCTTCCATGAGGGTCTGCGTCTTTGCCTGGATGTCATCGGCATCCGGCTCGGAAGCTTCGACCGAGGTCTTCAGCGCAGCAATCGCATCTTCGATCGCCTTGCGGTCGGCTTCGGTGACCTTGTCGCCGTATTCAGCCAGCGACTTCTCGCTGGAGTGAATGAGGCTTTCGGCCTGGTTCCTGGCTTCAACGCCTGCACGACGCTTCTTGTCGGCTTCGGCATTGGCTTCAGCATCCTTGACCATCTTTTCGATGTCGGCGTCAGAGAGACCGCCAGAAGCCTGGATCCGGATCTGCTGTTCCTTGCCGGTACCCTTGTCCTTGGCCGAAACCTGGACGATGCCGTTGGCGTCGATGTCGAAGGTGACTTCGATCTGCGGCATGCCGCGCGGTGCCGGCGGCAGGCCGACGAGGTCGAACTGGCCGAGCAGTTTGTTGTCTGCCGCCATTTCGCGCTCACCCTGGGAAACGCGGATCGTCACGGCCTGCTGGTTGTCGTCAGCGGTCGAGAAGGTTTGGCTCTTCTTGGTCGGGATCGTGGTGTTACGGTCGATCAGACGGGTGAAGACGCCACCGAGCGTTTCGATGCCGAGCGACAGCGGGGTCACGTCGAGAAGCAGAACGTCCTTGACGTCGCCCTGGAGAACGCCGCCCTGGATGGCAGCACCGAGGGCTACGACTTCATCCGGGTTGACGCCCTTGTGCGGCTCCTTGCCGAACAGCTGCTTGACGATTTCCTGCACCTTCGGCATGCGGCTCATACCGCCGACGAGAACGACTTCGTCGATCTCGGCTGCAGTAACGCCGGCATCCTTCAGCGCTGCCTTGCACGGTGCGACAGTGCGCTGAACCAGATCATCGACCAGGCTTTCGAACTTGGCGCGGGTCAGCTTCAGCGTCAGGTGCTTCGGACCGGACGCGTCCGCCGTGATGAACGGCAGGTTGATTTCGGTCTGCTGCGAGGACGACAGTTCGATCTTGGCCTTTTCGGCAGCTTCCTTGAGGCGCTGCAGGGCAAGCTTGTCGTTCTTCAGGTCAATGCCCTGATCCTTCTTGAACTCGGCTGCAAGATATTCGACCAGACGCATGTCGAAGTCTTCACCGCCGAGGAAGGTGTCGCCGTTAGTCGACTTCACTTCGAAGACGCCGTCGCCGATTTCCAGAACCGAGATATCGAAGGTACCGCCACCCAAGTCGTAAACGGCGATCGTCTTGCCGTCCTTCTTGTCCATGCCGTAGGCAAGGGCCGCAGCAGTCGGCTCGTTGATGATGCGGAGGACTTCGAGACCCGCGATGCGGCCGGCATCCTTGGTTGCCTGGCGCTGCGCGTCGTTGAAGTATGCCGGAACGGTGATGACGGCCTTTTCGACCTTTTCACCGAGGTAGGATTCAGCGGTTTCCTTCATCTTCTGAAGGATCATCGCGGAAACCTGAGCCGGGGAATAGTTCTTGTCGTGTGCCTTGACCCATGCGTCGCCGTTATCGCCCTTGACGATATCGAACGGAACAAGGCCTTTGTCCTTCTCGACCGTCGGGTCTTCGAAGCGGCGGCCGATCAGGCGCTTGACTGCAAACAGGGTGTTGGTCGGGTTAGTCACCGCCTGGCGCTTGGCCGGCTGGCCGACGAGACGTTCGCCGTCTTCGGTGAATGCGACCATGGAGGGCGTGGTGCGCGCGCCTTCGGCGTTCTCGATGACCTTCGCATCCTTGCCATCCATGATGGCAACGCAGGAGTTGGTGGTACCGAGGTCGATGCCAATTACTTTAGCCATATCTTCTCTCTCCTTTAAGCGAACCGTCGGGACCCCGAAAGGCATTCCACTGACAGTTCCTCGACTGGGATGGTCTTTTGAATTCCTTGGCAGCCAGTGCTGCCGTCATGCGGCGTATATAAGGACGGGTTTTTCCGACTGCAAGGCAGGAAATCGCCAGCCTTCCGGCAAAAAGCGCGATTCGTCTGCTGACGCATGCAAGCATGCCGCCGGAGACATTACTGGCCCATGATTACGTCAAGCAATGTGGTCCTGCGAGCTTGCTGCGGCTGGTAGACATGGCCGCCGTCAGCGCCGACATCTCCGGGAGGCACAGGGCCGCCGCCAACGCTTCCGGGCGGTAAGGGAGCCTGCGAATCATACGGGCCTTTATACTGGCGATAATCGCGGTAGCCGCCGGCCTGTTCGGCGTCGGTATCGCCGCGATATTGGCGCTGCTGCCGATTGTCGTAAACCGTGCCACCATTGCCGTTGTTGCAAATGGCGTTATCGCCATAAGCGCAGGGAATAGCGCCCGGAGGCTGCGGTGAAGCCGACCGATCGAAGTTTCGGGCCGGTGGCAAGGCAGCCTCTGCCTGCGGCTGCACCGGCGGCAGCGGGCGTGAGCGAACGATATCCGAGCCGGCAGGTGCCGGTGGCGCCGGCGGAAAACTGTCAGAGCCCGAATATTCCGGCTGCTCCTGAGAGGCTCCGGGCAGGATACCGGAAATGATGTCGCCGATTGAGGTCGAAGGCGACTGCGGCTGATCGGTTGCGGGCGGCAGCTGAGCGCCGTTGCCGAAACCAAACAAGGGCGTCGGCGTGTATCCCTTCATCGCCACAGTCATATATTCCTTCCAGGCCTTGGCAGGCAACGTGCCGCCGGTAACCCTCTTCATGTAGCTGCCGTCGTCATTGCCGAACCACACACCGGTCGTCAGAATGCTGGTAAAGCCGACAAAAAGCGCATCTCGGGAATTCTGCGTCGTACCGGATTTTCCGGCCGCCTGCCAGCCGTCAAGCCGTGCTGCCCTGCCAGTACCCTCGCGAATGACACCGGACATCATGCCGTTCATCGTGGCGGCGATGGGCTCGCTCAAGACACGCGGCGGATTGCTGTAATCAGCCTCGTACAGAACCTTGCCATCCGGATCGGTGATGCGTTTGACGATGTGCGGCGTCGCCTTGTAGCCACCGTTCATGAAAGCCGCGTAAGATGACGTCAGCTCCACCAGCGAGACTTCCGAAGTGCCAAGTGCAATCGAGGCATTTGGCTGGATATCGGAATCAACGCCGAGTCGATGCGCCATCGAGACCACTTTTTCCGGTCCCACGGCCATGACCAGCTGTGCCGCAACCGTGTTCAGCGAATGTGTCAGGGCATAAGAGAGCGGAACCGGACCTTTATATTCCTTCTCATAGTTTTCTGGCGTCCAGTTACCGATCTTCACCGGCGCGTCGTTGACGATCGTGTCGGGACCGTAACCGGCTTCGAGTGCGGAGGCATAAACAAACGGCTTGAATGCCGATCCCGGCTGACGCTTTGCCTTGAAGGCACGATTGAACTGGCTCTGGACATAATCACGCCCGCCGACAACAGCGCGGATCGCTCCCGTCGCGTCAACCGAAACCAGCGCAGCCTGGGAGGCGTTCAGCTTGCCTCCTTCCTTTTTCAGGATGTCGTTCAGCGATTTGTCGGCCGCTTCTTCAAGCTTGAGGTCGATCGTCGTTTCAACGGTGACATCAACCTTCGGCTCGCCGATCAGGCTTTTAACCTCGTCCACGACCATATCGGCGGCATAATGCTGCGGGCCGGACCAGTAGCTCTTTGCATTGGAAGGCGGCTGCGCCATCGCCTTGTTGAAATCGCTGTCGGTTATGTAGCCTTCTTCGCGCATCGTACCGAGGACGACCTGAGCACGCTCTTCGGCCGCTTTCGGATCGCGGGCCGGAGAGAGCCTTGAAGGTGCCTTCAGAAGGCCGGCGAGCGTCGCCGCTTCACCGAGGTTCACATCGCGGGCAGACTTGTTGAAATAACGCCTTGATGCCGCCTCGACGCCATAGGCACCAGAACCGAAGAAAACCCGGTTCAGATACATGGCGAGGATCTGGTCCTTGGTGAACTTGTGCTCCAGCCAGAAAGACAGAAGCACTTCCTGGATTTTTCGCTCGAAAGTGCGATCCGGGGAGAGAAACAGGTTCTTTGCCAACTGCTGGGTAATCGTCGAGCCACCCTGGATCGGCTGGCCGGTCAGGTTATTGACGAAGGCACGCGCAAGACCCAACGGGTCAATGCCGAAATGTGAATAGAAACGCCGATCCTCGATCGAAATCACCGCCTGAGGCAGGTAGGGCGACATCTCTTCCAGCGCCAAGGCCTCGCCGCCGGTTGCGCCGCGATTGGCAATGACGGAACCGTCGATCGCAGTGATCTTCATGTTCGGCGGACGATCGGGAATCGACCAGCTGCTGGCCGCAGGCATTTGCGCGCCGTAATAAAGCACAAGGCCACCTATGCCGATTGCACCCCAGATACCGAGAACGACACACCAGTAGATCAGCCTGCGCAACGGAGCGAATAATCCGCCACCGGCGGAACCGCTGCCGCGGCGAGATCCAGATTTTGCGGCTCCCCGTTTTTGGCGACGGGCGGTGTCGACCTTCGCATCAGACTTGGGCGCACGTTTAGACGCCTTGCGATGACCGACAATGCGATCGTCAGCCTCAAGGCGAAATTCGTCCTGATCTTCGTCGTGCGATGCTTCGAAGGAAGGTTCGACGCGCTTGTCTGATTTGCCTCTGGCTACCATGCGAGCCGGCGGTCTCCCGTCTTATGCCTGCGAAAAACAGCAGGCCTTTTGCCATCAGGTTTCCGCTGGACTCTAAATGCGGCGATTTAAGGAGGGGTAAAAGGCAAACAGAACCTGAAGAAGATAGCTAGATGTTCAACCAACTGTTTCGAGATGTGGCTTTCTACCTTGAAAACCACGGCTTTCCAGAGAATTCCGGATTTGGTAATATCAGAGGCTACTGAAGTTATGCGTCAGGCAGATAAAGGGAAGAATTCCGGACTGCCGCGTTCAGCGCTCGGGGAGGGAGCCATGAACAAAATCTTCGAGGCTGTCGTTCGGAACGGCGACCAACGAGTGCCAGTAGCACTCGTCAATCTCAAGCAGGCCTTGGAAATGTCCGAGAAACTCGTCTTCGAGTTCAGCCATCCTGAACACGAAGCGGGCAAGACGGATATCTTTGTCGGCCGAGAGGTCTTGCAGAAGCTGATGTGACTGTGTCCTACGACGTTGCGTGTCGATTACACAAGGCTTACGCGTATTCGTGATTTGGGCAGCTGGAGATTACTTGTTATCCTCCTCAGCGCAACAAGCGAAAGGAGAATGGACATGAAGACATTTCTCGTCGTCGCTGCCGTCATGGGCCTCACGTCATCCGCAGCACTTGCGGATTGTGCCGGTCATAAAGTGACGGCTTCCAATGCGGTGGACAAGGAAATCACCACCGCAAGCATTGCTTCCACTCCAGTGCAGCAGGAGATGAAGCAGGCGGGGCAACCAAGCGACCCTGCCGCTGATAGCCAGAAAGCCACTCAATAACCGATGCCCTACGCCGGGCATTTGTCCGGCGCAGCAAGCCGCAATAGAGCTGGAACCTAGTCAGCCGATCTCCGTTGGGTTCTATGAAATCCAGAAAAGGAGGTTGTGATGCCGAACAGAGATCCGATCCCCAATCCGACGGCAGATACGCCACGGGGGCCAACACCTACCGGGGGAGTGCCGGACAGGATCCAGGAAAAGCCACCCCTGACACCTGCGAAGGACAAGGGCGACAACAAGAACCCCCAGGATCCTGTGCTTGATCCGGCTCTGTTGCCGACAGGTGATCCGGCTGGCATGGCCTAAATTGGTTTCAGGCCTTTCGGGCGGCAGCGCTGTATTGCGCCGCCCGAACCCGATTACATATCGCGATAGAAAACAGGCAGCGTTTTTTAACCCCCAAATCGTACCCGCGCTAACTTGTTGTTGCCATTTTATCAACCGGATATCAGATTGCCGCCCGGGTAAGGACATTTCGCTGACACAGGCTTGCAATTCGCAGGGCTGTGCTCGTGCTTTTTGACCTGCCCAGGCAAAGTCGGGAACTGACTTGTCTGCCATTGGGTCCCAACCGCGACGCGAGGGTTTGATGCCGACTCAGTTGATCCGAAATCCGGTTAATCCGGAACAGCTCACCCTTGTACAGCAAGTCTTTGATGAAACATGCGCTGAGCATGGCATCGACAAGGCGAGCGCTGATGGTGAAGCACTCGCACTGATTCTGGTGAACTCGCTTCAGAAAGGTTCCGCTGAAAAAGAGCAGTTGGAAGCTCTGGCCGGCGCGTTGATACAAACGCGCTGATTGCAGTCTGTCCCAATTCTTGCGCGGTATTTTGACGGACCACGGAACCTAATCGTCGCGTCGAAAGTTGAACGGTCTCCAAGATCAAGATGATGGAGGCCGGAATGGCAGAGTCAGTCAAAAGCTTTACCCGCGAAAACGCTATCGCTTCATTCGATCATCAGCCGAGCGACAGCGCAATCGCCCAAGAGATTCAGGGCCTGCGTTCCGAGATATCCAGGTTGCGTGCCCTTATGTCGGAAAAGACTGGCGAGGTTTACGAGCGCGTTGCAGATCGTGCCAGCAGTGCGGCAAATTATGTCTCTTCGGAAGCCAATTCGGTAGCAGGTACGATCAAAGAACACCCAGCGGCGACTACAACGCTATTCACCCTTATCGGTGCGGTAGGATTTGCAATCGGTTATGCCGTCGCTTCGGCCTCTGCGGAAAGCAAGCAGGCATGGTACCAGCGCTATCTGGGCGACCGCTTCTGATTGCCTTCACAGCGATGATATTTCACTAGCCGCAACGACATCTTGGGCGACGTCGATCCAGACGGCGCCCGTCAACTCTACCAGTTGGACAGGATCGATCCGAACTGCCGAATTGGTAGCACCGGCAGCTGGCACGACTTCGTCGAAGCGCTTGAGAGATATGTCGCAATACACCGATAGCGGCGAAGCCAATCCGAAGGGGCATACGCCGCCGACCGGGTGGCCGGTAATTTCAACCACCTCTTCCCCACCGAGCATGCGTGGCTTGGTACCGAAGCGGGAACGGAACTTCTTGTTGTCCAAGCGAGAAGTGCCAGCCATCACTACGATCATGGTTTCCTCGCCAGCGCGCAAACATATGCTTTTGGCAATTTGATCCGGCTCTACCCCGTGTGCGGCAGCAGCCAGAGGAACCGTCGCGGAACTGGCTTCGGTAACGATTACTTTGATGTTTGGCGCGCGCTGCGCGAAAAAGGCTTGGACCGAAAGGAGACTCATGTCGCGAACATTGCGCATGAATCGTTCTTAGGCAAGCCGTATGCAGCCATGCGCGACGCGCAATACTGCGGTGCGTAATTATGGCTGTTTTTTAGGCTCGCCTCCTGTATAGTCAAATCATCGACGGACGCACTCCTCCTCCCAGTGTCCTCGATGGGACCAGCAACACCTCCTCCTCCCGGTTGTTGGTCAGTTTCAGAAACCCGGCGCACCTCCTCCCGCGCCGGGTTTTCTGTATTTAATGCCTTTATCACAGCGATCTAGAGTACGACCTAGCACATTCAATGCTGGCTTCTAACCATCAAGCCGTTGATATATATAGACCTTTGCGATTACCCTTAAAGATTGCAGTGTCAACCCGATACGTACCCGCAGCATCGCATCAATCTTGACGAACATTGGGGCAAGCCCTAAGTGCGTATGATCGAAATTTGTCTGATGGCCAGCACCGGGCTACTGCCACGCTTGCGACGTTCTACTCTGCAAAGTTCGAAGTTCAATCTGTTCCTTCCGGTTTTCCGGGAGGGGCTGTCGGTCATTGCAAAGAAAGGCATCGATATGGCGACGGGTACAGTTAAGTGGTTCAATGCGACCAAGGGTTACGGATTCATTTCTCCTGATGATGGCGGTGCGGACGTTTTCGTTCACATTTCCGCTGTTGAGCGTGCAGGCCTCGGCCAGCTTCAGGACGGCCAGAAGCTCTCCTTCGAGCTGGTAACGGACCGCCGTTCCGGCAAGGTTGCAGCTGACCAGCTGCAGGCTGCCTAATAAAGCTTTGCTCGCGGCGACCCGGTCGCCGCGAGCTTCCAGATCACCGTCACTTATCGGTCCCGGCGACGTCTTGAAACGACCTGAGCGCCATCCCATTTAAAATCCAACAGCATTTCCGACAAATACTGGAACGAATACGGTCAACCGTGCCATTTCGAAACGGGCAATGGATTCACTTAACGATCGATTAACCTGTTTCAGAGATGATGAGTGCCACAGAGCTGCGCGGTCATAACGATCAGAAACGCAGCCGAGACGGAATGCTTGACCCGTTTGACGTGACCACGGATGTACTGGCGCAATGAACGGGATTGGAAAGGTCGGGCTTGCCCGGCCTTTTTGTTTTCCTATCCCCGTTAGCCCAGCAAATATTCCCGATCATCCTCTCCACTTATGATTCGCCGCCCTAAATCCATCCTTCGGCTTGCCATGCAATGAAGGATAAAAACGAGAATGGCTGAAGGCAAACATCACTGGCTGCGCAAGGACGACGCCGAATCGACCAAGGCGAGCTTTCCCGAACTGTTTTTCGACCTTGTTTTTGTCTTCGCGCTGATCCAGCTGTCACAGACGCTGGCATCGGATTTCTCCTTTGGGATTGCATTCGATGCCCTGATCTTCATTTTCGCACTCTGGTGGGTGTGGATCCACACGACATGGGTGACCAACCTGCTCGATGCCGAAGTCGTGCCGGTGAGATTGCTTCTGTTTTGGCTGATGTTTCTCGGTATCGTACTGGCGATTGCCCTTCCCAAAGCCTTTGGTGAGGCGGGGCTGGTCTTCGCACTGGCCTATGCGGCGATGCAGCTCAGCCGTTCGTTGTTCGCGCTCTATGCATTCAAAGGGACCGACGCCAGGTCGTTCATGACATTCGCGCGCATCACGATGTGGCTGCTCGTCTCCAGCGCTTTCTGGGTCGCTGGCGGTCTCGTCAGTCCGGAAAGCCGCGCCGTGTTCTGGATCGCAGCACTGGCAATCGAATATTCGGCACCCCTCGTTCGCTACTGGACGCCGGGGATCGGCGCCTCGCCTGCCGAAACACTTGATGTAAACGGCGAACACCTCGCCGAACGATGCGCCCTTTTTGTCATTATCGCGCTCGGCGAAACGATCATCACCACCGGCAAGACCGCCTCTGACCACGCCGATGAGGGTAGCATCATCTTTTTGGTTCTCGTCCTGGCATTCCTGACAACCGTTTTGATGTGGTGGATTTATTTCCACGACGGACAGGAACGCGCCGCAGACACAGCGGAAGATGCGACCGAGCCGCAAAACACAGCCGACCATCTTTTCACCTACGGGCACCTACCGATCGTAGCAGGCATTATCCTGACCGCGGTGGGAGAGGATTTCACGCTCACGCATCCGCACAACCAGAGTGATCACGCCAACGCGCTGGCAATTCTCGGCGGCCCGCTGCTGTTTCTTGCCGGCACCCTATGGATGAAGACGGTATCGTCGCGCAGCCTGCCATGGTCGCATTGCGCCGGAATCACGGCCATTCTCGCGGGGTTTATTTTTGTTCCCTACGCAGAAAATTTCCTGCTTCAGCTTATGGCCGCAGCCATTCTTCTTGGCGTAGCGCTCTGGGAATATATAGCGCTCAGGCGATTTCGCCGTGCGTCTGCTTAAGGTTTTTTCGCCTTTCCTCGAAATACGAAACCACTCTATCTATTTGCTTCCAAGCAGTTGCGAGCACAGGACCAGTCCCGCGTTTGCCGGAGTTGCTCTGATCAGTAATGCGGAGGCCTCGTCACTGGCGCCGCCTCGCGGGTCGATTCCTCCAGTGTCAGAAACCGTTCGGTCAACCGATCGAGTTTGGCACGGGTCTGCTCAACCACTTTCCATTGCTCGGCAAGTTGGTCGGACAGTTCATCGATCACCTTGGCCTGATGGGCAGCGAGTTCTTCCAGCTGCACCAGTCTCGTCTCGTCGCTCACGGCGGCAATCCTCTCATCTTCCAACCTGTCTAGTCGGGGATGTAGAGGATGCCTGTGACGCGGTCCAGCCTTCGATCAGGCACGGAGCCTGGGACGCTCCTGATAAACACTTGCCGAACCGCTCGTTCTGAAACGCGTCACCAGCGCCGCAAGACTGCCGCTGATGCCGACAAGGCTCTGGGCTGCGGCATTCGTTTCTTCCATCAGCGCAGCATTCTGCTGGGTGATCTGGTCCATGCTGCGGACGGACGCATTGATCTGATCGATGCCGGATGCCTGCTCCTGTGCCGAATGGGCGATCAGGGTTATATGTTCGTCGATCGCCTTCACCCGCGTGCCGATGCCGGTCAGCGCTTCACCGGCCCGGTTGACGAGACCGACGCCGCGCTGCACGTCACCGGCGGAGCGATCGATCAGTTCCTTGATTTCCTTGGCAGCAGCAGCGGATCTCTGTGCCAGTTCACGCACTTCCTGAGCAACTACTGCAAAACCCTTGCCCTGCTCGCCGGCACGCGCCGCCTCGACACCGGCATTCAATGCCAGGAGGTTTGTCTGGAACGCAATCTCGTCGATGGCGCCGATGATCTGGGTCATCTTCTGTGACGATTCGGCAATATCGTCCATGGCGGAGATCGCCTGATGGACAACCTCTCCGTTCTTCTGGGTCTCCAATGCCGATTCGCGGATGATGCTCTGCACTTCCTGCGTCCGCCGCGCCGACTGGCCGGAGAGCGACGTGATCTGCTCAAGCGCTGCCGCAGTCTCTTCGAGCGATGCGGCCTGCTGCTCGGTGCGCTTGGCCATGTTGTCGGCAGCGGACGAGATATCGCCGACTTCCGCACGGACCTGTCCGACGGACTGGTTTATTTCTCCCATAGCCGCATCGAGTGCCGCAATGGAGGAATTGTAATTCGTCTTCAGCGCATGAAAATTCGGTGCCAGTTCCTGATGAAGCTCTGCTGTCAGATCCCCGCCTGAAAGACTTTTCAGCGCCTGGCCCAGCGCATCCAGAGCACCATCCTGCTCCTGCTTGGCAGCTATACGTTCGGCTTCGACTTTCCTGCGGCCGTCTTCCAGCGCTTCCAGATAAACCGAAATGGCATAGTCCATATCGACCATAGCCGCCTTGACGACTGCCGAAAGGTGATCGGCCAGCACGCCAGCCTTCTTGTCGAGGAAGAAGCCCTTCATCTCCCTGGCAATGACTGCGCGAATGATACCGTCGAGAATGAGAGCATAACCGCCGATATACCAGCGTGGCTCCAGACCAAGCCGGGCATGGGTCCTGCCGATGGCGGAAACCGCCTCGACATAATCTCCATCGTAACGGCCGGACGAGATCACGTCCCAGTGGCTGGCCTGACGCTCCTTGGCATGAGAGACATGAGCGTCGCTGGAAAAGAATTTTGCAGTGTGAGGATGCGCCTTTGCCTTCTGGTAGAAAGCGTCGAGCGCCGGACCAACAGCGTCCTTGACGATCGGCTGGACGTTCGCGAGATGGCGACGTTCCGTTTCTCCGAGGCCGACGAAATTCAGGCGCTCGGCAAGTGCTGCCTTCTGGTCTTGGCTTCTCATTGTTTCCCCCGGTTAAATCTTGAGCCGCTTCGCGGATTCACGTGGTATCGCTTTTGAATGAAGCATGCGCGCCAAAGTTTAATACGCCATTATCCAATCACCCTAAGCTTTCATTAATCATAACTTGTTGCCGATATACTAACGGACAATAATTCGAGACTTAAATTGCGAGGCGCATCACATTGCCTGCCGCCGGCCTCACAATCCAATCGCTTG
This sequence comes from Rhizobium sp. ZW T2_16, assembly GCF_044987325.1. Classification (NCBI taxonomy): domain Bacteria; kingdom Pseudomonadati; phylum Pseudomonadota; class Alphaproteobacteria; order Hyphomicrobiales; family Rhizobiaceae; genus Rhizobium; species Rhizobium sp. ZW T2_16. The sequence goes on from NZ_JBJDRG010000003.1 coordinate 492,605, forward strand.
CGTTCTGCCGCACAAATCCTTAGCTCCTGTGCAACGGCAAACCGCGATTTCCCATGGTGCAAAAGACTTCCATCTCCCGGCTCAAGCTCACCGACTTCCGCAACTACGCCGCGGCTTCGCTGGCGCTCGACAGCAGGCATGTGGTGCTGACGGGGGAAAACGGTGCCGGCAAAACCAATCTGATGGAGGCGATATCCTTCCTGTCACCGGGGCGCGGCTTCAGGCGGGCGGTGCTGACCGACGTGACGCGGGTCGGTGCGGACGGCGGTTTTGCCATATTCGTCGATCTCGATGGAATGCAGGGCGAGGTTGCAATCGGCACCGGAACAGAACCTGGAGACGGCGAAAGCGTCAGTCGCAAGCTGAGGATCAACAGCACGCCGGCCAAATCCACCGAGGAGCTTTCCGACCATCTGAACGTGTTGTGGCTGACGCCGTCGATGGATGGGCTGTTTACCGGCTCGTCATCGGACAGGCGACGGTTTCTCGACCGGCTTGTCCTGTCACTCGATCCCACCCATGCCCGTCGGGCGAGCGATTTCGAACGCGCCATGCGCAGCCGCAACAGGCTTCTTTCGGAAGGGCGCTTCGATCCTTCGTGGCTGACGGCGATTGAAACGCAGATGGCCGAACTCGGGATAGCCATGGCTGCCGCACGGCATGAAATGCTGGGCCTGCTGCAGTCTCTCTCGGTCAATTCCGCAGACACACCGTTTCCGACACCGGCGCTGGCACTCGAAGGTTTCATGGATGGCGGCATGGATCGCCCGGCAGCTGATCTGGAAGAGGATTACCTTATCTCTCTGCGCAACGGCCGCGGGCGCGACGCGGCCGCCGGCCGCACACTCGAAGGCCCGCACCGCGTCGATCTTCTCGTGCGCCATCAGGAGAAGGATATCGAGGCTTCGCGATGCTCGACCGGAGAACAGAAGGCACTGCTGATCGGGCTCATTCTTGCCCATGCAAGATTGACGGCCGACATGACGGGTTTCGCGCCGATCCTGCTGCTGGATGAAATAGCCGCGCATCTCGATGAGGGGCGGCGGGCGACATTGTTCGATCTGGTGGACGGGCTGGGCGGGCAGGCATTCATGACCGGCACCGACCGATCGATGTTTGCCGCACTCGGCGATCGGGCGCAGTTCTTCACGGTCACCCATGGAAGCGTCACGTCGTCAACCGCATAAGGAAGACGCTTACCCGATGGAGGTGGTGGTGCTATGAGATCGATTATGGAAAACCAATCCTCGCGATCAACGACCTCGGCCCTGACGCCGGACGAGATCGAACGTTACAAACGCCATATCCTGTTGCCGGAAATCGGCGGAACCGGCCAGCAGAAGCTGAAAGCCGCCCGTGTTCTGGTGATCGGTGCCGGTGGTCTTGGCGCCCCCGTGCTGGAATATCTCGCAGCAGCCGGTATCGGCACGATCGGCATCGCCGACGACGACCGCGTGTCGCTCTCAAATCTGCAGCGTCAGGTGATCCATGATTCCGGCACGATCGGTGAAATGAAGACGAAGAGCGCGCGCGACAAGATCGCCCGCCTCAATCCGCATGTCCGGGTCGTCGATTTCGAGGAACGGTTTTCGCCCGAATGGGCGATGCAGCACCTGCCGCGCTTCGATCTGCTCGTCGATGGCTCAGACAATTTCGATACGCGCTATGCCGCAGCCGACGCGGCAGAGGCAGCGAAAATCCCGCTCGTCACCGGTGCCGTCGGGCGCTTCGATGGTTCTGTGACGGCGCTCAAGCCCTATGAGAGCAGCACGGACGGCGTGCTCAACCCGACCTATCGCGACCTGTTTCCCGAAAAGCCGCCGGAGGGTCTGATCCCGGCCTGCGCCGAGACCGGCGTGGTCGGGGCGCTTACCGGCGTCATTGGTACGCTTATGGCGATGGAAGTCATAAAGCTGATCACCGGCATCGGCGAACCGCTGGTCGGCCGCCTTATGCTCTACGACGCGCTTTCGGCCCGGTTCGACACGATCAGATACAAACGCAGGAAGAGGTCGTCGGCAGAATGATCGATATTATCAGGATCGACAACGGCTTTGGCCGCTGGGATGAATTGCTGGCACTTATCCTCTCGTCCTTCTCCTACATGGACGAGATCGTCGATCCGCCCTCCTCGGCGCATCGGCTGACACTTGCTTCGCTGGCGCAAAAGGCCACGAGCGAGATTGCCTTTGCCGCACTGGAGGAAACCCGTCTGGTCGGGTGCGTGTTCCTGAAACCCGAAACCGATTGCCTTTATGTCGGGAAACTGGCCGTGGCGCCGGGCCAGCAAGGCAAGGGCGTCGGGCGCCGGCTGCTTGCCATTGCAGAAGACACTGCGCAGAGCATGAACCTGCCGACGCTCAGGCTGGAAACGCGCATCGAGCTTGTCGGCAATCACACGACTTTCGGCCGTTGGGGATTTCAGAAGACCGCAGAAAAGTCCCATCCGGGTTTCGACAGGGTCACCTTCATCGAGATGCGCAAGCAGCTTGAGCCGATCCCGGCCTGAATTCAGTTTCTGCCGGGTAAAACGCGATTCGGCGGACGGTGGCCGTCGAAAAAGGCTCGGATATTGATGATGACCTTATCGCCCATGTCGATCCGGCCCTCGATCGTGGCCGAACCCATATGGGGCAACAGAACGACCTTGCCTTCATTCGCAAGCTTGACGAGTTTCGGGTTGATCGCGGGCTCGTTCTGATAAACGTCGAGACCAGCACCGGCGATCTTGTCTTCACGCAGAAGCTTGATCATCGCCATCTCGTCGATGATGTCACCACGCGCCGTGTTGACGATGATCGCCGTGGGCTGCATCAGCGCCAGACGCCGGGCTGACACAAGATGAAAGGTGCCGGGCGTCGACGGGCAATTGACCGAAACGATATCGACACGGGCCAGCATCTGATCGAGGCTGTCCCAATAGGTCGCCTCCAGTTCGCTCTCGGTCGCCTGATTGACAGGCTTGCGGTTGTGATAGTGGATGGAAAGACCGAAAGCCTTGGCGCGTCTTGCGACCGCAGTGCCGATCCGACCCATCCCGATAATACCGATGCGTTTGCCCCAGATCCGGCGTCCGAGCATCCAGGTCGGGCTCCAGCCGGCCCAATCACCGGGATTGTCGGTCAGAATACGAGAGCCTTCCGCAAGGCGACGGTTGACGGCGAGGATGAGCGCCATCGTCATATCCGCCGTGTCCTCGGTCAGGACGTTCGGCGTATTGGTAACGGTAATGCCTTTCTCAGCCGCCGCATCGACATCGATGTGATCCGTACCGTTGGAAAAACCGGCAATAAGCTTCAGTTGCGGGCCTGCTGAGGCCAGAAGCTCGGCATCGATCTTGTCCGCGATTGTCGGTACAAGTACGTCGACACTCGCCATCGCAGCAGCAAGCTCTTCGCGTGAACGCGGCCGGTCATCGATGTTGAGCTCGGCGTCGAAGAGTTCGCGCATGCGCGTCTCGACGGCGTCCGGCAGCTTGCGCGTGATATAAACCCTGGGTCTTTTCTTCGCAGTCATCGCTCCGCCACCGCAATTTTAGCAGGTCATTAACCAAGTCGCGCGATAGTCGATCCTATCCTTGGGCGTTCTAGCAGACCCACCGGCGAAGACAAACAAAACCTCGCAAACGGGCCATGAAGCACATCCGCGGATCGTCAGTCAGGATCCACACAATGCGCCGCCTCATCATCATCATCGTAGCCATCTGCTTTCCCCTGATCGCAACGCTTTCCGCCATCGTCCCAGTCTATGCACAGGGTGCTGCAAAAGGTGCGAGCGGCCTGCCGCTACCGCGTTTTGCCAGCCTGAAATCAAAGAAAGTCAATATCCGTATCGGGCCGAGCACCGACTATGCGGTTTCATGGATGTACATGAAGGCAGGTACGCCCATGGAAATCATCCAGGAATACGACAACTGGCGGCGCGTGCGTGACGCCGAGGGTACCGAGGGCTGGGTGAACCAGGCGCTGCTTTCGGGCGAGCGTACGGCCGTCGCGGCTCCATGGATGCGCGGCAAGGGCCAGGACATCTATGTTAACATGCGACGCGACCCGCAAAGCTCGGCCGCAATCACAGCCAAGCTTCAGCCGGGCGTTCAGCTTACCATCAAGGAATGCAACGGTGACTGGTGCCAGGCGGAAACCGGTGGTGCCGAGGGCTGGGTAGCCCAGGGCGAAGTCTGGGGCGTTTACCCGGGCGAAGCCTTTAAATAAGGCCTGCCTCGGCTGCTGCCTCTTTCAGCGATACCAGCGGACGTGGGCCGATCTGCTGGATAACTTCGGCTGCAGCGAGGCAACCGAGCTTGCCGCAATCTTCCAGCGAACGACCCTGCGTGTAGCCATAAAGGAAGCCGGAGGCGAAGAGATCACCGGCGCCAGTCGTATCGACCAGTTCGTCGATTGCATAGGCATCGATTTTTACCCGCTCACTACCGCGAACGATGACGGCGCCCTCTTCGCTGAGCGTGACCGCGGCCAGCTTGCAGTCTGCGGCGATCTTGCCGAGAGCCAGTTCGAAGTCTTCCGTCTCGTAGAGCGACAGCAGTTCGTGCTTGTTGGCAAAGACGATATCGACTGTGCCGGACGTCATCAAATCGAGGAATTCCGAGCGGTAGCGCCCAACACAGAAGGGGTCGGAGAGCGTCATGGACACTTCACGGCCATGCGCGTGGGCAATGCGAGCTGCCTCGCGAATAGCATCCTTGGCACGCGGCGGATCCCAGAGATAACCCTCGAAATAGGTGACCTTGGCTTCGGCGACGACTTCTTCCTCGACATGTTCGGGGCCAAGTTCGACGCAGGCGCCGAGATAGGTGTTCATCGAACGCTCGCCATCGGGCGTGACGAAGATCATCGAACGAGCCGTGGGGGGATGAAGACCATCAGGCTTTGTCTGGTAATGAACGCCCTGCGCGCGGATGTCGTGCTGGAAGATCTGGCCCAGCTGATCCTCGGCAACCTTGCCGAAATAGGCGGCCTTGCCCCCGAAACCTGCAATGCCGGCAGCGGTATTGCCGGCCGAACCACCCGACGCCTCGACCGCAGGTCCCATCTTTGAATAAAGAAATTCGGCGCGCTCGGCATCGATAAGGTTCATGGCGCCCTTGATGATCGCATTGTCTTCAAGAAACGAATCCTCGCAACGGGCGAGGATATCGACGATGGCGTTGCCGATGGTCAGCACGTCGAACTTTGGCATTCACTCTTCATCCTTTTGCGTTCAAGCTGCGCCATGGGTAGTGGCCTTTTCCGCCCAAGGGAAGAACAAATGTTCTTGCATCCATCCCAGCCGTGCATCGAGTTGGTTCAGGTTTATCATCTGTCATCTGGCCGTCACGGTTTTCGCATATGTTGATCCCGTCCGGTAAGGTTGGCTGCCACGGATGTACTGGCGGCTGACTGCCGGATTTTTCATTCCATTATAGATCTGGATCAGAGCACGGTTGCATATATGCATTTGTTGCTCGGAAGCTTATGCGCTAGACGCATAGGATCGGAATATTCCAAGGTCCTACCGTGTCGCTCGTCCTCGCCAATGTCCTCCCGGTCTTCATTCTCATTCTGCTCGGCTGGCTGATCGCCAAATCCGGACTTCTCAAAGCGGAGACCGGTGATGCGCTGGGCGAATTTGTCTTCAAGATCGCCGTTCCCATGCTGATCTTCCGCACGCTAGCAACCGCGCATTTCGAAGGCGTTTCGCCCTTCAGACTGTGGACCGCCTATTTTATAGGTGTCGCGATCACCTGGACCATCGGGGCTTTTATGGCAAAACGCGCCTTCGGGCGGGACGCCAAAGTTGCCGTGATTGCAGGCATGTCGGCAAGCTTCGCCAATAATGTCTTCATCGGCCTTCCGCTGGTCGATCATATCGTCGGACAGGATGGGCTTGTTGCCATCTCCATCCTTCTCGCAATCCATCTGCCGATCATGATGATTGTCGGTACGGTGCTTATGGAAAGCGCCTCAGCCAAGGTAGATGGCACGGCTGCCCGCGGTATTGTCGCCGTACTCAAGCAGGTAGGGACAAACCTTGCGCGCAATCCGCTCGTCATCGCCTTGACACTCGGACTTGCCTTCAATCTTTCCGGCCTGTCAATGAACGCACCAGTTGCCCTGGTCGTCGACCAGATTGCCGGCTCTGCCAGCCCGGCCGCACTGATTTCGATCGGGATGGCGCTGACGCGTTATCCGATCAAGGGCGATCTGGGGCTCTCCTCTACCGCGGCCGTGCTCAAGCTATTCCTGATGCCGGCGTCCGTATTTGCGGCCTGCCAGCTACTGAACCTACGGCCGGACTGGACCGCTGCGCTGGTTCTGACCTCTTCCGTTCCGACAGGCATCAATGCCTGGCTGATTGCACAGCGTTTCCGCTCCAGCCAGTGCCTTGCCGCTTCCGTCATCAGCATCACAACCGCTTTCGGTGTCATCTCCGTCAGCATGTGGGCCTGGCTGCTTTCCTGACCGGAGGCAGAATGCAAAACGCCCGGCTGAGCCGGGCGTTATCTCTTAGGAACTCAAGAAGTAAAATCAGTTCGTAGCTGGTTCCGGTGCGTTCGGATCCGGCAGCGGCGCCGGGCTGTCGGACTGCTCGCGTATATAGGCGAGCAGATTGGCGCGCTCCTTGTCGTTCTTGATACCGGCAAAGCCCATGGCCGTGCCCTTTACATAAGCCTTCGGGCCGGCAAGGAAGTGGTTGAGATGATCGAAGGTCCAGGTTTCCTGGCCACCCTTGGAAAAATCCTTCATCCCAGCAGAATAAGAAAAACCCTCGTGCGTAGCGACCGGACGGTTCACAAGACCCCAGAGGTCAGGACCAACCTTGTTCGGCCCTCCCTTCTCGATGGAGTGACAGCTCTGACACTTCTTGAAAACGGCGGCGCCGGCGGTGGCATCTGCGCTCGCCATGAGCTGGCCAACAGGCACGGCAGCGGGTGCGGCTTCTGCGCCGGCTGCTTCGCCGCCCGATGCTTCCTCCGCAGCGGCAATCGCGAAACCTTCCTTTTCAGGAACGGGAGAGTGAAAAATCCCCTCCGAAGCGATCGAAACCGACATCATCACGAAAACAGTGGCAAGCAACGCACCAACCGACATATTCACGTAGGGGTTCATCCAGAGCTCCTTCCCATCTCGTTGACTACCCTCTGGACCAACTTGCGGTACAAACGGCCATCTTGCAATCGCGCGGAAGCTATGTCTTTTGCCAAATCGTTGCAATTGGAAACAAAACGCGCCGCATGAGACTATTTGACACTCTTGACGCGAGAATAGAAGGCCTTCGATGACACAACCGGCAGCAGAAAAAACACTGGTCCTGATCCCGGCCCGAATGGCCTCGACCCGACTGCCGAACAAGCCGCTCGCCGACATCGCCGGCCTGCCGATGATCGTTCAGGTGGCAAAGCGCGCCGAGGAAGCAAAAGCCGGGCGCGTTGTCGTGGCGGTCGACGATCAGGCCGTGTTCGATGTCGTCAAGGCAGCCGGTTTCGATGTCGTCATGACCCGCCAGGATCACCAGTCCGGCTCGGATCGCATCTACGAGGCGCTGCAGAAGGCCGACCCGGATGGCAAGGCGGAATTCGTCATCAACGTCCAGGGCGACCTGCCGACGATCGAGGCGGACGTGGTACGTGCTTCACTTCGACCGCTTCTCGACAATCCCTCGACCGATATCGCGACTCTGACCGTCGAAATCACCGACGAACACGAGAAAACCAATCCGAATGTGGTGAAGATCGTCGGCTCGCCGATTTCCGAAACCCGGCTGAAGGCACTCTATTTCACCCGCGCGACCGCTCCCTATGGTGATGGCCCGCTTTACCATCACATCGGCCTTTACACCTATCGCCGCGCGGCTCTGGAAAAATTCGTCGCGCTCGGCCCGTCCCCGTTGGAAATGCGCGAGCGGCTGGAGCAGCTTCGGGCACTCGAGGCCGGCATGCGGATCGATGCCGAAATCGTGCACTCGATCCCGCTCGGCGTCGACACCCCTGCCGACCTTGAGAAAGCCCGTGCAATCCTGACGTCGCGCCAATCCTGAAAAAGAGGCACCCGATGACCACGCTGACCAATCGCATTGCCTTCCAGGGCGACTACGGCGCCAATTCCGACATGGCTTGCCGCGACATGTTTCCCGATATGGAGCCGCTGCCCTGCGCGACCTTCGAAGATGCCTTCCAGGCGCTCGAAAGCGGCGAGGCCGATCTGGCGATGATCCCGATCGAGAACACGATTGCCGGGCGCGTGGCGGACATCCACACGCTGCTGCCGGAATCGCGGCTGCATATTATCGGTGAATATTTCATGCCGATTCGCTTCCAGCTGATGGTTCTGCCGGGTGTGAAGCATGACGAGATCCGCACGGTTCACAGCCATATCCATGCGCTGGGCCAATGCCGCAAAATCATCCGCTCGAACGGCTGGAAAGCCGTTGTTGCCGGCGATACGGCGGGGGCTGCCAAGATGGTGGCTGAAAAGGGCGATCACTCGATGGCGGCACTTGCGCCGCGGCTTGCCGCGGATCTCTACAAGCTCGAGATCCTGGCCGAAAACGTCGAGGATACGGAAAACAACGTAACCCGCTTCGTCGTTCTGTCGCGCGACGAGAAGTGGGTACAACGGAACAATCCGGAAGACGTGATCGTCACGACCTTCGTCTTCAATGTGCGCAACATCCCGGCAGCCCTCTACAAGGCGATGGGCGGTTTTGCGACCAACGGCATCAACATGACGAAGCTCGAAAGCTACCAGCTGGGTGGCAAGTTCGTCGCCACCCAGTTCTATGCCGATATCGAAGGCCATCCGGATGACGCGCCGGTGCGCCGGGCGCTGGAGGAACTCCGGTTCTTCTCGGAAAAGGTCCGCATCCTCGGCAGCTACAAGGGACACCCGATGCGCGGCGCGCTGCAGAAAGCATAAGGCGCTTCAACGCGCCAAGCCGGAACGAGGCATCGGAAGACTAAGACTAGTAAGGGATTTGCAAAAGGCGGCGTGTTCAACGCCGCCTTTTGTGTTTCAGGCCGTTTCGCTCCTGGCATAGACGCGCAGGCGATGACCATCGGGATCGGTCGCGACGAAGGTATAGCCGAAGTCCAGTTCCGCCGGTGTCTGCAGCACGCGCAGGCCCTTCTTCGCCCAATCGCTATAGGTGCGATCGACATCAGCGGTTTTTTCGAGCCGGTAGCAGATTTCCATGGAGCCGCTTCCCGCGGTCACCGCCGGCTGTGCCGTGTGGCGCGACCACAGACCGAGCTTCATGCCGTTGGACAGGATAAACAACGCGAATGTCGGCGAGCTTTCCACTGGTTCGACACCGAGCAGATCGCGGTAAAATGCGGCGCTTACGAACGGATTATCGACGAAAAGAATAGTGAAATCAGGGTGAACCATGTCAGTGCTCCTTGTTGAGACTGACCCGAATCTATCGCATCATGCTGTCAAATTCTGTCAGCAGCCCTAGCCGGGCGCGGAAATGCCTTCTGACCGTCGCCACTCTTTCAGCAGTGCCGGGCGGCGGCGCGGGTAACGCTTTCCTGTCGAGACCGCGGAGACGATGCGGTCCGTGCGGAAATGGCGAAATCCCTGTCGCAGCTCGCACCAGCCGATCATAACCCGCACGCTATCGAAAAAACCGAGCGCAAAAGGCCAGACGCGGCGCTCGGTCAGCGCGCCCTTTTCATCCCTGTAGGCGAGGTCGAGCATGTGTTCGGCGCGGATCGCCTTGCGGATCATCGCCAGATCGCTCCTGTCTTCTCTGTTTCGTGGCGCTGCTACGAGCAAAGTGGAATTATCGATCTCTTCGCTGAGTTCGACCGGCAGGACTGCGGCGATCTTCTGCAGCGCGTCCACGGCGCCGGCCGCGAGTATCGGATCAGCCATTTTCGCAACCCAGCGGGAGCCGAGCACGAGAGCCTCGATCTCCTCTTGCGAAAACATCATCGGCGGCAGCATGAAACCGGGCTTCAGGATGTAGCCGAGCCCGGCTTCCCCCTCGATCAAGGCCCCTTGTGCCTGCAGGCTGGCGATATCGCGGTAGAGCGTGCGGAGGCTGACGCCGGTTTCGGCGGCAAGCGTCGCACCGCTGACCGGCTGCCGATACCGCCGCATGACCTGCAGAAGCACCAGAAGACGCTCCGAGCGGGCCACTGTCATCAGGTGCCTCCGATTTCTAGCCTGCTCGCACAGGCCACGGAACTGTTACTCAAGCGACGCCCGATTGCTCATACGGCCAATCGATCCAGTCCTTCATCAGCCGATAGGCGATCGCGCCGCTGGCAGGGCCGAAGGGTTTTGTATCCGGGCCGGCGTCGAGCATGTGCCTGACTTCGTCACGGGTAAACCAGCGGACATCCGACATTTCCTGCGGATCGATGGTGATCTCTGTCGAAATCGCTTCCGAATAACAGCCAATCATCAGCGAGTGCGGCATGGGCCAGGGCTGGGAAGCGTGATACCGCACGCGACCGACCTCGATGCCCGATTCCTCGACCGTCTCGCGGCGAACCGCATGCTCGATCGTTTCGCCCGGTTCGACGAAACCGGCGAGGCAGGAATACATGCCCTCCTGAAAATGATGGCTGCGGCCGAGCAAGCAGCGATCGTTCTCGACATCGACCGTCAGCATGATGACGACCGGATCGGTGCGAGGAAACATCATGTGCTGGCACTGGGTGCAGACGCGCTTGTAGCCGCCGATCTTCATTTCAGTCGGCGAGCCGCATTTGCCGCAGAAGCGGTTGGCCGCGTTCCAGGAGAGAAGCGAGATCGCCTGAGCGACCTCGCCCTGCAGCTCCGCGTCGATCAGCGCTTCGCGGTAGAGCGCGCGGGCATCCGTGGGCTTGTACTGGCCGGCAAGTTCTTCCGCCGGGACATTAACGGGAATCGCCACGCGCGGCTCACCGTTTTCGCGGTAGCCGAGCAGGATGGCATTGTCGAAATCGGGCTTCAGTTCCGCCAGTTCGTAAGCCGCGAAAAGCGGGTCCAGAACCTGTTCGTCATGTTTGAGGATGAGCTTTGCACCGGCGAAGGCGAGAATATGGGTCCCCTCGATCGCCAGCGCCTCGCTAACGCAGTCGTCGGCGCGATATTCGCCCCGACGGTCGAGCCTGTTGCCGGAAAAGGCCGTCAGGTTGCCGGGCTCCGGATGGGGCGCATCCGTCTCGAAAAGTTTTCTTGTCATGATACGAGATTTTCCGTCAGGCTTTTGATCAATAATTGCTTGGCTGTATCTTCATAAGGTTCCGCCTGGCCATAACCCCAGATCGGTCCCGGCCAGTTCGGGTCACGGTCGAACCGTGCGACGATATGCACATGCAGCTGGCGAACGATATTGCCGATCGCAGCCACATTGATCTTTTCGGCCCCTGTCGCCTTTTTCAGCGCGGCCGCCACCATATTGGTCTCGAAGGTCAGAAGCGCCTGGTCGAGCGGCGTCAGCTCGAACAGCTCGCTCACATCATTGCGCTGCGGCACCAGCATGAACCAAGGCCAGCGGCTGTCCTTCATCATCCTGAGCTGACAGAGGCCGAAGCTCTCCACAAGCTCGGTATCCCTGGCAAGCCGTGGATCCAGTTCAAAGGCGCTCAAGCGATCCTCCCGGCATTTTCGGTGTTGTGATTTTCGATACTGACAGTTTTTTACAGGGTTGGCTTGCATTTGGAAGCATTATTGCCGATATGTGCGGCGGGAGGTTGGTGGTGGACGAGCCACTCGCCAACCGGGTCAGGTCCGGAAGGAAGCAGCCCTAACGAGCCAGGCACGGGTCGCCGTGCCAGCCTCCCACCTTCTCATCTTGGTCAACGCCCGGTCCGGTCAAGATCGCCTGACTGCCGGAATGGCCCGTACAGGCCCGAGGGCCTATAGTCAGGACCTTATGAGCGACAGCGGGCCGACATCAATCAATCCCTCATCCCCTGCCCCTTCGGGCAGCACGGGATATCGGGTTCTCGCCCGCAAGTATCGGCCGAAGGATTTCTCCGACCTGATGGTCGGTCAGGAACCGATGGTACGGACGCTGACGAATGCGTTCGAGACCGGCCGTATCGCCCAGGCCTATATGCTGACGGGCGTACGCGGGGTGGGAAAAACGACCACCGCACGAATTCTCGCCCGCGGACTTAACTACAAGACGGCCGAAATCGACCGCCCGACGATCGACCTGCGTGAACCCGGCGAACATTGCCAGGCGATCATGGAAGGCCGGCATGTCGACGTGATCGAGATGGACGCTGCGTCTCATACCGGTATCGACGATATCAGAGAGATCATCGAGCAGGTGCGCTATCGCCCGGTTTCGGCGCGCTACAAGGTCTATATTATCGACGAAGTGCACATGCTCTCGACGCAGGCCTTCAACGGGCTGTTGAAGACACTCGAAGAGCCGCCGGAACATGTGAAGTTCATTTTCGCGACGACGGAAATCCGCAAGGTTCCGATCACTGTCCTTTCCCGCTGCCAGCGTTTTGATCTGCGCCGTATCAGCGCTGCCGATCTGGTCGGCCTGTTTACCACCATTCTGGAGAAGGAAGGCGTGCCTGCCGAGCAGGAAGCATTGGCGATGATCGCGCGTGCCGCCGAAGGCTCCGCCCGCGACGGCCTTTCGCTGCTCGACCAGTCGATCGCCCATGGCGGCGGCAGCGTGCATGCGGATACCGTGCGCGGCATGCTGGGCCTTGCCGACCGCGCCCGCATCGTCGACCTGTTCGAGCATATCGTGAAGGGCGATATCACGGCTGCACTTTCCGAATTCAACGCTCAATACGAGGCCGGCGCCAATCCGGTCGTCGTCCTGACGGATCTGGCCGATTTCACCCATCTGGTCACCCGGTTCAAATATATTCCCGAAGCTGCCGACGATCCTTCGCTGAGCGAAGTGGAGCGCGTGCGCGGCCAGGAGTTTTCCGAAAATGTTGCGGTCAGCGCGCTGTCGCGTATCTGGCAGATGCTGTTGAAGGGTATTCCGGAAGCGGAAAGCTCTTCGCGCCCGGCAGGTGCTGCCGAAATGGTGCTGATCCGGCTGACGCATGCGGCATCGCTTCCCTCCCCCGAAGATGCGGCGCGGCGGCTTGCTGATTTTGCCAATGGCGATGGCCAGCCGACGCCCAATGGCGGCGGCGGAAATGGCGGCGGGCGCGGCCCGCAGATGGCGCAGCAGACGATCGTCAACGCCCGCGGCTTTGATGGCGGCCAGCGCGCTCCTTCCGGCGGACCGACGGCCATGCTGCAGGCGGTGCCGAACACGACGACACGGGAAATGCCCGTCGGCCGCATCGAGGAACGCCCGTCCGAGAGGCCGGAGCCGAAGGTTGCCGTCCGTTCGCTGCACGATGTCGTTGACCTCTGCACCGAGAACCGCGACCCGAGGCTGAAGGCGCTGGTGCGCAATTTCGTCCGGCTGGTGAAGATCGAGCCCGGCCGCCTCGATATCCGCATGACGGATGGCGGTCCCGGCACGCTGCCCGGTGAACTCGGCGTCAAGCTGAAGGAATGGACCGGCATCCACTGGATAGTTACGCTCAGCAAGGACGAAGGCGAGCCGACGCTGGTGGAGGCTGATGCCAGCGCTCGCGAAGCACGGATGACCGATGCGCGCGCCGATCCGGATGTCGCAGCGATCCTGTCGCAATTTCCGGGCGCCAAGATCACCGACGTCAGGATCCGTGTGCTTGAGGAAGACAACGAGGTCGAGGATGCGCCGGCGCCGGCCATCGCGGAATCCGCCGAGGGCGATATCCTGCCCGGCGACGACATCGAGCTATAAGAGAAGAAGAGGAATTACCGATGCGCGACATCATGGGCATGATGGGCAAGGTCAAGGAAATGCAGGCCAAGATGGAGAAGATGCAGGCGGATATCGCTGCTCTCGAAGTCGAAGGCACGGCTGGCGGTGGTCTCGTGACCGTCAAGATGAACGGCAAGGGCGAAATACTCGGCCTGAAGATCGATCCTTCGCTGTTCAAGGAAGACGATATCGAGATACTCGAAGACCTGATCGTTGCCGCACACAAGTCGGCCAAGGATCGCGCCGAGCAGATTACCGCCGAAAAGACCAAGGAACTGACCGCCGGCCTGCCGATCCCGCCCGGCATGAAGCTGCCGTTCTAATCCTGTCTCGAGAAGGGCGGTTCCGATGACATTGGCTTCCGTGCTCGTATTTGCCGCCGCGCTGTTCGTCGCGGCGGGCTCTCCCGGCCCCAGCATCGCCGCGCTCGTCTCGCGCGTGCTGACAAAGGGCTGGCGTGACGTTTTGCCCTTCCTGATGGCGATGTGGGTGGGGGAGACCGTATGGCTATCCTTTGCGGTTGCCGGCCTTTCCGCTATCGCCGAAAGTTTTCAGCCCGTCTTCGTCGCAATCAAGTGGATCGGCGTCGCCTATCTTCTCTATCTCGCCTGGAAAATGTGGTTTGCCAGAACGGACGGCGCTGACGGCCAACTGCCGGAAAGCCGCTCTGCGGCGAGGATGTTCTTCGCCGGGCTGACCGTGACACTCGGCAACCCGAAGATCATGATGTTCTATGTCGCGCTTTTGCCGTCGATCATCGATCTTAACGGCGTCACGCTGATCGGCTGGCTGGAACTGGTCGCCGCCATGCTGATCGTGCTTGCGACCGTCGATATCGTCTGGATCACGCTGGCGAACAAGGCGCGGCAATTTCTGAAAAGCCCGCGCGCGCTGAAGCTTGCCAACCGCATCTCGGCCGGCACCATGGCCGGTGCGGCTGCCGCCATCGCGACCCGATAAAACTCAGAAATTATACCTGACGCCGACGACATTGGCGTTGGAGCCGCCATGCATGTCGCCAAGCGTGCCCCAGGCGCCGGAGCGGTGATGCAGGCGCCAGAAAAGCTCTAGCTCCGGTTTCGCGACGCTGCTGAAACTCAGTTCCGGCCCAAGATAGAAAAGCGTCGAGGCATCGCCGTCGCGCTCGATTTCATTGCGTCTTTCACGCCCGCTCATCGTACCGGTCACATGGCTGATGCCGAAGGTGAATGAGGGAATGATGCGGAGTGTATTGGCAATCTCGATCGCATCGTAACGACCGACAACACCGCCCCAGATCTCCGCATTGGTATTGCCGTTGAACCGCCCGGCAAGGCCTGCCTCAAGGCCCAGCTTTACTGAACCGATGCTATAGGGAAGGAACTGGTAGCCGATGCCGAAGATCGGTCGGTTCTCGTAGCCAACGCCGAAAGGGTTGGCCGCTTCGGCCATGTCGCCATCAACCATCGCTCCGCCGAATGCGAAAATCGAATGCTCTACATCGGTTTCCTCGGCCGCAGCCAGACCTGACGCCGCAAGATACGCGACCAGCGCGCCGGACATGAACCCGAAAGGGATGCGTCTCAAAAAACTCATACAAAGCTCCGCATAGCCATCAATCAAGCGGTATAGGGCCTTAAACCCAAGCAACCATATCACCATAGATCACGGTTTCGTGATATATTATACGGTCGGCTGAAACCGTTCTCTCCAGCGGCTCGCGATCGGCGCGGACAGAAAACGGAGCGTCTCGGCCTCAGACAGCTTTTGCCCCATCGACGCCAGAAGCTCGGCAACAGGTACACGCTCGCCGCGATAGAATTCGTAACTCACATCGTGTCCTGCCTGGATCATCCCCGGGTTGATAACCCTGCAATAAATGCCGGGGCGACCTGATTTGAGAACGGTCCTGCCAAATACCGGATCGCCGATTCGAGCAGTAAGCGTATTGCAGGGCGAACGCGGAGAGGTGGCTTCAAGCACGACATCGCCCACATGAAACCTGTCTCCCACCGCCACGTCCCGATTGTCGAGGCCCTTGATGACAAGGTTCTCGCCGAATGTTCCGGGCGGCAGGTCGCGCCCGAGTTCTGCCGCCCACCAGTCAAGTGTCAGCGATCCTTCGAGCAAGATCGCCTGATCCGGCCCGCCGTGATGTTTCCTGTTGCAGACGGCATCTCCAACCAGACCGACTTTGTCGATCAGCACCTGACCGTTGACCGGTGCCTTGTAGATGCCCGTCTTGTAACTCTTTCCCGGCAAACGCTGCGCGTGGCCGATGCAGATCGCGACAAGTTTCATGCGGGTCCTGGTCCTTCGGTCTTTCCGTTCAACCGACATATGGGCTAAAGGAAGCACATGGCAAAGCGAGTCACCGGCCCCGAAATCGAAAAACTCATCCAGCTTCTGGCAAAAGTCCCGGGCCTTGGTCCGCGGTCTGCCCGCCGGGCGGCGCTGCATCTGATCAAGAAGAAAGATCAGTTGCTCGGCCCGCTCTCGCTCGCGATGGGCGAGGCCTATGACAAGGTGAAGATCTGCTCGCGTTGCGGCAACGTCGATACGTCAGATCCCTGCACCGTCTGCACCGACATTCGCCGTGACCACTCGATGCTGATCATCTGCGAAGACGTTTCCGATCTCTGGGCGCTGGAACGCGCCGGCGCGATGAACGCCGCCTATCACGTTCTTGGCGGCACGCTGTCGCCGCTCGATGGCGTCGGTCCCGATGACCTGAACATCCGCGCACTTGTCGATCGCGTCAGTGAAGGGACGGTGAAGGAGATCATCATCGCGGTCAATGCGACTGTCGAAGGGCAGACGACGGCCCATTACATCACCGACCAGCTTTCCGATTTCAACGTCAAGATAACGCGGCTTGCCCATGGCGTGCCGGTCGGCGGCGAACTCGATTATCTCGACGAGGGCACGCTGACGGCAGCGCTGCGAGCACGGACGGCGATCTGACATTTTTCGAGGAGGACGACGATGGTGAAGCAAGCCCCCCTCTGCCCTGCCGGGCATCTCCCCCACAAGGGGGGAGATCACAAGCATCACGACCACCATTCCCAAATTTCGAAACGCTGTGCGGCAGCACTGCCGTTGAACGAGGCAGGCCAGCGCGCCCATCTGATCTCCCTCCGTGTGGGGGAGATGCCCGGCAGGGCAGAGGGGGGTATCCGCCGTCGCGCCGCAGCACTGCTTCTGGCCCTCACCGCCATCGTCTCGCCTCTCCCCGCTTTCGCCCAGAACCGGCCGGATGTTGAGCGCCAGTTCCAGCAGTGGATCGCGACCGATCTTGGACCGGAGGCGCGAAAGGCGGGGATTTCGGACAAGACGCTGCGCGCGGCATTTGACGGGATCAAGCTCAATTGGAGCCTGCCCGATCTCGTTCCGCCAGGCTCCAAACCGCCGAAGCAGCAGGACCAGAGCCAGGCGGAATTTTCTTCTCCCGGCGCTTACTTCAACGAGAACCGGCTGCAGACGCTGGGCTTGGCCGGGCGCGGACTGGCCGGCACCTATGCCGCCGGTCTGAAGAAGATCGAAGCGGCCTATGGTGTGCCGGGCGAGATCATCATCGCTGTCTGGGGCCGTGAATCCGGTTTCGGAAAGGCGAAACTGCCCTATTCAGCGGTCGAGGTGCTGGCCACCAAGGCCTTCATGTCGACCCGCAAGCCGATGTTCCGTGAAGAACTGATCGCGGCGCTGACCATGATCGAGCGCGGCGATGTCAGTGCTGCGACGATGAAGGGATCATGGGCCGGAGCGCTCGGCCAGCCGCAGTTCATGCCCACGAGCTATCTGAAATATGCCGTCGACTTCGACAAGGACGGCCATCCGGATATCTGGAACTCGGTGCCGGACACGCTCGCCTCCATAGCCAACTATCTGAGGCATGAAGGCTGGCAGCGCGGTCGCGACTGGGGCTTCGAAGTGTCGATTCCCGCCAATGTCTCCTGCGCGCAGGAAGGGCCGGACCTTGCCAAGCCGATCTCCGCCTGGAATTCGACCGGGATCACGCGGATTTCCGGCAAGGCTTTTCCGGCTTCGGAAATGAAAGCGCCGGGGATGATGCTGCTTCCCGCAGGGAGAAACGGGCCGGAATTCATCGTCACGCCGAATTTCTATGTGCTGAAGGAATATAACAATTCCGACCTCTATGCGCTGTTCATCGGCAATCTGGCTGATCGCATCGCTTACGGTGGCGGCCCGTTCCAGGCCAAGTGGGGCGATGTCGGCAAGATGCTGCGCTCCGATGTACTTGCGATGCAGAAGGCGCTGGTCGCCAAGGGTTATGATGTCGGCAATGTCGACGGATTGCCGGGCTTCAAGACCCGCCGCTCGCTCGGCGACTGGCAGGCAAAGGCCGGCATTTCTCCAACATGCTATCCGGATGCCTCGCTCAAGGCCAAGTTAAGATAAGTCGAGTTTCAGCCCCTCGTGGCTCGCGACGAAACCTTGTCTTTCATAAAAACGGATAGCATCTGGCCGCCGTTTGTCCGACGTCAGTTGCACAAGGCCGCAGCCCTTTTCTTTCGCCTGCTCGACCGCCCACTCGATCATGGCGGCGCCCAATCCGCCGCCACGATGGCTTGCAGCAATCCTCACGCTTTCGATCTGGCCTCGCCACATGCCCTTGCGTGACAAGCCGGGAATGAAGGAGAGCTGCAGGCAGCCGATCACCTTTCCATCGTCATCGACGGCAACGGCCAGCAATTGGTTGGGATCGGCTTCGATTGCGGCGAAAGCCTCCAAGTAGGCTTGATCCATCTCCTTGGACGCAACCTCTCTAGTTGCGCCGATCGGATCATCCGCCAGAAGCGTGATGATTGCCGGCAGATCGGTGGAGCTTGCATTGCGGAACATCCCTTTGCCTCAATGCAGATCGACATGATGCTTGTGAAAGATATCGTCCTTGGGCGGGATGGTCTGCCGTTCGATCATACGGTGGACCCGTGGTCCATCCACGCCCTTGTGAAGCTTTCGGATCGCATCCCAGATCTCCTCATCTATCTGCAGGCGGCGGCGGTTATGGCGGACATAATCTGCCCAGGTGGCGGTGTGATAGGTCTCCGTCCAGATTTCCGGATGTTCTAGATCGCGCATCAAGGCCCATTGGCGTGCGCCATCACGAATGCGTACCCGACGGCGGCGCGCCATCAGGGTGAGGAATTCGGAGATATCGTGCTCGGCGATCTCATAGTCGATCTGCAACACGATCGGGCCGCTTCGTGGCTGCAGGTCGAGCCGCAGCATCGGTTCGTTGAACTTGTTCAGCGGGCTCAGGTCGATATCGGTAAACTGCGGCAGCGGGTTCCTCAAACCTGCTAGTCCACCTACAAGCATTGCAAGGCTTGCCAGGCTCAGGGAAATGGAAACTCCGAGATTTTCGGCACCGACACCCCACACCCAGCTGCCAACCGCCATGCCGCCGAATGTGGTCGTCTGGTAGAAAGATAGTGCGCGGCCGACGACCCAGCGCGGCGCCGACAGCTGCACGGTTGTGTTGAAAAGCGACAGGGCCAGAACCCAGCACGCCCCCGGCACGATCAGCACGAGCGCCGTCAGCGCGGTATTGGTGCTGAGCGCTATGACGGAGGAACTTGCCGCAAAACCGAGGAAAGCGAACTGGACAATCCTCTCGCTCGTCAGCTTTTCGCGCAGCCGCGCATTCGACATGGCGCCGCCGATCGCGCCGACACCGAAACAGCCGAGCATGATGCCGTATGTCAACGGCCCGCCCGAAACGAGATCCCGCGCGACGATCGGCAAAAGCGCCAGAATGGCGCTGGCAGAGAAGCCGAATAGCATGCCGCGCAAAAGAACATTGAGGATGTTCGGCGACATGGAAACATAACCGAGACCTGCCGAAAGCGCTCTCAAAAGCGTTTCGCGTGGCAGCGCATCGTCGCGACGCTCCGGCTTCCAGCGCAACAGCGCATACATGAGCGCAACGTAACTTGCGGCATTCAGGGCGAAGGCTGCTGCAGCACCTGCCGCTGCGACGACAGCGCCGCCGATCGCCGGTCCGACACTGCGGGTAATGTTGAAGCCGACGCTGTTGAGCGTCACGGCCTGGGGCAGCATTTCACGCGAGACGATATCGCCGACGGACGCCTGCCATGCGGGATTGTTGAGCGCCACGCCGCACCCGAGCAGGAAGGTGAAACAGAGAAGCAGCCAGGGCGTCAGCAGGTCCAGATAGGCAAAGATAGTCAGCGCTATAGAGACGGCCAGCATGAAGAGCTGCGCCGTCAGCATGATACTGCGTCGGTTGAAATTATCGGCGAGAGCCCCCGCAATCAGCGAGAACAACATGATCGGCAGGGTGGTAGAAGACTGGACGAGCGCCACCATGTCCTGGGAATTGGAGATCGAGGTCATCATCCAGGCGGCGCCGACGGCCTGAATCAAGCCACCGAAATTCGATGCAAGGCTCGCTATCCATATTGTGCGGAAGGTCTGGTTCTTGAACGGCGCGAGTGTGGCTATCCTGTCCGGCACGATGTGGCTCTTGCTCCTCTTCCCGACTCTCTGAACCGGTTATAGACGTCGAACAGGCTAATTCCAGCTTTGAATGGCGGAAATGCGGAAGTCTTGCAATTGCCGGTCCAAGCGCGTATATGCAGCCCATATTCTTGATCGTCCGATGAAGAGTGGGCCCACACCGGACCCGCTCTTTTTTGTTAGGCGATCGCTTCAACCCGCACTGTGAGCGGGGATTGAACCGGAGAGCTTATGCAGCAGACAGACCACGAGCCGCGTCTCATCGTCGAGACTGGTCTCGACCTCAGGATCGCCGAAATCATCGAGCCGGTACTGACCGCCATGGATTACCGTCTGGTCCGGGTGCGCATGCTGAACCTGAACGGCATGACCCTGCAGGTCATGGCCGAGCGCAATGATGGCACGATGGATGTCGAAGGCTGCGAAGCCGTATCGGTCGCCATCTCACCCGTTCTTGATGTAGAAGATCCGATCGATCGCGAGTATCATCTCGAAGTGTCTTCGCCGGGCATCGACCGGCCGATGGTGCGCAAGTCGGATTTTGCACGCTGGACCGGCCATCTGGTGAAATGCGAGACGTCGATCATGATCGACAACCGCAAGCGGTTCCGCGGCAAGATCGCCGAAGTCAACGAAGAAGGTTTCACCGTCGAGCGCGACCAGGTCGCCTATGGTGAGGAACCACGCGTAACGATCCCGTTCTCGGCGCTGGCCGAAGGCAAGCTGATCCTGACGGACGATCTGATCCGCGATGCGCTGCGCGCCGACAAGCTCGCCAAGCAGCAGGCCGCGAACCAGAACGACGAAGCTGAAGACGAAGAATAATCGACCAACACACTGGCCTTTCCGAGGAGGGAGGGCCGCCAGAATTGGACCTACGGAGACCAACGACAATGGCAGTGAGCGCAAACCGGCTTGAACTTCTGCAGATCGCAGACGCTGTGGCCCGCGAAAAGGTCATCGACCGCGAGATCGTGCTGGCTGCGATGGCTGACGCCATCCAAAAGGCCGCCCGCTCGCGTTACGGTTCGGAAACCAATATCCGCGCCGACATCAATTCCAAGACCGGCGAAATCCGTCTGCAACGCCTTCTTGAGGTCGTTGAAGTCGCCGAAGACTACGGAACGCAGATCCCTTTGGTTTTGGCCCGCGACCGCAATGTTGATGCCAAGATCGGCGACTTCATTGCCGACCCGCTGCCGCCGATGGATTTCGGCCGTATCGCCGCACAGTCCGCCAAGCAGGTCATCGTGCAGAAGGTGCGCGAAGCCGAGCGTGACCGTCAGTTCGACGAGTTCAAGGATCGCGTCGGCGAAATCGTCAACGGCACCGTCAAGCGCGTCGAGTACGGCAATGTCATCGTGGATCTCGGCCGTGGCGAAGGCATCATCCGTCGTGACGAGATGATCCCGCGCGAAAACATGCGTTACGGCGACCGCGTCCGCGCCTATGTCTACGACGTCCGTCGCGAACAGCGCGGCCCGCAGATCTTCCTGTCGCGTACCCATCCGCAGTTCATGGTGAAGCTGTTCACCATGGAAGTTCCAGAAATCTACGACGGCATCATCCAGATCAAGTCGGTTGCCCGTGACCCGGGTTCCCGCGCCAAGATCGCTGTTATCTCGAACGACTCGTCGATCGATCCGGTCGGCGCCTGCGTCGGTATGCGTGGTTCGCGCGTTCAGGCCGTTGTCGGCGAACTGCAGGGCGAAAAGATCGACATCATTCCGTGGAGCCAGGATCCGGCTTCCTTCATCGTCAACGCCCTGCAGCCGGCTGAAGTCGCCAAGGTCGTTCTCGACGAGGATGCAGAGCGTATCGAAGTCGTGGTTCCGGATGAGCAGCTGTCGCTGGCCATCGGCCGCCGCGGCCAGAACGTTCGCCTCGCTTCGCAGCTGACCGGCTGGGATATCGACATCATGACGGAAGCCGAAGAGTCGGAACGCCGTCAGAAGGAATTCAACGAGCGCACCAACCTGTTCATGGAAGCTCTCGATGTCGACGAAATGGTCGGCCAGGTGCTTGCTTCGGAAGGCTTTGCCCAGGTCGAGGAACTGGCCTACACCAACCTCGACGAAATCTCGTCGATCGACGGCTTCGACGAAGACACCGCCAACGAGATCCAGACCCGCGCCCGCGAGTACCTGGAGCGTATCGAAGCTGAAAACGATGCCAAGCGCGTTGCTCTCGGCGTCCAGGACGAGCTGAAGCAGATCGAAGGCCTTACCGCCCAGATGCTGGTTGCGCTCGGCGAAGAAGGCATCAAGACGGTCGAGGACTTCGCCGGCTGCGCTGCTGACGATCTCGTCGGCTGGTCGGAACGCAAGGATGGCGAGACCAAGAAGTTCGAAGGCACGTTCTCCAAGTTCGACGTTTCCCGCGTCGAGGCTGAAAACATGATCGTTCAGGCCCGTCTGCTCGCAGGCTGGATCACCGAAGAAGATCTCGCCAACGAACGGGCTGATGATGAGGCCGAGGAGGAGGCCGTCGCCGCCGATCAGGAATGATTGCGGACGACAATGGTGCGGATGATGCAGATATTTGGCCGGACGATTTCGTCGTGAACGACCGTACCTGCATCGTCACCCGCGAGGCGACAGACCCGAAGGACCTTATCAGGTTCGTCCGCGCTCCCGACGGGAGCGTGGTTCCGGATTTGAAACGGCAGCTTCCCGGACGGGGCTGCTGGATCAAGGCGGAACGAGAGCTTGTCGACCGGGCGGTGAAGCGGAAGCTGTTTTCTCGCGCTTTCAAGAGCGAGACGAAAGCGGCGGACGATCTCGGCGCACTGGTCGATCGGCTTCTGGTCGCCGACCTTGCCGGAATGATGAACATGGCGCGCAAGGCCGGTCAGTTCGTTTCCGGCGCGATGAAGGTCGATGCCGCAGTCCGCTCGGGAGCCGCCGCCGGCGTTTTCCATGCTTCCGATGCTGCGGCAGACGGCGTTCGAAAGATAGACCAGGCCCGAAAGGCCTTTAAGCTCGGCACCGATGCCGAACATGACATTCCGGCCTTTTTGCTCCTCACCGGGGCGGAATTGGACGAAGTGATGGGCGAGAATGCTTTTATCCATGCTTGCGCGCTTGCAGGGCAGGCGGGTGAGGGTGTAGTGAAGCGCGCAAACCTACTTGAGCAGTACCGTAAAGGCGGTCTGCCCCAGACAAAGGATGTCTTTGACATGCCTAAACCATGACGCTGTCACCGGCTCTAGCCGGACGCAGATCGATTTATACGACTTGAACGACAGGTTCTGATGGCTTCCATCCGTTCCTGTACGAAGGAACAGGAACGGAATGACCGACAACAAAGACGACAAGACACTCGGCGTGAAGAAGACCCTCTCGCTCAAGCCATCCGGCATGAACCAGGGTACTGTGCGCCAGGACATGGGTCGCGGCCGCACGAAAGCGGTCGTCGTCGAAACGGTGAAACGCCGCCCGACCCGCCCGCAGGACGAAAAGCCTATTACCCCGATCGCGGCCCCTGCAGCCCCGGCTCCGCGCCCGGTTGAAGCCGCAGCACAACCTGCTCCGCAGCAGCCGCGCCCGCAACCGGCAGCGCCGGTGCACCAGCCTGCGCCACAGGCACAGCGCCCTGCACAGCCGCAGGGTCAGCGCCCCGGTTCGCACCAGGGTCAGCGTCCGGGCTCCAACTACGGCCAGCAACAGGGCCAGCGTCCGCAGCAGGGTCAACGCCCGCAGCAGTCCGGCCAGCGTCCGCAACAGAACCGCCCGAACGTGCTTCACGATCTCTCCGCCGGCGAAATGGAAGCCCGTCGCCGCGCTCTGGTGGAAGCACAGGCACGCGAAGTCATCGAAGCCAAGCAGCGCGCTGAAGACGAAGCCCGCCGTGCAGCCGAAGCAGAGGCCCGCAAGGCCGAAGAGGCTGCGGAAGCAGCTCGTCGTGCAGCCGAACCGGCTCCAGAGCCGGAACCTGAACCCGTCGCGCCTCAGCCGGCCCCGGTCGCTGCCCGTGCGCCCGAGCGCAACACCGATCGCGCACCTGCCGATCGTGGAGCCGCTGGCCGCCCGCAGGACGGTCGTCCGCAGTCGCCGCGCCCAGGCACCGATGCTCCCGCAGCGCAGCCGGGTGCCGTACGTGGCCGCCGTGCCAATGACGAAGATGATGACCGTGGCCCGTCCCGCAGCGCCGGTGCGCCCGGTCGTGGCCGCGTGGTCGCTCCAGCTCCTGCCAAGCCGCCGGCACGCCCGAAGGGTGACGAAGGCCGTCGCCAGGGCAAGCTGACCATCACCACTGCCGGTTCGGACGAGGACGGTAACGCCCGTGGCCGTTCGATGGCCGCGATGCGCCGTCGTCAGGAAAAATTCCGCCGCAGCCAGATGCAGGAAACCCGTGAGAAGGTTGTCCGCGAAGTCATCCTGCCGGAAACGATCACCATTCAGGAACTGTCGCAGCGCATGTCCGAACGCGCGGTCGACGTCATCAAGTACCTGATGAAGGAAGGCCAGATGATGAAGCCGGGCGACGTCATCGACGCCGATCTGGCAGAACTCATCGCCGCCGAATTCGGCCATACCGTCAAGCGCGTCTCGGAATCCGACGTCGAAGAAGGCATCTTTGACAAGGCCGACGATGCGGGCGAAATGGTATCGCGCCCGCCGGTCGTTACGATCATGGGTCACGTCGACCACGGCAAGACCTCGCTGCTCGACGCTATCCGCCAGGCGAATGTCGTGTCCGGTGAAGCCGGCGGCATCACCCAGCATATCGGTGCCTACCAGGTCGAGAAGAACGGTCAGAAGATCACCTTCATCGACACCCCCGGCCACGCCGCCTTTACGGCCATGCGTGCCCGTGGTGCGCAGGCGACGGATATCGCGATCCTGGTGGTTGCAGCCGACGACAGCGTGATGCCGCAGACGATCGAATCCATCAACCATGCCAAGGCGGCGGGTGTACCGATCATCGTGGCAATCAACAAGATCGACAAGCATGAAGCCAAGCCCGACAAGGTTCGTCAGCAGCTCCTGCAGCACGAAGTCTTCGTCGAATCGCTCGGCGGTGAAGTGCTCGACGTCGAGGTTTCGGCCAAGAACAAGACAAACCTCGACAAGCTGCTCGAAGCCGTGTTGCTACAGGCCGAAATTCTCGACCTGAAGGCCGACCCGACGCGTACTGCCGAAGGTACGGTCATTGAAGCACAACTCGACCGCGGTCGTGGTGCGGTTGCGACCGTGCTCGTCCAGAAGGGTACGCTGAAGCCGGGCCAGATCATCGTTGCCGGCGATCAGTGGGGCCGTGTTCGTGCTCTCGTCACCGACAAGGGCGACCACGTCAAGGAAGCCGGTCCGGCAACCCCGGTCGAAGTGCTCGGTCTTTCCGGCACGCCTGCTGCCGGTGACCGCTTCGCCGTCGTCGAAAACGAAGCTCGTGCCCGCGAAATCTCCGAGTATCGCCAGCGTCTTGCTCGCGACAAGGCGGTTGCTCGCCAGTCCGGCCAGCGCGGTTCGCTCGAGCAGATGATGAGCAAGCTGCAGAATACCGGCTTCAAGGAATTCCCGCTGGTCATCAAGGGTGACGTGCAGGGTTCGGTCGAAGCGATCATCGCGTCGCTCGACAAGCTTGGTACCGACGAAGTTCGTGCCCGTATCGTCCATTCGGGCGCCGGCGCGATCACCGAGTCGGATATCTCGCTCGCCGAGGCATCGGATGCCGCAATCATCGGCTTCAACGTCCGCGCCAATGCACAGGCTCGTACGATCGCCGAGCGTAACGGCCTCGACATCCGCTACTACAACATCATCTACGATCTGGTGGATGACGTTAAGGCAGCCATGTCGGGTCTTCTGTCGCCGGAACGCCGCGAAACCTTCCTCGGCAATGCCGAGATCCTGGAAGTCTTCAACATCACCAAGGTCGGCAAGGTTGCCGGTTGCCGTGTGGTCGAAGGCAAGGTCGAGCGTGGTGCAGGCGTACGCCTCATCCGCGACAACGTGGTCATCCACGAAGGCAAGCTCAAGACGCTCAAGCGCTTCAAGGACGAAGTTGCCGAAGTGCCGATGGGTCAGGAATGCGGTATGGCCTTCGAAAACTACGAAGACATCCGCGCCGGCGACACGATCGAGTGCTTCCGCGTGGAACATATCACGCGCACGCTTTAAGCTTGACAATTGTCATGTTAGGAACCGCCGGGGAGAAATTCCCGGCGGTTTTTTATGTGGAGGTTTTTATGGCTATTTCGTTCGATCTGACCGGCAAGACAGCGATTGTCACCGGCGCCAATACCGGTTTAGGCCAGGCCATTTCAGTTGCCCTTGCCCAGGCCGGGGCCAAGGTGGCGCTGGTCGGTCGCTCATCGATGGCGGAAACCGAGGCCGCAATCAGCGCTAGCCGCGGCGAGAGCCTCGCCATATCGGCCGACCTTTCCACCCTCGAACCGATCGAACGTATTCTCGACGAAACCACTTCCTGGTCTGGAGGTGCTGATATTCTCGTCAACAATGCCGGGATTATTCGCCGCGCCGATGCCCTCGAATTCAGCGAGGCTGATTGGGATGCGGTGATGGATGTGAACCTGAAGAACGTGTTTTTCCTGTCGCAAGCCTTCGCCCGGCGGCTTGTCGCAGCCGATAAGGGCGGAAAGATCGTCAACATTGCTTCACTTCTCTCCTTCCAGGGCGGCATCCGCATTCCTTCCTATACGGCGTCCAAGAGCGGCCTTGCAGGCCTGACCCGGCTCCTGGCCTGCGAATGGGCCGGCAAGGGTATCAACGTCAACGCCATTGCTCCCGGTTATTTCTCGACCAACAATACGGAAGCTCTTCGCGATGACCCGGACCGCAACGCCGCCATTCTGGCGCGCATTCCAGCCGGGCACTGGGGCAAACCGGAAGAGCTTGGTGGTGCAGCCGTCTTCCTCGCATCATCGGCCTCGGACTACATTCACGGCACCGTGCTGCCCGTGGATGGCGGCTGGCTGGCACGCTAAGTCTTTACGCGAACTCACTTTTAGAATGCCTGATCTGCGCCATCTCCGGTGGCGCAGATACATTTTCGCCTTGAGCTCTGCCATCCCCGACGTCGTGAAGGTAAAATTGGCAGCTTCACTCAAGATTTATTAGTTGCCATTTGAACTCATGTTTATTATCGCATAGCAGCATAGTCTGTTGCTGGCCTCGATGCCGGCCGCGACCTGATGATATCGTGCCGAGCCGGCAAAAATGCCTTTCGGCAATAGTCGGAGTATCGCCTAAAATGTCTGCTGCCCTTGTCCCTGCCGTTGCCGGAAACCGCCACCTTGGCAAGGTCGCGAAACAGCTCGGGATGACGGCTGCGACGCTTGCGCTTCTGAGCGCGATGGCGATGGCTCAGATTCCTGCCCCGGCTCCTCAGGCACAAACCACTTCGCAGGCGGATAGTGCACAGCAGCAGGCTCCGGCTTCGTCTGCAGCACCAACCACCGGCCGGACGGCTCCCGCCACAACGCCGGCGACGACACCGACCGCGCCTTCCGCTCCGGCGGAAAATGCAGCACCGGCCAGCCCTGCAGCGCCGGCTGCCTCGACCGCCACAGAGGGGGCTCCCGCCGCTCAGGCTCCGGCACAATCCGCCCAGCCTGCTCCCTCTACCGAGACAACGGCTCCCGGCGTATCCCAGCCCGCACAGGCCCAGGCTGCGCCGCAGGAAACGGTAACCGACCTTGTGCCGGCGGAAGAAGAAACGCCGGTACTGACAATCCCGCACGACCTTTCGCCCTGGGGCATGTTCATGGCGGCGGACTGGGTTGTTAAAAGCGTCATGATCGGGCTTGCCATCGCTTCGCTGGCAACCTGGACCGTTTGGCTGGTTAAGACGCTCGAGCTTGCCGGCGCCCGCACCCGCGCCGGTCGCATCATCAAGATCATCCGCAATTCCCGTACGCTCGCCGAAGCTGTCGATGCCTCCGCTGGACGCGGCGGTCCTGCCGCCTACATGCTCCAGGCCGCAGCCGAGGAAATAAAGATGTCCGCGGATGCGCTCGACCATGTCGAAGGTGACGGCGTCAAGGAACGCGTCGGCTCCTCCCTGTCGCGCATCGAGGCCTTTGCCGGTCGCCGTATCGCCCGCGGCACCGGCATTCTGGCGACGATCGGCTCGGTCGCTCCCTTTGTCGGCCTATTCGGCACGGTCTGGGGCATCATGAATTCGTTCATCGGCATTTCCGAAACGCAGACGACCAATCTTGCCGTCGTCGCGCCCGGCATTGCCGAGGCGCTACTTGCAACGGCCATCGGCCTCGTCGCCGCCATTCCCGCCGTCGTGATCTACAACCTGTTTGCCCGTTCGGTTACCGGCTATCGCGCGCTTCTTGCCGATGCAGCCAGCGGCGTCGAGCGACTGGTGAGCCGCGACCTCGACTTCCGCAAGGTTCCGCCGGGCGGCCGCAAGGCAACCCCGATGTCCCTGATGGCCGGAGAATAAGTCCATGGCCGGCGGCATTCGCGAACATCACGGCGAGGAATTGCAGGAAAACCACGAGATCAACGTGACGCCCTTTATTGACGTCATGCTGGTGCTCCTGATCATCTTCATGGTCGCCGCGCCGCTTTCCACGGTCGATGTCAATGTCGACCTGCCCGCATCGAGTGCAAAGCCCGCACAGCGGCCTGAAGAACCTCTCTATCTGACAGTTCAGGAAGATCTCACGCTCAATCTCGGCAATGACCAGGTTGCGCGCGAGCAGCTGACGACCAGGCTGAACACGATTACCGGCGGCAACAGGGATACCCGCATCTTCCTGCGTGCCGACAAGGCTGTCGGCTACGGCCAGTTCATGGAAGTGATGAACCTTCTGCGTGATGCCGGTTATTTGAAGATCGCGCTGGTCGGACTGGAAACCCTTCCGGGTGCCGCAGCACCCGCTGCCCAGCCTGCCGCACCGGCTTCGCCAGCACCAGGGGTTTCGCGATGAACCCAGCCGCCCCCTATCGTAGCCGGGTACAGAAGATCGGCGAAATATCACTCTGGGCAGGCGCCGGCGCATTCGTGCTGACTGCGCATATCGCTGCTGCTGCCCTGATGATGCAGGAAGAGCCGACTATGCCGGCAGATAATTTACCGCCTTCCGCGATCATGATCGAACTGGCTCCAGAGCCTGAGGCCACACAGACGGAAGAGGAGCAGATCGCTCCCGACGCCGTGGATTCCGAAAAGGTGGACAGCGAGCAGATGCAGCCGGTGGAAGAGGCCCAGCCCGATCCGACACCTGATCCGATCGAACCACCGCCACCGGAAATTGCCGAGCCTCTCCCCGAGCCTCCGCCGCCGGAACCCGTCGAAGAGCCGACACCTCAGGAGCCGGAAGTGGCCGAGACTTTGCCGGAAACACTGCCGGAGCCGATCGAACAGCCCGATCCGATCGAGCAGCAGGTCATGGCTGCGCTCGATAACGTCGAAGTGCCGCTGCCGGTCGTGCGCCCGCCGCCACCAGAAAAACCCGAAGTCGCGGAGAAGAAGCCAGAGCCGAAAAAGGAGCCGGTCAAGCGCGTGGAACGCCCCAAGCAGCAGCAGGCCCAGAAGGAAATGGCGCAAGCCAAGGCCGAAGCCACGCAGTCGGATCGAAATGCCGCCACCCAGACATCGTCAGGCTCGCGCTTTTCGTCGCTTTCCCCGGCAACGTGGAAGTCACGCGTGCAGTCGCGGCTGGCGCGCAATGCCCGCCGCTGCCCCGGCGGCAACACCGGCACGGCCGCCGTGCGCTTCAACTTCGACAATGGGGGCAACGTGACCAGCGTGTCGCTCCAGCGCTCTTCGGGCGATTCGAAGATCGATGACTATATAGTTTCGATCGTTCGCCGTGCCTCGCCTATCCCGGCGCCGCCTGCAGGCGTACCGAATTTCCTCACGCAGGCACTGACCTGCTCCTGACAAAACGCTATAAGCGGGCTCCCTCAACCTAACAAATCCCGGAAGCCCGCATGCATATGAGCCTCACCGATGCCGAGACGCTGGTCCGCGGCATCTTCGAAGACAATGGCGTCCTGCCCTCAACTGCTCTTTCCGTCGCCCGTGCCCTTGTGCAGTCGGAAGCTGCCGGCCAATCCGGCCACGGCCTGCGCCGCGTTCCGGCCTATGTGAAGCAGGTTCGTACCGGCAAAGTGGATGGCAAGGCGGAGCCGATCCTCTCGCGACCGCGCCCTGCGGTGCTGTCGATCGACGCCGCGCATGGCTTTGCCTATCCAGCCCTTGATCTTGCGGCTTCCGAACTTCCTGCCATAGCCTGTGAACAGGGTATCGCCTTTGCCGCCATCGGCCGCTCGCATCATGCCGGGGTGATGGCGCTGACGGTCGAGCGTTTTGCCGAGCAGGGCCTGATCGCCATGATGTTCGCAAACGCACCGGCCGCCATGGCGCCCTGGGGCGGCAGAAGCCCGCTCTTCGGCACCAATCCGATTGCCTTCGCAGTCCCTGTCGCAAATGCCGATCCCTTGGTCATTGATCTGGCGCTCTCAAAGGTCGCACGTGGCAAGGTCATGGAAGCCCACCAGAAGGGAACGAGCATACCCGACGACTGGGCCTTCGATATTGATGGAAACCCCACCACAGACGCTGCAGAGGCGCTTAAAGGCACGATGGCGCCTTCTGGTGGTGCAAAGGGTGCTGCACTGGCGCTGATGGTGGAAGTGCTCTCGGCGGGCCTTGCAGGCGCCAATTTCTCCCATGAGGCAAGCTCGCTCTTCGATGAAAATGGGCCGCCGCCGGAACTCGGCCACTCGATCATCGCAATCGACCCGGACGCGGCCAATGGCGGCGGTACAGCCATGCGCATGGCAGCCCTTGCCGAAGAGATGGCCAGGCAGGATGGCGTGCGACTTCCAGGCCGCCGCGGAAAAGGCCTGAGGGCTGATGCCATGGCAAATGGAATAGAAGTCGAGGACGACGTATTGAAGGCGATCGACGCGCTTCGCTGATCGCAAGACGATAACGCGGCACCCTGGGATAACCTCGCATGGAGGGGCCAGGGCCGCCAAGCGACATAGATGCATAAGGCGCCGGCTCCAGGCGCTTCAAACGCTGTCGTTCAACTGTCTTTCGGGAAAATTACCTCCAGAAAAGCGAAAAGCCTGGCGCGGGAGGAGGATGCGCCAGGCTTTAAACTTGATCGACAACTGGGAGGAGGAGGATGTTGTCGATCCGTATCGAACGACACTGGGAGGAGGAGTGCGTCGTTCGATGACTGACATATAGGCTAATACTGGTATGCTCGCCAAGCCGGTTAGGCGCAATGCAGCAATGCAATAGGTGCATTGCTGAGCATTTGCCCATAGCGTCGATATCATAGCAGGGATCATCGCTATATCGATATGCGCAAAGCTGGATTATAGGCAATATCGATTCAAATGCTTGGAAAGGCGGGATTATGGCTGAAATTCGCTATCACGAGGGAGATCTTCCGGCGGCGGCAGCGGCCCACTATACGGGTGCGGTGGCAATCGATACCGAAACGCTTGGCCTTATCCCACGTCGTGATCGCCTATGTGTTGTGCAATTATCTCCCGGGGACGGCACGGCCGACGTCATTCGCATTGCAGCAGGACAGAATCAGGCGCCCAACCTCGTCGCGCTTCTGGCTGATTCGTCGCGGCAGAAAATCTTTCACTATGGCCGATTCGATATCGCCGTGCTTTTCCATACGTTCGGGGTATTGGCCACGCCGGTCTTCTGCACCAAGATCGCTTCACGCCTGACCCGAACCTATACCGATCGTCACGGGCTAAAAGACAATCTACGGGAACTGGTCGAGGTCGACATTTCCAAGGCCCAGCAGCAGACTGATTGGGCGGCCGAAACGCTATCACAGGCGCAACTCGAATATGCGGCCTCGGACGTGCTTTATCTGCATGCCTTGCGCGACAAGCTGACCATGCGGCTGATCCGCGACAACCGCACGGATCTTGCCGCCGCCTGCTTCGAGTTCCTGCCGACACGCGCAAGGCTTGATCTCCTTGGTTGGGAAGAGACCGATATTTTCGCGCATAGCTGAGCCATGCCGCCTGTTCCCGCAGGCGGCGCTCTCAGTTTGCCGGGCTCCCGACGCGAATTCGATGATAATTAGCCGACCGTTAACCATTTTCGTTTAACGTCTGTCAATCGGCATCATCCCGCCATGAGGCGTAGCGACAGCCGTCGCACCATTACCCAAACACGGCCGAACTGTTCCACCGTCGCAGATAACAGATGGAGCATGCGATGCTGCCACCCGTTCGTGCCGCGTTGAGTTCGACTGCAGATTACCATAACCAGACGCAGGCTGCAGTCACTCCTGCGCGTGTGACCTCATCACTGACGACCGCACAGTCGCAGTCAGGAAGCAACGCTACTCTTTCAGGCGCACGGCTCGATGCCGCCTCCCTGTCGGCTCAACTCAAGCTGGCGCAGGGGTCCTCCATCCTTGCCGAGACGATCGGCAAGCTGTTGAAGACACCGCGGCGAGAAAACGAGACGCTGATCGACTATACGGCACGCCTTTTCGAAGCCGTTCAGGCGCTGAAGCCGCAAGAGGTCGCCAATGTCGAGCGGCTGCTCAACCAGATCGTCAAGGGCATTTCCCTGCGGTTGATGGCTGAGATCCTAAAAGAACCTTCAGGCCCGGCAGCCGCCCGGCTTGCGGCCCATATCGAGACCGCGAACATTGCCCAGCGCGATCTCGCGGCCAAGACGGTCGTCAGTTTCTATCGGCAGAATGCAAGTGCTGACTCACCGCCGGCGGGCAATGGTCCGCGTCTGCAGCAAGGTGCGAGCCCTGCGACTGCACAGATCGGCCAGATAGGTCCATCACAAACAACTTCGAACGACGACCATATTGCCTCGCTTCGCCAGCCGACCGGGAACGCAGCCTCGCCGAAGCTTGGCGAAGGTCAGAATCAGCGTTCACCAGCCCCGGCCACCGCATCACCTGAACTCAAGCCGCAACAGGCGGAGCAGGCGTCAAAGCCTGCAGGCTCACTGACCGGCCCCGCCAATACAGCGGCGTCGCAAGCCCCAACAAGTCGTCCAGTTACCCCGACAAGTGAAGCAGTTGCTGCAGCAAAGCCGACAATGTCTATGACTGCCTTGAAGGATGGATTCCAGGCGAATGCGGTGCGACCCGAGATCAATCCCGGCAGTGTCAGCACACCAGCGGCGGTAATCAGCAATCAGTTGCAAATCTCGGCAGCCCAGGTCGCCCAGCAGGCAGTGGCAGCCGAGCCCGAAGAAATGCAGGTTCTGGCGCGCACCGCGGTGGAAATGTTCAAGCTGGACATACCGGTGCCCGCGCGTCTCTGGTCGGCGCTTTCCGATCAAACGTTGCTGAAACTGGCAAACTGGCTGGCAACGGTCCTGTCCGAACTCGATCTGCCGGAAAGCAAGCATCTGCCGATGTCCTCGCCTGCGGTCCAGGCTACAGCGGATGACGGGCTTGGCGACCAACAGCGTGCGACCAGCAACGTACCTTCCGCAAGCGCATCTCATGGCGGACAGGCGGCGGCGTCACCGCAAACCACCAATGGCGCCATGCCGGATGCCGCCCGTGCCGCGGCGGCGGCGAGAGCAGATGCGCCGGAACAGAATATGGCCGCGCTGGCGGTTGCTGCGAACACCGTGCCGACCCAGGCACGTGAAGCTCTTCCCTGGCCCTATGTCGCAGCCTATCCACCTGCCGATGAAGAACCGAGACATAAAGAGCGGCAGGCAGAACCGATCGAGGCGCTGGAAGACGAAGAGCAGGACGAATCATCAAAGCAGCACACTTTTGGCGACGAGCATGAGCCGGAAGGTGAGGAGCCGCAGGACAACGATGCGGAAGGCGAGGAAATCGTCAGCGATACGATGACCAGAGCGGAGAGGGCGGCCGGATATAGGGCCGGCGAGGTCAGGCTGGAAGCGGACGCGCCCGAGGTGCAACCGAGCGATCTATACTGGCGGATGGCCGGCTGGACGTAATCCGGAAATCTGCCGAGCACGTGTTCGGCTTCTGCAAGTGACCATGAAAAAGCCGCCGGACCTTTCGATCCGGCGGCTTCTTATTCTTCAGGAAACAACGATTATTCGTTGCCGCCACGGTTCTTCAGGGCTGCGCCCAGAATGTCGCCGAGCGAAGCGCCCGAGTCGGACGAACCGAACTGTGCAACTGCTTCCTTCTCTTCGGCGATTTCGAGCGCCTTGATGGAAAGCATGACCTTGCGGTCCTTCTTGGAGAAGTTGACGACGCGGGCGTCGACAACCTGGCCAACCGAGAAACGCTCCGGACGCTGGTCGTCGCGGTCGCGAGCGAGGTCAGCGCGGCGGATGAAGGCTACGAGGTCTTCGTGGGCAACGAGCTTCACTTCGATGCCACCGTCGTTAACGGCGATGATTTCAGCCGAAACGACAGCGTTCTTGCGCAGGTCGCCGGAAGCGGCTGCGTCACCAACGGCATCCTTGCCGAGCTGCTTGATGCCGAGCGAGATACGCTCCTTCTCGACGTCAACATCGAGAACGACAGCCTTGACGACGTCGCCCTTGTTGAACTCTTCGATGACCTGTTCGCCCGGACGGTTCCAGTCGAGATCCGACAGGTGAACCATGCCGTCAACGTCGCCTTCGAGGCCGATGAACAGGCCGAATTCGGTCTTGTTCTTGACTTCGCCTTCGACTTCAGTGCCGGCCGGATGCGAGTAGGCGAATGCCTGCCACGGGTTTTCCAGCGTCTGCTTGAGGCCGAGCGAAATACGGCGCTTGGACGGGTCGACTTCGAGAACGACAACGTCGACTTCCTGGCTCGTGGACAGGATCTTGCCGGGATGTACGTTCTTCTTGGTCCAGGACATTTCGGAGATGTGGATCAGGCCTTCGATGCCCGGCTCCAGCTCTACGAATGCACCGTAATCGGTGATGTTCGTGACGGTACCGGAGATCTTCTTGCCGATCGGGTACTTGGCCGCGATGCCATCCCACGGATCCGACTCGAGCTGCTTCATGCCGAGCGAGATGCGGTGGGTTTCCTGGTTGATGCGGATGATCTGAACCTTGACCGACTGGCCAATGGACAGGATTTCCGACGGATGGTTCACACGACGCCATGCCATGTCGGTGACGTGCAGCAGACCGTCGATACCGCCGAGGTCAACGAACGCACCGTAATCGGTGATGTTCTTGACGACGCCGTCAACAACCTGGCCTTCTTCGAGGTTCTGAACGATTTCAGAACGCTGCTCGGCACGCGACTCTTCAAGAACCGTACGGCGCGAAACAACGATGTTGCCGCGACGCTTGTCCATCTTGAGGATTTCGAAGGGCTGCGGGTTGTGCATGAGCGGGGTAACGTCGCGGATCGGACGGATGTCGACCTGCGAACGCGGCAGGAAGGCAACGGCGCCGTCGAGATCGACGGTGAAGCCACCCTTGACCTGGTTGAAGATAACGCCTTCAACGCGCTCGCCAGCTTCGAACTTGGCTTCGAGCTTGACCCAGCTTTCTTCGCGGCGAGCCTTTTCGCGCGACAGAACGGCTTCGCCGAGAGCGTTTTCGATGCGCTCGACATAGACTTCGACTTCGTCGCCGACCTTCAGCGAACCGTCTTTGCCCTTGGCGCCGAATTCCTTAAGCGCGATGCGACCTTCGACCTTGAGGCCGACGTCGACAACTGCCATGTCCTTCTCGATTGCCGTTACCAGACCTTTGGTAACGTAGCCTTCGGCCAGATCGTTGGATGCGAAGGATTCCTCGAGAAGAGCTGCAAAGTCTTCGCGCGTGGGGTTAGTTACTGCCATGAAATCTCCTGATCGTGTCCTAATTCAAGGACACGCATGCGCCGGTGGTTCGTGTTAAACACGCCCGAAATCCAGGCCCGCCTCTCTCAATCGGTCATACCGTGGGAGGCTATCCGGCGCTGGGACTGAACTGCGGGATCTCTGCGAACGAAAAGCCAGCTTCCCGGCAACTCGTCAATTCTTGATCAGAGCTTCGTCGATCAACGACTTTGCGGCCTGAAACGCGGCCTCTATACTCATTTTGGACGTATCAAGCAAGTGCGCGTCTTGCGCCGGCTTCAACGGGCTGTCGGCGCGGCCCATGTCGCGCTCGTCGCGCTTCGTCACGTCCGCGAAGATGTCATCATACTCCGCCTCGCCGCCCTTGGCGATGATCTCGTCATAACGGCGTCTTGCACGCACATCGGCTGATGCCGTGACATAGAGTTTTACCGGCGCATCGGGGCAGACGACGGTGCCGATATCGCGGCCATCAAGCACCGTTCCCGGGGCTCTTGTCGAAAAAGCCTTCTGGGCTTCGACCAACGCGCGGCGCACTTTCGGCATCACGGCAATTTTCGATGCCGCTTCGCCGATGGCGTGGGCCGACAGGGTGTCGCGATCGAGGCCAGCGAGTTCCACTTCGCGCGCCATTTTTTCTGCGACAGTCTCGTCATCGAGCGGCAAGCCGGCATCGAGAAGCGCTTTTGCCGTGGCGCGATAGGTCAGGCCGGTGTCGAGATGGTGGAAACCATAGGTCTCGGCAATCTGACGCGACAGCGTACCCTTGCCTGCTGCCGCCGGCCCATCAATGGCGATGACGACGCCCATCAGGCTGCCTCACCATCCACGGCGTCGATCTTCGCGCCGAGACCAGTCATCAGATCCATGAATTCCGGGAAGCTGGTGGCGATAATCGAAGCATCGTCGACAGTGACCGGATGTTCCGAGGCCAGGCCGAGTACAAGGAAGCTCATGGCGATACGGTGGTCGAGATGGGTGACGACGGCCTTGCCCGACGCATTGCCATAGCCCTTGCCGCCCGGACGGCCGCGAACGACGAGTGTTTCCTGGCCTTCATCGCAATCGACGCCGTTGAGCTTCAGACCTTCCGCGACAGCCGAAAGGCGATCAGATTCCTTCACCCGCAATTCTTCGAGGCCAAGCATGGTGGTCGTGCCGGATGCGTAAGCGGCAGCAACAGCCAGAACCGGATATTCGTCGATCATCGACGGCGCGCGATCGGCCGGGACTGTAACGCCCTTCAGCTCGGAATATCTTACCCGCAGATCGGCGACATCTTCACCTCCGGCGAGCCGTGCGTTCTGCACTTCGATATCGGCGCCCATTTCCTGCAGCGTCAGAATAAGACCTGTACGCGTCGGGTTCATCAGGACGTTGAGAATGGTGACGTCGGAGCCCGGCGTCAGGAGTGCTGCGACAAGGGGGAAGGCTGTCGAGGACGGATCACCCGGTACGTCTATGACTTGGCCCTTGAGCTGGCCTTGGCCGACGAGACGAATGGTGCGTACGCCCTCCGCATCGGTCTCGACCGAAAGGTCGGCGCCAAAACCCTGCAGCATCTTTTCGGTATGGTCGCGGGTCATGACCGGTTCGATGACAGTAGTAATGCCCGGTGTGTTGAGGCCGGCGAGAAGCACTGCCGACTTCACCTGCGCAGACGCCATGGGCACGCGATAGGTGATCGGGTTCGGCACTTTCGGGCCATGCAGCGTTACCGGCAGGCGGTCGCCTTCGACGGAGGTCACCTGCACGCCCATCTCGCGCAGCGGGTTCAGTACGCGGCCCATCGGGCGCTTGGAAAGCGATGCGTCGCCGATGAAGGTGGAGGCAAAATCGTAGACGCCAACCAGACCCATGGTGAGACGGCAACCGGTGCCGGCATTGCCGAAATCGAGAGGCGCTTCAGGAGCCAGAAGCGCACCATTGCCGGTACCCTGGATGATCCACTCAGCACCGACCTTTTCGATCTGGGCGCCCATGGCGCGCATCGCCTTGCCGGTATTGATGACGTCTTCACCTTCCAGAAGGCCAGTGATGCGAGTTTCGCCCGAAGCGAGGCCGCCGAACATGAAGGAGCGGTGCGAGATCGATTTGTCGCCGGGAATCCGGATCGTACCTTTGAGAGCTTCCGAGCGAGCCGATTTTGC
Source organism: Rhizobium sp. ZW T2_16 (assembly GCF_044987325.1). NCBI lineage: Bacteria > Pseudomonadati > Pseudomonadota > Alphaproteobacteria > Hyphomicrobiales > Rhizobiaceae > Rhizobium > Rhizobium sp. ZW T2_16. Next base: position 530,742 of record NZ_JBJDRG010000003.1, read on the forward strand.
CGGCTTCAACGCGATACCATGCGACATTGAGTGTCCCTATTCCTCAAGCGTTTGCGAATTTTGCGCCGTCGTTATCATAAAGTGTTTTGGCGGTCATCCGCTTGTTGGCTCAAGGCGGCCAAGAAAGCCCGGAAAGTTTGGCTTTGACATGAAGTCCCGTTAGCCTTAAGGGGACCGGCTTAGATTTTTCACCCATTCATCCATCGCCGCACCCGCGGCGCGCCGATCTGATCGGCCGGCTCATGAGGCTTAACAGTGGCAAAAGCGGAACTCGGAACCAAACGTACCGACCCGGATACCGGAAAGAAGTTCTACGACCTGAACCGTGACCCGGTCGTCTCCCCCTATACGGGCAAGTCCTGGCCGCTGTCTTTCTTTGCTGAAAACAGCGCCGCCATCAAGATGGAAGAGGCAGCCGAAGACGAGGACGACATCAAGGAAGTCGACAGCGAGAGCCAGGAAGCCGAAGTCGTTTCGCTGGAAGACGCCGACGGCGACAACAGCGGCGACGATATCCCGGATATCGGCGATGACGATGACGTTGATATCGGCGACGACGAAGACGACACCTTCCTCGAGCAGGAAGATGAAGACGACGACGACATGACCGGCATCATCGGTGTGGGCGGCGACGACGACGAACAGTAATTGACGCTAACGCCCGACAATTTCAGAAAAATTGTCGGGCGTTTGATTTTTCGGCTTGCACTTCCAAAAATCACGAAGTAATAAGCCGCCACTTCCGGAGCAAACAACGCTTCGAAGTTTCCCAGGACCGGAAAAAATACCGGACCACCCTGATGGGGCTATAGCTCAGCTGGGAGAGCGCTTGCATGGCATGCAAGAGGTCAGCGGTTCGATCCCGCTTAGCTCCACCAATTTTCCCGAACGATAAATCTAGAATTCAGGCATGCTTTAACTTGCGCGCATGGGCCACGCTGGCAAGGTCGGCTTTTCTCCTTGCAAGGGCAGGATTTCGAAGACGAGTCGATTCGGCCTTAAGATGTTGCCGAGTGTTCGCAGGTCCTTTAAGCGCGCGTTCGCCCAAGGCAAGTTCATCGCGATAATCGTCCCGATATGCGATTGCTTTTTGGCGGATTACCAATGCGACCAGAGTGCCGAACAATCCGAAAGTGATGAGCAGTACAGATGCTGTTATCATGACCTTTCCTCTGCCTTATTAACGCAGAGGATGGCATAAGGTTCTCGATCGAGATCAAAGTCCGGGTCTCACAGATCGGTGATGTCCGTAACGAGAGCAGGTTTTACGCGATTGCCCGATCGTTTGCGTCAAACCGGTGCATTAAAGCTTTGTCCGGCGTGGCGAAGACAATATCGTCGGCACCATAGCGATGCTCACCGAACAGGCGCACTGTCACGAGGCCCGCCTGCTCCGTTTCGAGATAGAGGATGGTATCGGCGCCGAGATGTTCGGCGTGAACGACCTTACCTTTCCAGTCGCCTGCATCGCGCGACAGGGCGATATGTTCCGGCCGGATGCCGATCGTCTTGCAGCCACTTTCCTCGAGCTTTTCCGCAGGGATAAAATTCATCTGCGGCGAACCGATAAAACCGGCGACGAAGATGTTGGCCGGCCGGTTGTATAGTTCCATAGGCGAACCGACCTGCTCGATCGCACCGGCGTTCAGGACCACGATCTTATCGGCCAGCGTCATCGCCTCGACCTGGTCATGGGTGACATAAATCATCGTTGCCTTGAGGCGTCGGTGAAGGCGGGCAATCTCAAGCCGCGTCTGGACGCGCAATGCCGCATCGAGGTTCGACAAAGGCTCGTCGAAGAGAAACAGGCTCGGTTCGCGCACGATGGCGCGGCCGATCGCCACGCGCTGGCGCTGGCCGCCGGAAAGCTCTGCCGGGCGACGGGCGAGATAGGGATCGAGCGACAGCATCGACGAGGCTTTCGTCACGCGATCCTCGATCTCGGCTTTCGGTGTGCCGGCCTGCTTCAGGCCAAGCCCCATATTGTCCTTGACCGTCAGGTGCGGATAAAGCGCATAGGACTGGAAAACCATGGCGATACCGCGCTTGGCCGGCGGCACGGTCGCCACTTCCTGACCGTCGATACGGATAGAACCGGAGGACGCGTCTTCAAGGCCTGCGATGACCCTCAAAAGCGTGGACTTGCCGCAGCCCGATGGGCCCACGAAGATGACGAATTCGCCATCCTTGACGTCGAGATCGATGCCCTTCAGCACCTCGTGGTCACCGAAGGCCTTGCGGATGGATGTCAGTTGCAGCGAACCCAAGAGCGTCTTCCTTTAAAATTCCGTACCGGCGTCAAAGATGGACAGGCTTGCCCGTGCGCGCGCTTTCGTCCGCCGCAAGGCAGATCTTCAGCGATTGCACCGCATCGTCCATGTGCCGGGTGAGGTCTATATCTTCGCGGATGGCCCGCAGCATGTAGGCCTGTTCCAGATTGCAGAGTTCCTGATGGCCCGGCTCACCGGCCATTTTCATATCCTTGTCGGGCGACAAGAACTTTCCGTCTGGACCCGTTTCGGCGCTGTGAAGGCGGATGACCGAAGTTTTGGTATGCGTGTCGATATCGTCCGACTTTGCATTCGGGTCCATGACGATAGACACCGAGCCCTTTGGCGACATGACATCCTTCACGAAGAAGGCGGTTTCCGAGATCATCGGTCCCCAGCCGGCCTCGTACCAGCCGACGGATTTATCGTCGAAGATCACCTGCAGATGGCCATAGTTATACATGTCCGGCGCGATCTCGTCGGAGAGGCGCAGGCCCATGCCACGCACTTCGACGGGTTTCGCATCGGTGATCTGGCACATGACATCGACATAATGCACGCCGCAATCGACGATCGGCGGCGTTGTATTCATCAGCGCCTTGTGCACGTCCCAGGTCGGTCCGGAGGACTGCTGGTTGAGATTCATGCGGAAGACATAGGGCGGGCCGAGCTTTCGCGCTTCTTCGATCAGCCGGATCCAGGACGGGTGGTGGCGAAGAATGTAGCCGATGACCAGCTTTTTGCCAGAAGCCTTCGCGGCTGCCACGACGCGTTCGGCATCTGCAACCGTGGTCGCCAGAGGCTTTTCGACAAAGACGTGGCAGCCGGTCTCAAAAGCGGCAACTGCATAATCCGCATGGCTGTCGGAATAGGTGCAGATCGCGCAGAGATCGGGTTTCAGCTCCTCAAGCGCGGTCAGGAAATCCGGATGGATCTTGTAGCCTTCGAGCGCCGGATCGAGCTTCGGCGTCGAGCGATTGACCAGCCCGACAATCTCGAAGCCGGGATCGTTGTGATAGGCGAGCGCATGGCTGCGGCCCATATTGCCAAGACCGGCGACGAGGACTCGGATCGGCTTTTCTCCACTCATTTGACGGCTCCTGATGTGATGCCGCGGATCAGCTGGCGGGAGAAGATGACGTAGAGAACCAGAACCGGCAGGATGGCGAGCGACAGGGCAGAAAGCACTGCATTCCAGTTGGTGACGAACTGGCCGATGAACATCTGTGCGCCCAAGGTGACTGTCTTGGTTTCCTCGCCCGGTGCCAGGATCAGCGGGAACCAGAGGTCGTTCCAGATCGGGATCATGGTGAAGACGGCAACCGTCGCCATGGCAGGCCGCACCAGCGGCAGGACGAGACGGAAGAAGATCGCGTATTCGGACAGCCCGTCGATGCGCCCGGCATTCTTCAGGTCGTCGGACACGGTGCGCATGAATTCCGACAGGATGAAGATGGCGAGCGGCAGGCCTTGCGCCGTATAGACCAGAACCAGCGCCGTCAGCGTATTGACCAGACCGGCCGCGACCATCCCCTGCAGAATGGCGACGGTGCCAAGCCGGATCGGGATCATGATTCCGAGCGCCAGATAGAGGCCCATCAGCAGGTTGCCGCGAAAGCGATATTCCGACAGCGCGAAGGCGGCCATGGCGCCAAACAGCAAAACGAACGCGATCGAGACGACGGTGACGATCAGGCTGTTCTGAAAATAACCGATGAAATCGCCCTGTTTCAGGACAGTCTCGTACCCGACGAGGCTGAAGGTCGAGGGCGTCGGGATCGCCATTGGCTCGCGGAAGATGGCGTTGCGGCTCTTGAACGAATTGATCAACGTGAGGAATACCGGGAAAAGCGCGATCAGAGTGTAGCTTATCAGCGCGACATGGATCAGTCCGATGCGCAAATATGAGGTGCGGGCTGTTGCCATCGTCTTTGACCTCCTCAGAACTGATAGCGACGCATGCGCCGCTGGATGACGAAGAGATAAAGCGAAACGCCGGCGAGGATGATCAGGAACATCACGGTAGCGATCGTCGCACCCATTGAGCGGTCGCCCATCTGGTTCTGGAAGCCGAAGAAGGTGCGATAGAGCAACGTGCCCAAGATATCGGTCGAGCCATCCGGCCCGGCAAGCGCGCCCTGCACCGTGTAGATCAGGTCGAAAGCATTGAAATTGCCGACGAAGGTTAGGATCGAGATGATGCCGATCGAGGGCAGGATCAGCGGCAGCTTGATTTTCCAGAACTGGCTCCAGCCGGTAATGCCGTCACATTCGGCAGCTTCCAGCACCTCGTCGGGAATGTTCAGCAGTGCCGCATAGATCAGCATCATCGGGATGCCGACATATTGCCAGACGGAAATCAGCGACACGGTGATCAGAGCGCTTTCCGGTTTGCCGAGCCAAGGGGCGAACATCCATTTCAGCCCGACCCAATCCATCATACCCGGCGCAATGCCCCAGATAGGCGAGAGGATCAGCTTCCAGATGAAGCCGACGATAACGAAGGAGAGAAGCGTGGGTACGAAAATGGCGGTGCGATAGAAGGTGGCGAAGCGCAGTTTCGACACCGAGAGCATGGCGGCAAGCGCGACGCCGATCGGGTTCTGCACCAGCATATGGATGACGAAGAAGATCAGGTTGTTGCCGAGGGCATTCCAGAAGTTGGCTGCAAGCCGTGGATCGGAAAACAGCGTGACGAAATTGGCGAGGCCGACAAACACGGTCTCGCCATCGACCAGATTATAGAGCGACAGCCGCAGCGTCTCGATCAGCGGCAATATCATGATCGCGGTATAGACAAGAAATGCCGGCGCCAGGAACACGAGAATGTGCCAGCGGGCGGGCCGCTTGATCGGAGCGATCTCAGGATCGGCAGTGTCGATGTCGCTCATAGGTCGGTTCCGATTATTCGCTGTCAAGGTCGAGGATGTGACTGCCCCTCGTCGGGCTGCCGCCACCTTCTCCCCGCTCGCGGGGAGAAGGAGATATGCCGCGCCGTCTTTCCCAATCGCAACGCAGCGTGAGCCACGTCCCCTCGCCCCGTTTACGGGGAGAGGGTTAGGGTGAGGGGCCGCCTGTGCGACAGAAAATAAGCTTCGTGGAAGCTTATTTCGCCGGCTTGTACCAGCTGTCCAGACCCTTCTGGGTCTCTGCCGCTGCCTGTTCCGGCGTCTGCGTGCCGTTGATGACGTTTGCAGACACGCGCCACATTTCCAGATCGAGGTTCGGCTGGCCGCGGCCGACGATTGCCGCACTCGGGCGGATGGTCGGCTTGCAGTTCTGCCGCCAGGAGACGAATTCCTGGGCCAGCGGATCTTCCATCTTTACCGCCGTCGAATTCAGGCTGAAGAAGCCGGGCAGCGAGTTGGCGTAAAGCGTGGCGAATTCCGGCGATGCGACCCAGGCCAGGAATTTCTTCGCGGCTTCCAGGTTCTTGCCCTTGGCATTCAGGCCGATGCCGATGTCGTTATGGTCGGAAATGTAGCAGGTATCGCCGGCCTTCTTCACCGGCGGCGGGAAGGCGCCCATTTCGAAATCGGCCTGCGCCTTGAATGGCGCGATTTCCCAGGAACCTGCCGGATAGATGGCGGCGCGGCCCAGCGTGAAGAGATTCTGGCTGTCCGGATAGGTCTGGGCTTCGAAACCGTCGCCGAGATAGGGCTTCCACTTGGCGAGCGTCTTGTAGGGCTCGACCCAGTCAGCATCGGTCAGCTTCTGGGTGCCGGCGATCAGCGCCTTGCGGCCTTCCTCGCCCTTCCAGTCGTTCGGACCGATATTGTAATAGCCCATGGTGGCGGCTTCCCACTGGTCCTTGGTGCCCATGGCCAGAGGGATGTAGTTGCCGTCCGCCTTGATCTTGTCCAGGAGTGCGAAGAACTCGTCCTCGGTCTTCGGCACTTCGGCCTTCAGCTCCTCGAACGCCTTCTTGTTGTAGATGAAGCCGTGGATGACCGATGCCATCGGCACGCAGAAGGTCGTCTTGCCGTCGTCGGTGGTCCATGCGGACTTGGCCGTGTCGGAAAAATTCTTGATGCCGTCGAGATCGTTGAGCGGCGCGAGCTGGCCCTTCTGGAACATGGCCAGCGACAGGTCGAACGGGCGGCAGGTGATGAGATCACCGGCAGTGCCTGCTTCCAGCTTGGCGTTGACGGCGGAATTGTATTCGGTCGGCGCCATCGGTGCGAAGGTCACCTTGATGCCGGGGTTCTTCGCTTCGAAGGCCGGGATCAGCTTTTCCTGCCAGATCGACAGGTCGTCGTTACGCCAGCTTTCGATGGTCAGCGATGCATCCTGCGCCAGAACCGCGCCTGCCGGAGCAAACATGGTCGTGGCGAAAAGCATGCCTTTCAGTAGACGGGTCATAATGTTCTCCCTGTTTGTTAGCGCCTTGCGGCGCATTTCACGGTATTTTCCGTCACGTTCAGTTCCGCCAGTGCTTTCCTCAACACCTGTCCGGAACAATTCAACAATTCCCTTGCAGCAACTGCATCGGCAGCCCCTGCTGCCAGCAGCACCGCGACCTTGACCGAGCCATCGGCACGAGCAAAAAAATCACGGGCTTCATCGAAGCCGATGCCGGCAATCTCGGCCACCATTCCGGCAGCCCGGATGCGCAGTTTCTCGTTATCGGCACGCAGATTGACCATATGGCCGTCATGCACATGGCCAAGCTTGATGGCTGCCAGCGTGGACAACATGTTGAAGGCCAGTTTCTGGGCGGTGCCGGCGCCCATGCGGGTCGAGCCAGCCACCACTTCCGGCGGCGTCTGAAGCAGGACGGCAACATCCGCGCCTTCAAACAGGCAAGCATCTGGATTGTTGGCGATCGCCACGACTTTTGCGCCACGGCTGCCGGCGATTTCAGCGATCTTCAGCACATAAGGGGTGGAGCCGCTTGCGGATACGGCAAGCACGCAGTCGCCTTCGGTGATGACCGATGCGTCCTTTTCAGCGAGCACCACATCGTCCTCCGGTGCGCCCGGCATGTCGCCGAGGCTCGATAGCCCGCCGGCCAAAAGCAGCACGATCTGATCACGAGGAATGCCATAGGTCCCCGGAAGCTCCAGCGCATCAGCCATGGCCATCAGTCCCGAACTGCCGGCGGCGGCATAAACGAGTTTTCCACCCGAACGAAGGGCATCAGCCAAGAGATCAGCCGCCTCAGCCAAAGCCGGGATGGCCGCATCAACCGCCCCGGCCGCGTCCTGCTGGCCGGATGCCAGAAGCGCAAGAATATCCTCAGGCGCCCGCGTATCGAGGCCTTCCGCTTTCTTGTGTCTGGCTTCGGTGGCTTTTTGGCTCATCCGTTTCTCCCTCTGATCAAAATGATGCCAAAAAAATACCAATTGTCCAGCGGGAAATTAATAATCGTTACCATCGAAGGCCGTAGCGACCTGCAGAACCGCCAAAACATTAAGGAAATCTAGCAATTATCGTCGATTTTCTCGTTCCAGCCATTTCGCTCTTGGTAAATGGTATTTTTTTGGTATCATCGACATTGGAGGTACCAATGACGGGTTACATTCTCGGGATAGATGGCGGCGGGACGAGCTGCCGGGCAGCACTGGCCGATCAGGCCGGCACCATGCTCGGCCGCGGCAAGAGCGGTGCATCCAATATCCTGACCGATCCCGATACCGCGCTCAGACATATTACCGAGGCGGCACGGTTCGCCTTCGAGGATGCGGGGCTGGCACCGGATCTCGGTTCGGCATCGGCCATTCTCGGGCTGGCCGGCAACAATGTCGGCAATGCTGTCGGTTATGTGATGACACGGCTTCCATTCAAAGCCTCTCAGATCGTTTCCGATGGCGTGATCGCGCTGCAGGGTGCCATCGGCGACGAAGATGGTGCGATCGGCATCGTGGGAACCGGAACCGTCTATATCATTCGAGATCAGGGCCAGTTCAAATCCATAGCCGGCTGGGGTTTTCAGGTCAGCGATCTCGGTAGCGGCGCAAGGCTCGGCCAGCTGGCGCTGCAGGAAACGCTGCTCGCCTTCGACAAGATCCGGCCGGTGAGCCCTCTGACTCAAGCCATCCTTGAGGAATTCGACGGCAATCCCGAACTGATCGTTGATTTCGCGCGGCTGGCCAAACCGGGTGATTTCGGCCGCTATACGCCTAAGGTGTTCGAATTTGCGGGCCAGAACGATCAGACCGCGCTGCGAATTCTGAAAACCGGCGCAAGCGGCGTCGACGAAGCGCTCGATGCAGTCAGCGCCGTTACCGGAGCGAAGGGCAAGCTCTGCCTGCTCGGCGGCCTGGCACCGCTTTATCCGCCCTATCTTTCCGAACGGCACCGGACGCACCTTTCCGAACCGCGTGCCGATGCACTGACGGGTGCCGTCGAGCTGGCAGTGAAGGCTTATGCGGACAAGGCGGAGGTGCGCGCATGAGCGATACGCTGACCGCGATCCTGCCGCTCGACGGCCTGCAATCGGCAGGGTCGGGGCCGCTTTACCTGAAACTGCGCCAGAGCTTGGAAGAGGCCATTCTTTCCGGCAAGCTCGGCCATGGCGACGCCTTGCCGGCCGAGCGCGACCTTGCCGACTATGCCAATGTCAGCCGCGTCACTGTGCGCAAGGCGGTCGACGATCTCGTCAAGGACGGCTTGCTTACGCGCAAGCACGGGTCCGGCACGTTCGTGGTCAAGCCGCTGTCGCGGGTCGAGCAGCCGCTCACCAAGCTCACCTCGTTTACCGAGGACATGGCGCGGCGCGGCCTTGTTTCCCGCTCGGAATGGCTGGAGCGCGGGCTTTTTCATCCCTCGCCGGAAGAGATGATGATGCTGGGCCTCGCCCCCGGCACGATGGTCGCCCGGATCGGCCGCCTGCGTTTCGGCAACGACATGCCGCTCGCAATCGAGCGGGCCAGCATTTCCGCCGAATTCCTGCCCGATCCGGTTTCGCTCACGGGTTCGCTTTATGCCGAACTCGAGAAAAAGAATGCGCGACCGGTGCGCGCCATCCAGCGTATTTCCGCCACCAACATGAAAAAGACCGATGCCGGGCTTCTGGAAGTGCCGATCGACGCCGCCGGCCTTTCTATCGAGCGGGTTTCCTATCTGGCATCCGGCCGGGTGGTGGAACTGACGCGCTCGCTTTATCGCGGCGACGCCTATGATTTCGTGGCCGAGCTTTCGCTCGGAGAAAACTGACAAGTCGAGGATTGCAAGATGCTGACCCATATGCGCCAGGAGATCAACGAGATACCGGAAGCGGCGACCCGACTGCTCGACCGATCGGCTGCAGACCTTGCCAAGGCGGGTCGAGCGCTCCGCGACAAGGATCCGGCATTCCTCGTGACGATCGCCCGCGGCTCTTCCGATCACGCCGCAACCTTCATCAAATACGCGATCGAACTGACGGCCGGCCGGCCAGTCGCTTCGCTCGGACCATCGCTCGCCTCGATCTACGGCGCCGACCTCAAGCTTGGCGGCGGAGCGGCAATCGCCATCTCGCAGTCCGGCAAAAGCCCGGACATCGTCGCCATGGCTGAAGCGGCGACCAAGAGCGGTGCGGTGACCGTCGCGCTCACCAACACGCTTCCTTCGCCGATCACGCAAGCATCGCTTCATGCAGTCGATATCAACGCCGGCCCCGAACTTGCGGTCGCGGCAACAAAATCCTTTGTCAATTCCATCGTTGCCGGTCTTGCCCTTCTTTCGGAATGGACGGGCGACGATGCGCTCAAGGCCGCGGTTCGCGCTTTGCCGGACCATCTGGCAAAAGCCGTTACGCTCGACTGGAGCGAATTTTCCGGTCAACTTGGTGACGCGGAATCGCTCTACATGCTCGGCCGCGGCCCGGCGCTGGCGATTGCCAGCGAAGCAGCGCTGAAATTCAAGGAAACCTCCAACATGCATGCCGAGGCCTATTCGGCAGCCGAGGTGCTGCACGGCCCGGTGGCTTTGGTGGAAGACAGGTATCCGGTGCTGGCCTTTGCCGCGCGCGATGCGGCCGAGGCTTCCATCGTCGAGATCGTCGACAGCCTTGCCGGCAAACGGGCTATGGCCTTCGCCACATCCGGCGAGGTGAAAGCCGCCAACAAGCTGCCTTTCATCGCGACCGGCCATCCGCTGACCGATGCACTGGCGCTGATCGTACCGTTCTATGGTTTCGTCGAAGCATGGTCCCGGTCCAAGGGCTTTAATCCCGATCAGCCTGCAGCTCTGAAGAAGGTCACGGAAACGCTATGACCCAGCAAAAGGCTCTCATCGGCAAGCGTGTATTCGACGGCTCGGGCTGGCATGAGGATGCTGCCGTTATTTTCGAAGGCGGAAAGATTGCGGGCATTCTTCCGGTCGATCTGCTCTCTGCGGATATGGAGACGATCGAAGGCGGCGAGATCATCGCACCCGGTTTCATCGATCTGCAGGTGAATGGCGGCGGCGGGGTGCTTCTCAATGAAGAGCCGACCGTCGAAGGCATCGCCACGATCTGCGCCGCGCATGCAAAATTCGGCACGACGGCACTTTTGCCGACGCTGATTACCGACACGTTCGAGATCACCAGCCGCACGGTCGCGGCCGGGATCGAGGCAAAGAAACAGGGTGTTGCCGGTTTTCTCGGCCTGCATCTGGAAGGCCCGCATCTTTCGCTTGCCCGCAAGGGCGCGCATGATCCGGCGCTGATCCGGCCGATGGAGGAGCAGGACCTCGAATTGATCCTCTCCTGCGGTGAGGCGCTCGACGCGCTGATGGTGACGATCGCGCCGGAAAGCGTTTCTCCCGAACAGGTCAACACGCTCGCGCGCGCCGGCATCACCGTAAGCCTCGGCCATACGGAAGCCAGCTACGACACGGCTCGCCTCTATGCCACCGCCGGAGCGCGGACCGTTACCCATCTGTTCAACGCCATGAGCCCGCTCGGCCATCGCGAGCCGGGCATGGTCGGCGCGGCACTCGATACGAGAAACCTGCATGCCGGCCTGATTGCAGACGGCATCCATGTGCATCCGGCAGCGATGGCGGCAGCCCTGCGCGCCAAGAACGGACCGGGAAAGATTTTTCTCGTGACCGACGCCATGTCGCCGATCGGCACAGACATGACATCGTTTACCCTCAACGGCCGGGAAATCCTGCGCCATGACGGCCGTCTCACGCTTGCCGACGGCACGCTTGCCGGCGCCGATATCGACATGGCTGCCTGCGTGCGGCTGGTTCACGAAACGCTCGATCTGCCGCTGGAGGAAGCGCTGCGAATGGCGTCGGCCTATCCGGCGGATGCTGTCCAGATTGCGGATAAAAAGGGATCGCTCAAGCCCGGGTTCGATGCCGATTTTGTGGTGCTGGACGCAAGCCTTCACCCGCAGCGCACATGGATCGGCGGCGTCATCGTTTATCAAGCATAGATTTGGGATTTACCCCTTACCCTAGCCCTCTCCCCCGTAAACGGGGAGAAGGTGGTGGCAGACGGATGAGGGGCTGGCGGCTTGCCTAGGCCGTCACCGAAAAAACAACGCGCACCTTCAGACCCTTGCCTCCAGCGCCATCTTCGAGGCTGAGGCTTGCACCATGCAGCCGCGCGATTTCCTCCACGATCGGAAGGCCCAACCCGGTTCCCGGTCGCCCCTGCCCGCTTACATCGCCGCGCTCGAAGCGCCTCAGCACAGTTTCGCGGCGATCAGGCGGGATGCCCGGCCCGTTATCCTCAACCTCAACACATGCTCCGCCTTGCTGGCCAGCAACACGCACCGTCACCTCAGCACCTGCACCGGCATAAAGCAGCGCGTTGGAAACCAGGTTTTTCACCAGTTCGCCAATCAGGATGGGTTCGACGATGGCCGTGACCTCTCCCTCTCCTTCGAAACCGAGATCGATACCCGCTTCGGCTGCACGCGGCACATGCTCGGCGGTGACGGTGCGGGCCAGATCCACGAGATCGACTTGGCGCATTGCGGTCGAACGGCTGGCGGCATCAATCCGCGCCATGAGGAGAAGCTGGGCCAATATACGCTCCGCATCGCCCACGGCTTCATCCGCCTTTTCCGCTGCCTGCTGAACCTCGCTCAGATCACCTGACCGCCTGGCAAGCGTCAGCTGGGTGCGGACGATCGCAAGCGGGGTGCGCAACTGATGCCCGGCATTGCCGGTGAAATGGCGAAGCGCATCGAGCGCACCCTCAAGCCGGACCATGAAGGAATTGACGGTATCGACCAGTCCCTGCACCTCGTTCGGAACCCGCTCAGTAATCGGATGCAGGTCATCGGGGCTGCGCTCCGACAGTGCTTCACTGAAGCGATAGAGCGGACGAAGCGACAGCGTGACGGCAACCCAGACGATCGCCGCCGCCCCCAGGATCATGAAGAGGATACGCAGCGCGGACCGTAACAGGATCGCATGGGTCAGCTGCTGGCGGGCAATCGTCGTCTCGGCTACCGTCACGGTAAAGGGTACCGAATTGATGCCGGTAGAGGCTGAACGCGCCAGTGCCGCAACCCGGATCGGCTCGCCGCGAAAGACTGCATCACCGAAGGCCGCCGCCTGTCCCTCGCGTCGCTGGATCGACGGCAGGTTCTGGTAACCGGTGACGAAAGTGCCAGGCGGTCCGTCGACCCGATAGAAAACACGGTCCTGCGCAGCGGATGTCAGCATTTCCAATGCGACATAGGGAATATCGACCTCCAGCGAGCCGTCTTCCGAAACGATCACCCGTTCGGCGATGGCAAGCGCCGATCCTGCCAGAACACGGTCCGAAACCTCGTTCGCGGTATCGATCGCCTCGTCCCAAGTGTCGATCATAGCGATCGCGCCGATTGCGGCCGTGGAGACCAGAAGCCAGGCAAGCAGGCGACGGCGCAGGGAATAGGCGCTTAGGGCAGCGCCCGTCATGGCGCGGCCCTCGCGGCTTCGAGATAATAGCCGATGCCGCGGGCAGTTTTCACGGTCAGCCCATGCGGCAACAGTCTTTTTCTTAGCCGGCTCACATATTGTTCGATGGCATTGGCCGACAGGTCGTCGTCGAAGCCGGTGAGCGAGGCGACGATCGCCTCCTTCGAGACGACTTTTCCCATTCTGAGGAACAGCAGTTCGAGCAGCGCGATCTCGCGGGCCGGAATGTCGAGCGGCGTGCCGCTGCATGAAAAGGTGCGAGATGTCAGATCGAAAGTGACGCCGCCATGGCTGATAACCGAGCTTCGCAGCCCTGCCTGTCGACGGAGTAGGACGCGGATGCGCGCCTCGAATTCCGGCACATCAAAAGGCTTGATCATGTAATCGTCGGCACCGAGATCGAGCCCGCGTACCCGCTCTTCCGGCAGGCCTCGCGCAGTCAGTATCATCACCGCCGCGCGGTTCTGCCGGGCGCGCATGGCGCGCAGCACATCGAGACCATCCATTTCCGGAAGGTTGAGGTCGAGAATAACGAGATCATAGGCTTGAGCTGCGGCGGCGGCCTCTGCGGAGGCGCCGTCTGCGACGAAATCAACGACATAACCGCTACTGCGAAGAATGGCCTGAAGGCCCTCGGCCAGGGCCAGATTATCCTCGACCAGCAATATACGCACGAAATCCCTCCGCTTCAGCGCCGACTATAATCGGTGAAGCGGAGAGATGTCACGATGGCGAGGCGCTGATAGTCAGGGACGACCAAGATAATCCATCTTGCCGACCGGCACGCCCTTGTGGCGCAGGATCGCGTAAGCGGTCGTGACGTGGAAATAGAAGTTCGGTAGCGCAAACCCGAGCACATAGCTCTTGCCGTTAAAAATGGTCTCGCCCGACCGGGTCTTCAGCACCACTTCGATATCCTCGCGATCCGCCATCGAGGCCGGCACGACGTCTTTCAGGAAAGCCACGGTCTTTTCGATACGCGCGTGAAGATCGGCAAACGTCACTTCGTCATCGGAAAAGGGCACGTTTTCGACGCCACCGACACGAACAGGCACGAATTTGGCGCTGTCGCTTGCACGCTGGATCTGGCCGGTCAGCGGCAACATGTCCTCGATCAGCCGGGCTTCGAGAAGCTCCTTGTGGGCGATCCCCTTCTCGTCGGCAAAGGCCTCGCCCTTCTTGAGGATTTCGGTGAGATTGGCAAAGCCGCGCAGGAAGGCCGGCACGGAGACGTCGTAGAGCGAGAGAGACATGGGGAACCTCGTTGGGGGCAGAGAAAGAATTACCGGCATCAGGTAGGCAGTCGTAGCGGCCGAACAAGGATGCTCGAACAATGCGTTGCGCCTGTGGCCGGGCGGACACGCCCGTGGCAGCTTGCCGCAGGCTTCGGCCTCAGGCATTGTCCGTACATGACGCGCCTTACATTCCTTTGTCTCTGTCTCATCGGGCTCTGTCCTGCCTTTCTGGCTGGAACGAGCGCCGCGAATGTGCTGATGTTTCCGGCTCTCTCCGGCAAACAGAATGCGGCAGTGCTGACCGTCTATTCATCGCTGGACGAGGGGCTTGCAAAGCCGATGATCGCCGGTTTCCAGGCTGCCAATCCAGATGTCGCGGTCGCCTATGAGGACATGCTGACCGGCGAAATTTACGACCGGATCGTGCGCGAGACCGATGCGGGGAAAAAGACAGCCGACTTCGCCTTTTCCTCGGCCATGGACCTGCAGGTGAAACTCGCCAATGACGGATATGCCCAGGCGAGCGACCTGCCGATGAGCGGGCGCTGGCCGCAATGGGCGAACTGGCGCAATACCGTCTATGCGCTCACCTTCGAACCGGCCGTCTTCGTTTATCACAAGCCGAGCTTTAAGAACGAGGCCCCACCCGCCAGCCGAGCCGAATTCATCGAATTCCTGCACAAACACGGCGATTCGGTCCATGGGCGGATCGGCACCTATGACATCGAACGTTCCGGCGTCGGTTTTCTGTTCATGTCGCGCGACCAGGAACAGTTCGGCGATATCTGGTCCGTGGTGCGCGCCATGGGCGCGGCGGGAGTAAAACTCTATTCGACAAGCGGCGCGATCCTCGAACGCGTGGCCGATGGCCGGTTTCTGCTCGGCTACAATATCGTCGGCTCCTATGCCGCCGACTGGGCCTCGCGTTACCCGAATGTCGGCATCGTCCTACCCAAGGATTATACTGTCGTGATGTCGCGCATCGGGCTCGTTCCGCAGGCTGCGGCCAATGCCGATCTCGGCAAGCGGTACCTGGAATTCTTCATGTCGAAAGAAGGCCAGACGATCATGGCTCGGGAGTTGCAGATCCCCGCCGTCAGCCCGGAAGTCGCCGGCAACAATACGGCGACGACGATGCGCGAAATGCTCGGCGGACAGTTGAAGCCGGTGCCTGTCAGCCTAGGTCTGATGGTCTATCTTGATCAGGTGAAGCGAGCGCGATTGATCTCGAAATGGAACGAGGAACTGCGACATCAATAGGACTTGAAAAAGCTGGCATCGTTACTTGGTTTTCTGCAAGAATGACTGTCGTCAAGCGATGTCAGGTAAATGTCAGGTTCTTGTGATCGCTTGAGCGCATGCGGCCTCCATGGAGGTGGGGCCGTCGATAACGGGAGGAGAATGGCGGGCGACATGTCGCTGCGCCCAAAACATCCTTCCGTTGCGTAAAAACACTTCGTCTCGCGGGACGACAACGGAGGACATACCTTGAAACATTTCTTGCTCGCTTCCTTCCTCGCAAGTGCAATCGCCCTTCCGGCGGTTGCCGCCGATTATTCGATCATGGCGCCGGCAGCACCGGGCGGCGGCTGGGACCAGACCGCGCGCACGATGCAGACCGTGCTGCAGCAGGAGAAGATCTCCAACCGCGTCCAGGTGATGAACGTTCCGGGCGCCGGCGGCACGATCGGCATCGCCCAGTTCGCCAGCCAGCAGAAGGGCAACCCGAATGCGCTTCTCGTCGGCGGTTACGTCATGGTCGGCGCGATCCTCACCAACAAGTCGCCCGTCACCCTGAAGGACGTCACCCCGATCGCGCGGCTGACCGGCGAATACGAAGTCATCGTCGTGCCGGCCTCGTCCGACATCAAGTCGATCGGCGATCTCGTCACCAAGCTGAAGGCTGATCCGGGTTCGGTTTCCTGGGGCGGCGGTTCGGCCGGCGGTACCGACCATATCGGCGCGGGCCTGATCGCCAAGGCTGCCGGCGTCGATCCGACCAAGATCAACTATATCGCGTTCTCCGGCGGCGGCGAAGCACTGGCCGCAATCCTGGGCAGCCAGGTGACGGCGGGCATCTCGTCCTATGGCGAGTTCGAAAGCCAGATCAAGGCCGGTTCGCTGCGCCTTCTGGCGATCTCTTCGGCTGAAAAGATCGACGGCATCGATGCGCCGACGCTGAAGGAAAGCGGTCTCGACGTCGTGCTGCAGAACTGGCGCATGGTTGCCGCTGCTCCGGGCATTACCGAAGAGCAGAAGAAGGCAATCGCCACCGATATCGAAAAGCTCGCCAAGTCGGGCAAGTGGCAGGAAAACCTGAAGACCAAGGGCTGGATGGACACCTATCTGTCGGGCGCGGCCTTCGACGAACAGCTTGCCAAGGACATCGCCTCCACCGAGACGATCCTGAAAGAAATCGGACTGGTTAAATGAGTTCTGACACACCAAAGAGCTCGAGCGAGCGCCGCCCTGATTGGGCGGCGCTTGTCATCGCAGCCGTTCTCGCCATCGTTGCCGGCGTCATCTTCGTCGACGTATCGCGCCTGACAGCCACGACCGGCTATTCGCCGATCGGCCCGGCTTCGGTTCCTTACTGGATCGGCTTCGGCTTGATCGGCCTTGCCATCTGGACCGTATTTGCAGCCTTCCGTCACGATTTTCCCGAGCGCGAGCGTCAGGAAATCAGCCCGGTCCTTTGGGTTGTCGGTGGCCTTCTCGCCCAGATGATCCTGATCCGCCTTGCCGGCTTCTCCATCGCAACCGGCCTGCTGTTCGGCCTTGCCGCCCGCGGTTTCGGTGCGCGCAAGCTGCATATCAGCATTCCGGTCGGTATCGCCATCTGTCTTGCCATCTGGTGGCTGTTTGCGGGCGTATTACAGCTCTCGCTTCCCGCCGGCCCGCTTGAAAACCTGCTCCTCCAGTAACCGGAGCCGGAGAGACATCCCATGAGCACATTCGAATTCCTCCTCCAGGGCCTGGCATCCGCCGCAGAGCCGATGAACCTGCTTTATGCGCTGATCGGCGTCACACTCGGCACCATGGTCGGCGTCCTGCCGGGCATCGGGCCTGCGACCACCGTGGCGCTGCTTCTGCCGGTCACCTACCAGCTCGACGCCACCGGCTCGCTGATCATGTTTGCCGGCATCTATTACGGCGGCATGTATGGCGGCTCGACGACGTCGATCTTGTTGAACACGCCCGGCGAAAGCGCCTCGATCGTCACCGCGCTCGAGGGTAACAAGATGGCCCGCGCGGGCCGCGGCGGACCGGCGCTGGCGACAGCCGCGATCGGCTCCTTCGTTGCCGGCCTGATCGCGACGCTGGCGCTCGCCTTCATCGCGCCTTACATCGTCAAGCTGGCGCTGGTCTTCGGCCCTCGCGAATATTTCGCGCTGATGGTGCTCGCCTTCGTTACCGTGTCTTCCGCTTTCGGCAATTCGACGCTACGCGGCCTTACCTCGCTGTTCATCGGCCTGGCGCTCTCGCTCGTCGGCATCGATCAGCTGACCGGCCAGAACCGCCTTTCCTTCGGCGTGCCGGACCTGCTCGACGGGATCGAAGTCACGACCATGGCGGTTGCGATGTTCGCGATCGGCGAAACCTTGTTCATCGCAGCCCAGGGCGCGCAGGCGCCCGACAAGGTGGAAGCGATCAAGGGTTCCGTGTGGATGACGGCATCGGACTGGGCGCGTTCGTGGAAAGCCTGGCTGCGCGGCACCGTGATCGGCTTCCCGATCGGCGCAATGCCGGCCGGCGGCGCTGAGATCGGCACGTTTCTTTCCTACGCGACGGAAAAGAAGCTCTCCAAGCATCCGGAAGAATTCGGCAATGGCGCGATCGAAGGCGTTGCCGGACCGGAAGCTGCAAACAACGCGTCTGCCGCCGGTACGCTCGTGCCGCTTCTGACACTCGGCCTGCCGACGTCTGCGACCGCTGCAATCATGCTCGCCGGCTTCCAGCAATACGGCCTGCAGCCCGGTCCGCTTCTTTTCGCGACCAATCCGCAGCTCGTCTGGGGCCTGATCGCTTCGCTTTTGATCGCCAACCTGATGCTTCTGGTTCTGAACCTGCCGCTGGTTGGGATGTGGGTGAAGCTGCTGACCATCCCGAAGCCCTGGCTTTATGCGGGCATTCTGGTGTTTGCGACGCTCGGCACTATTGGCGCCAACCCATCGGTGTTCGAACTCGGCATGCTGCTTCTCTTCGGCCTGATCGCTTACGTCATGCGCGTCTTCGATTATCCGATCGCACCCGTCATCGTCGGCCTGATCCTCGGGCCGCTGGCGGAACAGCAGCTGCGCCGTGCGCTGTCGATCAGCCAGGGTGATTTCACCGTGCTGTTCACCTCGCCGATCGCCGCCGTGCTGCTGCTTCTCGCGGCGACAGCGCTGATCCTGCCGCTGGTCCTGCGCATGCGTGGTCGTGGCGACGTGCTGACCCAGATGGCAGCCAGCGAAGACTGAACAAGTCCTCCCAGGACGAAAAAGCCCGGCACGTCGAGAAGAGGTGCCGGGCTTTTTTATGTATGCCGTTCAGGATGCCGTCATCCTCGGGCTTGTCCCGAGGATCTGCAGACCTATCAGTTTTGGAAGCGTGGTTAGATCCTCGGCACAAGGCCGAGGATGACGGCGTCCGGTGTATCAGTGCCCGAACACCGACCAGCCGGTCCGATCCGCCAGCATTTCCAGCGCCAGAGACCCGACCAGCGAATTACCGTTGTGATTGAGCCCCGGCGACCAGACGGCGATCGAGGCGCGGCCCGGCGCGACCGCCATGATGCCGCCGCCGACGCCGCTTTTTCCCGGCAGGCCGACGCGATAGGCGAATTCGCCCGACCCGTCATAATGGCCGCAGGTCAGCATCAGCGCATTGATGCGCCGCGCCCGCTGGCTCGAAACGACCGTGTGGCCGGTCGTCGGATTGCAGCCGTTAGCAGCCAGAAACAGGCCGGCGCGCGCAAGCTGGGTGCAGGTCATGGCGATGGCGCAATGGTGGAAATAGACGCCGAGCACGTGTTCGACCGGATGGGTGAGCTTGCCGAAGGAGCGCATGAAATTGGCGAGCGCGAAATTGCGGTAACCGGTCGCCTCTTCGGATTTCGCCACCGCGGGATCGATCGCGATCTCCTCGTCATCCGCCAGATAACGGACGAAACGCAGGATCTCGCCGATCGCCTCGCGCGGCGTATGGCCGGCGAGCACGAGATCGCTCACCGCAATCGCGCCAGCATTGATGAAAGGATTGCGCGGCTTTCCCTCCTCATGCTCCAGCTGGACGATGGAGTTGAAGGCCGATCCCGATGGTTCGCGGCCGACGCGGTTCCACGTCGTTTCGCCATGCTTGCCGAGCGCCAGCGTCAGCGTGAAGACCTTTGAGACGCTTTGGATCGAGAAGGCCTCGTCGCAATCCCCTGCGCTGTGAACCTTGCCGTCGACGGTGACGACCGCGATGCCGAATTTCTTCGGGTCGACATGGGCAAGTTGGGGAATGTAGTCGGCCACCTTGCCTTCGCCGAGCCGCTTCTGCAGCTTTGAATGAATGTCTTCAACGATCGCCTGCAGGTCGTCTTTCATTGCGGCTCCGGGAACAATGCTTTTGAAACACCTAGAGTGTTTTCGGGGCCGATGAAAAGCCCCTATTCGTCGGCGCTGCCGGAAAGGTGATTGCTGGCGGATGCCTTGACCGCACCGATCTCGCTCCAGAGCGAAGCGACCATGTCCGGCTCGACATCTGCCATGATGTCTTTCAGCCAGCGTTCATGCGCTGCGGCCATGCCGGTGAAAAACTCGATACCCGATGGCGTCAGCCGTGCCACCGTCACACGGCGGTCGGCATGGGGCGTGACGCGCTCCACATACCCATCCGCCTCCAGCCGCTCCACCAGTCCGGTGACATTGCCGTTGGTCACCATGGTGCGCTTCGACAGCTCGCCGAGACGCAGGCCTTCACGCTCGCGATAGAGCTGCGCCAGAAGGTCGAACTGCGGCAGCGTCGCGCCAAATTCGGCGCGCAGGCGGCGACGGATCTCGTTGGTGATCAGCTTGGTGGTCGAGAGCATGCGCAGCCACAGCCGCGTCTCCGGCTTGTTGTTGCCGTGGGCGTCGTGAACGATAAGCTCGAGATCCGCGCTTGCCGCTTCCATTGTCATACTCCGAGATAGCGATCCTGGATATCGGCCGACACTTCGCCGCTTGATCCCTGCCAGACGCTTCGCCCGTTTTCGAGGATGACGCAACGGTCCGCAACCGGCAAAAGCTCCGAAAGCGTCTTGTCCACCACGAGAATGGACAGGCCTTCCGCCTTCAACTGCCGGATCGCCCGCCAGATATCCTGCCGGATGACCGGAGCCAGCCCCTCCGTCGCCTCGTCGAGAATGAGCAGGCGCGGATTGGTCATCAGCGCACGGCCGATCGCCAGCATCTGCTGTTCGCCGCCGGAAAGCGATTTCGACATCTGCGCATGTCGCTCTTCCAGCCGCGGGAAAAGCGCATTGACCTTTGCGAGTGTCCACTCGCCCGGCCTTGCCGCGGCCACGAGATTTTCATGGACAGAAAGATTGGGAAAGCAGCGCCGTCCTTCCGGCACCAGACCGACGCCAAGCCGCGCCACCTTATAGGGCGCCATCCGCTCGGTGCTCTTGCCACCGAAGAATATCCGGCCGGTCTTCGGCGGCATCAGATTGCAGATCGACTTGATCGTCGTCGACTTGCCCATGCCGTTGCGGCCCATCAGCGCCACGACCTCGCCTTCGTCGATACGGAATTCGACGCCGAAAAGTGCCTGGCTTGCGCCGTAATAGGTGGTGATATCCTGTACATCCAGAAGCATCAGGCGTGATCCCCCAGATAGGCGGTGCGCACCGTCGGGTTACTGCGGATTTCATCCACCGTGCCGGTCGCGATGACCTTGCCGTAAACGAGCACCGAAATCCGGTCGGCCAAAGCAAAGACCGCATCCATATCGTGTTCGACCAGCAATATCGGCGCTTCCTTGCGCAATTCGTCGAGGAAGCCCGTCAGCCTTTTCGAACCTTCCGGCCCCATGCCGGCCATCGGCTCGTCGAGCAGAAAGGCCTTGGATTGCAGTGCAAGCGCCATGGCAATTTCCAGCTGGCGGCGCTCGCCGTGGGAAAGTTCGGCTGCCGGCAGGCGCGCGCGGTCGGCCAGCCCTACCCGTTCGAGGATCGCCATTGCCGGGTCGACCAATGAACTATCCCGCATCACCGGCCTGAAGAAACCGAAGCTGGAACCCTGCTTGGCCTGCACGGCCAGCATGACATTCCTGAGCGCGGAAAATTCCGGTGCCAGCGACGAGACCTGAAAGGTCCGGCCGAGGCCTTTTTGCGCCCGTTCGGCTGTGTTCAGCGCGCCGATATCCTCACCGGCAAACCGGATCGTGCCACTATCCGGCCTCACCGTACCGCAGATCTGGTGGATCAGCGTCGACTTGCCGGCCCCGTTCGGGCCGATCAGCGCGTGGATTTCGCCCGGTCGAAGATCGATCGAAACACCGTCTGTGGCGCGCAAGGCACCGAATGCCTTGACGAGATTGTCTATCTGCAGAACCGGCTCAACCATGTTTCGCCTTTCCGGCCAGAAGACCAAGCAGGCCGCCTCGCGCAAACAGCACGACACCGAGGAGGATGAGGCCAAGGAAGAACTGCCAGCGTTCCGTCAGTCCACCAAGCGCAAATTCGAAGGCGACATAAAGCGCTGCCCCCGCCAACGGCCCGAACAGCCGCCCGGTGCCGCCGAGAATAATCAGTACGATCAGTTCGCCCGACATGTGCCAAGAGAGCATGGACGGGCTGACGAAGCGGTTGAGATCGGCATAAAGCGCGCCGGCAAGCGCGGTCACCATCGCCGAGATGACGAAACCCGTCAGCCGGATACGATAGGGGTGGATGCCCACGGTCGCGACGCGCGTTTCGTTCTGCCGTGCCGCCTGCAGCGCTGCGCCGAAACGCGAGGCACGGATCAGGGCGAACAGTGCGATGCCGGCGAGCAGCACGACATAACAGACGAGGAAGAAGCTCAGCGGCTTCATCGTATTGACGCCGGGAAACTGGTTGCGCACCAGGATCGACAACCCGTCCTCGCCACCATAGGCCGGCCAGGAAATGGCGAAATAATAGACCATCTGGGCAAAGGCGAGCGTGATCATGATGAAGTAGACGCCCGAAGTCCGCAGGCTGATCGCCCCGATCGCCAGTGCCACAAGGCCCGCAGCGATCGCTGCAACGATCCAGATGATCGGCATCTGCACCGTGCCCGACAGACCAAACATCATCGGCTCGTAGGAGAGCGCGTGGCTGGACAGGATACCCGCCGCATAACCGCCGATGCCGAAGAAGGCGGCGTGTCCGAAGGAGACGAGGCCACCGAGACCGAGCGCAAGGTTGAGACCGAGCGCTGCCAGCGCCAGAATGGCGATGCGGGTGGCGAGCGTCACGTAAAAAGGCTGGCCGAATGCATTGGCCGCGAGCGGAGCGACCAGCAGCAGAAGGGCAAGCACAAGATTGACGGTATTTTCGCGTGTCAGCATGTCTTGGCCTCACGCATGGGCCGGCGGGAAAAGCCCGCGCGGTTTGACGGCCAGAATGACGGCCATGACGACATAGATCAGCATCGAGGCCATCGCCCCGCCGATCATGCCGGCTTGAGAAGGGTCGACGAACAGCGCCAGAAACTGCGGCAGAAGAAAACGCCCGAGCGTATCCGTCACGCCGACCAGCAGCGCGCCATAAAGCGCGCCCTTGATCGAGCCGATGCCACCGATGACGATGACGACGAAGGCGAGGATCAGCACCGGCTCACCCATGCCGACCTGCACCGATTGCAGCGCGCCGACGAGTGCTCCGGCGAGGCCTGCGAGTGCCGACCCGAGCGAGAAAACCAGCGTGTAGAGCGTGCGGATGTCGACGCCGAGCGCGCCGATCATCTCGCGGTCGCTTTCGCCGGCGCGAATGCGCATGCCGAGACGGGTTTTTCCGATCAGCAAGTAAAGGCCGAGCGCGATCAGCGCACCGACGGCAATGATCGCCAGACGGTAAACCGGATAACTCGCGTCTCCCGGCAGGCTGACGATACCCTGCAGCAGTGGGGGGATGTCGAGATAGAGCGGGAAATCGCCGAACAGCCAGCGGGTGCCTTCGGAAAAGATCAGGATCAGCGCGAAGGTCGCCAGAACCTGATCGAGATGATCGCGGTCATAAAGCCTGCGGATGACGGCGAGTTCTACGACAGCACCGGCCGCGGCGGCACAGGCGAGGCTGGCGATCAGGCCGAGCCAGAACGATCCCGTCCAGGCAGCGACAGCGGCGCAGGCGAAAGCGCCGACCATGTAGAGAGAACCGTGAGCAAGGTTGATGAGGCCCATGACGCCGAAGATCAGCGTCAGCCCGGCGGCCATGAGAAACAACATGACGCCGAGCTGGATGCCGTTCAGCAACTGCTCGAGAGCAAGTGCGATGGTCACATCTAGGCCTTAGATCTTGCAGTCTTTGGCATAGGCATCACCGTGATCGGTGAAGATCTTTTCGACCGTCTTGTTGGTCAGAACGCCGTCCTTCTTCACCACTTCCGTCAGGTAGATGTCCTGGATCGGATGCTGGTTGGTGTTGAACTTGAAGTTTCCGCGTGGCGACTGGATGTCGGCCTTCAGGAGTTCGTTACGGAATGCATCGGCATCCTTGACGCTGGCCTTTCCGGCGGCCGACAGGATCAGCTGTGCCGCATCATAGGCCTGCACGGCGTAGATGGACGGAAGGCGGTTATATTCCTTCTGGAAATCGGCAACGAACTTCTTGCTGACGTCGGTGTCGAAGTCAGGCGCCCACTGGCCGGATGCCTTGGCGCCGAGCGCCGCGTCACCGATCGCCGGAAGAACGTCCTGGCTGAAGGAGAAGCCCGGGCCCATGACCGGGATCTTTACACCCGACTGGGCGAACTGCTTCATGAAGGAAATGCCCATGCCGCCGGGCAGGAAGACGAAGATGCCATCGGCACCGGATGCGCGCATCTGGGCGATTTCGGCTGCATAATCCGTCTGGCCGACCTTGGTATAGACTTCGCCGGCCAGCTCGCCCTTGTAATAACGCTTGAAGCCGGTGAGACTATCCTTGCCGGCCGGATAGTTCGGGGCGAGGATGAACATCTTCTTGTAGGTCTTGGCGGCGTATTCGCCCATTGCCTCATGAAGATTGTCGTTCTGGTAGGCGGCGTTGAAATAGAGCTTGTTGCAGCCCTGGCCGGCGAGTGCCGCAGGTGCTGCATTGGTGGACACGTAGAATTTCCCCTGCGCGACCGCGCCCGGCACGACCGCCATCAGAAGGTTCGACCAGACGATGCCGGTCAGCACGTCGACCTGATCGCTCTGGATCATCTTGTCGGCGATCTGTACCGCAAGTTCCGGCTTCTGCGCGTCGTCCTCGGTAACGACGGTGATGTCCTTGTTGCCGGATTGTTTGATCGCCAGCATGAAGCCGTCACGGGTATCGACACCGAGGCCTGCACCGCCGCCCGAAAGCGTGGTGATCATGCCGATCTTGAGCGGCTCGGCCATTGCCAGACCCGATGCACCGAGGCTGAGCGCCATCGTGGCGGCTGCCAGCATTTTCTTCATTGCGGTACTCCCCTTTTTTGTCGTTCCCCTGTCGCCCGGCGAGTTCACCGTGGCGGAACCGTTACCTTCCACATTCACACAGAAACTTCCACCGTCGAAAAGGACGATTTCGCCGGTGGGAGCGTAATTTACGCCGAAAGAGCCTGCTTCAGACGGAAGCGCTGGATCTTGCCGGATTCGGTCTTCGGAAGCGTGTCGGTGAAGATGACCGAGCGCGGATATTTGTAAGGCGCGATCACCGCCTTCACATGTTCCTGCAGAAGCTTCGCCATGGCGTCGCACGGGTCGGAACCTGCTACGAGCACCACATGCGCCTCGACGATCATGCCGCGATCCTCGTCCGGTACACCGATCACCGCGCATTCCTGCACCGCCTCGTGCTTCAGAAGCGCCGCCTCCACTTCCGGGCCGGCAATGTTGTAGCCGCCTGAGACGATCATGTCGTCGGAGCGGGCGGCGAAGTGGAAATAGCCGTCCGCATCCTCTACGAACGTGTCGCCGGTGACATTCCAGCCGCCGCGGACGAAGTTCTTCTGCCGTTCGTCGGCAAGATAACGGCAGCCGATCGGGCCGCGAACGACGAGATGGCCGGGCGTGCCGCGCGGCACCTCGTTCAGATCCTCATCCACCACCATTGCCTGATAACCCATCAGCGGCTTGCCGGTGCTGGATGCCCTGAAATCGTTCAGCCGGTTGGAGATGAAGATATGCAGCATCTCGGTGCCGCCGATGCCATCGAGGATCGGCGTGCCGGTCTTTCGCATCCATTCGTCGAAAACCGGTCCCGGCAGCGTCTCTCCAGCCGATACCGCAATCCTGAGCGAAGACAAATCCGCACCGCCATCCATGGCGGAAAGCATGGCGCGATAGGCGGTCGGCGCGGTGAAACAGATGGTCGCCTTATGCGTCTCGATGATCTCGATCAGTTTTGGCGGCGATGCGTTTTCGAGAAGCGCAGCACTCGCGCCGAAACGCAGCGGGAAGACGGCCAGGCCGCCAAGCCCGAAGGTGAAGGCAAGCGGCGGCGAACCGACGAAGACGTCGTCCGGTCGAACGTTCAAGACTTCACGCGCATAGGCATCGGCGATGATCAGGATATCGCGATGGAAATGCATCGTCGCCTTGGGCACACCGGTCGAACCGGAGGTGAAGCCGAGCAGCGCCACATCGTCGCGACCGGTTTTCACCGCCTCGAACTTCACCTGCTTGTTGAGGGCAGCGCGGTCCAGTTCGGCATCGTGATTGGCGGTGCCGTCGAAACCGATGACCTGGTTCAAGAAATCGCTTTCCTTGGCGGCGGCGACCAGCTCGTCCATCAACCGCGTGTCGCACAGCGCCAGCGTCACCTGCGCCTTGTCGATGATCTTGGCGAGTTCACCGGCACGCAGCATCGGCATCGTGTTGACGACGACGGCACCGGCCTTGGTGGCAGCCAGCCAGCAGGCGACCATGGCCGGATTGTTGGCCGAGCGGATCAAAATGCGGTTACCCGGCTTTACCCCGTAATCCTCGGTCAGCGCTCGCGCAATGCGGTTCGTCCAGTCGGTCAGTTCCTTGTAGGTGCGCTGCCGGCCGTTGCCGATCAGCGCCGTGTGGTCGCCGAAACCGCGCTCGACCATACGGTCGGTCAGCTCGACGCCGGCATTCATCCATTCGGGGTATTGGAAGCCATCGAGCCTTATTTCCGGCCATTCTTCGATGGGCGGAAGGTTATCGCGGGCATAGGTATCCTGATGGCCTGACGGTCCCAGCATAATCACGTTCCCATTATTCTTATCGATGTGGCTTTTTGCCTTTTGTCCAGAATTGCACCGAGTTCCGGGACTGGCAAGAGAGAAATTTTAAGTTTGTAATATTTTTCGGAAGCACCTGTTTTCGCGTCATTCTTTCCGATGAAAGGGCTGGTCAGAGGCCACCGATGCGGTATGTCTTGAGAGAAAGAAGCAGGTCAGGAGAGCCGCATGCGCCACAAGATCATCGACTGGGACGACGCCTATGCCAACGGCATCAACATTCCGCAGGGCGATCGCTGGCCGGATGCATGGGCGGAACCGGCGAAGACTTATCGCGAGCGCATGAGGGAAACCGGACAGTCGAAGCTCAACCTGAGCTACGGCGACAAGCCGCGAAACCGCTTCGACCTGTTCCTGCCGGCCGGTGATCCGATCGGCCTCGTCGTTTTTGTCCATGGCGGCTTCTGGATCAGGCTCGACAACAGCTATTTCTCGCATCTGGCCCATGGCGCGGTGGAAACCGGCTATGCCGTAACGATGCCGAGCTACACGCTGGCGCCGGAAAACCGGATTTCAGGCATCACGCAGGAAATCGGCAAAGCCATCGAAGCTGCAGCGGAAATCGTCTCCGGCCCGATCCGGCTCACCGGGCATTCCGCGGGCGGGCATCTCGTCACCCGCATGGTCAGCGCCACGTCTCCCCTGCCGGAAGAGATTCGCAAGCGGATCGTCAATGTCGTATCGATCTCGGGCGTCCATGACCTGCGGCCGCTCATCATGACGCAGATGAACAAAATGCAGCAGATCGATATTGAAGAAGCCTATCTCGAAAGTCCTGCGCTGCTCGAACCGCTCAATCGCACCCGCGTCACCTGTTGGGTGGGCGCCGCGGAGCGTTCGGAATTCCTGCGCCAGAACGCACTTCTCGCCAATATCTGGAAAGGGCTCGGAGCCGAGACGGATTGCGTCGAGGAATCGGATCGCCACCACTTCAACATTCTCGACGGACTTGCCGATCCGCATCACCCGCTGACGGAAGCGCTGCTGACGTGAGGACCTCTACACGCCGGTCCGGTATGATGCGTTTGCGGCATGGGAGTGCGCAAGCGGCGCTTGTGACGATTGGAAGCCGGGATTAACGTCCCGGTTTTCTTTCATTCCTGCCGGGGCCACAATCATGTCCAGCGAAGACCGCCAGTATCGCCTCGGCGTGATCTATGTCGGCCTGTCGGCGCTGGCCTGGTCTTTGTCGGGCCTGTTCATGCGTGCGATCGAGACGGATCTTCCGACGATCATATTTCTGCGCGGGCTGGTCTCGGGCACGGCGACGCTGCTGTTCTTCTTCTATCTGGAACGGGACCGCGCCTGGCCGATCCTGAAGGCAATTCGCTGGCCGACGATCCTCGCCACCCTGTTTTCCGCCGGCAGCATGATTTCCGGTCTCGGCTCCATCTACTACACCTCGGTTGCCGATGCGATGGTCATCTATGCGACCGTGCCCTTCGTCACCGCCGGCGTCGCCTTCCTGGTGATCGGCGAAAAGGCCGGCCGCTCGACGCTGATCGCCAGTACTCTCGCCTTCGCCGGCGTCGCCGTCATGCTGACGGATGCCGGCGGTGGCGGATCGATGCTCGGCAAGGGACTGGCGGGCATCATGACGCTGACGGTCGCAGCACTTGCCGTCATCATGCGCCAACACCGTGATGTGCCGATGCTGCCGGCCATGGCGTTTTCCGCCTATCTCTGCTCGGCCGTCACCTTCTGGTTCGCCAGCCCCGGCACCGCCACCGGGCAGGATATGACGCTGATCTTCCTGTTCGGCATCATGCAGAACGCGCTTGGCCTCATTCTCTACACGTTTGGTGCTCGCCGCATTCCGGCGGCGGATGCCAGCCTCATCATTGCGCTGGAAGTGCCGCTCACGCCGCTTTGGGTGTGGATGTTCATGGCCGAAATACCACCACAGGCCACTCTGATCGGCGGCCCCATTGTGCTTGTCGCGCTCTTCGGGCACATCTTCGTCGAATTTAGACGCAGCCGCGGGCCACTTCCCGCAGCACCACAGCAAAGCCTCTGACTGACTGAGCCCATGACCAAGACAATCGCAATCATCGGCGGCGGCCCGGCCGGGCTTGCGGCGGCGGAACAGCTTTCCGCGGCTGGTCTTGCCGTGACTGTCTACGACGCGATGCCAACCTTCGCGCGCAAATTCCTGCTGGCCGGCAAGTCGGGGCTGAACATCACCCATTCGGAGGATTTTTCCGGTTTTGCCGAACGTTTCGGCCAAGCCTCGCCTCGCCTGCGCCCGGCGCTCAATGCGTTTACGCCGGATGATGTGCGCCGATGGGCGGCGGAGCTCGGCACGGAAACGTTCGTCGGCACATCCGGCCGGGTTTTCCCGACGGTGATGAAAGCCTCTCCGCTGCTGCGCGCATGGCTGAAACGGCTGGAAGCCCAGGGTGTCACACTCAAGACCCGGCACCGCTGGACCGGCTTTGATGCAGACGGATATTGCTTCGCGACACCGGATGGCGAAGTCACCATCCGGCCCGACGCCACGCTTCTGGCCCTCGGCGGCGCGAGCTGGCCGCGGCTTGGCTCAGACGCCGCCTGGGTGCCGTGGCTAAAGGATCAGGGCATAGCCGTTCGCGACCTGCAGCCGGCCAATTGCGGCTTCGATGTCGGCTGGAGCGAAATCTTCGTCGAGCGCTTCGCCGGGGCACCGCTTAAATCTGTCTCCACCACATCTGATGCCGGCACCTATCCGGGCGAATTCGTCATCTCGAAACACGGGATTGAGGGCAGTCTCGTCTATGCCCATTCGGCCGCACTGCGCGACCGGGTTCTGCGTGACGGGAAGGCCACGCTTACCGTCGATCTGATGCCGGGCCGAACGCAGGATCGCCTCGCCCGCGATCTTGCCAGACAGGATGCCAAGGCGAGCTTTTCCAACCGGCTGCGCAAGGGGGCCGGACTGGATGGCGTGAAGGCCTCGCTCCTGCGCGAACTGTCTCCGAATGCCAATCGTCTGACGCCGGAACAACTTACCGAGTTAATCAAGGCATTGCCGATCCCGGTTTTGCGCCCCCGCCCGATTGCCGAGGCAATCTCGTCGGCTGGCGGTATTGCCTGGAGCGACATCGACGAGCGCTACATGCTGAAATCCTGCCCCGGATTGTTCGCAGCCGGTGAAATGATCGACTGGGAAGCGCCGACCGGCGGATACCTGCTCACCGCCTGCCTTGCTACCGGTCGCGCGGCCGCACGCGGCATTCGGGACTGGCTGTCGGACAGTTAGTTTGGACAGGACTGCGACCCTTTCTGCCGCTATTGTCATGGATCAATGCCGTGAAGCCGTTTTGCGGCAGATTGCCCGGAAATACACCCCAACCACGCTCGTCAGATGACACGCCAGAGACGTCGACACATCATCCGCAAACGGCGGACCACAACCGGTTTGGCGCTTGTGGCTGCGGTTTCCTTCATTGCCGGCATGACAGATGCGATCGGCCTCATCCTCTCCGGCGATTTCGTCTCCTTCATGAGCGGCAACACAACGCGCGCGGCAATATCCGTTGCCGATGGTGACTATAGCCACGCACTGACCCTGTTCGGCGCGATATGGGTCTTCATTCTTGGCAATGCGCTCGGCATCGTGCTTGCCCACCGTGTCTCGGCGCGGCGCGCCTTCGTGGTGCTGTCGACCGTGGCAATCCTGCTTGCAGGCGCCTCGGTACTGCCGGCGGATTACCTGCGCGTGCAATTCTATCTGGTCGTGCTGTCCATGGGTCTGATCAACGCGACCGTTGAGCAGATCGAAGGCCTGCCGATCGGGCTGACCTATATTACCGGCGCACTCTCCCGCTTCGGCCGCGGGATCGGGCGATGGATGATCGGCGATCGCAATCCGCGCGGCTGGCTGATCCAGACCGTGCCATGGACCGGCATGGCGGCCGGAGCGGTGACCGGAGCCTTCATTACCCATTCCATGGGCAAGGATGCACTGTCTGTCGTCGCCATGCTGACGATTGTCGTCGCGCTCGCCACAAGGGCGCTGCCACGCCCGCTTCACCTGCATTTCCAGCAGCCGATCGTTCACCGCCGCCGCGACGCGCTGTAAACTGCGCGCGAATCGAATTCGCGAGCGTCCATGTTTCTTCTCTCCAAATTGTTCTGGGTTTTCGCCCAACCGCTTTCCATCGCCTTCCTGCTAGCGACGCTAGCGGCAGCACTTGCCTTCGTCGGCTGGCGAAGGCTTTCCGGCCTCTCGGCATGTCTTGCGGCGCTTGTGCTTTTCATCACGCTGTTCACGACAACGGGTGTGGTGGCATTGCAGGTTCTCGAAGCACGGTTTGAAAGACAAGCAAAGGATCTTGCCGAGGTCTCGTGCATGATCATCCTCGGCGGCGCCTTCGACAACGAGATCAACACGGCGCGGGGCGGCATGGAGCTCAACCAGTCGGCCGACCGCTTCGTCGAGGCCCTGAGGCTTGCTCGCAACTACCCTGAAGCACGCATCCTGATTTCAGGCGGTGACGGGTCGATCAGCGGCACTTTCGAGGGCGAGGCGCAGACGGCGGAACGCTTCTTCTCGGCCTTCGGCATTTCTCCCGAGCGGCTGATCAAGGAAAACACGTCGCGCACGACCTACGAGAACAGCCTCAACACAGCCGAACTCTTGAAAGCTCAGGGGTTGGAAAACTGCCTGCTGATCACCTCGGCCTTTCACATGCCGCGCTCGGTCGGGCTGTTCGCCAAGGCCGGTATCACGATCACGCCTTGGCCGGTCGATTATCGCACCAGCGGCGTAGTGGGACTTGGCCTGGACTTTACCCAGCCGGCGCTCAACGCCCAGATCACCACGACTGCCGCGCGGGAGTGGATGAGCCTTGCCGCCTATTATCTGACGGGCCGGATCGGCTCGTTCTTGCCGCGATAGCTATTTCTTGGAGATCGTGACGAATTTCGTTCCGCGAACGCGAACACGCATTTCGCAAGGTACCGCATCGGTACGCTCGCAGAAACGCGGATGCATTTTGAACATGAAGACCATGTTGCCAAAATACTGGACGAAATCGTAGCCATAGACCTGGGCGGTGGCGATCATGATGTAACCGCCCTCCTTGGCCTGGACATAGAAATTCTGCGGGCAGCCATCCTGATTGCATCTTGGTCCGCGAACGCCGTCACAGGTCATGTCGCTGTGATCGATAACGACATCGGTAATATTGTCGTTGTTAATATCGAAGCGCTTGACGAAATTCGGCCCGAAATCGACCGTCTTGCAGCTTTTCCTGAAGAACCCCTTTTCGAACATTTCCGGATCTTGCAGCAGCTGTTGCTGGGCCGATGCCATCACGGGCATCATCACCAGAAGGGCAATGGCTTGGATTATCGCGACAAAATGCTTCTTCACGGCGTTCACCACAGGCAAATTGATCTGTTTATGACGCTGCAGCACGAATTACGTATATGCAGGACACGAATTATTGTCCTCAACCATTAGCCCCGAGCACTTGCGCGACGCTGGAGAATGACATGCCGCTGCTGATGATACTCGATTATATGGGCGTTGCGGTATTTGCAGCAACCGGCGCGCTTGCCGCCTCGCGCAAGGAACTCGATCTCATCGGCTTCCTTTTCTTTGCCGCGGTGACCGGATCGGGCGGAGGAACCGTGCGTGATCTGATCCTCGGTCGCCCGGTGTTCTGGGTCATCGATCCGATCTACATTCTCATCTGCGTCGCGACCGGCGCATTCGTTTATTTCACCGCCTATTACGTGGAATCGCGTTACAAGCTGCTTTTGTGGCTGGATGCGATCGGCCTTGCCGCCTACTGCGTGCTCGGCGCCGCCAAGGGCATGGCCGCAACCGGATCGCCAACGATTGCGATCGTCACCGGCGTGATGACCGCGACCCTGGGCGGCGTGTTACGCGACGTTCTGGCAAACGAGCCCTCGGTACTGTTGCGTCCGGAGATCTACATCACATCCGCGCTTGCTGGCGCTGCAACCTTTACAGCCGTACACGCCATGGGCCAGCCGCTTTTCGTCAGCGCCGGCTGCGGTGTGGTGATTTCCTTTGCGCTCCGCGGCGGCGCGCTCCACTACGGCTGGACCCTGCCGCGCTACATGTCGCGTCCAGGCCGGCCTCCCGAAGAGGCTCTGAAGTCAAGCAAAAGGAAAAAACGCCGCTAGAGCTGCCTCAATGCAATTTCAGCAAAACGGGTGCCCGGTTTTGCCGGGATGCCCTCAAGCGTCAGGAGCGCTTTTCGCGCAGGCGGATGACGACGTCCACATGGGCGATCTCCATGCCTTCCGGAGGTTCCGGCAGGTTGCCGATCTCCAGGTTGCCAACAGGAAGGTCCATGACCTCATTGCGGCCTTCGATGAAGAAATGGTGGTGGTCCGACGT
The DNA here is from genome assembly GCF_044987325.1 of Rhizobium sp. ZW T2_16. Lineage (NCBI taxonomy): Bacteria > Pseudomonadati > Pseudomonadota > Alphaproteobacteria > Hyphomicrobiales > Rhizobiaceae > Rhizobium > Rhizobium sp. ZW T2_16. The sequence continues at coordinate 563,851 of NZ_JBJDRG010000003.1, forward strand.
GTTGGTGTCGAAATAGGTCTTGGCGCCTTCGACGGCGAGAACGCGGATCAGGCCGGCTTCGGTAAATTGGTGAAGCGTGTTGTAGACGGTTGCCAATGATACCGGCACGCCTGCGATGATCGCTTCCTCGTGCAGTTCCTCGACCGTCAGGTGGCGGTCACCCTTGGCAAAAAGAAGATCGCCCAGCGCGACGCGCTGCCGTGTCGGCCGCAGGCCATGATGGCGCAACTTCACTTCGATTTCGGGTATGGCTTCTGCCATTCTGATCTGGAGCTCCTGCAACTCGCGATACTTCTCAAGTTTCGGATATAACTTTTGGCGGCTTGAGTTTCAACAGTTTCCCGCGTCGGATGCGCACGCAATGCCGCAAATATTCGGATTTTATGCCCGTCCCTCTGGTTTGCACGCTCCGGTTCCTATATGCGGACGTGACAAAATGATGTTCCAAGGCCCAATATCCCGGACCCGGAATGTTCAACGCTTCAATCATGGCTGTGCCTGAAACAGGGCTTGGCCCGCCTGACCTAGCGATCAAAGGGGATGCGGAATTCGATGACGACCAGACAATCCAGCTTCAATTACGAAGAAATTCTCGCCTGCGCACATGGTGAGCTCTTCGGGCCGGGTAACGCGCAATTGCCGCTGCCGCCGATGCTGATGGTCCACCGTATCACCGATATTTCAGAGACCGGCGGCGCTTTCGACAAGGGCTACATTCGCGCGGAATACGACGTGAAGCCTGACGACTGGTACTTCCCCTGCCATTTCGAAGGCAACCCGATCATGCCGGGCTGCCTCGGCCTCGACGGCATGTGGCAGCTGACCGGCTTCTTCCTCGGCTGGCTGGGCGAAGAAGGCCGCGGCATGGCGCTTTCGACCGGCGAAGTGAAGTTCAAGGGCATGATCCGCCCGACCACCAAGCTTCTCGAATTCGGCATCGACTTCAAGCGCGTCATGAAAGGCCGGCTCGTGCTCGGCACCGCTGACGGCTGGCTGAAGGCCGATGGAGAAACTATCTATCAGGCAACCGACCTTCGCGTCGGCCTGTCCAAGGACAAGACGGCCTGAGGCAAACTCAAGGCCAACTGACGGAAACAACAAGGGTTACAGCAAATGAGACGGGTAGTTGTCACGGGCCTCGGTATCGTGTCCTCGATCGGTAACGACGCAGGCGAAGTCACCGAATCCTTGAGGGCTGCGAAATCCGGCATCTCCTTTTCTCCCGATTTCGCGGAGCACGGCTTCAAGTGCCAGGTCTGGGGAAAGCCGAATATCGACACGACGGAACTCGTCGATCGCCGCGCCATGCGCTTTCTTAGCCAGGGCGGCGCCTGGAACCATGTCGCGATGAAGCAGGCGCTGGCAGACAGCGGCCTGGAAGAAAAAGATTATGCCGAAAACGAGCGTGCCGGCATCATCATGGGTTCGGGCGGTCCTTCTACCCGCACGCTGATCGAAGCCGCCGACATCACGCTCAAGAACAACAGCCCGAAGCGTATCGGCCCGTTCGCCGTGCCGAAGGCGATGTCCTCCACGGCATCGGCAACGCTTGCCACATGGTTCAAGATCCACGGCGTCAACTACTCGATCTCGTCGGCCTGCTCGACCTCGGCACATTGCATCGGCAATGCTGCTGAAATGATCCAGTGGGGCAAGCAGGACATCATGTTCGCCGGCGGCCACGAAGATCTCGACTGGACCATGTCGAACCTGTTCGACGCGATGGGCGCCATGTCTTCGAAGTATAACGATAACGCAGCCAATGCCTCGCGCGCCTATGACGCCGATCGCGACGGTTTCGTCATCGCCGGCGGTGCAGGCGTGCTGGTTCTCGAAGAGCTGGAACATGCCAAGGCTCGTGGCGCCAAGATCTATGCCGAAATCACCGGTTACGGCGCAACGTCGGACGGCTACGACATGGTCGCTCCGTCGGGCGAAGGCGCGATCCGCTGCATGCGCCAGGCACTGTCAACGGTGAAGGGCGAAGTCGATTACATCAACACCCACGGCACCTCGACGCCGGTAGGCGACTCGAAGGAAATCGGTGCGATCCGCGAAGTCTTCAAGGACAAGATCCCGCATATCCAGTCGACCAAGTCGCTGACCGGCCATTCGCTCGGTGCTGCCGGCGTGCAGGAATCGATCTACGGCCTTCTGATGATGCAGGCCGGCTTCATCGGCGAAAGCGCGCATATCCAGAACCTCGATCCCGAATTCGACGGCGTGCCGATCGTGCGCAAGCGCATCGACAATGCCAAGATCGACACGGTTCTGTCGAACTCGTTCGGTTTCGGCGGCACCAACGCAACGCTCGTATTCCAGCGCTACAACGGATAAACCCATGACGGGTATCATGCAGGGGAAGCGCGGCCTCATCATGGGGGTCGCGAACAACCATTCGATCGCCTGGGGCATTGCAAAAGCCTTGTCCGCCCAGGGCGCGGAACTGGCCTTCACCTATCAGGGTGAGGCCTTGGGCAAGCGGGTAAGGCCGCTTGCGACAGAAATCGGCTCCGATTTCGTCATCCCCTGCGACGTTGAAGACTTGCACTCGGTCGACGCGACCTTCGCGGCGATCAGAGAGCGCTGGGGCTCCTTCGATTTCCTCGTTCATGCGATCGGCTTTTCCGACAAGAACGAGCTGAAGGGCCTTTATGCCGACACCACGCGCGAAAACTTTTCCCGCACAATGGTGATTTCCTGCTTTTCCTTCACCGAGATTGCCAAGCGGGCGGTCGAGCTGATGCCTAACGGCGGCTCGCTGCTGACGCTGACCTATAACGGCTCGCAACGCGTCATTCCCAATTATAACGTCATGGGCGTCGCCAAGGCTGCTCTAGAGGCCTCGGTGCGCTATCTGGCGGCCGACTACGGCCCGCGTGACATCCGCGTCAACACGATCTCCGCCGGCCCCGTGCGCACGCTTGCCGGAGCGGGTATTTCGGATGCCCGTGCGATCTATTCCTGGAACCGGGAAAACGCCCCCTTACGCCGTACCGCTACGATCGAGGATATCGGCGGCTCTGCGCTTTATCTCCTCTCCGACCTTTCGCGCGGCGTGACCGGCGAAGTGCATTACGTGGATGCCGGCTACAGCATCACCTCGCTGCCGACCCTCGACAAGCTGCGCCGGGCCGACACCGAGTAAGCCAAGCTTCTCGTATTGCGTTCTAAGGCTTGAGATCAATCCGTTTGAGCTCCTCAGCGGCTTGGGCGTTCCCCGCCTCTGCGGCCTCTTTCAGCAACAATTTGGCTCTCTTCGGATCTTCCGCTTCGATTAGCTGCGCCAGCTTCCATTTAGCCCAGTGATCATTTGTCTTCGGCAGGCTGCGCTCAAAATAGCGGCGCGCAAGCGCGACATCCTTCTTGATGCCCTCGCCATCGGCAAGCATGAAGGCCAGCATGTGATAGCCCCAGATATTGTCGTTTTCGGCCGCGACGCGATACCAGATGGCGGCGATTGCGGGATCGGCTGCGACAGCGATGCCCTTCTGGTAACACCAGCCGACCTTGAGCTGGCCATGCTTGTCGTTCCTGGCCGCCGCCTTCATGTACCACTGAAATGCCTGTATCGGGTCGGGAGCGAGGCCTTGGCCGTTTTCGAAGATCTCACCGAGCTTGTAGGCGGCGGCTATATTGCCCTTGTCTGCGGCAAGCCGGAAATAGTGGGCAGCAAGCCTCTGGTCGGCCGGACCCGCCGCCTTGCGTCCCTGATGCATCTCGGCGGCGTTATACCATTCCCAGGTGATACGCGCGGAATCAGAGAAGGCCGCATTCGTGGCGGCAAGCCATATAACAATAACCGCGATCAACCGTTTCATTCACGCGCCCCACACCACCGAATGCAACCTTAATTTGCATTCGGTGAATTAGGCAAGGGATGGAAACGATCGAGCTTTCTCGAAGCGCCTTGGCGGCTACTTCTTGCCCCACATGACCTTGAATTTCGAGTTACGGCAGGTTTCGCCGTATTCGCGGAAGGCTTCGGCGAGCACCGGCTCGTAAGGCAGGCCGCGATTGGCGACCATCATCAGGCGACCGCCCTGCTTGAGCGCGGCAGCGGCGGTGCGGATCATCGTGCGACCCAGTTCCGGATCGGCAGCCTGCGCTTCGTGGAAGGGCGGGTTCATGATGACCATGTCATACTTCTCCTTCGGCGGCTCGGCTCCGAGATCCTGCCAGAAGAAGCGTGCCTGCAGATCGGGGCAATTATGCGCAAGGTTCTTCTTGGCGAATTCGAGCGCCCGATAATCGGCCTCGAACAGGTCGATGCGGTTCACGCGCGGCGACTTTTCCGCCAGCATCACCGAGAGATAACCCCAGCCCGCTCCAAAGTCGGCAACATTGCCGTCGAAATCGGTCGGGAAGCGGCTTGCGAGCAGCTCGGAGCCCGCATCAACGCGATCATGGCTGAACATGCCCGGAGCCGCCTGGAAGCGCCCCTCGACTGTTACAGCGGTCTTCTTCAACGCCTTGATCGCATCGCTTGCGTCTTCCGGCCGTGCGAACCAGATGGCGACACCGTGATATTTCGGTGCGTAGTCGAGAATGATGCCGAGTTTTAGCAGCATGGTGCGGATCGGCTGGATGCCGTCTTCCTTGCCGCCAGCAACCACGATCAGGCCGCCGACCTTTACGCGCGCCAGAGCTTCCGCAATGCGGTTCTCGTTGTCACCGCGATGCTTGCCGCACAGAACCAGCGCACCGTCATAATCCTCGCCCTCTGCTTCAGGAAAGGCGTCGTTGCGCAGGGCGCGGAACAGCGGGCGGAACGGCTGTACGGAGGTGATTTCCGCGTCAAAGCCTTCCGGCCTTGCATTGCCGGCCTCGGCGCCGAGAAAGATCACCCGCTCGCCTTCGCCGGGCATGGGTACGGCATCGGTAACGAAGGGATGGAAGAGAGTTTTCAGGGCGTCGCGGCTCATGGATGCGGACCTTAAGTGAGTAGTGTGTGCGTCTACGAATAAAGAAAAGGCGCGGAAGAAGAAACTTCCGCGCCCCTGATTTCAATCAAGCGAAAGCTTATTCGGCGGCTGCGTCGCCGTCGGCCTTCTTGATTTCCTCGCCGGTGGCCTGGTCGACGACCTTCATCGAGAGACGAACCTTGCCGCGCTCGTCGAAGCCCATCAGCTTGACCCAGACCTTGTCGCCTTCCTTGACGACGTCAGAGGTCTTGGCAACTCGCTCGGAAGCGAGCTGCGAAATGTGGACCAGACCGTCGCGGGCGCCGAAGAAGTTGACGAAGGCGCCGAAATCGGCGGTCTTCACAACGGTGCCTTCGTAGATCACGCCGACTTCCGGCTCGGCAACGATCGAGTGGATCCACTTGCGGGCCGCTTCGATTTCCTTGCCCGACGAAGATGCGATCTTCACGGTGCCGTCGTCTTCGATGTTGATCTTGGCGCCGGTCTTTTCGACGATTTCGCGGATGACCTTGCCGCCCGAACCGATGACTTCACGGATCTTGTCGACCGGGATGTTCATCACTTCGATGCGCGGTGCGAATTCGCCGAGCTGCGAACGGCCTTCGGAGATGGCATTGGCCATTTCGCCGAGAATGTGGGTACGACCGCCCTGTGCCTGGGCAAGTGCGACCTTCATGATCTCTTCGGTGATACCGGCGATCTTGATGTCCATCTGCAGCGAGGTGATGCCGTCGGCGGTACCTGCAACCTTGAAGTCCATGTCGCCGAGGTGGTCTTCGTCGCCGAGGATGTCGGAGAGAACGGCAAAGCGTTCACCTTCGAGGATCAGGCCCATGGCGATACCGGCAACCGGCTTTGCCAAAGGAACGCCGGCGTCCATCAGAGCGAGCGAGGTGCCGCAGACGGTTGCCATCGAGGACGAGCCGTTCGACTCGGTGATCTCGGAGACGACGCGCAGCGTGTAGGGGAACTGTTCAGCCGAAGGAAGCATCGGGCGGATAGCGCGCCATGCGAGCTTGCCGTGACCGATTTCGCGGCGGCCCGGGGAGCCCATGCGGCCGGTTTCACCAACGGAATAGGGCGGGAAGTTGTAATGGAGCAGGAAGCGCTCCTTGTACATGCCCGTGAGGCTATCGACATACTGTTCGTCTTCGCCGGTGCCGAGCGTGGCAACAACGATCGCCTGCGTTTCACCGCGGGTGAACAGAGCCGAACCGTGGGTGCGCGGCAGGAGGCCGACTTCCGAGACGATCGGGCGGACGGTGACGAGGTCACGGCCATCGATACGGCTCTTGGTGTCGAGAATGTTCCAGCGAACGATTTTCGCCTGCAGGTGCTTGAAGACGGAGCCGATGACTTCGGCAGTGTACTTCGGCTCTACGCCTTCCGGGAAGAAGTGAGCCTTGACCTTTGCCTTGACGGCGTCGACTGCAGCGTAACGATCAGCCTTCTGGGTGATCTTGTAGCCTTCGCGCAGCTCGGCTTCGAACAGCTTGAGCATTTCGGCTTCGAGTTCGGAATAGTCTTCCGGCTGGAAGTCGCGGGGTTCCTTGGCAGCCACTTCAGCGAGCTTGATGATCGCGTCGATGACCGGCTGGAAACCCTTGTGGCCGAACATGACGGCGCCGAGCATGACGTCTTCGTTCAGTTCCTTGGCTTCCGATTCAACCATCAGGACGGCGTCCTGGGTGCCGGCGACGACGAGGTCAAGAACCGATTCTTCCATCTCGTCGAGATGCGGGTTCAGGACATATTCGCCGTTGATGTAGCCGACGCGTGCGCCGCCGACCGGGCCCATGAAGGGAACGCCGGACAGGGTAAGCGCTGCAGAGGTTGCAACCATGGACAGGATGTCCGGGTTGTTCTCGAGGTCATGCTGGACGACGGTAACGACGACCTGGGTGTCGTTCTTGTAGCCTTCCGGGAAGAGTGGACGGATCGGGCGGTCGATCAGGCGCGAAACCAGCGTTTCGTTTTCCGACGGACGACCTTCGCGCTTGAAGTAGCCACCCGGGATCTTGCCGGCGGCATAGGTCTTTTCCTGGTAGTTGACGGTCAGCGGGAAGAAGTCCTGGCCCGGCTTCGGCGCCTTGGCCGAAACGACAGTGGCGAGAACGACGGTTTCGCCGTAGGTAGCGAGAACGGCGCCGTCAGCCTGGCGGGCGATCTTGCCCGTTTCCAGCTTCAGCGTACGGCCGGCCCATTCGATTTCGACGGAGTGGGTATTGAACATATATTGTCCTTCAACGCGGGAAACGGCGTCTCGCCCCGGCTTTTCCAGCTAAGGGGCGGCAACACACTTCACCGCAGTCATTGCGACACATCACGGGCAAGACAACGAGAGGCTTTTTGAACTGACCGAAGCCGTTTTCGGCTCCGGTCAAAAGCATCCTGCAATCCTGCCCCATGACAGGTCTGGTTTTGGTGGCGAAACCGGCCCATCCGGGTCCGCCTCAGTCTGGCACCCCAAAAGGGGCCGAAATAGCGATCCGGCGGGTTCTTCCGAGGAGGAACCCGCCGAGAACTTGTTAGCGGCGCACGCCCAGGCTGGTGATCAGCTTGGTGTAACGGGCTTCGTCCTTCTTCTTCAGGTAGTCGAGAAGCGAACGGCGGCTCGAAACCATGGTCAGAAGGCCACGACGGGAGTGGTTGTCCTTCTTGTGACCCTTGAAGTGTTCCGTCAGATTGTTGATCCGCTCGGTAAGGATGGCAACCTGGACTTCCGGAGAACCGGTATCGCCTTCGACGGTTGCGTATTCCTTGATGAGTTCGGCCTTGCGTTCTGCAGTGATCGACATCGTCTGATCCTTTATAGTGGAGAGGAAATAGGGTCGCCAAAGGCCGGGATGTCGTCCAGCCTTGGCCGTGAATGCAAAGTGTTGCCCGAAGGCAGCCCTTTGGCTGGCGCTGCCTATAGACCATTCAAGCTCTAATTGGAAGAGGTGCCACGCCGGATCAGCCGAACACGCGCTTCGGGCGGAACTCGCCCTGGCCGATCTCGCCGATGGCGATCAGCTTGCCGCGGACGGTGGCATAGGCTTCCGGCTCTTCGACGGGCACGTCGCGGCCGCGCAGGATGATCGGATTGCCCATCTTGATGCGGTGCGCCTGTTCTTCCGTCACCGGCAGATGCGGCAATGAGGAGAGCGCCTCGGCGGTATCGATCAGATAGGCGTCGAGAGCGGCAAGCCGCTCGTCGCGGTCCTCGATCTCTTCCAGCGCCACCAGATCGGCAAGCGGCACCATCTTGTCCTCGCCGAAGGGCGCGACGAAGGTGCGGCGGAGATTGGAAATATGACCGTAGCAGCCGAGTTCGCGGCCGAAATCGCGGGCAAGCGAGCGCACATAGGTGCCCTTGCCGCATTCGACCTCGAAATGCGCCTCGTTCTGCGTCACGCCAAGCAGCGTCAGACGGAATATTTCGACTTCGCGGGCCGGGATTTCGACGGTCTCGCCGTCACGGGCGAGATCATAAGCGCGCTCGCCGGCGATCTTGATTGCCGAAAACTGTGGCGGGATTTGTTGAATGACGCCGGTATAGTTCGGCAACAGATCGCGGATCGCCTGTTCGGCCGGGCGCGTGTCGGAGGAAGCCGTCACCTCGCCTTCCAGATCGTCGGTCGAGCGTTCCTCTCCCCAGGTCACGGTGAATTCGTAGATCTTGCGACCGTCCATGACGTAAGGCACGGTTTTCGTCGCATCGCCCAGCGCAATCGGCAGCATGCCGGAGGCAAGCGGATCGAGCGTGCCGGCGTGACCGGCCTTCTGGGCGTTGAGCAGCCACTTGATCTTGGACACGGCTTCGGTCGAACCGAAGTCCACCGGCTTGTCGAGGATAAGCCAGCCGGAAACCGCCCGGCCCTTGGGTTTGCGTGGTTTGGACATGCGTTCTCTTTAGTAGATTATTCTTTGTCTTCGTCTGTCGCACCAAGATCCCGCTGGACCTCGGGCGAACGCAGGAGCTCATCGATCTTCTTGTAGTTGTCGAAGCTGGTATCGTCGCGGAAGCGGACTTCCGGCATGTATTTCATCTGCCGAAGCTGGCCGCCGAGCCGGCCGCGAATGAATTTCGCGTTACGGTTCAACGCTGCAATCACGGCCTCATGGTCTGGAAGACCGAGCGGCGTTACATACGCGGTCGCAATCTTCAGGTCGGGTGACATGCGCACTTCCGAAACGGAGATAACGGTCTTTTCGAGCAGGTCGTCGCGCACTTCGCCGCGCTGCAGGACCTGGGTGATGGCGGCGCGAACCTGTTCGCCAACGCGAAGCATGCGCTGGGACGGCGCCGAAGATGTAGCCTTTGCCATGTCTTGTTCTCTTTGCTAACGCCGCCGGGGTTCGTCCCGCCAGGGTGAGACCCTTGGGCGCCTTTTCAATCAAGGGCGTCAAATGACCCAGAGCCGGCCAAAGGTCAAGGCGCAGGTGCCGATAAATCGCGCCCCGCCACCGCAGGACGCAGGTTGTATCCCTCAGAGACGGATGACGAGGTCAGGCCTTATTAGAACAGGGCGTCGTCGATATCGTCGTCGCTCATGACAGCCGCAACAACGGCCGCTTCGACAGGAGGCGCGGTGCCCAGAACAGCCGCATGCAGTTCACGTTCGGAAACCATGGTGTAAAGCTTGCCGATGCGGGCGCCGAGATCGGCAAGTACCGGTTCCAGGTCGGCGGAGAGTTCGGCCGCCTCGACCATCGATATCTCGTCGGCGCAATTGCGCAGCACTTCGCCGAGTTCCGCCTTGAAATTAAGGCGCGACAAGGAGTGTTCCATCTGATCGATGGCGACGCCGCTCTGCTCGCTCAGCCCATCCATTTCTGCATCCATCCGATCGCCGACGTCGCGGATGCTCTGCATTGCCCTTGCCAGCCGATCGTCCAGCAGTTCCTGGCTATCGCCTTCATGACCGATATTCAGTTTGTCGGAAGCCGTTTCCAGGGTCTTCAGCTCGGCCAGCACCTTCTCTGCCGTTTCGTCCAGCTGTGCCGCAAAATTGCGCAGTTCGGCAGTGACGACATTGAGTGCCTTGCCGTGTTCGCCGATCTTGCCGCAGCGCAAATTGGTGTTCAGCGCCATATAATGAATGTCGGTGCGTACCAGTTGGAGCAGACCGACACCATTGATCAGTTCGCGAACCGTGGTTCCGGTCGAGCGGCTGAGTTCGCCCGCCTCCAGCGCCACTGCCTCGATTTCCTGGACAGCCTCGCGCGCTACGCCGACATTGGCTTCAAGCCGGCGCATCGCGTTATCGCCGCCGCCTTCGGTCATCATCCGGCGCAAACCATCAATCTCCCCGAGATCGGAACGGAAGCTTGCTACGGTCTCGACGATCGTCATCGTATCGCGATCGAAATCGTCGATTGACTGGCTGAGCTGCAGAGCGACAAGATTGGTGATGATTGACGACAGGTTTTCCCGGTCGGCCGGCGCCAGCATTCCGGCCTCAGTTTCAAGGTAACCGTCGAGAAGCGTCAAGGTGCTCTGGCAGTGTTCGATGCGCTGGCGGGTGATATCGCCGATCTGCATGGCAGATAGAACGGAAGCCAGCTTGCCCTGAATGCCGGCCGCGATCTGGCGCACGCGCGCCGCGCGCTCGACCAGTACTTTCTGCTGAGCGCTGATCTCGGCGCCCCCGGTCGAAAGACCGGTCACGATGCCCGGAATGGTCGCTTCATAACGCTCAACCGTTGCGGCGCCGCGCTCCATGACCGAACCCAGGCCCAAACCGAGAGACTTCAACTTGTCGCCGAACTCGTTCACCTGCCTTGTCCCGGTCTGGATGCGTTCGAGAATTTCTTCAGCGAAACCTGCGAAATCAGGAATGCCCGCGCCGGTGATCTTGGCTGTCACCGCAAAGGTGCGCAGGTAGCGCATGGTTTCCTGCATATCCGCCACATGCGGTCGCAGATTGCGTTCCGCCCCGGAAATATCGACAAAACCGGCCTGACGCGCGGTCTCGATTGCGCTGAGTTCGGAAAGCCGGCCGACGGTTTGCTGCAATTCGGCCATGGTGGCATTGGCCGTTTCCTCGTCGAGCGATCCGGTAATCTGGTCGAGCGATCCGATCAGCTTGTTGAGAACGTCGAGAACGGAAAGAAGTGCTGCCCCCCCGTCGAGAAAGCGCTCTTCGATACGGGACCTCGCGGTCTCCATTCGCTCAACAAGACCAGAAACCGAGGCCGAGCCTTCATAAGGCTCAGCTCTGTTCACCAAAACTGCCGCAACTGCCACTTCGGCCACCCTTCACGTTCTGCCGGGGTTTTCCACCCTTATCGGCAACGATTTGCCCTGTTCATTATGGGACAACTCTCCGCCGGCAGTGAAAGCCGGGCACGGGTTGTCCTCACATGCAAGCAATCTGCCCCGGCGACAGTTAACCGGGTCAAAACACCCCTTTGGTTTCAGTGCTCGTGGTTAATTTTCGGGAGATATGAACATTAGCTAAACGCTAATTGTGACTAATGCACATGAAAACTCACTGGCACCAATTAACCTCTGGTTAAGCATAGTGTCTCAAATTTGGCAGACCATTTCAGCACATTCTAAGGCTTTTGGAGTAGGTATGGATATTGCCAGTCAAAATGAAGCATGCCTCCGCTTGCCCGAAAATCTGACGGTCCGGGCTATCGTGCCCATACGCGAGGATATGCTGAAATTCATCGATGCACACGAGGCCGCCAAGATCGAGCTTTCGGATGAGGTGCAGGTCGATATCAGCTTCATTCAGATGGTCGAGGCCGCCCGCGTTTATGCCGGGACGGCTGGCAAGATCATCACGCTTGCGCAGCCGGCAAGCGGTGTACTTCTCGAAACGCTCCGCAGAAGCGGCTTCCTGGAAGGCATGTCGGACGACGACGCGAAATTCTGGCTTCATCAAGGGAAAATTCAATGAGTGCCAACATCCTGACCGTCGATGACTCGGCGAGCATTCGCCTGACCACGAGGGTCGCGCTGACCAATGCCGGCTACCAGGTTACGGAAGCCGTCGACGGGGTCGATGGCATTGCCAAGCTGAATGCAGGGCAGTTCGATCTGGTCATCACCGACCTCAACATGCCCAATATGGACGGCCTGACGATGATCCGGGAATTGCGCAAGCTGCCCGCACATATGGGTGTGCCCGTCATCTTCCTCACCACCGAGTCCGACGGTGAAATCAAGCAGCAGGCCAAGGCTGCCGGTGCAACGGGCTGGCTCACCAAGCCCTTCGACCCGGAAAGCCTGGTCAAGATCGCCAGGAAGGTGCTCGGCAAATGAGCTTCCCTGATCCTATCGCGGTATTCAGAACAGAAGCAGCCGAGCTTCTGGAACAGATCGAGGCAGGGCTTCTCGATCTCAATGTGAATCTCGGCGACAAGGATCAGGTCGACGCGGTCTTCCGCGGCCTCCATACGCTCAAGGGCTCCGGTGCCATGTTCGGCTTCGAGGCGCTTGCGGCCTTTACCCACCATTGCGAAACGGCCTTCGACCGGGTGCGCAAGGGCGAGGTTCCGGCAACCCATGCGCTCGTTACCGCCGTTCTCGAAGCCAAGGATCACATGCGCGCGCTGGTGGAGACACCTGCCGGCGATCATGAAGCAGTGAGCGAGGTACTGCTTGCCAATCTGCGCCACGCCGTCGACGGCAGCGGCGATCCGGCAGCAGCATCTGTTTCTGCGGCTCCAGCCAAGACACTGTTCAAGATCCGTTTCAGCCTGCCGCAGAATGCCATGGCCAACGGCACCAATCCGCTGCCGCTGCTCGACGAGCTGCGCGATCTCGGAACCTGCCGCATTGTCGCCGACCGTTCCGGCATTCCCGCGCTCGATGAACTCGTGCCGACCGACCTGCATGTTTCCTGGGATGTCGAGCTTCTGACCGATCAGCCGCGTTCCGCGATCGATGACGTGTTCATCTTCGTCATGGACGATATGGAACTGGCCGTCGAAGAGATCGCAGTTGCGGCACAAACGCCAACTGTCGCAGCACCGGCACCTGTTGCAGCGGCTGCGCCCGTCGCGGCCGAACCGGTTGCTTCCGCACCACCGACAGCCGCGGCAACAACGGCACCGCCTCCGGGCGACGCCAAGGCCGCCAAGGCGAATGAAAATGTCCGCGTTCCGGCCGAAAAGCTCGACGAACTGATGGACCGGGTCGGTGAATTGGTGATTGCCCAGTCGCGACTCTCTCAGCTGGCAGGCGGCAGCGGCGATCTCACGCTTCGTGCCGTGTCCGAAGACGTCGAACGTCTTTCCGGCGAGCTGCGCGACACGATGATGGTCCTGCGCATGGTGCCGGTTACGCATCTGTTCAGCCGCTTCCGCCGCCTGGTCCACGATCTGGCGAACGAAACCGGCAAGAGGATCGAACTTGTCACCGAGGGCGAAACCACGGAAGTAGACAAGAGCGTCATCGAACGCTTGGCAGATCCACTGGTGCATCTGGTCCGCAATTCCTGTGACCACGGTCTCGAGACACCGGAAGATCGACTTGCAGCGGGCAAGACAGAAGCCGGCCATATCCACTTGTCCGCCCGCCAGCAGGCCGGCGAAGTGATTATCACGATCAAGGATGACGGTCGCGGCATCAACAAGGAGCGGGTTCGCGCCAAGGCGGAATCCTCCGGTCTCATAGCCGCCAATGCCAGCCTCAGCGATCAGGAACTCTACCAGCTGATCTTCCAGCCGGGCTTTTCGACAGCGAGCCAGGTCACCAACCTGTCGGGCCGCGGCGTCGGCATGGACGTGGTAAAGCGCACCATCGACGCGCTCCGCGGCACGATCAATGTCGTCAGCCGTCCGGGAGAAGGTTCGGAGATTTCGCTCGCCATCCCGCTGACGCTTGCCATCATTGACGGCCTGCTCGTGCGTGTCGGAAACGGCCGCTACGTCATCCCGCTTTCGGCGGTCGAGGAATGCCTCGAGCTCTCGATCGAGGAAGACATGCGCTCTCGCGGTCGCAGCTTCATCTCTCTGCGCGACAGCCTCGTTCCCTTCCTTCGCCTGCGCGATCTATTCCGCACAAACACGACGCCCGATCCCTTCCAGAAGGTGGTCGTCATATCCACCGGTTCGGAACGCGTCGGCCTGGTCGTCGACCAGATCATCGGCGACCATCAGACGGTCATCAAGGGCATGTCGAAGCTTCACCATGACGTGGCGACCTTCTCAGGCGCCACCATTCTAGGCGACGGCGATGTCGCTCTTATTCTCGATGTCGGCCACCTCGTCGCCGAGGGCCAGCAGCAGGAGGCGCATCTGCGCGCAGCCGGATGAACCAAGCCTTAGCAAAACTTTCGGAAGATCTGTGGGAAGGACGCGACGAACTCGAGGTGCTTACCTTCGAGATCGCCGGCGAAACCTTCGCGCTCGAAGCCTTCATCGTTCAGGAAATCCTTGATCTCTTGCCGGAAACCAGTGTTCCGGGCGCCAAGGCCTTTGTCGGTGCCGTGATCAACTTCCGCGGCAAGGTCATTCCGCTTGCCGATATCCGCCTCGCTTTCGGCATGGAGGCGACGAAGCCGACCATCGACAGCCGGATCATCGTCATCGAGATCGAAATCGATGGGGAGCCGGTACTTGCAGGTATCCGCACAGACAAGGTGAATGAAGTCACCACGCTTTTGCAATCCGCCAGCGAACCGCCGCCAAGTGTGGGCATGCGCTGGCGCCCGGATTTCATCAACTGCCTCGTGAAGCGGGGAAGCGAATTCATCATCGTTCCCAATCTGCAGGTCATCTTTTCGGCCAGACACGAGCGTTCCGCAACCGCGCCGACCCACGGTTGATCATATTTGACGGAGATTACATATGCGTGCCTCGATCAAGTTAAAGCTCGCTTCGGCCTTCGGCTTCATTATCATGATGCTGATTGTGACTGCCGGTTATGGCATTTTCAGCCTCGGCAACCTCAACGATACTCTGGAACAGGTTATCCAGGGTCCGGCGACGCGTCTCAAGCTGACGCAGACGCTCAATGCCGAACAATTGCAGCAGCTTCGCCAGCAGAAAAACCTTCTGCTCGCTTCCACTCATGCTGACATGCAACGCTACATCGAAAGCAACGACGCGGCACGTAAGGCCTATGACGAAAGCTTTCAGATGATCCAGGCGCGCGCGACCGAGCAGGGCAAGGTCTACTGGGACAAACTTTCTGGCTTCACCGCAGAATTCCGCAAACAGGACGATCGCATCCGCGCCCTTATGCTGGCAGGCGACCAGACCGGTGCCAATCAGGTCTCCAGCAACGAAGCACGCGTAGTGATCAACCAGATCGACGCTCTTCTCGCAGAAGTCATCAAGCTTGAGGACAGCCGCCTTCAGGCCGCTGACGAACAGGCTGATGTCGACTATGCGCAGACCCGGATGATCATGATCTCGGTTGCTGCGGCGGCCTTTCTGATCGCAACGCTTGCCGCGCTTTGGATCGCGCTGAGCATCAACAAGGGTCTGCGCAACGCAGTCAGCGCGGTGCAGAACGTTGCCGAAGGCGATCTTACCCGCTTTGCGACAATTTCCAGCAAGGACGAGATCGGCGACCTGCTCACTTACGTCAACACGATGATCGAGCGCCTGCGCGGCGTGGTCGGTGATGCGCTGTCGGCCTCCGACAACGTCTCTTCGGGCAGCCAGGAACTTTCGGCAAGCTCCGAACAGCTTTCGCAGGGCGCGACCGAACAGGCATCCTCGGCCGAAGAAGCCTCCGCCTCGATGGAAGAGATGGCTGCCAATATCAAGCAGAACGCCGACAACGCTGCCCAGACGGAAAAGATCGCGCGTCAATCCTCAAGGGATGCAGAAGCCTCTGGTCAGGCCGTCAACCGTGCCGTCGGCGCGATGCGGACGATCGCCGAAAAGATTTCCATCGTTCAGGAAATCGCCCGTCAAACAGATCTTCTGGCCCTTAACGCCGCGGTCGAGGCTGCACGCGCCGGCGAACACGGCAAGGGCTTTGCGGTCGTTGCTTCGGAAGTGCGCAAGCTCGCCGAGCGTTCTCAGGCTGCCGCCGCTGAAATCAGCGCGCTTTCGGGTGATACCGTTCAGGTCGCAACCGAAGCCGGCGAAATGCTGAACCGCCTCGTTCCGGACATCCAGAAGACCGCTGAACTGGTCTCGGAAATCTCCGCCGCCTGCCGCGAGCAGGATATTGGTGCTTCGCAGATTAACGAAGCCATCCAGCAGCTCGACAAGGTGACCCAGCAGAATGCCGGCGCATCGGAAGAAATGTCGGCAACGTCGGAAGAGCTCGCCTCCCAGGCTGAAGAGCTTCAGGCATCGATCGCCTTCTTCCGCGTCGATCAGGCGGGCGCAAAACCGGCACCCAAACGGTCTGCCGCCCCTGCCCCGCGCGCTGCTGCAAAGCCCGCCTACCGGGCACCGGCTCAGAGCGGCCATTCCGTCCATGCTCAACAGGCCAAGGCCAAGGGCTTTGCGCTCGACATGTCGATGGGCGGCCCGGACGCGGACGACCAGCACTTCCGCGAAAGCGCTTGAGACAAATTAGCTGGTCCGGGCCGCCCTTGTGGCCCGGACCACCGCCGCCGTGTGTATGCGTCGACGTCAGACCGGTTTGAATTGAGGTTCCGGGGCGAATGTCTTGCCCGAATACCGATCCATTCAGCTTTCACCATCGAGGTTGAAAGCTCCACGTCGCCATCCATGCATATCGGGGTATTTCCTTGCGCTTCACCATCAAACTCAAGCTGGCCTTGTCTTTCGGACTGATGATTGTCCTTCTGGCATTGACCGCCGGTTACGGCATCTTCAGCCTCTCCAACCTCAACACCGCGATCTCTGAACTCATCGCGGGCCCCGCAAAGCGGCTCGAACATGCGCAGAATGTCGGCGCGCTGCAGCTGCGCATCGTCCGCGCCCAGATGAACATGGCCACAGCGACCACCTCCGCTGATGTCGACAGCTATCTCAAGGCCAGCGACACCAACCGTGTGAAATTCAAGGAAGAGATCGCATGGCTGATTGCAGCCGCAACTTCCGATGAAGGCCGCAAGTCCTGGCAGGATGTCGGCGATCTCGGTGACAAGCTGTTTGCGATCGATGACAAAATTCGCGAACTGGCTAAATCCGGCAACGGCGCCGAAGCAGTGCGGCTGGCGACGACCGAAGGTCGCTCAACGGTCGACGCGATCGAAGAGTTGGCAAATGCACGCGCCGATGCAAGCCGCGCGGCCATGCAGAAGGCCGATGCGGACACCAACGATCAGTATACAACAACCCGCAACTTCATCGTCGGCCTGGCCGCAATCGCACTGCTCATCGCAATCGTTGCAGCTCTGTGGATTGCACTCAGCATCAGCAACGGTCTGCGGAAGATCATGGGCGTTGCAGAGGCCGTTTCGATCGGCGATCTCAACCAGGACGTCCAGATCAAGTCCAACGATGAAATCCGCGATCTGGTCAACACCATCAACGTGATGACCGCCAATCTGCGCAATACGGCTGATATCGCCGACCAGATTGCCAATGGCAACCTGACCGTCACGCCGAAGCCGCTTTCCGACAAGGATACGCTCGGCATCGCACTCGAAAGCATGGTCCAGCGCCTGCGCGGCGTCGTGGCCGACGCGCTTGCCGCTGCCGACAACGTTTCGTCCGGTAGCCAGGAACTGTCCTCCAGCTCGGAACAGCTCTCGCAGGGTGCAACCGAGCAGGCATCGTCGGCCGAAGAGGCTTCCGCCTCGATGGAACAGATGGCCGCCAACATCAAGCAGAACGCCGATAACGCTGCCCAGACGGAAAAGATTGCCCGCCAGTCCTCCAAGGATGCAGAAGCATCCGGCGAGGCGGTGGCCCGTGCCGTCGGCGCGATGCGCACGATTGCCGAGAAGATTTCGATCGTACAGGAAATCGCCCGCCAGACCGACCTTCTCGCGCTGAATGCCGCCGTCGAAGCCGCGCGTGCCGGTGAACACGGCAAGGGTTTTGCCGTCGTCGCTTCGGAAGTCCGCAAGCTCGCCGAGCGTAGCCAGGCTGCCGCTGCCGAAATCAGCTCGCTCTCCGGCGAGACGGTGCAGACAGCTGCCGAAGCCGGCGACATGCTGAACAAGCTGGTGCCTGCGATCCACAAGACCGCCGAACTGGTTTCGGAAATCTCCGCCGCCTGCCGCGAGCAGGATATCGGTGCCAGCCAGATCAACGAAGCCATCCAGCAGCTCGACAAGGTGACCCAGCAAAACGCCGGCTCGTCGGAGGAAATGTCCTCGACCTCTGAAGAACTTGCTGCCCAGGCCGAAGAGCTGCAGGCCTCGATCTCCTTCTTCAAGGTCGATCAGGCCGGCTCCCGCACCCGCGCGGCACCGGCTGCCAAGGCACCGGCCTACAAGCCTGCCCCGCAGGCACAGCGGACGAGTGCCTCATCGGCGAACGGCATCAAGTCGCAACAGGCCCGCGCCAAGGGTTTTGCCCTCGACATGTCGATGGGTGGCCCCGATAGCGACGACGCCGATTTCCGGGAAAGCGCTTAAACCATGGCCGCATCATCTGAATCCCAGTTCGTAACTTTCAGTCTCGGCGAGGAGATCTTCGCCGTGCCTGTCGAGGTGGTGCGGGAAATCCTCGACCACGAGGACGCCTTCAAGATCCCGCACGGGCCGGATTATCTTCTCGGCCTGCGCGATGTCCGCGGACAGGGCGTGCCGATCATCGATCTTCGGATCCGGCTCGGCATGAGCCCGACCGCACGGACGCCGCATACGCGCATGCTGGTTCTCGACGTGCCGATCGGCGACAAGGTTCTGGCGCTCGGGCTGGTCGCCGATCGCGTCTATGAAGTCGTGCCGTTCCGGTCCGAGCAGATCGAAGATGCGCCGGATATCGGTATTCGCTGGCGATCAGACTATATCGCCGGCGTGGTGCGCAAGGATGGCGGCTTTGTCGTCATCATCGATCTCGCGCGGCTATTTTCCGATACCGGCCCGGCGCTTGCCGGCGTCGCGCCCAGATCACAGGTTGCATGACGGATCCCAGCGTGAACGCAGCATTAAAGACACAGCCACTGGACGATCAGCTCAGCAAGCGCAATTTCGAGGCGCTGTCGAAATTCATCTACAGCTACAGCGGCATCAAGATGCCGCTGAGCAAGTCCACCATGCTCGAAGGCCGGCTTCGCCGCCGGCTGCGGGTAACGGGCATCGCCACTTTCGACGACTATTGCGACTATCTCTTCAATCAGGGCGGCATCGAGCGCGAGGCCATCTACCTGATTGATGCGGTCACGACCAACAAGACAGACTTCTTCCGTGAGCCAAAGCATTTCGACTACATGCGGGATGTGGCGCTTGGCGATATCATGCGGCAGTTTTCCGAGCGACGACTCCGCATATGGAGTTCCGCCTGCTCGACGGGGGCTGAGCCCTACACGCTGGCCATGGTGATGTCCGATTACCTGCAATCGCAGGCGCCGGACCGGGACTATTTCATCCTGGCGACGGACCTTTCCACCGATGTGCTGCAGAAGGCGCAGAAGGGCATTTATTCGTCCGACATGATGGCGCCTGTACCGCCCGACATGATGCGCCGCTATGTCATGCGGGCGGCCAATGCGCATCGGCAGGAAATGCGGGTCGCGCCGATGCTGCGCCAGAAGGTCGGATTCGCCCGAATGAACCTGATGGACGCAAAGTATCCGATCGGCGATCCGATGCACATCATCTTCTGCCGCAACGTGCTGATCTATTTCGACAAACAGACCCAACAGCAGGTCCTGACCCGGCTATGCAACAGCCTGGTACCTGGCGGTTACCTGTTCATCGGTCATTCGGAAACCGTCAGCGGCTTCGATCTGCCCATCCGGCAGGTCGCCAACACAATCTTCAAGCGGATATAGGCAAAGCATGGGCGGTAAAATTCGTGTCCTGATCGTCGACGACTCGGCGAGCGTGCGGCAGACGCTCTCGACTCTTTTGTCGGAAGACCCGGATATCGAGATCATGGGGGTCGCCAACGACCCGTTCATGGCCGCCAAGAAACTGCGCGACGAAATACCGGACGTCATCACGCTCGATGTCGAGATGCCGCAGATGGACGGCATCACCTTCCTGCGCAAGCTGATGTCGCAACATCCTATCCCGGTTGTCATGTGCTCGTCGCTGACAGAAACCGGCTCGGAGACACTGATGCAGGCGCTTGAGGCCGGTGCGGTCGATATCATCCTCAAACCCAGGATCGGGGCTGCCGACCATCTGGCCGAACATGCCGAACAGATCCGCCAGACGGTGAAGGGTGCGGCGCGCGCCAGCGTTTCCAAGCTGCGGGCGAGCCGCCTGAAGGAACGTCCCGTCCAGGGCAAGCTGACGGCCGATGCCGTACTGCCGCCGCCGAAGATCGGCGCGATGGCGAAGACGACGGAAATGGTCGTCTGCGTCGGCGCCTCGACCGGCGGCACCGAAGCGCTGCGCGAACTGCTGGAAGCGCTGCCGGCAAATTCGCCGGGCATGGTCATCGTCCAGCACATGCCGGAAAAGTTTACCGCCGCCTTTGCCAAGCGCTTGAACAGTCTTTGCGAAGTCGAGGTGAAGGAAGCCGTCAACGGCGACCCTGTCCTGCGCGGCCATGTGCTGATCGCGCCGGGCGACAAGCACATGCTGCTGGAGCGCCGCGGCGCACGCTACGAGGTTTCCGTCCGGGAAGGCCCGCTGGTCAGCCGGCACCGGCCCTCGGTCGACGTGCTGTTCCGCTCCGCCGCACGTTCCGCCGGCGCAAACGCGATGGGCGTGATCATGACCGGAATGGGCGACGACGGCGCGCGCGGCATGAACGAAATGCACCAGGCCGGCGCATTCACGGTGGCGCAGGACGAGGCAAGCTCGGTCGTGTTCGGCATGCCGAAGGAAGCCATCGCCCATGGCGGCGTCGACCGGATCGTCCCGCTCGACCAGATCGCGCGGGAAATACTGGCGGCGGACAAGCGGCGGTAACGCCTGACGCCGCGCAGCTTACTCTTCGAAAATAGCCTCGATCCTGCGCTCCAGCACGCGGGCAATGGCAAATGCCAGCGGCAGGCTTGGATCGTAACGCTCGTTTTCGATCGCGTTGACCGTCTGGCGCGATACAGAAAGCCGAGCCGCAAGCTCACTCTGCGACCAGCCTTTCTCGATGCGGAGAGCCTTCAACCTGTTCTTCATCGAAAGCGCCGGGCACTGATCAGGCCGCCGACCATCCAAAGCACCGCCATCAGCGGCCAGACGAAAAACATCGAAAGCTTCGGGTAGCCGACATTTTCGAGAAACCCGTAGCTGAAGGTGACCAGAGCGGTTCCAGCAAAGGCCAATGACAGTGCTTCCAGCTGGATCCGGTGCTGAAGTTCATCAGACGACCTCACCTGCCTCATGACGGACAGCGCCACAGCCGCCCCCGGCAACATAGGCGTCAGCGCAACAACGGTTTTCCAACCACCCTCAATCTCGCTGATATTGAGAAACCATACGGATCCGACCAGCACGACCATATAGGCGGCCATGCTCGCGCTGAATTCGACAATGAAACGACCTCTGTGCATATCTCGCTCCTGTAAAGCGTCCTTTACATAGCGAGACAATCATCATGTCAAGCTTGCTTTACATTTCGATCCGAGAGGAATGAGAGGTAATATTTGCTTTGCGGTCTAAACGGGCGTTGCCTCACCCGCATCTATCGCATCGGTAATCACAGCAAGTGATCATCAAGTTTTTTAGGCTAAGCCACGCATGACAGCCTCCCGACTCATGTTATGTCAGTTGGCGACAAAATGTTTCGCGAGTCTCCTATGGATGTCTCCCAAGCCGCGATTGACGCGTTGGTTGCAGCGCCGACCGAGAGTTTGAAAGTAGAGCTAAAAAGATGGCTTGACCTCGATAGTTCGCGGGGTCAAGCAAAGATTGCTATCGGTTGCATGGCTCTGCGCAACCGAGACGGCGGCTATCTCATCATAGGCTTCGATGACAAGACATTGTCGCCTGACGAGGCTGATAGGCCTGCCGACGTTCAAGCCGCCTTTCATCCTGACAAGGTTCAGGAGATCGTTTCTCGTCACTCCTCCGATTTGTTCGAGATTAAAGTTCGATATGGAGTGAGAGACGGCTTGCTTTACCCAGTCCTCATAGTAGATGAAGGTGTTCGAGTGCCCGTCGCCGCAAAACGCGAGTTGATGGATGAAGCGAAAACCAGACATCTCGTCAGACAGGATGCTGTATATTTCCGCACATTAAGGTCTAATGGGATGGTCAGTTCATCTGCGGCTACGCATGCCGATTGGAATGACATCTTGGATATCTGTTTCGAGAACCGCGAAGCAGACATAGGGAGGTTCCTACGCAGGCATCTTGGTCAGAATTCAGCCCATCTTTTTTCGGGTCAACCGATTGAAGAACCCGACGCTGCTCTTCGTCGCCGCGCGTTCGAATTATTGGACAGCGGTCTGAAGAAACAAAAAGCAGTATTCGAAAGTGAGGAGTTTCAAGAACGATCGACTCGCTTTCACCAGCTTGGCAGATGGAGTGCGGCACTTGTCTTGGACCCACCACTTATAGCGGATGATTCATCCCTTGAGTTCTACCGAACCGTAACTTCTTCCAATCCTAGATATACCGGATGGCCGATTTGGCTCGACTCTAGTGGATTTGCAGTAGCGGAGTACCGCCCGCGCAAAAAGGACAAGGGGTGGGAGTCAGTTATTGTCAGCAACAATCAAAGTTGGTCGGACCATGCCGATTTTTATCGATTTCATGCACGGGGAGATTTCTTTTTGTCACGCGTCATGGAAGATGATCTGACCGACAAGGTGGAACCGCACACTGCGTTCGACGCTGGGCTAACGATTTATCGAGTAGCTGAAACCATTGCGGTAGGTCTCGCTTTTGCGAAAGCACTTCATGTCTCTGATAATACGCGTCTTGCTTTCGCTTTCAGGTGGGATGGAATCTCAGGACGCGAGCTTCGCGCATGAGCCAATCCGATGCGGTATTTCTCATCATGGGGTATCGCCCATGATAACGTTCTAGATGGGTATACGGTAGTCCCTAATGAAACTTCTCCGTCCGCAATCGCACTTTACGTAAAGGAAGCTACGGACGCACTCTGCAGTGCCTTCAACGGTTTTGATTATCCGCTAAATGGCATTGAGCAAGCTGTGGAAAAGATGACCTCAAGGACTTGGTAATATAAGCAAACAACTTATTCCCCCTTGTCGAGCCATCCAGATCGGCGAATCTTAGGCATCTCTGCAAATTGGGCGAAGCGTCTCCATCCGCGCTACGTCCCCCACAGCGAAACCATACTAATCCAGCATCAAGATAGTGGTTTGCTCGTCAGCAGGAGGAGGATGGAATGGATTTGTCAGGCCGACAGCAGCCTCCGACAAAACCTCACACCCCAATCTTCACCCCACATTAACCATATCTGCCAACAATAGGCCCCGCGCATCATGAGGGTGCGGCCAGAGCCATTATCGGCTCGCAGCCGAACAGGTTCCCTTAAGAATGCCCGTCATCACTTTCGCCAATACCAAGGGCGGCGCCGGCAAGACGACTGCGGTGCTTTTGCTTGCAACCGAGCTTGCACAGGTCGGTTACCGCGTGACCGTGCTCGATGCCGATCCGCAGCGCTGGATCTCGCGCTGGCACCAGCTTTCGCCCGGCCTGCCGCGCCTCAACGTGATTTCCTATGTGACGCAGGCATCGATCGAGCGGCATATCGCCGACAACCGCTACACGACGGATTATTTCATCGTCGACCTTCCGGGCGCGCAGAGCCCGCTGCTAGCCAAGGCGATCGGCCTTTCCGACCATGTGCTGATCCCGATCCAGGGCTGCGCCATGGATGCCCAGGGCGGCGCGAACGTGCTGGAACTCCTGCGCTTCCTCGATGACAAGGCAGGCATCAAGGTTCCGCATTCGGTGGTGCTCACCCGCGTCAACTCGATGGTGACGACGCGCGCGCTTCTGGCTGTCAAAATGCTGCTTCTGGAACGGGGCGTCGAGGTGCTCGGCACGCCGATCATCGAACGCGCCGCCTTCCGCGATATCTTCGATCTCGGCGGCACGCTGCACACGATGGACGAAAGCCGGATCAGCAATCTCGACAAGGCAAGGCAGAACGCCCGCAATTTCGCGCTCGAAATGCTGCGGCACGTGCCGCTCCGGGGCACCAAGCCGATTTCGGAGCAAACGACCGCCCGCCGTTTCTGGCAGGCGGCCTGATCGAGCTTTTAAGCTTTCACCTTGATCTGCAGCTTGACGTCGGACGCATGTCCGGCGGCAGCACGCTCGAAGGCGGCGATCGATTCCTTGAAATCGAACGTGCCGGTGATCAAAGGCTTGAGGTCGACCTTGCCCGAGGCGATCAGTTCCAGCGCCCGGTCAAAGATGTTGGCGTAACGGAAGACGGTCTCGATGCGCACTTCCTTGGAGATCGCGCTTGCCACGTCGAACGGCACCGGCTCAACGGGCAGGCCGACCAGAACGAAGGCGCCGCCGGGCCGCACGAGATCAAACATGCCCTGATAGGCCCTGGGGCTGCCGCTTGCCTCGAACACGACATCGACGCCCCAGCCGGACGTTTCCTCTGCAATCACATCGGCAAACGACTGCTCACGAACATTGACCGGGATGATGCCCGGATATTGCGCGGCGATCTTCAGTTTGTCGGCGCTCAGATCCGAAACGAACACGCGGGCGCAGCCGCCGGCCAGAGCCGCCAGCGCCACCATGATGCCGATCGGGCCGGCGCCGATGACGGCCGCCACATCGCCCGGCTGCAATCTGGCGCGGGTCGCCGCCTGCATACCGATCGCAAAAGGCTCGACCATTGCGCCTTCTTCGAAAGACACATTGTCGGGTAGCTTGTAGGTGAAGGCGGCGGGGTGGACGGTATAGGGTGCGAGCACACCATGGATCGGCGGTGTGGCCCAGAAGCGCACGTCAGGATCGACATTATAAAGGCCGAGTTTCGAGGCCCGCGACGAAAGGTTCGGGATGCCCGGCTCCATGCAGACACGGTCGCCGACCTTGAGGTTCTTCACCTCCGAGCCAATCTCGACCACCGTTCCGGCAGCCTCGTGGCCCAGCACCATTGGCTCGCGCAGCACATAGGGGCCGATCGCACCGTGAGTGTAATAGTGCACGTCGCTGCCGCAGACGCCGACGGTGTCGATCTCGATCTTCACGTCGCCCGGCCCAACCTCCAGCGGAAGATCGATCTCCCTCAGCGCCAGCTTGCCTTTTTGCTCCAGTACAAGAGCCTGCATTTCGTTTTCCTTCCCTATTGCCCGGAACCGCCCGGCCGCCGTTTCGGCAGGCCAGGTCATGGGGTGTTCATTCCAGCCTCGACAACCATAACCGTGCAAAAGCAGTTATGCGACTGGGCTTGATTGACAAATGAGAAATATTTCAGGGAGCAAACTTTTGCTCATTTCCCTTGTGCCGCATGAAAAAATGCGCCTCGCCTGACAGCTATCATCTTTATAGAAGTCGGCGGTAGCAGGTGGCCAGCCAGTTCCTATATTGGACCCGGCGCAAGCCGCTTTTATGGCGCGATGAGCAAGGACAGATTTCGATGACCGATAAATCCCCCGCCGACAATTTCCCCGCAGGCTACGAACCTTCAAAGGTCTGGACCTGGGAAAAGGGTAATGGCGGCCAGTTTGCCAATATCAACCGGCCGATCGCCGGCCCGACCCAGACCAAGGAACTGCCGGTCGGAAAACACCCGCTGCAGCTTTATTCGCTCGGCACGCCGAACGGCGTCAAGGTGACGATCCTGCTCGAAGAGCTTCTGGCGGCAGGCCATCCCGGCGCCGAATACGATGCCTGGCTGATCAGGATCGGTGAGGGCGACCAGTTCGGTTCGGGCTTCGTCGATATCAATCCGAACTCGAAGATCCCGGCATTGACGGACCATGCGCCCAGGGATGGCGGCAAACCCATCCGCCTGTTCGAATCGGCTTCGATCATGACCTATCTGGCGGAAAAATTCGGCGCCTTCCTGCCGACCGATGTTCGCACGCGGGCCGAAACGCTGAACTGGCTGTTCTGGCAGATGGGCTCGGCGCCCTTCGTCGGCGGCGGGTTCGGCCATTTTTATGCCTATGCACCGATCAAGATCAAATATGCGATCGACCGCTACGCGATGGAAACAAAGCGCCAGCTCGACGTGCTCGACCGGCATCTTGCCGAAAACCAGTTCATGGCAGGCAAGGAATACACGATTGCCGACATGGCGATCTGGCCGTGGTACGGCAATCTGGCGCTCGGCCAGGCCTATGGCGATGCCGGTGACTTTCTCGACGTTCAGAGTTATACGCACCTGCAGCGCTGGACGGCGGAAGTTTTCGCCCGGCCGGCGGTAAAGCGTGGGCGCATGGTCAACCGCATGTCGGGTGATCCCTCCGAACAGCTGCACGAGCGTCACGACGCTGCCGATTTCGACACCAAGACGGCCGATAAGGTCGCAAAAACGTAAAGGACCGAGACATGGCAAACCTGCCCGAAATGACCAAACATCGCGGTTTTCCGGGCGGCCTGCCAGGGACTGGAACCCAGTTCACCATCCGTCGCGCCAATCCCAAGGGGGTCACGCCGCTCAAGGCCATCCCCCGTAAGGCGCGGCCGGGCACCAAGGAACACCGCGTCGATGCGGCCTTCCTGCATGCACTCTGGTTCTATTTCGGCGACCAGCCCTTCGAGCGCGGCAATCTCGATGCCGCGCGGCTCTGCCTGCTCTTCGGCCGTGAAGTGATGCCGGCGGACAAGGATTTCGATCCGCTGTCCTACGAGTCGCTGCTCGTCATCAACGAAAAAGTCGCCCGCCAGAACTTTCCGGAAAGCTTCGACGAGATTTTTGAAGTCTGAGGCAGCCCTTCACGGGGCTGCCCGCAACTCACTTCTGTAATCAAGCCGGCCATGCGGCCTGCAGGCTGCGGGTGCGCGCCACCCAGACCGCGCCTTCCTTGGCGTGGTGAAAACCGTTGGCGAGCGGGGCTGCGGCGTAGAGCTGCCGAAGTTTTGCAACACCTGCATCCGCATCCACCGCTCCGTCCAGAACAGCACGATGCAGTTTTGCCACCGCCACCATGTCGCAATCCTGCGGCGACAGGCGGAACGAGCGCACCCCGGCTTCGACCAGATGATCCAGTTCGCCCAGCAGTGACTGGCAGGCATGCGACACGGTCTGCACGCCGTTCAGCGCCAGGAAGGACTGTCGGTCGAGCGTGCGCACCGGCAGCCCATCGGGATCTTCACCGCAGACGAACTGGCAATTGTCCTTGATCTTGCCCTTGGAACGGGCATGGGCGCAGCGTGCGGAAATGGCGAGCGGCATGCGGCCGAAGGCAAAGACCTCGAAATCGATATCCGGCAATTCGGCGACGATTTCCTTCACCGACGAGAAAGGCAGTTCCGGCGGCAGACAGATGCGTTTTGCGCCTCGGCCGGCCAGCAGCCTTGCGGTCGGCGCGTTATAGACATTGACCAGCGGCCCGATCGTATGCGGCTTGTCTTTCAGGATCGCCAGCGCCGAAAGATCATTGGCTTCCATCAGGTGCTCGCTTACCTCAGCCATTTCGCGGATCTGCTTGCTCTCGCGGTTGAGCGTCACCAGCGCCAGCGTCGACAGGATCACCGTCTTGCCGGCATTTTCCAGACGCTCCACCACCTCGGCCAGATGCGGCTCGATGAAATGCTGGCGTTTCGAACAGACGGTCTCGCCGATCACCACCCGATCGACCGGTGCCTCGTCGGCGATGCGGAAGTGAAAGTCCCGCCACTTTTCCGCATTCCAGAGATAATAGACCGGCCCGAGCGTCAGGCTGGTTTTTTTCATATCGGTCATGACGCTTATCTCCAGCGTTTCTCGTAGGCGCCGGACGTCGTTTTCTGTCCTTCGCTCATGGTCCGCAGGCGCGCCAGAAGCGGCGCGCGGCGATCCGGCGGGCTGTTCAGCGCCGCCTTTATGGTCGACACGACTTCGGCCACATAGGCCTTGCCGCGCTGCCGGCCTTCGATCTTCAGCGCCTTGACGCCGGCGGCTTTCAACGCTTCCAGTTCCCCCATCACGTCGAGCGAGACCGGATCCTCGAAGGCATACCCATTGCTGTCGGCAATATCGAACCGGCCCTTACAGAGCGTTGGGTAACCGGCCGCCTCGCCTGCCGGAAAGCGGTTGATGGTGAACTCGCCGAGTTCGGACACCAGTTCGCCGCCATCCTTGCGATAGCGCACATGGCTTGCCGGCGAACAGACGCCGTTCATGTTCGGCGATTTGCCCGTCGCGTAGGACGAGAGCGAACAGCGGCCTTCCGCCATGACGCAGAGCCCGCCGAAAACGAAGACCTCCATTTCGCAGCGGATATTCTTGCCGATCCGGGCGATGTCGGCGATCGTCAAGGTGCGCGGCAGCACGACGCGCTGGGCGTTGAAGGCATCGACGAGGAAATTGATCGCGTCGGGATTGGAGGCTGAGGCCTGGACCGAGACATGCAGCCTCTGCTGCGGATATTTTTCCGCCACATGCGCCATCAGGCCGAAATCCGCCAGAATAAGCGCATCGGCGCCAAGCGCCACTGCATCAGCCGCGCCCCTGTACCAAATCTCCTCTGCACCTGCGCGCATAAAAGTGTTGAGCGCCACGAAGGTCTGGGTGCCCTTGCGCTTGGCATAGGCGATCGCTTCCCGCAGTTCCTCGCGGGAGAAATTCAGGCCGGGGAAATTGCGGGCATTGGTTTCGTCACGAAAACCGCAATAGACGGCATCGGCACCGGCATCGACGGCCTCGTGAAAGGCTGCCGGCGTGCCTGCGGGGCAGATCAGTTCCATGCTGCGGCTTCTCCTGCGGGCCTGTTTTGATCCTTCAGCGCACGGTCACGGATCTCGCCGATCACCCGCCTTGCAATCGGCGCCAGCGGACCGGCAAGCTTCGCCAGATCCTTCTGCAGATCGATATTGCTGGCATCGAGCGCATTGCGCATGGCCAGCATCGCTTCCATGTCTCCGGTCACCGAAAGATCACGCGAGAAAAACAGCGCATCGGCATCACAACGCCCTTCCATCAGGCCTAAAAGCAGGAAAAGCGGTGCCTCTGTCACCGCATCCGCCTCGATTTCCACCGGCTTGCGCAGCACCGAGATCTCTTCCCTACCCGGCACCACGACAAAGGCAAGCGGCAGATCGGTCGGCAAAAAGGCGAAGCGTTTGTCCCCATGTTCGTCCAGCCGTTCGAACAGGCCCGGATGCGCCTTTGAAATACGGCCGAACATCAGCCTGCAGATCCGCTCGATCAGCGGGATCGGGATCATATGGAGTGGCGCGGAAAGAATAGGCGGTATCAGCATGGGCGGACGACATTTTTCGTTTCAGGGTTCCATGGAAGGTAAATCCCTCGTCCGCAAAACCACTTGAGCTATGACAAGGACGATTGGAAAATCTCTCGGCACAGAAAGGCATGACCCAACAAACCGCCTCCGCCCGAGCCTTGACCCCAGCCCTCAGGCGCCATGACGACCTGCAGCATTTTGCCCGGGAACTCGAAAATCGCGGGTTGTTGAAGCGGATATCCCGGCCGGTCAGCCTGGTGCACGAGGTGACGGAAATTCACCGCCGCGTCCTTCAAGACGGTGGCCCGGCCCTGTGGTTCGAAAAGCCGGTCGATGCGGATGGCAACGTCGTCCAAATCCCGCTTCTCGCCAATCTGTTCGGCACGCGCGAGCGGATCGAACTCGGTTTCGGGCTGGAGCCGGGCAGGATCGGTGACCTGGCAAAGCTTCTGGGAGAGTTGCGCGAACCCAAGCCACCGGCATCGCTTAAAGATGCGGTCGGCAAATTGCCGATGCTGCGCTCCGCATTGTCGCTCGGCGTGCGCCGCCAGACCAGCTGGGCGCGCAGCCAGGAACAGCTGCTGATCGGCGACGAGATCGACCTCAACAAACTGCCGATCCAGTGGTGCTGGCCGGGCGAACCCGCGCCGCTCGTCACCTGGCCGCTCGTCGTTACCCGCGGCTTCGAGGACGAGAACGACGTCAATCTCGGCGTCTACCGGATGCAAAAGCTCGGCCGCGACCGGCTGATCATGCGCTGGCTTGCGCATCGCGGCGGCGCAGGACACCACCGGCAATGGCAGAAGGCCGGGCAGGACATGCCGGTCGCGATTGCCATCGGTGCCGACCCGCAGACCATTCTTTCCGCCGTCATGCCCTTGCCTGAAGGGATGAGCGAACTTTCCTTCGCCGGTGTGCTGCGCCGTCGCCGCAGCCGTGTCGTCAAGGCGAAAACCCAGCCGCTTTACGTTCCAGCCAATGCGGAAATCATCATCGAAGGCACGGTCTCGGCGTCCGAGATGGCCGATGAGGGGCCCTACGGCGACCATACCGGCTATTACAATGCCGTCGATCGTTTCCCGGTCATGCAGGTGACCGCGATCACCATGCGCAAGAAGCCCGTCTATCTGTCGACCTATACCGGCCGGCCGCCGGACGAACCGTCGGTTATGGGCGAGGCGATGAACGAGCTTTTCATCCCGCTGGTGAAAAAGCAGTTCCCGGAAATCGTCGACCTGTGGCTACCACCGGAAGCCTGTTCCTACCGCGCCATCGTCGTGTCGATCGACAAGCGTTACCCCGGCCAGGCGCGGCGGATCATGCTTGGCCTCTGGTCGATGCTGCCGCAGTTCAGCTATACCAAACTGATCATCGCGGTCGATCCCGACGTCAATGTGCGCAGCTGGCCGGACGTCATCTGGGCGCTGTCCACCCGGTTCGACGCCTCGCGCGACATGGTGGTGCTCGACAATACGCCGATCGACTATCTCGACTTCGCCTCGCCGAAACACGGCCTCGGCGGCAAGCTCGGCCTCGATGCAACCGACAAGATCGGCGCGGAGACCGACCGCGAATGGGGTCGGGTTCTCACCATGACACCCGAGGTCAGGGACCGCGTTTCAGCCATGTGGAGCGAACTCGGCCTCGGCCCTGCCGGAGAAAACCCGTGAAGCGCGTTGTGCTCGGCGTCGCCGGAGCCTCGGGAGCGGCGATCGCGATGCGGATCGGCGAGCTGCTTGCAAACCTCCCGGATGTGGAGCTGCATCTCGTCGTCTCCGACGCAGGAAAACGAACGATCGCCCATGAACTCGGCCCGGATGCGCTCGGCAATCTCGCCAAACTCGCAAGACACATTTACTCGGCTAATGATATCGGAGCCACGATCGCCAGCGGCTCGTTCAAGACGGCTGGCATGATCGTCGCGCCCTGCTCCATGCGGTCGCTTGCAGCAATCGCCACCGGCCTTTCAGACAATCTCCTCACCCGTGCCGCTGACGTGCACCTCAAGGAACGGCGAAAGCTGATCCTGCTCGCCCGCGAAACACCGCTGCATCTCGGCCATCTTCGCAACATGGTCGCGGTCACCGAGATGGGAGCGACCATCATGCCTCCCGTCCCCGCCTTCTACCGGCGCCCGGAAACCATCGCCGACATCGTCACTCACATCGCCGCCCGCGCCATCGACCAGCTTGATCTCGGACAGTCGCCACTTGCCGTCGAATGGGACGGCAATGCCTGAGGGAAACGCGCAGACACAAGCGCCTTTCGACTATTTCCGCATCGCCTTTTTCTTGGCCGCACTCACCGCCATCCGGGCGATCGCCTTCCCCTCGGAGATCTGGCAGGGCGATTATTCTCGTCACGCCAACGAGTTGATCTTCGGTTTCATGCTGGTGCAATTGTTCGGCTTCATGCTGAAAGCGCTGCCGCGCTGGGTCGGTCGGCCGATCCTTGCACCGCCGTTGATCCGGCTGTTTCTTTTCGCCCAGGCAATCGCCTTTCTGCTCGGCATCTACGATCTCGTCCTCGGCGCGCAGCTTCGGTCGCTCATCGGCCTTGCGGCTGTCATTGCCCTTTCCGTCACGACGATCCGGGCACGGGCAATCATGGCCTTTCCGCTGCTGGCGCTTGCCAGCGCCCATGCAGGCACCGGCGTCATTGCAGCCTTCGATCTCTGGCCGGGCGCCACCATGCTCGGCTTCTGCCTGATCCTTGCGATCTGTTTCGAGGTCGGCAACCGCATTTTCCCGATGGTTATCGATTCCGGCCGCACGCGCGACGGCCGTCCATCGCGACCGCTTCCGGCGAAATGGATTTCTCTCACCCAGCGGATCAGCAGCCTGCTGACATTGCTTCTCTGGGCCTTCGACCTCCCCTATGCGCTTGCAGCTGCACTCGCCAGCATCAGCGGAATCATCTGGCTCGCTCAAATTGCGCCCTGGCATGCCTTCCAATATGGCGGCGTGCGCTTCATGAGTTTCGCAATGCTGTCGAAACGCGTCGGTTTTCTGCTTCTTGCGATACAGGCATGGCCGGGAAGCACGATGCCGCTTGCCGTGCCTCAGCATGTTCTGGCAATCGGCGGGCTCGCCTCGCTTGCCGTCGCGATTGCCACATCGATGGTCAGAAAGCGCAACGGCCAGTCTTTTCAGCGCTCGTTCCTCGGCACGACAACCTATCTCTGCCTTGCCGGCGCACTCGCGCTGCGTGTCGCTTACGCGCTCTATCCCGAGCATGGGCTTGGCCTGCTTCACGGTGCACAGGGTTTCTGGCTTGCCGGGTTTGCGGGTTATGCGGTGCTTGTACTGCGCCGACGCAACACACCCAATTGCTCGCATTGATTTCGGGCTCGCTTATTGAGACGATGAGGAAATGGCGCTCGACCCTGGAAACGCCGAAGAGGAGTTGAACCCGATGCCGCTCCCATTCTTCCTCCAAATGGCAAAACTGCCCGATCCCTTCGACTGGCTGAAACCGCGCTGGCTCAAGCGGTGGACAAACCGTCAAAAAGCGCGAAATGCCATCCTTCACAATTCCCGCAAGCCCAAGCTGACGCCGGAAGAAGCACGCCGCGATCATCGAGAGATGCTGCGGTTTCTCGGGCTCAATGCGCTTCTCGGCATTTCCATCGGCATCAGCGTCGGCATTGCCCTGATCGCGCTCGATATCGGCGGCCTGAGGGGGCTTATCATGCGGGCAACAAACCCGATCCTGCCGCTTTTCCTCGTGCTGGTGCCCTTTGCCTGCCTGTTTGGCGGGGCGGCTGCGGCCTCTGCCATTCTCACGCTTCCCTATGAAAGCAAGTTTCAGGAAGACGAGGAGGACAAGTCCGAGGACGAACCCGCATCCCGTTGAATTCTGATCGGCAGACGGTCGGCACAAGGGTGGGTTTGTAGATGCAAATCAGCTATCGGTCACTGATCACCGATATCAGGCTGGCATGGAAACCTCGCTCTATCTCCCCGTCAAACGGTTCCTCGAAACTTGCGGCTATTCGGTCAAGGGAGAGATCGGCGGCTGCGATGTCATAGGCTTAAGCGAAGGCGACCCGACCGTAATGGTCGTCTGCGAGCTGAAACTCAGCTTCAATCTCGAACTGATCCTGCAGGCGGTCGACCGCGCGAGTTCGGCCGACGAAGTGTGGATCGCCGCCCGTGTCTCGGCAAAGGGCCGCGGCCGGGAGGCCGACAAGCGTTACCGCGATCTCTGCCGCCGGCTCGGCATCGGCATGCTCGGCGTGTCGGACAAGGGAGAGGTCAGCATCCTCGTCAGCTCCGTCTCGCCGATGCCGCGCACCAATCCGAAACGGCGCACCAAGCTCATCAAGGAGCACCGCAAACGACAGGGCGACCCGGCGCTTGGCGGCTCGACCAAGGTCCCGATCATGACCGCCTATCGTCAGCAGGCGCTCGCCTGTGCCGCGGCACTTGTAGACGGCCCACTCCGGCCGCGCGATCTCAAAGCCATCACGCCCAAGGCTGGCGCGATGCTGCGCGACAACTATTACGGCTGGTTTGAGAAGATCGACAAAGGCGTCTATGGCCTAAGCGGGGATGGTGCGAAGGCGGTGGAGACCCTGGTGCCTGCAAAAGTTGAAGCAGAATCCTTTGCGGAGTCGGCGCTTCAGGAAAAAAACCTCTAAAATCATTTCCTCAATCGTCCCCGCTCTCTCATCCCATGCCTACAATCCCTCCGTTCCGTCACGGATACACCGGCAGTCGTGCCGGCGAGGCGGGATCGGTTCTGGTGATGGAGGGAGGACGTAAATCTCCACCGCCGGGGTCCGCGGAAAATGGTCTCCCTCCGACGACACGGGGGAGGCGGTGAGGTTTCGGACCGGACCTTTCCGCTTCTGTTGCCCGAACGGCGCGTCGGATGTGCCTGTGCGGCACACATGGTGGCCTGAAGGATGGTTTCGCCGGGCTTTTAAAGTCCGCCCGTGAAAGCGGGAAACCCGGCGGTAAAGGATCATCCGGCAAGGCCACGGCAGAGGGACCGGAGTCGCGGATAAAAACTGCCGAACGGGGCGCTGAGAGGTGTCACCTATAAACTTAAACTAAGAGGCAGCTTTCAGCGCCCCGTCCAAGTTCTATATTGATCACCACGGCGTTTCTAAAACGCGCGTGAACGAAACCGCATGTTCAGGAGGAAACCGGTGTCGGATAACAGCTCGAAGCCGCATCAGCAGGCCAATAAGAAAGATTGGGAAACGCTTGCCGAAAAGGAACTGAAGGCATCGCCCGAAACGCTGACCTGGCATACGGCGGAAGGGATCGACATCAAGCCGCTTTACACGGCGGCGGATCTTCAAGGCATCGATCACCTTGATACGATGCCGGGTATCAGACCATTCGTGCGCGGACCGCGCGCCACCATGTATGCCGGAAGACCCTGGACAATCCGCCAATATGCCGGCTTTTCCACCGCCGAAGCCTCCAACGCATTCTATCGCCGCAATCTCGCCGCCGGCCAGAAGGGTCTTTCCGTCGCCTTCGACCTTGCCACCCATCGCGGTTACGATTC
Source organism: Rhizobium sp. ZW T2_16 (assembly GCF_044987325.1). Taxonomy (NCBI): domain Bacteria; kingdom Pseudomonadati; phylum Pseudomonadota; class Alphaproteobacteria; order Hyphomicrobiales; family Rhizobiaceae; genus Rhizobium; species Rhizobium sp. ZW T2_16. The sequence continues at coordinate 598,576 of NZ_JBJDRG010000003.1, forward strand.
GGATCATCCGCGCGTCGAGGGCGATGTCGGCAAGGCAGGCGTGGCGATCGACAGTGTCGAGGACATGAAGATCCTGTTCGACGGTATTCCGCTGAAAGACATGTCGGTGTCTATGACGATGAACGGCGCGGTCATACCGATCCTCGCCTCCTTCATCGTTGCCGGCGAAGAACAGGGATGCGCGCGCTCGGAACTTTCGGGTACGATCCAGAACGACATCCTCAAGGAGTTCATGGTCCGCAACACCTACATCTACCCGCCCGAACCCTCGATGCGGATCGTTGCCGATATTATCGAATATACTGCGAAGGAAATGCCGCGCTTCAACTCCATCTCGATCTCCGGCTATCACATGCAGGAGGCCGGTGCGACGCTTGTACAGGAACTGGCCTTCACGCTGGCCGATGGTCGCGAATATGTGCGGGCGGCACTCGCCAAGGGGCTGAATGTCGATGATTTCGCCGGACGCCTGTCCTTCTTTTTCGCCATCGGCATGAATTTCTTCATGGAAGCGGCAAAGCTCAGGGCCGCGCGCCTGCTCTGGTCGCGGATCATGCAAGAGTTCGAACCGAAAAAGGCATCATCATTGATGCTTCGAACCCATTGCCAGACATCCGGCGTCTCGCTGCAGGAACAGGACCCTTACAACAACGTCATCCGCACGGCCTATGAGGCGCTGTCTGCCGTTCTCGGCGGCACGCAATCGCTGCATACCAACGCGCTGGACGAGGCGATGGCGCTGCCGACGGATTTTTCCGCCCGCATCGCCCGCAACACCCAGTTGATTCTTCAGTACGAAACGGGGGTCACCAAGGTCGTCGATCCGCTGGCCGGGTCCTATTACGTCGAAAGCCTGACCAACGAGCTGGCGGAAAAAGCCTGGGAGCTGATCGAAGAGGTCGAGAAACTCGGCGGCATGACCAAGGCGGTTGCCGATGGCCTGCCCAAACGCCTGATCGAGGAGGCGGCAACACTGCGCCAGGCCAAGGTCGACCGGGGACAAGAGATCATCGTCGGCGTCAACAAGTTCCGGCTGGAGAACGAAGACGATATCGACATTCTGGCGATCGATAATTCGGCCGTGCGCAAGTCGCAGATAGATCGGTTGGAAAAGGTTCGCCGCCAGCGCGATCCGAAACGGGTCGAAGAGACGCTGGCCGCCCTTTCCGAAGTTGCGAAATCCGGCACCGGCAATCTGCTGGAAGCCGCAGTCGAGGCGGCGCGCGCGCGCGCCACAGTCGGCGAAATATCCGATGCTATGCGCCAATCCTTCGGCGATCATGCCGCCGTGCCGGAAGTGGTGGGTAATATCTACGGCCCGGCCTATAGCGACGATCCGGAATACAAGACGATCGTGAGCCGGCTATCCGATTACGGGAAATCGACCGGCAAGCCGAAGATCCTCGTCGCCAAGCTCGGCCAGGATGGGCACGACCGCGGTGCCAAGGTGATTGCTTCGGCCTTCGGCGATATCGGCTTCGAAGTGCTGGCCGGCCCGCTGTTCCAGACGCCGGAAGAAGCGGCCGATCTGGCGGTGAAGGAAAAGGTGCAGGTCGTCGGCATGTCGTCGCTTGCGGCCGGCCACCGGACGCTTGCGCCGCAACTGGTGGAAGCGCTGAAGAACAAGGGTGCAGAAAACATTATCGTCGTGGTCGGCGGCGTCATTCCGCGGCAAGATTACGAGTATCTGCTGCAAAACGGCGTCGCAGCCGTATTCGGACCCGGCACCAACGTCCTCGATGCAGCGAATTCGATCATCGACCTGCTCGAAGGCAAAAGGAGGAATGCGGTCGCCTGACCGTCAGGGCTTGGAAAAGCTCTTGCGGAACACGATCTGCGGGATGACCCGCTCACAGGCGCGCGGCTCGTCCGGGTTCTGCTGCCGCCGGTCGAGCAGCATCACGGCGCGCGCCGCGATCGCTGCCGGATCCTGCCGGAACGTGGTGAGGCCGTAACTCAGCCATGCCGCCTCCGGCACGTCGTCAAAGCCGATCAGTGCCACGTCATCCGGCACCGACAAGCCGAACTCCTGACGGATCACATCCATCGCGCCGAATGCCAGAAGGTCGTTGGCGCAGAAGATCGCGTCGGGACGCTCGCCTTCGAAAAACAAGGTGCGAGCCGCGATGATGCCGCTGTCATAGTCGGAATCGCGACCATGGGCGATCCGGACCTCGAAGCCCAAAGCGTGGGCGGCGGCAACGAATGCATTTTCGCGTTCGGCAATGCTGGGCGTGGCGGACCGGGAGCCGATGACCGCCAGCCGCCGGCGTCCGGCGGCGATGAAAGTGTCCGCCGCGTCCCGCGAAGCCTCGGCGTTGCCGGCGAGAACGCGGTCGGCATCGGGCTCGGAGCGGCCGATGACGACAAGCGGCTGGCCGTTGCGCTGGGCAAGTTCGAAAAAACTCGCCGGCGGCGAGCCGGACAAGATGACGGTTGCTTCCGCGCGATGGCCGATCAACATTTTTTGGGCGGCCAGAAGCTCTTCTTCTGTCTCGCCGGTATTGATGAGGACGGGAATGGAGCCGCGGCGAATGAGCGCCTTGGTCAGTGCCGCCGTCAGATGCGCACGAAAACCGATTTCCGGCTTGGTCGCCACCACGCCGACTAGCCGGCTCTGGTTGGCAAGCACACCGCGGGCAAGATCGTTGACGTGGTAACCGAGTTCCTCGGCCGCTTTCAAAACCTTCTCGCGGGTCGCGGGTGCAACGCTTGCGCCTTCCGTGAAGGTTCGCGATACGGCTGAACGCGAAACACCCGCGAGCTGCGCCACCTGTTCAGCGCTGACAAAGCGCATTTTCCTGTCGTCTCTCATGCTACATTTCACGCCTGTTTGCTGCACAGCCGTGCAGACCGCGTGAAATGTCTTAAAGACCGACATTTACAGTGACATGACAGTCGGCCACGAAAAAAGGCCTATGTGATCGCGAGCGCATCCTTCAGCGCCACGCCTTGCTTCGGCTGCAGGTCGAGATCGGCTTCGATGTGGTCGATATGATGCAGCATAAGGTCGGCTGCACGTTTGGCATCACCGCGTTCGATCAGGTCGAGAATGGCAAAATGTTCGCTGTGGCCGCAGCTCGACACGCCGGAGCGGCCGTAAAGCGCAATGACCAGCGATGAGCGCGCCACGAGTTCATCCATGAAGCGCTGCAGGATTGTATTGCCGGCAACGGAGGCCAGCATGAGATGGAAATCGCCAGATGCCTTGATTTCCGCCCGTCTTGCTGCCGGGCCGCGCTCGTTCATGTAACGCTCTTCCTCGACCAGCTGTTCGCGAAAACGGGCGATGTCTTCCGCCGTGATCCGCTCGGCGGCACCGGTAACGATGCCCGGCTCGATCAGGCGACGGGATGCAAAAATCTGCCGCGCCTCATCCGGCGTCGGGTTCGAAACGAAGGCACCGCGGTTACGCTCGGTCTTCACAAGCCCTTCGAAAGTGAGCATCTGCAGGGCGGCGCGTGCCACCGTGCGGCTGACGTCGAAAAGCGCGCCAACTTCCGCTTCCGACAGTTTCGTCCCCGGTGCCAACCGCCGGTCTATAATGGCGTTGCGCAAGGATTCGCGGATCGCCATCGAGCGGTCTTCAGTCAAGGTATCGGGAGAAGGAGAGGTCTTTTCGAGCAAGGTCATAGGTTTTCGTCCGGCATGCCCTTGTTCTAACGCGTTGCAGGGGCCTCTGCATAGTGGGATGTTTTGCAATCCCATATTCAGATTGCATACAATTTGAACAGGCGATCGAAAACTATCGCTGCAATTTTGCGCAACCGCAAATATCGAAAGACGCCGCGATCGAAAATATCGTTGATCTTCAAAGGAGAATTGAACTGGCACGGCTCCTGCATCACCAAGATAATCGCAGGAGAATGCCTATGAGCAAAGCCGCTGAAATAGACATCGTATCCGTCTCCAAGATCTATGGCGCCACCACGGCCGTTCATGAGATCAGCCTGAAGATCCCGGCCGGCACCTATTGCTGCCTGCTCGGTCCTTCGGGCTGCGGCAAGACCTCGACGCTTCGGATGATCGCCGGGCACGAAAGCATCTCGACCGGCGATATCCGTCTCGGCAACGCCGTCGTCACCGACCTGCCGCCGGCCAGGCGTGGCACGGCGATGATGTTCCAATCCTATGCGCTATTTCCGCATTTCGACCTCGTCGACAATGTCGCCTTTTCGCTGAAGATGAAGGGCGTCGAAAAGGACGAGCGCCGCGCCAAGGCGCTCGACATGCTGAAGCTGATGCAGCTCGAAGCCTATGCGACGCGCCGCCCGGCGCAGCTTTCCGGCGGCCAGCAGCAGCGCGTGGCGCTTGCCCGCGCTCTGATCACCGATCCGGAAGCGCTGCTGCTCGACGAACCGCTTTCGGCGCTCGATCCGTTCTTGAAAATCCGCATGCGGGCTGAACTGAAAAAGCTGCAGACCTCGCTCGGCATCACCTTCGTGCATGTGACCCACAGCCAGGAAGAGGCGATGGCGCTGGCCGATATCATCGTCATCATGAATGACGGGCGCATCGAGCAGGCCGCCCATCCACGCACCGTGTTCGAGCGGCCGGCCACCGCCTTCGTCGCAAAATTCATGGGCGACCATAACGTGATTTCCGGCCGTGTGACGAAAAGCGAAGGCGACGCACTGATGATCTCGGTGCCGGCCGGCGGTGATTTTCTCGCTATCGGCGCCGATATTGTCGGGCTGGCCGACACGGCTGACATTGCCGTGCGCACCGATCACGTGCGTGTCGCGCCGGCCACGGAGGCGGGGCTGGGCTTTACCGGTTCGGTCTCCAATGTCGAATATCGCGGCTCTTCGGTGAAGCTCACCGTCAATGGCGCCGGTGTGGAGGATTTTACCGCCATCCTCAGCGACAAGGACTTTTTCGCCAACCCGGTGAAGGTGGGCGACGCGATTCCGCTCAGTTGGGAGCGTCAGGACGCTCTCGTACTGGGGCGGCTGAAGCATTGAAACATAACAATAAACCTCAAGAGGAGAACTGACATGACGGACACCACCAAGACGACGAAGGGCATTTCCCGCCGCTCGCTTTTGAAAACGGCATCGGCTGCTGCCGGTCTTGCGGCCGGTTCGGGCGCGATTACCGGCTTCCCGACAATCTGGGCGCAGAACCCGATCACGCTTCGCCAGTTCGGCACCGGGGTTTCGAACCTCAATGCGATCGCCGAGAAGTGCAAGGCCGATCTCGGCATCACGCTCGAAATGACGGCAACGGATTCGGATGCCGCCGCCCAGCGCGCCGTCACCCAGCCGAAGTCCTATGACATCGCCGATATCGAATACTGGATTCTGAAGAAGGTCTATGCCGCCGGCGTAATCCAGCCGATGGATACGAAGAAGCTGAAATATTACGACAAGGTCGTGCCGCTGTTCAAAAACGGCAAGCTCAAGCCCGACAGCGTCATCGCCCAGGGTACTGCACCGCATACGGTCGGTTTCGTCGAAAAGCCGGGCGACAAGACCTTTGCCAAGGAAGAGACCCAGTATTTCACCATGATGCCGACGATCTACAATGCCGATACGCTCGGCATTCGTCCGGACCTGGTCGGTCGCGAGATCACCACTTGGGCCGATATCATGGACCCGAAGTTCAAGGGCAAGACCTCGATCCTCAACATCCCGTCGATCGGCATCATGGATGCCGCGATGATCATGGAAGCGCTCGGCAACATCAAATATGCCGACAAGGGCAACATGACCAAGGAAGAGATCGACAAGACGATCGACTTCCTGATCAAGGCCAAGCAGGACGGCCAGTTCCGCGCCTTCTGGAAGTCATTCGACGAGTCGGTCAACCTTATGGCTTCGGGCGAAGTGATCATCCAGTCCATGTGGTCGCCGGCGGTTGCCGCCGTGCGTTCCAAGGGCATCGCCTGCAAATACCAGCCGCTCAAGGAAGGCTATCGCTCGTGGGGTGGCGGTCTCGGCCTTGCTGCGCACCTGACCGGCGCACAGCTCGATGCAGCCTATGAATATATCAACTGGTACACATCCGGTTGGGTCGGCGCCTATCTCAACCGCCAGGGCTATTATTCCGCCTGCATGGAAACCGCCAAGGAACACATGTCGGCCGACGAATGGGGCTACTGGATCGAAGGCAAGGCCGCGGCCGGCGATATCGTCGCACCGGACGGCAAGGTCATGGAAAAGGCCGGCGCCGTGCGCGACGGCGGCTCTTTCGAGGAACGCATGGGCCATGTCGCCTGCTGGAACTCCGTCATGGACGAAGACCGCTACATGGTCCGCCGCTGGAACGAGTTCATCGCGGCTTAAAAGTCTGTGGCAGCGCCAAAAAGCTGCCCCTCACCCTAGCCCTCTCCCCGTTTACGGGGAGAGGGGACGTGCCTCGCTCGACGCTGGCGAAGAATGGGAGACATCACGGCTTGCCACCTTCTCCCCGCTTGCGGGGAGAAGGTGCCGGCAGACTGATGAGGGGCACTTGCTCCGACAAAACTGGCAGTTCCCGAGGGAGAATATGCAATGGCGACGATCACATCGACGGATACCGAAAATGCGGGGCGGGTTCGCAGACAGGGCTTTCGGCTGTCGCTTGCCGTCGTCTCATATCTGCAGGCGATTCCGCTGACGTTGATCCTCGGCTTCTTTCTCCTGTTGCCGATCCTGATGATCGCAGTCGTCAGCTTCTGGGACTACGACTTCGCCCAGATGTATCCCGACTTCCTGACGATGAACTATGCCGAAACGCTCGGTTCATGGGTTACCTGGAAGACCTATCTCAATACGCTGAAATATGCCGTGCTGGTCTGGGCGATCACCCTGTTCATCGGTTTCTGGGTCGCCTATTTCCTCGCCTTTCACATCCGCACGACATCGATGCAGATGGTGCTGTTCCTGATCTGCACCGTGCCGTTCCTGACATCGAACATCATCCGGATGATCTCGTGGATCCCGGTTCTCGGGCGAAACGGGCTGATCAACTCGGCGCTGGTGGGGTCCGGGGTAATTTCGGAGCCCGTGGAATGGCTGCTCTATTCCGATTTCGCCGTCGTGCTCGCCATGGTGCATCTCTACACGCTGTTCATGGTGACGCCGATCTTCAACACGCTGATGCGCATCGACAAATCGCTGGTCGAGGCGGCACGCGATGCCGGCGCCTCTTCCTGGCAGATCCTGTCAAACGTCATCATTCCGCTTGCCAAGCCCGGCATGGCGATCGGCACGATCTTTGTCGTGACGCTGGTCATGGCCGATTTCTCCACCGTGCAGGTCATGTCCGGCGGGCAGAGCGCGTCCGTGGCGCTGATGATGAAAAACCAGATGTCGCTGCTGCAATACCCCGCCGCCGCCGCCAATGCCGTGGTGCTGCTGGTACTCGTGCTGATGATGGTCGCCGGCATCCTGCGGATCGTCGATATCCGGAAGGAGCTTTAAAGATGTACCGCGAAAAACGCTCCCGGGAATTCTACCTTCTCGCCATCTTCTTTGCCGTCTTCGTGCTTTTCCTCTATGGGCCGCTGTCGGCGATCCTGATCCTGTCCTTCCAAGGGCCGAATGGCGGCCTGACCTTCCCGCTCAACGGGGTGTCGCTGCGCTGGTTCGCCAACCTGTTCGAGACCCAGGCGGTGGGCGATTTCGGCGGCTCGTTCCGCCGCTCGGCGATGCTCGGTATCATGGTGATGCTGGTGACCGTCATCGTGTCGCTTCTGGCAGGGCTTGCCTTCCGGCGAAAATTCATCGGCGCGACGGCACTGTTCTATCTGGCGGTCGCAAGCCTCGTCGTACCCTCGATCATCGTTTCGCTCGGCATCGGCGTGCTGTTCAGCCAGCTCGGCCTGCAACCGGCCTGGTATTCATCGGCCTTCGGCGCGCATCTGACCTGGACGCTGCCTTTCGGCGTGCTGATCATGTTCGCGGTGTTCAACCGCTTCTCGCCAGCTTACGAGGAAGCGGCGCGGGACCTTGGAGCATCCTCCTGGCAGACATTCTCGAATGTCGTATTGCCGATGATCGCGCCGAGCCTGATCGGCGTCGGCCTGTTCGGCTTCACGCTTTCCTATGACGAATTTGCCCGCACATTGATGACATCAGGCTCGTTCAACACGTTGCCGCTGGAAATCTACGGCATGACGACCAATGTGACGACGCCGGTGCTTTATGCGCTCGGCACGGTCACCACGGTCTTTTCCTTCCTGGTGATTGCCGGCACGCTCGGCCTGATCGTCCATCTCAACCGCCGCAGACAGCGGAGCTGACATGCAGCCCATGCGCATTCTCGTCGTCAATCCGAACACGACCGCAAGCATGACCGCAACGATCGCCGATAGCGCCCGCCGCGTTGCGGGGCGCGAGACGGAAATCGTCGCCGTGACCTCATCGATGGGACCGGTTTCGATCGAAGGTTATTATGACGAGGTTTTCGCCATTCCCGGTCTGCTCAAGGAGATTGCCATCGGCGAAAGAGAAGGCATAGATGCCGTCGTCATCGCCTGCTTCGACGATACCGGGCTTGATGCGGCACGCGCGCTTGCCGATGTACCGGTGATCGGCATTTGCGAGGCGGCGGTCTCGGCCACCGCCTTCATAGCCCAGAAGTTCACCGTGGTGACGACGATGGAACGCTCACGGCTGCCGCTCGAACATCTCGTGCATCGCTATGGCATGTCGTCGCGTTGCAAGGTGCGCGCCGCCGACATTCCCGTGCTTTCGCTGGAAGATCCGAACTCCAACGCCCGCGACCGGTTGCGCAGCGAAATTGCGCTTGCTTTGAAGGAAGATCGGGCGGAAGCGATCGTGCTCGGTTGCGCCGGCATGGCGGACCTTACGGCCGAATTGAGGGCCGAATTCGGCGTGCCGGTGGTGGATGGCGTTGCCGCCGCAGTGAAACAGGCGGAATCACTTGTGACATTGGGCCTGTCGACCGCCAAGCGCGGTGCCTATGCGACACCGATTTCAAAATCCTATCGCGGCATGCTGGAAGTTTTCGAACCGACCCGGCTGACGGGCTTATGAGTGAGGTCGTGATCCGTCCGCTCGATCTCAAGGAAATCGAGACACTGATCGGCTGGGCGAAAGCCGAGGGATGGAATCCCGGACTTGCCGATGCGGCACCATTTCAGGCCACCGATGCGCAAGGCTTTATCGGCTGTTTCGTCGATGGCGTTATGACTGCGGGCATTTCCGCGGTTCGCTATGGTTCGACATTCGGTTTTATCGGTCTTTATATCGCCCATCCGGATTTTCGCGGGCGCGGTTACGGACGGCTGGTGTGGGATGCAGGCATGGCGCATCTGACAAGCCGCACGATCGGGCTGGATGGTGTGCCCGAGCAGCAGGCCAATTATCGATCCATGGGGTTCGCGCCCGATTACGAGACCTTTCGCTGGAGCGGGACACTCGAAGGCCGGTCTCATCCGCGGGTCAGTCCGTTCGAAGAGGCTCATCTTCTGGCCCTGATCGAATTCGACAGGCGGTATTTTGCCGAAAGCCGCCCGGAATTCCTGAAGACGTGGCTGGATGTTCCGAGGCAGGCGAAGGTGTTCGTTCGCAACGGCATCATCGCCGGTTATGCCGTCACGCGCCAATGCCATGAGGGTTACAAGATCGGGCCGATCCTTGCTGTGGATTTCGGCGTGGCGAGGGATTTGCTGTTTGCCTGCGCGATGGAGGCGAAAGGCGATGTTCTGCATATCGACGTGCCCGCCACCCAGATCGAATTTTCCGGGTTTCTCGATGGAGAAGGTTTCGTGCGTGGTTTCCAGACGACCCGGATGTATCGCGGGACACCGCCGTCTTTCGATACTGCCGGTGTTTTCGGGGTAACGACGCTGGAACTCGGCTGACGTTTGCTCAAGATAACTTGATAATTTATTGAAGGTTTCTTTTTGAGCCTACTTGCCTGCCCGGCGCAGCCACGATAGGTCAGATCCATATTGTCGAGCATAGGCTCGGCACGTAAGCGTTCACGTCAATCAACGCGCAGGATCGATTGGAGGACCAACGGTCTGCGCGGTCATGTCCGGCAGGCCTTCAGTTCTCCTCCCGACAACAGGACAATTGATGGACACCTCAGCGACGACCTCTTCCCCGATCTATCCCGTTATCGAGCGCGTTCGCCACGAACTCAAGCGACGTGAGCTTAAAGTCGATACGGTCGATCGCATCACGCCGCATATGCTGCGCATCACCCTCAGCGGAGAATCCCTGTCTGATTTCGCCAGTCTCGGTGCCGATGACCATGTGAAAGTGGTGGTGCCGGGCGCCAATGGCGAGATGGAAATGCGGGATTACACGCCGCGCTCCTATGACAATGAAACCGGCAGGCTGGTGCTGGATTTCGCCGTACATGAGGCAGGGCCGGCAACCAGATGGGCGATGGAGGCAAAACCCGGATCGACCGTGATGATTGCCGGGCCGCGCGGCTCTGCCGTCATTACCGGCGTCAGTAAATGGGTTCTGGTCGGCGACGAGACCGCTCTGCCGGCAATCGGCCGCCTGATCGAAGAGGCCAAGACAGGTGACGTGATCACGGCTATCGGCGCGGTGACGGATGAGAGCGAGGAGCAGCAGTTTTCGGGTGCCGCAGATCTCACAACACGCTGGGTGCATCGCCCGGCTTCATCGGTCACCGATCCCCTGCCGATCATAACCGTACTCGATACAATAGAGCTGACGGCCGATACATTCGTCTGGGTGGCAGCGGAAGCATCCGTCGCCCGCGCGATCAAGACCTATCTGACGACAAACCGCAACCACCCGCTTCCGTGGCTGAAGGCAGCCGGCTATTGGACCCGCGGTGCCGCCGATACCAGCATCAAGACGATCGATTGAAGAAAAAAAGGGGAGCCACAGCTCCCCTTCCTTTTCGTAACTCGGCCGATCAGGCTGTCGGCTGTTTTGTCTTGCGCAGATAGGGCAGGACGGTATCGAAGGAGCCGAAACGCTGGATGGCGTCTTCATTGGAGACGGCAGCGGTGATGATGACATCCTCGCCCTGTTTCCAGTTCGCCGGCGTGGCGACCTGGTGTTTGGCAGTCAGCTGGATACTGTCGATCGCACGCAATATTTCATCAAAGTTGCGACCTGTCGTCATCGGGTAGGTGAGGACGAGCTTGATCTTCTTGTCCGGGCCGATGACGAAAACCGAGCGGACGGTTGCGTTATCGGCAGGCGTGCGGCCTTCCGAGCTGTCGCCGGCGCCCGCCGGAAGCATGTCGTAAAGCTTGGCGACCTTCAAATCCTTGTCGCCGATCAGCGGGTAGTCGACATCGAAACCGGTGGCGGTGCGAATGTCGCCCTTCCACTTCTCATGGCTTTCGACCGGATCGACCGAAATGCCGATGATCCTGACGCCACGCTTGGCAAATTCGCCGGCAAGGCCTGCCATCGTGCCGAGTTCGGTGGTGCAGACGGGGGTGAAATTCTTGGGGTGCGAAAACAGGACCGCGTAATTGTCACCGATCCAGTCGTGGAAAGAGATCGGGCCCTTGGACGTGTCGGCCTGAAAATCGGGTGCGATATCGTTGATGCGTAGGCTCATCTTTACTCTCCATTTTGTGGGTGGATTGAACCGTAAAGCCGAATGAAAGAGGAGCTTGAACATGCTCCATAAACTGCCGGCTATGAAAATAAACAGGCGTGGATCGGGTAAAAGCGGCAGGATAATTCCCGGCAAGCGCCGTCAGGTCAACTCCCTCTTTTCAAGGGGTTTCTAAACTTTCGCATGAAAACCGCCGCAATGGCTTTCGGAAAAGCGATTGCGGCTATCATTCATGCGCCCGGATGATATCCAGAAACGCGTCGCCATAACGTTCCAGTTTCGTCTGCCCGATACCGGAGACTTCGAGCATGGCGTCATGGCTCGTGGGCTTGCGTTTTGCGAGGCCGACCAGCGTCGTGTCGGCAAACACGACATAGGGCGGAATGGACAATTCCTTGGCGATCTCCGTCCGCCTCCTGCGCAGGGCCTCGAACAGGATGGCATCCGCCTCGTCCAGGTCGGCGCGAGCGCCTTTCGCGCTTGTTGAAAGATTTCTGTCCGCTTTGCGGCCGGTCGGGCGATCCTTGCGGAAACGGACTTCCCGCTCGTGCCGGAACACGGCCCGCGCCTCCGGTTCCAGCTTCAGCGCACCGAAGGCGTCGTGGTCGACCCTTATCAGGCCTGCGGCGAGAAGCTGGCGATAGACCGATTGCCAGGTCCTCAAGGGTAAGTCCTTGCCCGCGCCGAAAACCGGCATTTCGGTGTGGCCGAAACGCTGGGTCTTTTCGTTGTCATTGCCGATGAGGACATCAATGAGATGGCCTGTGCCAAAACGCTCGCCGGTCCGGTAAATGGCTGCCAGCGCCTTGATCGCCGCTTCCGTTCCGTCCCAGGTATCCACCGGTTTCAGGCAGGTATCGCAATTGCCGCAGCCACCCGCATGCGGCTCGCCGAAATGCGCAAGGATCGCCTGCCGGCGGCAGCCTGCGGTTTCGCAAATGCCGAGAAGCGCGTTCAGCTTGGCCCGTTCGACGCGCTTGACCTCATCTGCTGAATTTCCGCCATCGATCATCCTCCCGCGCTGGATGACATCCGCCATGCCATAGGCCATCCAGACCTCGGAGGGCAGGCCATCACGGCCGGCGCGACCGGTTTCCTGGTAATAGGCCTCGACCGAGCCCGGAAGATCGAGATGCGCGACATAACGCACATTCGGCTTGTCGATGCCCATGCCGAAGGCGACGGTGGCGACGAGGCAGAGCTCTTCCTCTTTGAGAAACGCATCCTGATGCCTATCGCGGATATCGCGCTCGAGGCCGGCATGATAGGGCAGTGCGTAGATACCCTGATCATTCAACCAATCGGCCGTCTCTTCCACCTTGGCGCGAGACAGGCAATAAACGATGCCGCTCGAACCCTTGTGGCGTGACAGGAACTGCAAAAGCTGCTGACGCGGCTGGTTTCTCTCGACGATCTCATAGGAAATATTCGGCCGATCGAAGGATGAGGTGAAGACGCGTGCATCGCCGAGGCCCAAGCGTTCGATGATGTCGTCGCGCGTATGCGGATCGGCGGTCGCCGTCAGCGCCATGCGGGGCACGCCGGGATATAGCGTGGCAAGCGTACCGAGTTCACGATATTCGGGACGAAAATCATGGCCCCATTGGGAGACGCAGTGGGCCTCGTCGATGGCGAACAGAGAAACTTTGGCATTACCGATCAGGTCGCGAAACCCTTGAGTGACGATCCGTTCCGGCGTGACATAAAGAAGATCGAGCGTGCCGCTGGCCAGATCGCGGCGAACCTCACCGAATTCTTCGCGCGACAAGGACGAGTTGACGGCGGCAGCCCGTATGCCGACCTGCCTCAATGCCTCCACTTGGTCGCGCATCAGGGCGATCAGTGGCGAAACGACAATACCGACGCCGTCCCGACAAAGGGCGGGTACCTGGAAACACAGCGATTTGCCCGCACCGGTCGGAAACAGCACGACGGCGTCGCCTCCACCAACCACATGATCGATCACGTGTGCCTGCTGCCCACGAAAGGCCGGATAACCATAGATCCTTCGCAGCACTTCCAGCGGATTTTTGCGCCCATGGCCGCCTGTAGGCATGACGGATCCGCTTTGCATGTCCTGCATGTTCCCTCGCTTTCATGGCTTGGGTACTATGGCACAGGCTGCGATACAACGGCGAGCTTTCGGTTAGTGAGAAAGCGGCGGATAAGACCATCCTCGGTGACTGTCGTGTTATTCTTGTCGTCGGCGGAGTACAGTGACCGTTGGCATCTTTTTGCCAGCCGTGCGTAATTTGGTTTTGCATTGGATAATTTTGGTTGCGGGGGCAGGATTTGAACCTGCGGCCTTCAGGTTATGAGCCTGACGAGCTACCGGGCTGCTCCACCCCGCGCCAAGCGCAAACCTTTGGTTTGCGCGACTACGCCAACGTCTTGCGTTGGCGGACTGTGCCGGAGCAAAACCCATTGGGTTTTGTCTCCTGTAAGGGACGCACCGGCTATAGATTGGTGAGCCATCCCTTGCATTTCATATGTTCTGTTTTTGCCATTAAACGCCGAAAGGCCGCTTTTGGGCGGCCCTTGGAGTTTGGCCAGGGGCCATAGGTTTCGTGTTTGAGAAGATTGTTTCACGCTTGTGCGTGCATTGCCTTTAGAAGACCTGGCAGCGACCTACTCTCCCACGTCTTGAGACGGAGTACCATTGGCGCAGGGGCGTTTCACGGCCGTGTTCGGAATGGGAACGGGTGCGGCCGCCCCGCCATGACCACCAGGTCATTTAAGGGCAATGTGATGAGAAGCTGGTTCACTCGAAGAGTGATTTGAACACGTCGTTGCATCATCGCCCGGCTGAGCCGAGCAGATGAGCATTGATCAATGAGAGCGATTAAGCCAATCGGGCTATTAGTAAGGCTAAGCTTCATGCATTGCTGCACGTCCACACGCCTCCTATCAACGTGGTCGTCTACCACGGCCCTGATAGGGAATACTCGTTTTCAGGTGGGTTTCCCGCTTAGATGCCTTCAGCGGTTATCCCTTCCATATATAGCTACCCTGCTATGCCGTTGGCACGACAACAGGTCCACCAGAGATAT
>NZ_JBJDRG010000004.1:0-423941 GCF_044987325.1 Rhizobium sp. ZW T2_16
GAGAGCATTATGGCCAGCGGCCTCGTTCTGTGCCGCATCCAAAGGCCGGACACATGGCAGCTCCGACCAGCAACGTGCAAAAAGTCGACAAAACTCTTGCCAAACCGGAGCCGTCCACACATGGCGCAGAGCCGAAGATCGCCGTCGGGCCACAAGGGACTTCCAGCAAATCAGCACTTGGTGGCGACCGTCCCCCATCCGTCATATCTCAAGTTGAAACGTGACTCGATTTTCAGTGCAATCACAGTCAGGCGGTCAATTGTGGAAGGCAGCGCATCCGAGTGTACGGATAAGTCGATAGCCGTGGTACCGTCCGGTATCTGCACAGACTGGATGACAGTTAATCCGAGGTCCGCAGACTTGGCCGAGAGCCCTGATGTTCCTGACGCGGACCCGACGAAGCGAAGGTCAATTGAGCGGACTGCGGCGGCGCAATCCCCATTTCGGTGCAAGCTGGAGAGTACGTCCGCGTCAGCCGCTCGCTCAGCCCTCAACCGCACCTCATCCACCCCGATAGGGTCGAGAATTGTCGCCATAACAACACCGAACAAGATACCTTGAAGCATTCCTTCCAGTAGAGCGCTTCGAGCCTCGATGCAACTGATGTGACATTCGGAGGTCCGTCAATAGCGCTTTCGGGCCATGTCGACCCGTGGCACTTCACGCGGCTTATTCGGTAACAACGGCTGAATAACAGTCCACTCGAAATCCGTGACATCAAACCGGAGACGGGTCATGACAGGCCTCCAAATCAAGGTTTCAGTGAATCAAAGACATACCCGTATTTGAACCCCGTTTCTTAGTGTGCGGCTAGTTCGGGAGAGATGGCGAGACAATCGTCGCCCAGTCTCGAAATGCCTCAAGAACTGATCGAAGGTGAAGAGGACCGCCAACACCGTGAAATACGTTATTCTCCGTCCAGCATGTCCACCAGTCGGCTTCGTCCTCGTAATTATAAGTGATCCGTTCGAGTGTCCGACCATCGCAGTCTGTCCCGGCGAGATTGATCGTCAGTGACCAACCAGGATTGTCAACCGTGCTGATCGACGGACCGAAGCCGTGTTCCCAGTCACCGTCACACTGCGCTTCGTACCAGCGCGAAAACCAGTCTAAAACATCCATTTGACAACGCTACCTGAACCTGAACAGCATCCAACTGAGAATAAGCGACCACACACTGTCAGCTTAGAATCCCAAGTTTATGAGTTTACGACCTAAACGTTGGTAGCCTGATAAGAGAGGAGCGGCAATGACCGCTAGTGGCGCAAAACGGTCAAACCGGCACGACGAAGATGTTAGGGTGCGGGTGTTTAATCACTTGGTTGCAGGCGCGACAGTACTGTGCTGCTCTGATCGCGTTCATCTTTAGACAGGCGCCCGAATGCTAAGCCCGTCCTCGGCATCCGACGTACTTCGCCGGTTTGACCACTTCAATGACTCAGTCCTCGGGGCAATATCGGTTGACTATGCGGAGCGCACTCTTCCGCATATCCAAATCACGCTGACATGCCAAGACGACGATGCAGACGAGCCGACATGGAGATCTTGCCGGATCGACTTCCACAATGTTCGTGAATTTAGGATCGAGCAGCGCGCCAACTCAACCCAAAGCGTGATTTCTTTTGGAATAGCGATCACGATTGAAGGCGGCATCACGTTTGTCGACTTTGACTGCCTAGGCGATACAGAGCGTACGGTTGAACAGGTTCGCTCCTCTGATTTTTACATCGGCGCGGAGCGCGTTGACTTCAGCGTTATCTAGCGACGGATATCAGGGTGCGGGCTTGCGTTGTCCGCGCCTCTGGCTCAATTCCCAGCGCCTATCTAGGCACATCCGATTAACAATCGACCTTCATAGAAGCGAAATGCACACCGACATCATCCGCTACATCCCTATCGACTTCGACATCAACGCCCCGGCCACTGCGGCTGAGATCGATCGTCTCGTGATGGAGCATGACCGAATGACCAACGCTGATAAGCTTACTGTTTTCTTCTCGATTGCTGGACGCCGCGACCTCGTGAAACTTGTATTCCCCCACGTCGTACTGTTTCGCGTAATCGAGGAATTGCATCTTCCATTAGAGGAGAGCGACATCCCACGGGTTGGAGCGATCGCAAACCACTTCGCATATAAGATCCAAGGAAGTCCGTTCTGGGCGGCGCAGCGAGAGGTTTTCGAAACCGCGCTTCCCGGTTCGGAGCACTACCGTTTTGTCACCGGTGGACAGTGCCTCGACGTCGTTTCTCGCGATCAACCGCAGATCGTGTGGCAACGTACTGATCAGGAGTGACGTGACCGGCTGATGTCAGGGCGGTGGGGACCGCTTTCGGGCCCTTTGCGGTCATGATACAGGTTGCAAAAACCGCATCAGGCAATAATGATTTCGACATGGCAATTTGGCAATTCGCTTTTGATCTAATGCCGTCGTCGGCCGCAATCATTAATGGGGCGGCTGCCGCACGAATGACGCGAGCGCAGCTTGAGGCTGTTAATCAAGACTTTTCAAGTCCCACAATAATGCATCTGTTTGAGCGATTGAACTCAATGATGCCTGAGAAGACATCTTGGAGCCCGAGCTTGCGTATATGGGGTGATGAGAAGACAAACGATGTGCAAGTCGTCCTTGGAGAGCCCGGTATTGAAGGGGTGCAATTTCGTTTGGACGTTGCCAACCTTTCTATGCCGCTTGTGGCGCAAATTTGCTCACTTGCGCAGGATACAGCATGCGTGTTGGTAACGCGAGACGGCGCAATTGTCCGACCTAATGGGACTTCGCTCATTCGGGCAGTCATGCGTTCAAACGCGGCGCGATATGTCCGTGATCCGGAACGTTTCATACGGGAATTCGCCGCAGGTAATCCAGAACAAATTTAAAGCAAGGCCTTTGCATCAACGCCTGCTTTCGGCCGAGGCTGTGTAAAAACTCGATTCTGATGTAGAATCATCTTCGTCGATCGGAGGTGGCAATGTCAGGCTATATCGAAGGCATCAGTCGCGATCAGGCTACGCTGTTTCCGGACCGCCTTGAGGATTGGATCGACGAAGATCACCCTGCTCGGGTGATCGAGGCATTTGTTGATGCGATGGATTTGGCGGGGGCCGGTTTCGGCCGCATGTCGCCTGCGCAAACCGGACGCCCCTGTTATCATCCTTCGGTCTTACTGAAGCTTTTCATCTACGGCTACCTGAACCGCATCCCCTCAAGTCGAAGGCTGGAACGTGAGGCAGGGCGTAATGTTGAAGCTATGTGGCTGACCGCGGCGATCAAAGGTAAACGAGACCGTCATAAGGCATTGCTCGACGAACTGGATCGCTCGGGTGAAGACCAGATTTCGTTGACCAATCCGGACGCCCGGGCGATGGCGCGGATGACTAAAGTCGCCGTCGGTTACAACGTACAGCTCGCCGTGGATGTGAAGCACAAGCTGATCGCCGAACAGGAGGTCAGCAGCCAGGTTGTCGATATGGGCTTGCTGACCCAGACAACGGAGGCGGCGATGGACAATCTCGGCGTGGACGAAATCAACGTTGTGGCCGATCGCGGCTACTTCAAGGTTGAAGACATTGAGGCTTGCGAGAAAGCTGGTATCACGGCCTATGTTCCCAAGCCACTCCGGGGAGCAGCGGTCCGAGAAGGCTTCTTTTCCAAGGACGAGTTCCGTTACGACGCAGAGACCGATGTCTACATCTCCCGGCCGGACAGCGTCTTTCTCCACGCTACGAGAAAAAGACGCGTGATCTGAAGCTGGTCGAATACTGCAACCGCGACGCTTGCCGATCCTGTGACCTCAAGCAGCACTGCACGAAGGGTGGGGCGGGTCGAAAACGAAGCGGTGCTGGACCGGATGGCAGCGCGTCTGCCGCCAGGCCAGAGGTGTTGAACCAACGACGCGAAAGCGTTGAACACCCATTCGGGACCATCAAGCAATGGATGTATCAGGGTGCCTTCCTGACGCGAAGGCTGGAGAACGTCCGCGGTGAATTCAGCCTGACGGCGCTCGCCTACAACATTCGCAGAGCCATCACCCTCGCAGGCGTTCCCGACCTGATCGCCGCCGTCAGAGCTTGAGGAGAGCTTGGCGACCCAAAAAACAACATCATCGCACTAAATGAGTCTACCAAGTACGATCAGAAAGAGATTCCAGGCCAGCACCAGCCGAGGCGCCAAAGTTTCCACCCTGACGGCCCAAGCTGACGCTAAAACTCGTCGGGTCTAACCTTTTGACACGCTCTACCTAGTTTTGCGACACCGCGTAAGTCAGGCTATTAAATCGCGCGAAATTCGGGAATTTTGCGACAGGGAGCGCCCCGTCAGTGCGGTGCTCGGACCATCATGAGCGCAGCCGCGAGTGTGGTGTCGCGGCCACCAGCCAGATCGGCGCAAGTCGGCGCGGCGACTACGTCGGGCATAAGCGATCCCGCCGGCACCATCTCGCGTGCGATCTCCGGTGGTGTCAGAACGGGGTCGGGCTTACCTTCTGCCCAATCGTGCCAGCCGTCCGAATAGCGGATCAAAAGGCCTGACTGCGGGAATAGCTCGGTGCCACCCTCGGCGTGAAAGGCTGCCGCGTCTCCCATCTCCTCGCCGACGAGACGACCGCCCGCGCGGAATTTCAGCAGCGCCGCGGCGACGAGCGCCGCCGAGAAGGTGAACTTGTCGATCAAAACCGCGAGCGCCGCCCCGGGAGCGACCTCTGGCAGGTCGCGTGCAAAGGTGGCGGCGCCGAAGAAGTCGCCGCCCGGGTTGCCGCGCAGATCGACAACGAGACGGCGGGTACCCCGAATTTGCGTCGCGATGGCCGAGAGTTGCGCCACGGTCGCCGCAGGCGGAGCGACGCCGAGATCGCCGATCCGGACATAGGATACTTGCCCTGCAAGCTGACGGAGGAAGGTCCCGCGACCTTCCGTGCCGGCTTCGCCGATTCCCCGGGCGATCAGCTGGTCTGCAACTCCGCGCTCTCTCATGGGGTAGAGCGACTCTGCCGGGACCGTATCGATGGCGCCGAAATCAACCCGATCCCCGCCGACGGTCGCAAAGCTGTAGACCGGAGCAGTCGGAACGTCTGTTGCCAGCGCTACAGCGGGCGGCCAGGCCAGCATGAACCCGGCCAAGTGCCCGCGCTCTCTGATCCGTGCCAGCAAGGTAAGGGCGAAGCCTAGCGAAGATTTCCGCGACCGATATGCCGTTCACCGCAAGAAGCCGAGCGCCCGCTTGCAGTCCCTCAACGAG
The DNA here is from genome assembly GCF_044987325.1 of Rhizobium sp. ZW T2_16. Lineage (NCBI taxonomy): Bacteria > Pseudomonadati > Pseudomonadota > Alphaproteobacteria > Hyphomicrobiales > Rhizobiaceae > Rhizobium > Rhizobium sp. ZW T2_16. Next base: position 5,235 of record NZ_JBJDRG010000004.1, read on the forward strand.
GCAGGGCCCATCTGCCAGCCACACAAGGCGTATAGGCGCCACCTGGACAGCAATATTGGCGATGGCACGGCTGTGGCCATTCCGGCCGAGCGCCAGCGTTCTCATCGCTTCCAGCCGGAAGCTGTCGATCGTGGCCGCTTGGGCAAGGCGCGCCTCGGCGGCATTGAGTTCAGCCTCGGATACGCCTTGGAACGCGGTGTCCTTCGCGGCGATTTCTCGGATACGGCGGGCTTCGTGAGCGAACATGCTCACATTTAGCAGTCCTGAGCGCAACTTCCCAACTCTTCGGCATGCTACCTCAGTCGATTATGGCTGCTAATGGCGCGATGCGGAAGACAGCCTCCGGCCCTAAGCGGCCGTCGGGATGAAACGCTATTTAGCTAAACATGAGGAGCTGAACTCAGAAACGGCTCGCCCAGCAACAATGCCAGTCATGAACACTCCCGTTTCGGCGTAGCCTATGACAGACACTTTCGATGGTGGCGTGTTACCGAATGCTGAGCCAATGGCAGTCGCGTCATCAGCCGCGAGTGGTGCCGTTAGCAAGATGTCCGGGCCGCCTTCTCCGTCCTTCAATACCGCAGATTCAAGCCAACTAAGGTCGCGCCCTCGCTTAACGAGAGCCAGCTCAACCTTCTGTTCCTGATTGCCTATGAACAGCGAGGCAGTATCTCGGCCTGTTTCGATAGCCCGCCGGGGGCCCGGTAGCCTTGTTGTTAGGACCAGATGCAGCGTCGAGTTCTTGGAGCAGATGAGGTCCAACGATGCTGCTGTTTTTTCAGGGGCTTGTCGCCCTATTTTTAGAACTTCTTGAATGATGATGGGATCGGCTTTGGCACTTAGGCGAGCTGTTTCCGCTGCAGAGACTTGGTCAGCCGATATCAAGAGGCAAACCGCCTGAACGCAAGCTCTGAGTGTTGATGTTTCCAATCGCGTCGTCCATTTGGCTGCCCACATGTCATTCTAGGTTGGACTGCCAATGACCGCAATTGGCGCAGAGCGGCCGACAAAGCAATTCTTCGATGTCAGGGCGGTGGGGTGACGCAGCCCCATTTTCGCATCTTGCCCGTCGGCTGAGAGGACGTTAGTCCAACCAGCATTCCAACGCCGAATAATGAAATTCTGCGAGAGTTCTACAGTTTCACCAAGGCGCATTGCATGTCACTTTACAAGCGAGCGATGGTATACGGAACACTATCAACAGTCGGATTCCTGATCGTGGGTCCTGGCAGTTTCATGATCTACAACGCGTATGGTATCTGGGCGGCATTCGCGGTCGCACTCAGTTACCTTCTCCCCGAAGCAATTGTTCTCCTCTACTACTTCAAGTGTCCGACGTGTGGTACATCGATATTCTGTCCAAGTGGGACGCGCTCACTTTGGAACACCGAAAAGGTTTCCTATTATCCCCGTCAGACGACCCCCGCTAAGTCCTGCGCCAAATGTGGACGAGATCATTCCTTGTACGAAACAGCGTAAACGGTGCCAGATGTCAGGGCGGTGGGCCGCTATCGGGCCCGAAGCAGACAAATTGCGCTATCTGTTCATGTTTCGCAGAGCGCTGACAAAGAGGCCGTCGATATAGTCTTGGCAACCTAACCGAGTTGCCGATTCGTCTAGTTTTCTTCGAATTTCTTCGGGCGGCCTGCTTGATGCAATTCCATTGGGCACGTTGTGGAACACGTCCGCCAGAATTTGCGCTTTTCTTAGGTTCTCAGCTGCTCTGATTTCTATTAACGCATAATGCAGAACCGTTAGAATGACTTCATAATCTGTGACCTCTGATGGCACCGTCTTACCTCTGATCCATTCTGTCCAGGTGGGACGCGTTCGCTATGGAAAACTGAAAAGATTTCCTATTATCCCCGTCAAACGACACCGGTTAAGTGCTGCGCCAAATGTGGAAGAGATCATTCCGAACACGAACCAGTGTAGATGATGTCAGGGTGGCGGGTCGGCTTTCGGCCCCGAAGCGGACTCTGCATCCCTTTCATGGGCGCTGCGGTGCCTTGCGGAATAATCGGTACAGCCCAATACCGTTGAGTATCACAAGCATTCCGCAAAAGAACATGATGAAGCCCCCAAACATACCTGCCCCGAAGCCTACAGGGCCATCATAAAGGTTGGCATCAAAGCCCGCAGAAATCGGGTCCATAATCCATCTGAACCAAAGATATGTGCCGATCACTTCAGCGCCGTAGAAGGCGGCCGCTGCTAAACCACCTATCCTCCGCTTAATGAAAGCGATCATGGCGTGAAAGATTAAAGCGAAAGGGCTAGATACCAAAAAAATGATAGACAGAACGATGAACGGTCCGGCGATATAAACGAGAGTGTCTTTCAAGATGGGCCTCTTGGTTCACACTGTACGCCGCAAGATAAAGCTATTCATTCCGTTACCGCAATGTCCGGTGTTGGCGCTTCTGCGTCATGTCGGATTGCCGCCCATTGGCGACCTCCCCAGCAGCAGCCCGAAATGGAGGGCGTCGCTGGATTTCCCGCTAAACAACGGCAGAGTTGAACATTCGTGACGAAGGCCTGAGGATATCAGGCCTCCGCCATTGCGGCTAAAGCGGTCCACTCGTCGCCAGAGGCTTCCACGATTGCTCTCGATCCGCCTCGTTGGATAGATCGATGATTACCACCGTGCCGGTTTTAATATGCCGCCGCATTGCGTTGGCCCGGTCAGATGTTGCCTGGAGAAAACCGTCTTCGTTCAGCTTCTGAAGGCGCGAGCGCGAAATCTTCAACTCCGACGCAAGCAAACGATCAAGGCGTATACTGGTCGGGATAGGAGTTGCCAGGTCGATCACCAATTTTGTCCAGCCCTCAGCTTCACGTAGCGTGGCCTTTTCGATGGCGTAATCGTCAAACTCATCAACCCTTTGCGCCTTACGCTTTAGAGGTTCGAGGTTAAACGCCTCTGCCCGGACCCACTCAGGATCGTTGGACTGCAACGCTGCAAGGGTGTCAGGATTGATGTCGCGAACATTCTGCCGCCCGAAGATAGGTCGGTTCCATGTCTTCTCGCATACAAGGCATTTGTAGATAAGCCATGCATCGAGCTTGCGGCCATTGGCGTTGAGCCGGATTTTGCCGCTAGATTGGAATGCTCTCAAGCCACTACATCCGCTGCATGCGATCCACGGCTGGGGAGGTTTTGTGGGTATAAGGGTCCATTGGACCTGAAGTATATTGCACATGCCGTCTTGGTCTTCCGTTCGGAAGTCCACCAAGATGGTGCATGAGAAACCCCGTATTGGGCGCGGTGTTGGCGATGCTATTGGGCGGCTGAAGAGCTGAGACAGCAGAGCTGCACTGGCACATTTTAACAATGCCAAACCGGTCTCTTGCCACCACCCGATGAACACAGTCATACGCCGACAGCATTATTGCTATCAGGACGTACGGGTGAAACTGGATTGAGACCGGTATTTACTTAGGCAAAGTCTACCTCGATGCGCCAACGCTCTTCAACCAAAGCGATACCAAATGACCGCTTTGATTTGGAGTCCCCCGAGGACAGCGGACGCTGAAACCTGTGGTGTTGCGGCTTTTTTGCAACTTCCGATAATGCCATTTGATCATGCTGGTCGTTGGATACCCAGACGACGCATCTCCCGATAGACAGTAGAGCGCCCAAGACCAAGCTGCCGGGCGGCTTCCGTCGGAGAGGTTTTCGCTTCGATAAGTTTGATTTCTGCTTCGACCCTTTTCATGTCGAGAGGCTGCCGGCCTAGCAACTTTCCTTTTACCCGTGCTGCCGCGATACCGTCCTTGGTACATTCGGAGATCAACCTGCGTTCGAAATGAGCGATGACCCCGAAGACATGAAAGATCAGGCGCCAGAACCAAACTTGAATGGCAAACCGGCGTCGCGACGGCGCAACCGCAACTCCTGCCTACTGCAGTCTCAGCTTCAATCTGGCGTAAACCAACAAAACCAGATAGCCGGCGGCCGACAGAACGAACGGCCCGCGAAGAGCCAATTCGCGCCCGGCCTCGTTCTCGATCAGCGACACCAGTATCCCCGCAGCGACAGCACCAAGAGGCATCGATCCCCAGCCGAAGAAGCGGTAAATGCTGTTTACCCGCCCCAGCAGTTCTGCCGGAATGCGGCGCTGGCGCCATGACACGGTGATGACGTTCCAAAGCATGGATGCCGCTATAAACAAAGCCATTGCTGCGCCGACCACCCACGTCGTGGAGCTGAGACCAATGGCTGCGTGTGCAATCCCCCACGTCAGGAACGAGAGGTAGAGAGCGGCCTGAACCCCAATCCGTTTCGTGATAAGCGGCGCTCCCAGACTGCCAGCTACCGCGGCTGTCGCAGCCATGGACAGCAAGAACCCATGCTCAGCGGCAGACAGCCCCAAGATCTCCTGGGAGAACTGAATAGTGATTGTCGTCGCCATCGAGAACAGAAAGTTCACCATTCCCAAGGTCACGGCGAACCTAAACAGGAGGCGATCTTTTCGCATCCAGTTTATGCCCTCAAACAATGCCGGCCAAAACCGCGCAGAGTTCGTCAGTTGAGGGGGCAATGTAATTAGCCAGACCATGCCGGCTGCAAGCACCAGCACCGCGGCATCCAGGCCAAAAGGCACTGCGATACCCAGCCCGATCAGTACGCCTGCGAGAGGGGGCCCAATGAACTGGCCCATCAGTTGCTCTGCGCTCCACATCTGACCATTGGCAACCTCCAGATCTGCTGATGCGACAATAGACGGCAAAATTGTTTGAGCTGCGTTGTCCCGCATTACCTCGGCAGATCCGAGAAGAAAGGCAAGGGCGGACAGGAGCCACACAGCCCCGGCCACCGGCTCGCTCAAAGCGAGCATCATGATAGCTGTTACGATGCCCGCCCGGATCATGTCTGCACGCGCGATCAACTTGCGGCAATCAGTTCGGTCAATGATCACGCCTGACGGCAGGGCAAACAGCAGCCAAGGCATACTGCCGGCAGCTGCTACAGCAGCAATCGCGAGCGGATCGCGTGACATCAGCGTAGCGAGCCAAGGCAGCGCGAGGACAATCACTCCGTCGCCAAGGTTTGTAAGCGTTCCCGCCGTCAGAAGGAGGCGATAGTTTCGGTTACGAACCAAAAGCGGCATTGCCATCTTGAAATGATCCCCTTCGCGGTTCCCAGCAGCCTAAAGGGTGACTCGGCATCGTCAATGGAGATCATCCCGGATTCGTCGCCATAAATTTGGAAATACCGACCGGGTGGGGACGATCGACTTCACTCCATCAAGTTCTCGTCCACTTCTTCAGCTTGTGACATAGCGGCTTCGCTTTGTACGGCGTGTCTGCTCAGCAAGCCGGCGTCCTCCAGCGCTTCAATATTTGGCAAGTCGCGCAGAGTCTCCATACTGAAAGCCGAGAGAAAGTGCTGCGTGGTCACGTAGGTATACGGCGCCCCCGGCGTCGGGCTGCGCGGCCCGGAGCCGATAAAACCCGCGCCACGCAGATTACCGATGGTGTCGCGGCTGACTTCCTTGCCAAAAATCTTCGACAGGTCACCACGGGTGATCGGTTGAAAATATCCCACCGCCATCAGCACCATCGCCTCGAACTCCGGCAACGCCGCCCCTCCTCTTGTCGGCGCCGAAGACGCGCGGATGGTGTCGGCGAACCGCGGACGCGTCCGATGCTGCCAGCCGCCTGCGACCGACAACAGTTCATAGGGCCGGGAACTCAGTTCCTCGCGCAGATCATCGATGAGCAGATCGATGCTGCAGTCTTTTCCGACCACCCGCGCCAGCGTCTCGCGGCTGACCGGCTCGGCGGAGGCAAAGATCACCGCCTCGATCCGCATCATCCATTCCCGCCAGCGCATCTCCGCCGGCAGATCCTCCAGCTCACGATCAAACAAGCGTTCGCTTGCGACCTTCGTCCTTTCCTTACGAGTTTGCTTGGCAGCATGTGATCCGGCCATCGTCATAATCCAAAGATCCGGAAAGCGGAGCGGCCGGAGAGCTCGCGCACCGCCTCGAAACTTTCGAGACGCTCGAACAGCCGGTTCGCCGCCCAGCGCGACAGTTTTGAGCCGGGCGCGGAGGCCGGCACGGCATCCTCGGTCAGCAGCCGGCGCACCACCGGATCGGCGCCTTTGGTCCGTATCTTCGGCGCCACGGCCAGCAGCCTTGCGGCGCGGCGATCGATTTCGACCGCGGAGCGAAGCGCTGCCTCGACGCCATCGACCAGCGCCAGGCAGATCGCTTTCGGGTACGCGGGCTCTCCCGGTCGAACGCGACCGCGACCACCGATGGTGCGGAACGCCGGGCCAAAACGCTCGGGGAGCAGTAGCGGCACAGGTTTCGGCCAATTCAGCTTATGCGCCAGCACAACCTCGCCCAGCCCAAGGGCGAGCACCTCGGCGTCCGGGCGAAGGGTCGTAATTGCCAACACAAGCTCAGCAACTGCGAGGGGTGCCGCGCGCCCGGACTGGATCGCGGTATCGATCAACTCCGAAACCTGGACAAGGCTTTCGTCCCATCTCATCCCCAGCAGCGCGGCAAGCTCCTTAACGAAGGATGTGGCGATCGTCCCGGTTCGACGCACCAGCATTCGCATGGCCAAAAACATGTTGCCGGCCGGTCCGGGATCGTCGCCTGCAGACGTCAACAAAACCGCGTCGCGGATGGCGGCTTCTTCCTCGCCTCGCCCGAGCATTCGGGCAGCGACAGCTGCTGATTTGAGGGCAAGGCGATCGCGCCAGCAGCCGAGCCATGGCGGGTCGGCGCGGATCAGATCGTCGAGCGATTTCAGAGCGATACCGGCAGAGAAGGCCGCGTCGCGCTCGTCGACGTCGCGACCGCGCGCCACCGTCCAGCCCGGCAGGTTCGCCGACCATGTTGGTGATGAACTTTGCGCTGTCGTGATCGAATCCATGTCCGACAACATAGATCAGGCGCGCGGTTTATACCAGCCATATTGACGCAAACCGCACAGCCCGTTGGTGATGTAAAACGTCCGATAATCTTGCATTATCGGACGTCGTCGATATGGTTACTGGATAGTCCGCGACGCCAAGATTTTACCTCTAAACATGCACTCCGTGGCTTTCGGATGATTGAGAACAGTGCTATTTGTGGCTAGACAGCCTAGCTAGATCGGAGCGGATTCATGGATTGGCAGCTGCAGGACGCTAAAAACCAATTTTCGAAAGTAGTGCAAAAAGCCCGCTTTGAAGGCCCGCAAGAGATAACCGTGCGTGGCGAGCGGACGGCGGTTGTCTTGTCCGCAAAAGACTACGACGCCTTGCGCGCAGGGCGACCGACTTTGGTCGATGATCTGCTTGCCGGTCCGCCTTGGGATGACGCCTTCACCGACACGGTCGACGCACGGGCCAAAGTCTCAAGCCGCGACGTGGCCTTCTGATGTATCTAGTGGATACGAATATTGTCTCGGAGGCAAGGCGGGGCACTCCACAGGCAGTGTCGTGGCTGCGCTCGGTCGATCCTCTCAGCGTCCACTTGAGTGCGCTGACGCTTGGTGAGATCATGCGCGGTATTGCCTTAAAACAAAAAACAGATCCCAAGGCTGCGGGACATCTTGCCGAATGGCTGCGCAAGCTGCGCCACGATCATGCTGACCGCATCCTTACCGTGACCGACGAGATCGCAGTCGAATGGGGCCGCATCGCCGCGATCCGTCCGCGCGGAGACATCGACGGGCTGATCGCAGCCACTGCAATCGTCCATGACCTGATCCTCGTCACTCGCAACGTCAAGGACTTTGAGGACACAGGCGCAGCCGTGATCAATCCATGGGAAGCGTGAGATGAGCAACATCCTCGGTGGACAAGCTGTGGCGGACGAGCCTTCCATTTCCAGAGCAGAAATCTCCTCCCCTGCCCCACAACCGGGGTCCAGCCTGTCGGGCCACCTGCAAGACCTCACCGATCGCGCTCGAAGCTACGTCGAGGCAGCCAGCTCGATCAACACTAGAAAAGCCTACGCATCCGACTGGAAGCACTTTTCTGCCTGGTGCCGTCGCTCCAGTCTTTCCCCCCTCCCCCCACATCCGGCGACCGTCGGTCTCTACATCACAGCCTGCGCCTCGGGATCCGTTGACCGCGGAGCAAAAGCAAATTCCGTTTCGACGATTGAGCGCCGCCTCTCTTCGATTTCGTGGAATTATGCGCAACGCGGCCTGAGCCTCGATCGCAAGGACCGGCATATCGCCATTGTCATGGCCGGCATTCGAAACAGCCATGCCCGCCCACCGGTCCAGAAGGAAGCGGTCATGGCGACCGACATCATCGCCATGCTAGAAACACTCGATCGCGGCACCCTGCGTGGCATGCGCGACCGGGCGATGCTGCTAATCGGCTACACTGGTGGACTTCGACGGTCAGAGATCGTTGGCCTTGATCTGAAAGCCGATCAGACCGAGGACGGACGCGGTTGGATCGAGATCCTCGACAAAGGCATGCTCCTCACCTTACGCGGCAAGACCGGATGGCGAGAGGTCGAGGTCGGCCGCGGCTCGGCCGATGCAACCTGCCCGGTCGCCGCGATCGAAACGTGGATCAAGTTCGCCAAGCTTGCGCACGGTCCCCTCTTCCGTCGGGTCACGGGACAGGGCAAAGCGGTTGGATCGGAGCGCTTGAACGACAAGGAAATCGCCCGCCTGGTCAAGCGCACCGCCATGGCTGCGGGTATTCGAGGCGATCTGGCCGAGATCGAGCGTCAGTTCAAATTCTCGGGCCACTCCCTGCGCGCGGGCCTCGCCTCGTCTGCCGAGGTCGACGAGCGATATGTGCAGAAGCAGCTAGGCCATGCATCAGCCGAAATGACCCGCCGGTACCAGCGCCGGCGTGACCGCTTCCGCGTGAATTTGACCAAGGCTTCAGGGCTTTAGCTGGCCCCTCCCCTCCTCCGCATGAAATCGTAAGCGGAGATTTTAGTGTCGGAATTCTCGCTTAGCGCTTCAATTGAAATCGGGAGCTAAAAGCCACAGCATGGGTGAAAACACGCTTCGCGCGCTCACCTCCGATCTTGCCTATTTACAGGCCTGGTCGCTGGCGGCCACGGGGAAGTCTTTGCCCTGGCCGGCGCCCGAGGCGCTGCTGCTGAAATTCGTGGCGCATCATTTGTGGGATCCGGCAAAGCGCGAAACCGATCCGGAGCACGGAATGGCGGCAGCCGTGGAGCAAAGCCTCCGCAACCAGGGTTTTCTGAAGGTGACCGGCCCGCATGCGCCTGACACCGTGCGCCGGCGGCTGGCCAGCTGGTCGACCCTGACGAAATGGCGCGGGCTTTCCGGAGCCTTCGCCTCCCCTGCCCTCAAGTCGGCCATTCGTCTCGCTGTACGGGCCACGCCGCGACCACGCAAAAGAAAGAGCGCCAAGGCGGTCACCGGTGATGTGCTGGCCAAAATGCTGGCGACCTGTGCGAGCGGCAGCCTGCGCGATCTCCGCGACCGGGCGATCCTGATGGTCGCGTTCGCCTCAGGTGGACGCCGGCGCAGCGAGATTGCTGGACTGCGTCGCGAGCAGCTAACGGTCGAGCCAACGATCGTTGTCGAAGGCGGCCCTCCCCTCCCCTCGCTTGCCATTCGTCTCGGACGGACGAAAACATCCGGTGCCGATCACGACGAGGTTGTCTATCTTACCCGCCGGCCGGTCGAGGCGCTTGATGCATGGATGACGGCGGCAAAGATCGAGGCTGGGTCTGTGTTCCGAAAGGTCGATCGCTGGGGCAATGTGTCCAAGCGGGTGCTGGATCCGAAATCGGTCAACGATATCGTCAAGCAGCGGGCGGCGATGGCTGGGTTGGAGCCTGAGGAGTTTTCGGCACATGGGTTGCGGTCGGGATATCTGACCGAGGCAGCTAATCGTGGGATCCCGCTCCCCGAGGCGATGGAGCAGTCACGGCATCGATCGGTGCAGCAGGCATCGAGCTATTACAATAACGCGACGCGGCGAAGTGGGCGTGCGGCACGACTTCTGTGATATTCGCAAAACGCTGGCTTGTTGACCATGGGGCGAGGCAGCCGCAGAATAATTCTGCATCTTTTGATGCAGCGTAGCGAACTATAACTTTCAATTCTGGGACGGCCCGCTCTGGAGATCGGGGGATCCTGAAATCTGCAAAGCGCTTTGCGCAATGTCTCGAACATACTTTCACGACCAAGGATAGCTGTCATTGGAAGAAATCATCGGTTCAGTTGGGGTGTTTTTCATTTTGATCAGTGCGGCGTTCGGTGTCATGTGGCTTTGCCCGCGGCTTCCGGCTCACCACAGAGACGACGAGACAAACACCATCGTCAGGCTGATTGCGAATATTTTTGCGATCATGACGTCGCTGGTGTTCGGACTGATGATCAATTCGTCGAAGGCGACCTATGAAACGATTGACCGCAATGTTCATTCCTACGCCACCCAGATTATCCTTCTTGATCGTAGCTTGCGGACGTATGGCTTGGGTGCTGTCCAAGCACGGCAAAGCCTGAAAGACTATTTAGCCGCGGCAATCGATGCGCCCGAGCGTGCCAACCAAGCACCGGGCTCCAGATTGGCTGAGCAACGACTTGCAACTATTGGCGATCATCTGGCCATGCTCCAACCGGCCGACGGATATCACCTTTCCCTGATAACTGAGGCGCAGCGCCAGTATCGGCAGATCGTCGAGCAACGCTGGTCCATAGTAGAGCAATCCGAGGGGATCATTCCTACACCGTTGATCGTCATGCTGATCGCCTGGTTGACGTTGATCTTCGCGTCGTTTGGATATCGCGCACCATTCAACCCAGTGATAGCAGGCATGTTCGTCGTCTCTTCTGGTCTCGTGGCGGCGTCGATCTATCTTGTCCTGGACATGGACATTCCATTTGCTGGCGCGATTCAGATTTCAGATGCTCCCCTCAAAAGAGCGCTTGTCCAGCTTGAGCTCTAATCGATGAGATCGCCGCGGAAATTGTCGCAGTGGGCGCGCGCGGCTGCTCTAGTGGGCGACCGGAACAATCGATGTCGCCGAGCTGTTTAGCCTATGTGCCGCTGCACCTCCCGTAGATCTCACTTCATAGACGACTGAAAGAGCGGCGAACCAACGCTTTCATGCTGCCGTTGGATGTAAGCGCGTCAACCGCAGCACCGCGTTGCCTTTGTCCCCAGCACCCTGTTGGGGCCGCTCTCTCCGACAAGGAAGCCGGAATATGACTGACGGCAAAACATTCTCGCTCAGCGCCAATGGAGACAGCTGGTCGCTCGAGACCGATCCATCGACAGGTCAGGCGATCGTTCTTCACACAGCGAACGCATCGTCTGGCGGACATGAAACCAGGAGCACCATAGATCGGTTTCTTGAGGTGAGCGTCGGCAAGCCCGAGCACGACTCGCTCCTGCAGATCCTGGGCAGGACGGAAGATCTTGACCCGCAGCCCAACGATAGTTTGCAGACACCATCTTACGATACAGCGATGGGATATCTGGAGTTAGGTGGCAGACGGCTGGCGAAAGTGGACGACAACATCGCCAATAGTCGCGAATGGGAAATGGACCCGATGGACGCTGACGCATTCTGGCAAGCGAACGTCGAGGCCTTGGGCGAACGCGAGAAGCGTGAGGTCTTTCTCCATCCGCCGTCTATCAGCGATGCGGACACCGGCGAAGGGCGTCAAACATTGCGGAGCCCTACGCAGGAGACACGCGACACGTCAGCCGGTGGCGTCCAGCGGCAGAGGCAATCCGGCGGCAGAGACGATAGGCCTGCAGGTGAAGTGGCCAAACCAACCGACCAGCCCGCGGGCGGCCCAGAAGCTGCCGAGCCTTTGCCAGAGTGACATAAAAAATGGCCCGCGTTTGCGGGCCATCACTCATTCTGTGGCAGGAACGATCAGGTCTTGTCGACGACCTTTTCCACCGCGTCCTTGGCTTCACCCTTGGCCTGCTGTGCATCACCCTTTGCTTCCTGGGCGGCACCCTTTGCCTGGAGCTTGTTGTTGTCGGTGGCGCCGCCAACGGCCTGCTTTGCCTTGCCGGTCATTTCATTCGCCTTGCCGGAAACTTTATCAGCTGTGGAACCCATAATGGGATCTCCTGTATCGAGCGGGGACGCACGGTCTTCCAAGTCGCTATCCGGTCATCTGCCGGGGAAGTCCATTACCAGACCGTTTAACGATCCGCTTGATGAGTGAACACTCGGGGAGCCACATCGTTCCCAATTCAGCTGGCCAACTCGCGAAAGGACGGCTTTTGGTGAGCAACCAACACTGTTTACATGGACGAGCAACCGGAAACGCAATAGTCTGAGGAGACTTTCCATCCGAACCTCGAGAGGTGGCAAGATCCTCTTGATGGAAAGCCAATGTCAGTTCTCAGCAAAAACAACGTGAAAGCCGCCGGCTCAGGCGATCGCACCATGGTCTTCGCCCACGGGTTTGGCTGCGACCAGACCATGTGGCGGTTCGTGGCACCTCATTTTGAGCAGACTTTCAAAGTCGTCACCATGGATCATGTCGGTGCTGGCCAGTCCGATCTGTCAGCGTACGATCCTGTAAAATACGCATCTCTCGATGGCTATGCCGCAGACATCGTCGATCTCTGTCATGAGCTCGGGATCCGAAATGGAATCTTTGTCGGACACTCGGTGAGCGCGATGATTGGTGTAGTCGCGTCGCTCAAGGCCCCTGAAATCTTTGATACACTGATCATGGTTGGCCCCTCCCCTCGATACATCAACGACGGTGAGTACGTTGGTGGATTCGAGCGATCGGACATAGACGAGCTGTTGGCCTCGTTTGCGGACAATCCTCTCGCGTGGTCGGCGACCATGGCTCCGGCGATCATGGGTAACGCCGAGCGGCCAGAGCTTGGCCAGGAGCTCACACAGAACTTCTGCCGGACTGCCCCGCAGATCGCGCTTCAGTTTGCGCGTGCCACGTTCACATCCGACAACCGTGCCGATCTGCCTAAGGTGACCGCGAAAACTCTGATCCTTCAATGTCGCGACGACATTATCGCCGGGGAAAACGTCGGCGAGTATGTTCGAGACCACGTCGCGGGCAGCAAGCTCGTCCTTCTCGACGCCACCGGACATTGTCCTAATCTCAGCGCACCCAACGAAGTCACGAGGGCGATCATGGATTTCGTTCAAACATCGGGATGACGGAGCGGCAGGCTAACCTCGATTACAAGCAACTATTCGACGATGCGCCATGCGGCTACCTTCTGGTCGCGCCCGATGGGGTAATTATCCAAGCCAACAACTGGATATCGTCACTTCTCGGATATCCATCCGGTGGGATTGATGGGAAGCGGCTGCGCGATATTCTCAGCATTGCCGCACGCATTCTTTACGAGACCAATCTTGCACTGCTGCTGAGGCTGCAGCAGGGCGTAAGTGAGGTCACCATTGATCTCAAGAGACGCGATGGAAAAGCCATTCCCGTGATCATGTCTGCTTCGCAGACCTTGATACGGCCGGTCTACCTGACACGACGCGTATTGCGTTTGTGCTGGCTGCCGAGCGCCGGTTGTATGAACGAGAGCTGGTCAGCCAGCGAGACAGTGCCGAAGAGGGATTTCGGCAGGAACAGGCGGATGGGGTTCTTCGGGAGCAGTTTGTAGCCATTCTCAGCCACGATCTCCGAAATCCCGTTGCGTCGATCACTGCGGCCACGCGTATGCTGGCTAAGGAAGCGCTTAGCGACCGGGGCAAACAGGTCCTTGGACTGATGCAAGGCAGCGCGCTGCGGATGTCGAGCCTGATCGAGAACATCCTCGACTTTGCTCGCGCCCGGCTAGGAACTGGTATCGGCCTGAGCCTGCAAACGGAACAGTCGCTGCAGCTCTTGATCGACCAGGTTGTTCAGGAACTGCGAGCGGTTCATCCTGATCATGAAATTCTCGCGTCCTACGAGCCTCTCCAGCCGCTAACCTGCGATCCCCTGAAAATCGGACAGTTGGTATCGAACCTTCTCGGCAATGCCTTGACCCATGGGGACAAGACCCAACCCATTCGCCTTGATTGTAAAACGAGACACGGCCAACTGCGCCTGTCCGTCGCTAACGGCGGCAAGCCTATCCCGGATGCAGTGATCCCAACTCTCTTCGATCCCTTTGTTCGCGGACAGTCTGAGGGCTACAAGGACGGACTCGGTCTGGGACTATTCATTGCAAAACAGATCGCAACAGTGCATGGCGGTACTCTGGACGTATCCTCAGGAGAGGACGAGACCATGTTTACCTTTACAATGCCGTTGAACGGACCAGGCGGGTCGGTTGAATACAGATAACAATCTGCGGCAGTAGAGCCCACCGAAGGCATTCCGGGTAATCCGGAACAAACGCGGGGATGCCTGCTTATGACCCTACACAACCAAGGTCAAAGATGGCATTCGATGTACTCATTCTTGAAAGATCAGGCACTGATAGCGATGGAGATCGAAGATCCTGTCCAGTCGCTCGGCTGTCATGTGGCCGGTGTCGCGGCATAGAAAGCCGATGTTGCGGGTGTCAGGGGTCTCTGACATTGGCCTCGTCGACATTAACTTTGCTCGATGGCGCGACGGGCCCAGAAATCGGAAAAAATCTCGCGCTCAATTGGGATAATGCCGGTCTATCGCTACCATATTTACCTTATTGGGCCGACTGCACTGCCAGTCTGGATTGAAGCCTCAGAACTCCAAGAACAAACCAAAGCACGAAGGAGGATGATGTGGCTGCACTAAGGTGAGCCATAGTCTGATCCAATTCTGTCGTTCAGCCGATCCAGAACCGCTGCTATCTTCTTCCATTTCGCTATATTCACGAATTCCCGCCTAGAACGGCCGCCACAGCGCCCTGCACATCATCTTCGGCCCTTCACTCGTACGCCACCGCGTTTGACGTCTCACGGGGCTGGATTCTTCACATAATACACGCTTGCTCACACATTCCTTATCTGTACAAAGCACCAGATACTCACGCGAGAAAGTCATGGCAAAACGACAGGCCGTCAATCCAGCGTCGGCCCCCAAACGTCGTATCGGTTATGCCCGCGTGTCGACCGACGATCAGGTCCATGATGCGCAGATGGACGACCTGCGCGCCGCCGGCTGCGAGCGGATGTTTCAGGAGCACAGTACTGGCGCTTCACGGGCCCGGCCGGTGTTGACAGACTGCTCGGAGATCTGACTGCCGGCGACGTGCTTGTCGTCGTCCGGCTGGATCCCCTTGCCCGCTCCATTAGCAATCTGTTGCAGGTGATCGAGGATCTTGAAGAACGCGGCGTTCGTTTTCGATCTATCGGCGATCCGATCGACACGTCCTCCCCGCAGGGGATGTTTTCCCTTCAGGTCCTTGGCGCCGTCGCCCAGCTCGAACGGGCACTGATCGCCGAACGGACTAAGGCTGGTATCAAGGCGGCAAAAGCGCGCGGCAAGCTGCCAGGCAATCCCGGGCTGCGAAAGCGGCGGTCGGAGGCGATCGAGGCGTTGTCGAAGGCACAAATACTAGATCATTCAGTTAGATAGCACAGTGGTCAGCTGACCACTGTTATTTCTCTTAAATAAATCGGCAAAAGCTTGCGCGCGTTTATCCCGCTCGCTCCGCCAAAGGCTCTCTTACATGCGCTTTCATAAGGGCCATGATCATTGGTCCGAGTGAGAATTCGCCACGGGTCGACCGCTGCGTGAGACTGCGTAAGTAACCGCCGGCTGAGTTAATCATGTTGGCTCTTTCGAGGATGCAGGCCACGGCGGTTGCTGCGTTTTCGGGTCCCACCGCCTCGCAAGCATCCTGATATGCGGACGGGGGTTATCCCGAGACGAGCGGATAACAACCTTGGCGGGCACAAGGTCCCGCCAGTTGCAGATGCCCTCACCAGGTCCGTAATCCGAAGTCTGAGGGCATGCCTTGTAGCCGAGTACATTTAATCCGTAATTTCAATGGCTTCTCTTTGAAAATTTTCGCTTGTCCCGATACTACCAGCAACCGCTCCTTGCTGATTCCGATGAAGCCGCCCCTTTGTTCCGAGATGATTGCGCCCCGTGATTCCGGGATGATCTCGCCCCCTTCCGAGGAGGTCTGCAGGCAGGTATTGTTGTCAATTCGTTGAGGCGACGTGTCAAGCGCTACGCGGCAGGTTTCGGCGCAGACTGTCGCCGCTTAACTCGACGCGATGGGCGTTGTGGACGAGGCGATCCAGAATGGCATCGGCATAGGTCGGGTCTCCAATGACGCCATGCCAGGCGGATACGGGGAGCTGGCTCGTAATGATCGTTGACCGGCGGCCATAGCGGTCCTCGAGTATTTCCAACAGATCGTGTCGCGCCGGTTCGTTGAGCGGTTCGAGACCCCAATCATCCAAGATCAGGACCTGGACATGACCCAGCGTACGTTGCAGCCGGGCATACCTGCCGTCGCCGCGAGCAAGCGCGAGCTGGGCAAACAGCCTTGGGACGCGCTGATAAAGAACAGAGCGATCGTCACGGCACGCCTTGTGACCGAGTGCGCAAGCTAGCCAGCTTTTTCCGACACCTGAGGGGCCGCAGATTGCCAGATTGTCGTGAGCATTAATCCAGTCGCCCCCGAGGAGCTTCATGAAGAGTGCGCGATCGAGGCCGCGTGCACTGCGATAGTCGACATCTTCCGGGGTCGCCTGGTGGCGCAGCTTGGCGAACCTGAGCCGGGCAGCAAGCTTGCGATCGTAGCGGGAACTCCATTCCCGTTCGAGCAGCAATCCCAGCCACTCAGCGTGCGAGAGATGTTCAGCTTCACCGTTGGAGATGAGCTCCCCAAAGGCCTTTGCCATGCCGGCCAGGCCCATGGCGTTGAGTTTGTCGAGTGTTGGATGAGCAAGCATTCTTCTTTCTCCTTAGTGGTAGTAGCGAGGTCCGCGGATGTTTTCGTGGTGGATAGGCTCATGCGAGGCTGGTCCATTGGTGGTGGCGGCTCGATCGAGATGATTGTCGAGGATGGAGCGCACCGAACCGTAGGTCCGGGCTCCGATCTCCAGCGCACGGCTGCAAGCAGCATTCACTCTGTCGCGCCCAAAGCCTTTGTTCAGACGGATAATTCCCATGCACGCTCGAAAGCCCTGCTCCGGGTGCGGCCGGTCGGTGAGGATCTTTTCGCATAGCAACGCAACCTCCGGCCCGATGGACGTGGCCTCGCGTTGAATGCGTTCGATCGTCCAGTCGGCAAAACGGCGGTGGGCCGAGGGCATGTGATCGGGGGTCGTCGTGTGCTTGCCGTTACCGCTGGAGCGGCGATGAGCGGCTATCCGTTCGCCTTTGTGGAAGATCTCGATCGTATTGGCGGTGATGCGCGCCTCGACTTGCTCGCGAGCGAAGCGATACGGGACGGAATAATAATGCCGCTCGATCTCGACGTGGTAATCCAATCCAGCACGTCGGATACGCCATTCCGCAAAGACATAGCGTTCCACAGGCAATGGCCTTAGAGCAGGCAGGTCGAGCTCTTCAAATAATTGGCGGCGCGTGACGCCGACCCGGCGGAGGACCCGCCTGTCGTTGAGATCATGCAGCAAGTCGGCGATCGCCGCGTTGACCTCGGCGAGATTGTAGAAGGTGCGATGGCGAAGGCGGCCCAACAGCCAGCGTTCGACGATACGAACCGCGGCCTCGACTTTCGCCTTGTCACGAGGGCGTCTCGGCCGCGTCGGCAGGACGGCGCTGCCATAATGCGCCGCCATCGCGCTATACGTCCGGTTGACCTGAGGATCGAAGTGGCACGCCTTGATGATCGCCACCTTGGCATTGTCCGGAACAAGCAACGCCGGCGCGCCGCCGAAGAACTCCAGCGCCTGGATATGGCATTCAATCCAGTCGGGAAGCGTTTCGCTCCAGCGCGCCTGGGCGTAGGAGAGGCTCGATGCACCCATAACCGCAACGAACAGGTGGGCCTGTCGTGTCATGCCAGACAATCGGTCGACTACGACGCTAACGGTGTCGCCGGCGTAATCGACAAACAGCTTGTCGCCGGCTGCATGATCCTGCCGCATCGTCACCGGTAGCTTCAACGCCCAGCCGCGATAAAGGTCGCAGTATCGACTATAGCGATAACCATCCGGATGAAGACCGATGTATTCGTCCCATAGGATCTGCAGCGTCACATGCTTGCGCTTCAGCTCGCGGTGGACCTGCGCCCAATCTGGTTCCGGCGCGCGGCGATGTCCTATCTTCGTCCCGGCCCCCCTGTAGAGGGCCGCCTCCAGGACTGCGTCGCTGACGTCGTCACCAAGGGGCCACGACAGGCCAGCAACCGCTGCACGCCGTAGCGTCTCGCGCACCGTCGACGGCGCAGTCCCAACCCGTACCGCAATCGACTTGTGCCCAAGTCCTTGCTCAAACCGATATCTCAGTATCTCGCGGACACGCCGCATCTCCACTCTCTCCGCAGGCATTGCGTTCCTTCCTCCTCGACCTCGAGGGAAGAAACTTCACACCTGCAGAACATCCTTCAAAGATGCCTCAAAAGGGGGCGGCATCATCTCGGAACGAGGGGGCGACATCATTTCGGAATCAGGGGGCGGGTTGCCTCGGAATTTGCACCGCTCCTCGCCGATCGGCATCATCTTCACGGGTTTGCCTGAACAGAAAGTCTCGGTCAACGAGATGGCCCGACAGCAGTGACGTTGTCGTTGAACTATATCTCGCGAGATCCATGGCAAAACCTCCCATGACAACGAGCCTCCTCAGTTCAGCGCTTTGCACGTCAGAACTTTACTTTAGATCGCGCCATGCAGTTCGCTGCATTTCGGGCATTGGAAGATGGTATCGACGTACGTATCCAGTTCTGCGATCCATGCGCGCCATGGCTGAAATGTGCGATAGAAAACGCAAGCGAGCGCATCCGCCGCTTCTTGCCGTCAGACCTCAAGGTTGATGTCCCAAGCAATGAACCAGATCGCACGCATTCTCAACGCAGAAAATGCCTAGGCTACAGGACGCCGACTGAAGCGTTCATGGCCAATTTGCAGGAAGACGCCGGCTCCCCTACCCTGCGAAATACACATGACGCACTTGGAGTAGCTTCTCCAGTGGGTGGTTTCGAGGATGTTTGCCCAAGGCGACTTAGCCATTCAGCCGCTAAAGCCGAGGCTCTTCGAAGCCATCTGTCCGGCCTCCAATAATATCCGAACATATGTGGATTTGCGGGCCGGATCGAAGCGGAATAGCGGAAATGAGATACTGATTGCTGCGATTGACTTTCCCAGATGATCGCGAATGGGTACAGCCATGCATCGTACTCCTACCTCACTCTCCTCCAGTTCCTCCGAATAACCGTCTTCGCGGATACGGATCAGCTGTTCACGCAGTGTCTGAACATCAGTAATCGTTTTCGGCGCCAGTTTCTCGAATGTCATCTTAGACAACCGCTCGGCGATTTCCGTTTCATCGCGATAGGCAAGCAACGCCTTTCCAAGAGAGGTGCTGTGCAACGGATTACGTTTGCCGAGCGGAGAGTTCATCGACAGGCTATAGGCACTGTCGTATTTGTGGATATAAGCGACGCGCTGTTCTCGCTCGTCCATCACCCCAAGATTTATGGACTCGCCAGTCTCACGAGAGAGCACGCCCATAGCTCGGTCTGCTGCCTGAAGCAGATGTGTCTGGCCACGCAGTGTGCGCGCGCCCAGTCCAAACAATTTCAACGTCAGCCGATATTTTTCGGTCTCATCCTCCTGTTCGGCATAGCCGAGATCAACAATTGTCTGCAGCAATCGGTGTGTGGTGGCCTTGGACGTCATGGCTCTTTGAGCGATATCGCCCAGGCTGGAGCGCCCTTCCTCAGCCAGCGTTTCAAGGACCGAAAAGACCTTCAAAACCGCAGCCACATTGTCAGATTTGTTGCGCGAGGCGTCAGACATCGATCACTCCAAAAAAAATAGAATTACATTTTGAAAATATTGCAGCACATTGTCAACCTCTGCCGCACCGACGAAAAATTCCTTCAAAACCTTAGTTCTTGCGGTTTGAGAGGTTTCTATCGATAAATCCTGAGCGCCCATTGCATTTCATTTTTTTGTATGCTTCCTTCAAATTCAGAATGAAATCGCGTTCCGATTTCGTGGCCGGGCGCGGAGGTCCGGCGGCACTGGAGGGAAGTATCTTTGACTATGCATGCGCTTCTGCGGCAGAAAAATTTCGTGGCGCCGAGACAGGAAGTCTTGGGCTTGATCCAGCGACTCGCGGATAATCTCGTCGCCATAGAAGACGAGACGGGCGAATTTCTGCTGCGTCTTGAAGATGGCCGGGTGATCGACACGAAGGGCTGGGCCGGTTGGGAATGGACCCACGGTATCGGACTTTATGGTCTGTTCAATTACTGGCAGCAGACCGGCGACCAGAAGGCGCTCGACATCATCACCTCATGGTTCGATGCGCGTCTGGCCGAAGGTACCCCGACGAAGAACGTCAATACCGTCTGCCCGTTCCTGACGCTTGCATGCCTCTATGAACTCAACCCGAACCCGGCCTGGAGGCCCTACCTGGAAACTTGGGCGGAGTGGGTGATGCATGAAATGCCGCGCACGAGCGAAGGCGGCATCCAGCACATCGTTTATAACAACGTCAATCATCAGCAGATGTGGGACGACACGCTGATGATGAGCGTCATGCCGCTGGCCAAGATTGGCCTGCTCCTTGACAAGCCTGAATATGTGGAAGAGGCGAAATACCAGTTTCTCATTCACACCCAGTATCTGGCCGACCGCAAGACCGGACTGTGGTTCCACGGCTGGACCTTCGAGGACAAGCACAATTTTGCCGAAGCGCTCTGGGCACGCGGCAATTCGTGGATCACCATCGCCATCCCGGAATTTCTCGATCTACTCGACCTGCCGGAAGGCGACGCGTTCCGGCGTCACCTGATCTCGACGCTGAAACGTCAGGCTGAAGCGCTGGCAGAACATCAGTCGCCGTCCGGTCTCTGGCACACGCTGATCAATGATCCGCAAAGCTATGTGGAATCCTCGGCTGCCGCCGGCTTCGGTTACGGGCTTATGAAGGCCGTGCGCAAGCGTTACCTCGGTCCGGAATATCTTCCCGTGGCGGAACGTGCGGTGAACGGTGTGATCGGCCATATCGATGCGGCCGGTGAATTGCAGAACACGTCCTTCGGCACGGCCATGGGATCAGATCTCGATTACTACCGCCAGATCAAGCTGACGGCAATGCCGTATGGGCAGGCGATGGCGATCCTATGCCTGTCGGAATATTTGCGTTCCTATATCTAACGACCAACCCGGGGGTTCCGGGCATTTCATGACCTTGTGATACGCCCGGCGCCTGTCGCCGGGCCGATGAACGCTGTCCTTTTTAGGAGGAGGAAAGCATGCATTCGCAATCAGTTTCCGAAATCACGTTAGCCTATATCGGCGGCGGCTCACTGAATTGGGCTCAGGTCCTGATGGCCGATCTGGTTCATGACCGTACAGTGGCCGGAGAAATCCGTCTATTCGACCTCAACCTGGAAGCCGCGCAGCGTAACGCAGCGATCGGCAATCGTCTCTCTGAAGCCCACGGGCTTTCTATTCGTTATACCGCCAGCGAGACAATCGCGTCGGCTTTGACCGGTGTCGATTTTGTCGTCGTATCGATCCTGCCGGGGTCGTTCGATGACATGGCAAAGGATCTCGAACTGCCGGAAGCCGAGGGCATCATTCAGGCGGTTGGCGATACCGTCGGGCCTGGCGGATTGGTGCGCGCCATGCGTGCGATCCCGGCCATGGCCGAAATCGCCGAAGCGATCCGAAAATATGCGCCCAAGGCCTATGTGTGCAACCTGACTAACCCTATGTCGGTCCTAACGGGCGCGCTTTACGCCGCTTTCCCCGATATCAGGGCATGGGGCGAATGCCACGAAGTCACCAAGCTGCGCCACATTATCGCCTGGCTCGCCAATCGGGCAGAAGGTGCGATCCGTTACGGTTTTCGCGATGTGCAGGTTAATGTTCTCGGCATCAACCACTTCACCTGGGTCGACCGCGCCTTCGTCGGTGGCCGGGACTGGCTACCGGACTATCTGAACTTCGCGGCGGAAAATCGCGAAAAGGGCTGGCGCGCCAAGCCCCTGGATCCGAACGATGAATTCCAGCGCTATTTCGAGGACGTCAACAGAGTCAAGTTCGATCTGGCCTCGCGCTTCGGCATAGCGGCTGCGGCGGGTGACAGGCATCTTGCCGAATTCCTGCCCGCAAGCTGGTATCTCAACCGCGCATCCGAATGGGGCTTTGGCCTGACACCGGTGGATTGGCGCCGCCGCGATCAGGCCAAACGCCGGGAAGACGCACGCCTAGCTGAGACTGGCAACGAAGTGCCACCACTACGGACAGTCTCGGAAGAGGCCCTTGTCGGGCAGATCCGCGCGTTGACCCGTGGCGAGACGCTAGTCGTCAACGCCAACATGCCCAACATCGGTCAGATGCAAGGCTTTGCACCGGGCACTGTCGTCGAGACCAATGTGCTGTTTTCCGGTCATGGGGTGCGCCCGATACATGCCGGACGTTTGCCAGCAGCCGTCGAGGCTTTGGTAAAACCACATGCGGAGCGTCAGAATGCCGTATTGCAAGCGGTCCTCGCTGGTGACGGCGCAACTCTCGAAGGCCTGTTCCTTTCCGACCCGCTGGTTGCACCGCTAGGTCAGGACCGTGCCGCAAAACTGTTCCGGGCCATGGTTGCCGCGACAGCCGCGCGCCTGCCGGAGAAGTTGAGGAGGCTCTCTGCATGAGTGGCGATAGTCGACTTCTCGGCTTCTGGTACGTCCTGCCGTACCTGATCGGCCTGCTGGTTTTCACGGCCATACCGTTTCTTGGCTCGCTCTACCTGTCGTTTACCGATTACCGGTTGATGCAGGGCATGGATTTTGTCGGACTGCAAAACTACATCGACATTCTGACCAGTGACCGCACATTCACGCGGTCCTTCAACGTGACGATGCTCTTCGTGGCGCTAACCGTGCCGCTAAAACTGGCCTTCGCGCTTTTTATCGCCAGTATCCTCAACTCCAAGCTCAAGGGCATCGGTATTTTCCGCACCGCCTATTACGTGCCCTCCATTCTTGGCGGCTCGATCGCTGTCGCGGTTTTGTGGCGCTACATGTTTGCCGATGTCGGTATGGTCAACATGGCTTTGACCGGCCTTGGTTTCAAAGCCATCAACTGGTTCGGCAATCCCGGTACGGCGCTGTTCACCATCACCATCCTGCGCTTGTGGCAGTTCGGGTCGGCCATGGTGATTTTCCTGGCGGCGCTGCAATCGATCGACAAGTCGCTTTACGAGGCGGCGGCCATCGATGGCGCAAAGCCGTGGCGGGCCTTCTTCGCCGTCACCCTGCCGCTTCTGACGCCGGTCATTTTCTTCAACATGATCATGCAGATGGTTCAGGCCTTCCAAGAGTTCAACGGACCTTATGTCATCACCAGCGGCGGCCCCTTGAAATCTACCTACCTGCTGCCGCTGTACATCTATGAAATGGCCTTCAAGAAATTCGACATGGGGTATGCCTCCGCCATCGCCTGGGTGCTGTTCACAGTCATCATGGTGCTGACGCTCATCGCCTTCTGGTCGTCGAAATACTGGGTCTATTACGCTGGCGACAAGAGGAGCTGACCATGAGTGACAGTATCATTCACTCCGACGACAAGGCCATCGAAGAGGCCGAACAGTATCTTGCCGTGCAGAGGCGCCGCGAAAAGATAACGCTGACCATCCGCTATACGATCCTGACGGTTGTTGGCCTCATCATGCTTTATCCATTGATCTGGCTGGTCGGCGCAAGCTTCATGACCAATGAGGAAATTTTTGGCAGCGCCGGCTTCATGCCAGCGAACCCGGTAATGGACGGTTATATCGAAGGCTGGCAGACGTCGACGCCCTACACATTCGGTCGCTTCTTCTGGAACACGTTCCTGATCATAGCGCCGAAAACGATCTGCACGGTGATTTCCTGCACGGTGGTTGCCTACGGGTTTGCCCGTTTCGACTTTCCCGGCAAGAAGATTCTGTTTGCCGCCGTGATCGGCACGCTACTTCTGCCCAACGTTGTTACCCGCATCCCGCAATACATGCTTTTCAACGAACTCGGCTGGCTCGACAGCTACCTGCCGCTCTGGGTGCCGTCCGCTTTCGCCGGCGATGCGTTCTTCGTCTTCCTGTTGTTGCAGTTCTTGCGTTCCATTCCGCGTGACATGGAAGAAGCGGCGCGCGTGGATGGCGCCACCAGTTTTCAAGCACTGATCTACGTGGTCGTGCCGATGCTGGTGCCTGCGATGATCTCGGTCGGGCTGTTCCAGTTCATGTGGACCATGGACGATTTTCTCGGCCCGTTGATCTACATCTCTTCGGTTGAAAAATTTCCTGTTTCATTGGCGCTCAAACTGTCGATCGATACTGCTGAATCGTTCGAGTGGAACCGCATCCTTGCCATGTCAGTGCTGGCGCTTCTGCCGTCGTTGCTGGTGTTCTTCATGTCTCAGAAATACTTCGTCGAAGGCATCTCTGCCGGTGGCGTAAAGGGTTAATCCAATGGCACAATTGACTATCCGTAACTTGGAAAAGGTCTATAGCGGCACCATCAAGGCGCTTCACGGCATCAATCTCGAAGTCAAGGACGGGGAATTCATGGTGCTGGTCGGTCCTTCCGGCTGCGCCAAGTCGACAACGCTGCGTATGATTGCAGGCCTGGAAACCGTTTCCGGCGGCCACATCACAATCGGCGAAAAGGTCGTCAACAACCTGCCCCCGGGTGACCGTGGCATCGCCATGGTCTTCCAGAACTACGCGCTCTATCCGCATATGAAGGTGCGCAAGAACCTCTCCTTCGGGCTCAAGCTGGCCGGGGAAAGCAAGGAGGAGATTGCAAGGCGCGTTGCTGAAGTCGCCGAGGTGCTGGAAATCGAGCCCTTGCTAGACCGCCTGCCCAAGCAGCTCTCCGGCGGCCAGGCCCAGCGCGTGGCACTCGGGCGTGCGCTGATCAAGAAGCCGGAAGTGTTTCTGTTTGACGAACCGCTTTCCAACCTCGATGCCAAGCTTCGTGCGTCCATGCGCGTACGCATCACCGATCTGCATCGCCGGCTGAAGGAGCAGGGGCAATCGTCCACTGTGGTCTACGTTACCCATGACCAGGTCGAGGCGATGACGATGGGCGACCGGATCTGCGTCATGAAGGACGGCCACATCATGCAAGTGGATGATCCCGAAACGCTCTATGCCCGGCCGGCAAATGCGTTTGTTGCAGGTTTCATCGGCATGCCGGAAATGAACCTTGTCAGTGCCAGCTTGAGCCGCGGCGAAAGCGGGCCGGTCGTGACCTTCGGAGACCAATCGATCCAGTTCGGCAAAGAACTCGCAGCGCGTCTACAATCGGGTGTGGACGGCGATGTAACCTTCGGCGTGCGGCCGCAGCATTTCCGCCTGGCAGAACCGGGTGAGGATGCCTTGATAGCGAAGGTCATCAAGGCGGACTTCCTTGGGCATGAAGTCGATGTGCACATTACCATCGGCGGTCAGCGTTTTACCATCGTTCTGCCTGTCGAGAACTTCCGCAAGGCTGTCGTTGACGGCGCCATCCGTATTCGCCCGGAAGAGGAACGGGTTTTCATCTTCGACCGCGCAAGCGGTTTGAACGTCAGCTTAGCCTGAGGGCGCAGCCGACGACTATGTCACCGATGCAGGGTTTCAGGAGGAAAAACGCATCATGAGTAAGAAATCAATACTGAAGGTTCTATCTGTTACGCTGGCAGCGTCCGTAGTTGCCACAAGCTTCGCTTCGGCGGCGGATTTGCGCATGTCCTGGTGGGGTGGCGATGGTCGCCATGTCGCCACGCAGAAAGCTTTGGAATACTGCTCGACGAAGACGGGGCATAAGGTCAAGGCCGAGTTCGCCGGCTTCGAAGGTTATCTCGAAAAGCTGACGACGCAGATGGCCGGCAGCACCGAGGCCGATATCATCCAGGTCGACTGGCCTTGGCTCTTCCAGTTTTCCAAGAACGGCGATGGTTTTGCCGATCTCAAGCAGTTTGCCGGCGAGCTTGACCTGACCCAGTGGAATGACAGCCAGCTGGCGCCTGCCATGATCAACGGCAAGCTCAACGGGGTACCGGTTTCCGTTACCGGCGCCACCTTCTACTTCAATGACGAGATCTACAAGAAGGCCGGCCTTGAGACGCCGAAAAGCTGGGATGATCTCGCCGCAGCGGCCAAGAAGCTGAACCCGCAGGGCCTCTATCCGTTCGATACCACCCGCGTCATCCTGATGCTGATGGTCGAAGCCTTTGCGGCACAGATTTCCGGTCAGGAATTCGTCAAGCCCGGCACCAATGAGCTGGCCTGGACTGCAGAAGACATCGCCGGTGCACTCAAGCATTACCAGTGGATGGTGGATAACGGTATCGTACGCTCCGCCAAGGATGCGGCCGGTGTCGGCAATATCGAAATCTTCGACGATCCGGCCTGGGTCACGGGCAGGATCGGCGGCACCTATTTCTGGGATTCGACCTATTCGAAATACGATGATCCGCTGACGGTCGGAAAGCTGATACCGGCCGCTCCGCTGCAAATCCCGGGAGCGAAATCGGATGGCGTCTACAAGAAGCCGTCAATGGTCTTCTCGATCTCCAGGCATTCGAAGGATCCGAAAGCCGCAGCCCAGGTGGTCAACTGCCTGCTGAACGACAAGGAAGCCATCATGATCCTTGGCGACAGCCGCGGCCTTCCTGCTTCGGCTATTGCCAAGTCGACGCTTGAAGCCGCAGGCAAGCTGACACCGGAACGTCTCGAAGGCGCGAAAATCGTTGCGGCGGCCTCTGGCCCGACCATGTCTCCGCTGATCGAGCATCCGACGGTTCAGGAACTGTTCAAGGACGTCATCGAGCAGTTTGCCTATGGCCAGCTGACCGCCGATGAAGCCGGCCAGGAAATCGTCGATGGCCTGACCAAGGCCCTGCGTCGCCTTTAATCATTGCGATGGCCCATGTCGAAGGGCATGGGCCATAATAACGGCTGCGCGACATGTGTCGCCTCAACCCAGAAATGCCTCAACATCCCTATCTCACGCTGGGAGCCGAACGCGTGATTGCTGTTTCCGTACCAGATGAAGCCAGTCGGCCGATACACGGCTTTCTAATGGCGGGGATCCCGTCGCTTATCTCAGTTATCGCGACAGCTCGTTTTTCGCTCAGGCTCTTCCGAAAACCATTCTTTAAACGAGCGCAATTCGAACTCCATACAGTCTATGAGGAACGCGATGTCCGCAGCTTGAAGGCAAGGTCGATGGCGGGCGACGGCGTTGCGAGGAATAGCAGACTCGCAGACCTCCAAACCGCAGCGCAAGCTCAGCCAATCAGCATGGCAACAAAAGCGTCGTATAGCGAAAAAACAGTTGTCCCGATGCGATTGTCATGGATTTCCACTAGCAGCATTGCCAAAAGGATCAGATTACCGGTGATCAAAAACGGCTTGGCCCAGTTGCGATGACCGGAGACCACAGGTTCGATATCGCCTTCCAACGCTTTCGCCGGACCTGCACCGAGCGCGATATGCGCTTCGGTAAATTCGACCGAGCGACGTATCACCTCGATGGCGGTGCTCAGCTTGCGTATTTCCTCATCTAATCCCGGCGGTGCGGCTGCGGGTATCACCGCCGGGCTGCGGGCAACGGTCTGGCGCTCGACACGCACGATACGCGAGCTTTCCTGCGCCGTATTGTCCTGCCCGATGTCTCCGCGGCGCAGCAATTCGCCGGCGATTGAGTGTACGTCCGAAAGTCTGTTGTCCATGTTACTCCCTCAATACTCCGTGAGGCATTCTCGATAGAAACGGTTCCAGTCGCGATTAGCTTTCGCGCATTGCGTGACGCAGCTGATCGGAAAGCGGCTTGATCATGTAGGACAGGATCGTGCGGTTTTCGGTCTGCATGAAGACTTCCGCGGGCATGCCGGGCTTCAGCATCGTGTCCCCCACCTTGGCGATCTCGGCTTCGGGGATGCGCAGCCTTGTCAGGTAATAGCTCGCACCAGTCTTTTCGTCGGTGGTCAGATCCGGCGAGATGTCGATAACCAGCGCGCCGAGCTCCGGCGTCACCCGCTGGTTAAGCCCGCTCAGGCGAACGCGGGCATCCTGACCGCCGAAAACCTGATCGACATCGGCTGGCGAAATCATCGCCTCGACGATCAGTTCGTCGTCTTCGGGGATGATGTTGACCAGCGTCTCGCCCGGTGCTGCAACGCTGCCGATCGTATGGACATTGAGCTGATGCAGGGATCCGGCAATCGGCGCGCGGATTTCGAGTTTGCGCAGCTTGTCGAGGGCGGCCACGCGTTCCTCATTCAGCTTGGCGATCTCAGGACGTTTCTGGTCGAGTTCGGTCAGCACGCTCTCATAGAAAGCTTCGTCCACCTGGATGAGCTTCAGTTCCGCCTGGGTCTTGGCCTGTTGCGTCTCGATGATTTCAGCCGTCAATGCGGACTGGCTGCCGGTGAGTGAAGCCTTCTCGCGTTGCATCGCGATCAGCTGCGATTGAGTGATCAGGCCGCGAGCATTCAGGCTGTCGTAGCGACGCAATTGATCATCGACCAGCGCCATATTGGCGTCCACCGCTTTGCGCTGCGCCTCGAGCGCCGAGATCTGTTCCGCGAATTGTCCTACCTGTTTCTCCAGCTGAGCCTTCTGGCTGCTCCTCGTCATCTGGCGGGCAAGCTTGAGCATGATCTGCGCCTCGGCCAGCAAGGTACGCCGGTCGGTCGGCACGAAGGAGAGTTCGGCTGGAAGATCAATGCCTGTGCGCCCCGCCTGTTCTGCAAGAAGACGCGCTTCCTGCACCATGAGCTGCGCAAGCTGGCCTTCTATGATGCCGAGATTGGCGCGAGCAGTCGTCCCATCGAGGCGGAAAAGCAAGGCGCCGGCCTCGACGCGATCTCCCTCGTTGACGACGATTTCCGAGATGATACCGCCATCGGCATGTTCGACCTGCTTGGCGCGGCCAAGAACGATGATCTTGCCGGCGGCCATCACGGCGCCGCTGATTTCGGCATAGGCTGCAGCGGTGCACACGCCTCCGAGGAACAGCCCTCCGACACCGATCGCCAGGAACAGCTGCTTGCGGATGGCGCTGGTGATGGTTCTGTCGAGTGTGTCATAGCGCATTGGCGACCACCTTTCCGGGCTGCTGCGAGCCGCTGAGCATCGAGACATTGGAGAGTACCTGGTCCTTGTCGCCGAAAGCCACCTGTTGACCATTCTGGATGATCAGGACCTTGTTGACGGCGGCCAGCGCGCTTGCCCGATGGGCGACCACGACGACGATGCCACCGCGTTCGCGAATATCCATCATTGCGCGGGAAAGCGCCTGCTCGCCCTCGACATCGAGATTGGAATTGGGTTCGTCCAGAACGACGAGGAACGGGTTGCCGAAAAGCGCGCGGGCAAGACCGACACGCTGCCGCTGGCCGGCGGAAAGACGCGCGCCGGCCTCGCCGATCATCGTGTTGTAGCCTTCCGGCAAGCCAGCGATCAGATTGTGGATCCCGGCCATCTTGGCGGCGGCGACGATTGCCACGACATCGGCATCCTTGTCAAAGCGGGCAATGTTTTCCGCAACCGTTCCCTCGAACAGCTCGACATCCTGCGGCAGGTAGCCGATGAAGCGGCCGCGATCCTGATCGCTCCACTGGTCGATCGTCGAACCGTCGAGGCGGA
This sequence comes from Rhizobium sp. ZW T2_16, assembly GCF_044987325.1. Lineage (NCBI taxonomy): Bacteria > Pseudomonadati > Pseudomonadota > Alphaproteobacteria > Hyphomicrobiales > Rhizobiaceae > Rhizobium > Rhizobium sp. ZW T2_16. The sequence goes on from NZ_JBJDRG010000004.1 coordinate 34,884, forward strand.
TGGCACCCTTGAGCACCGGCCAAACGCCGACCAAGGCTCGGGCAAAGCTCGTCTTGCCGGAGCCGGAGCCGCCGATGATCCCGAGCCCGTCACCCGCCTGCAGCGAGAACTCGACACCCTGCAGGAGCACGAGAGGTTCTCCCGGCGCACTCGTTGCGGCATCCTGAACGGTCAGTTCCTGCCTCGGCAGCGGCAGACCTTCCAGCCCCTTGTCGACATCGCATTGGAGCAGGACCTGGTTGAGGCGACCGGCGGCCTGCCGGCAGGCGATGAAGGATGGCCATTGACCGACGGCCTGTTCGATCGGCGCGATGGCGCGGGCCATGATGATCGACGAGGCGATCATCACCCCGCCGGAGATTTCCTGCTTGATCGCCAGATAGGCGCCGAGCGCCAGCATGGCCGATTGCAGGATCATGCGCAGGAGCTTGATGACCGATGAGTAGAAATTGCTGCGGTCGGTCGCCATCTGCTGCGAGAAATAATAGGGTTCGACCATTTCCGAAAACCGGTCCGACAGCCGCCCCAGCATGCCCATCGCGTTGACCACTTCGGAATTGCGCCTCGCGCTGTCCATGATCTTCGATTGCGCGGCGGTACGCATGCCCACTTCTTTGGTCGGGCTGCGCGAGGCGAACTCGTTGCAGATGACCAGCACGAAGATCAGCGCGCCGCCGGCAAGGGCCAGATAACCAAGCGCGCTGTGCATGATGAAGACCAGCGCAAAATAGAGCGGCATGAAGGGAAGGTCGAAGATTGAGGCCGGGCCTTGCGAGCCGAGGAAGCGGCGGATCGTATCGAGGTCACGGCCGGGATGAACGCCCGAGCCCTTCGAACCAAGCAGCACGGGAAGACGGATGTTGGCACGCAGCGACGGATTGCAGAGCCGTGTATAGACCCGCATGCTGATCCGCAGAAGCGCCTTGGAGCGCAGGATGTCGAGCATGCCGCTGAACAGATAGAGCGACAGCGTGATCACCGACAAGACGACCAGTGTCGGTACGCTGCTGCTCGAAAGCACCCGGTCATAGACCTGAAGCATGAAGATCGGCCCGGTCAACATCAGGATATTGAGCACGGCGCTGATGACGAAGATGCCCCAGAATGCCGACCGGCAGGTCCGGATGGCGTCGGCGACCGAGAGATTGCGATTACGTTTCAACATGAACTCGCCCCAGTATCCGGCCGGTTTTCATCCCGGCCATTCCCCCTTGATTGGCGGCGGCGCCCTTTGACAGGCGCCGTCGCCCGATCCCGTCAGATGACGATGTCGTAGCCCTGCAGGTGGTTCTGCTCCTGCTCTTCGAGCGGCGTCGTGCCGAGATCCGTGATCTCCGGGGCGGGCGGCGTGTCGTCGATGGCGGAGGTCTCGCCATCCAGACCGAGGCTCATCAATGTCATCGCGGATGCACCTGCCGGTTCCAGCGAGAAGGACGAGAAGTCCTGCGAGCCGCCGTTGAAGGTCAGGCGCACGACCGTGGTACCCGCATCGAGCGCGACGCTGACGGTTTCGGTGTCCTGGAAGTTCGACCAAGTTCCGGTTCTGGGCGTCGCGACCGTCACCGTGTCGACTGCCGAGCCGTTGGTAAAGGTGGCCGTCACGCTGCGGTTCGGGCCGCCGGTTTCGCCAAGCGACATGGACAGGTTGAAGTCGTAAGTACCGGCCTCTGTCACGTTGATCGTGTATTCCAGCCATTCGCCGTTGGCGATCCAGCCCACGTCGCCGCTGCTGGTTATCTCGACCGACGAACCTGCGCGGCCACCATTGGTGCCACCCTGAAGGCCAGCGGCATCATTGTAAGCGACGCCTTGACCGCCATTGTCATACTCGACGCCGTCGAAGACGAGACCCGCATCGCCGAGTGCCGGAGCCACACCACCGAAGGGCTGCTGGCTGGCCGGCGCCGTCAGCGTGAAGGATGCCAGATCCAGCACGTAGCCGTTGGAAGCGAGCGGACCGTTGAAAGTCAACCGCAGCGTCTGCACACCTGCAGCGAGATTGATCGATATCGGCGCACTCTGGGCAAAGGCGGCGCTGTCGAAATTCGAACCGCCCGCGTGGCCATCGGCAAGGGTGACCGTGCCGAGCTGGGCCTGGCCATTGAGGGAGACGCCGATCGTGGCGCCGGCAACCGGCGTCTTGGCGTTGGCCGAGAAGGTGTAGGTCCCGGCTGTCGGCACATTGATCGTGTACTCCACCCACTCGCCCGGCTTAACATGGCCAATGTCGAGACCCGCACCGACCAGCTCGACACCGCGCCCCGGCCGGAAGGTCGGGTTGCTCGTCGGATTGTCGAGGCCAGCATTGTCATTCCAGGAAATCCCCTGGCCGCCATTGTCGAAGTTTGTGGCGTCGACGGTCAGCACCCCGTTGGTGAAGGTCGGGGCGGCTCCCGGATATGGCGTCTGCTGGTTGACCGGTGCCGTCAGCTTGAACGAAGCCAGATCCAACACATAGCCGTTCGATGCAAGCGGACCATTAAAGGTAAGCCTGAGCGTCTGCACGCCCGCGCCGAGGTTGATCGAGATCGGCGCACTGTCGGCGAAAGCCGCATTGCCGAAGTTCGATCCGCCTGCATGACCGTCTGCCAGCGTGACTGTTCCAAGCTGCGTCTGGCCGTTCAGCGAGACGGAAATGGTGGCCCCGGTCACCGGTGTCTTGGCATTGGCCGAGAAGGTGTAGGTTCCGGCCGTCGGCACATTTATCGTGTACTCCACCCACTCGCCCGGCTTCACATGGCCGATATCGAGGCCCGAGCCGACCAATTCGACATCACGGCCCGGCCGGAAGGTCGGGTTGCTTGTCGGGTTGTCGAGGCCTGTATTGTCGTTCCAGGAAATACCCTGGCCGCCATTGTCGAAGTTCGTCGCGTCGACTGTCAGCACGCCATTGGTGAAGCTCGGAGCCGTGCCGCCATAAGGTGTCTGCGGTCCGGTCGGCGGCGGCGTGGTCGTGTCAAAGAAGTTGACCGTGCCGTCATTGTCCGCATCAAGCCGCAGCGCATCGTTGATGCCGTCACCATTGGCGTCATTGGCAGCCGTCAGGGCATGCGGCTTGACGTTCTTGATGATGAACATGTGGTCGTTGTAGTCGTAATTTCCAGCGCCCGGATAATCCTGGATGGCGATATAGGTGCCGGGAATGACGTTGCCGTCGGCATCGAGCGCCTCGAAGAAGCGGATCAGATGACCCTGGTCCTCGCCGACGAGCTGGCCGAAATTCGGATCGATCTTGTTGGCTTCCGGGTCGGTCCACGAGGCGTAGGTCGGGCGGCCATCGACCGAGATGAACAGACCGAAGGGCGTGTTCTGGTTGATCACGCCGCGGGCGACGGATGCACCGGCACCGTTTCCCGTCACCAGTTGATCCGGGAGAACCGTCTGGCCCTGCTGGTCGTCATTGGCGAAGAGATTGGTCACGGCGCTCGATCCGACCTGGTGATAACCGAGGCGAGCGACATTGCCCTGCTGCAGGAAGGCCGCCATCTGGATGACCTCGACGCTCTTGGACGGGTCGAGCTTTTGCAGATAGGGCATCAGCACTTCGTCGCCGATCGTTTCCACCTTCCCGCCATTGGCAAGCTGGCCCTGCGCGATATCGGTCGAGTAACCAAATGCCTCGACAATCTGGGCGACAGTCGGCTCGGAATTGTTTTCGGAAAACTCCTGCGCCAGCCCGGCAAGCCGGATGACCTGCGCACCATCGTAATCGTTGGAGTTGATCGTCAGCGTCGCTTTGTAGAGATCCGCACCGGCAGTATTGCCGGCATGGGTACCCTTGAAGCGGACGGTGACCTGAACGGAGGCGCCGGCGGCAACGCTCGTCGGAACCGTGCCGACAAATTCGAAGGCCGAAGTATCCGACAGGACAAGGCTCGTCAGTGTCAGCGCGGTAAAGCCATCATTGGTGATGGTGAACGTCGCCTCGTTGCGGAAAGTCTGCGCGGCATTCACCGGCTGGTCGATATTGGTGAAGACCAGACGGTCGTCTGCTGCGGCATCATCGAGACTGGAAATGACCATATCCGCACCGAAACCGACCGGCTGGACGCCCTCGATGACGAAGAGGTTGTCGTTATAATCGTAGTTGATGCCGGTATAGTCCATGATGCCGAGATAGACATTCGGGATCACGTTGCCATTGGCGTCGAGCGCCTGGAACATTTTCACGGTATGCCCCTGCTGAGCGCCGGGTACGATGACCCCACCTGTCGGGTTGAGACGCGGGTCGGTCGAAAGGCCGGCCACGGTTATCCCGAAGATTTCGTTGCCCGCCCAGCCGTCAGGTATATCGTTGTTGGTGAAGTTGCGGGTGGCAAAGGTGTTGTCATTGCCGGCATTCGGCAGAAGCCGCTGGTTGTCGTTGCCTTCGTGGTTCCAGAAGGTCGTGCCCTGCCCCTTGTTGCCGGGATTGTGGATGCCGATCGTCGCGCCGCCAGGCCCGTGGAAAGCTGCGATCTGGGTGATCTTCGCGGTTGTCACGCCATCGGCGAGCTTCCAGTACGGCGACAGCACTTCCGTCTCATCGGTCTTGGCAAAGACGTCGTCGGTAGAGAGAACCGAGTTCTCGCCGCCGCCCTGCAGTCTCAACCCCTCGATCACGTTGCCGAAACCGAAGATCTTCCAGATCTCGTTGACATTGGGTTCCTGGCCACCCTCGTCGCGTGCCTGCCAGAAACCGGCAAGTTTTATGTTTGCGACAGGGCTGTCCTGATCATTGGTGATGAGTTTCAACTGGCCTTCAAAGACGGTCGAGGTCGCATCGACATTGGTGGTCGGCGGCGTATAGGCCGCACGATTGAAGACAACCGTCACATCAAGGAAGGAGCCGGGCGCGATCGTGGCGCCGTTGAGCGCATTCGGGTTCTGCAACACGAACGGGCCGGTGAGCTGGTAGTCGCTGATGGTCAGCGGCTCGGTGCCGGTATTGCTCAACCGCACCGTACCGGTATCCTTGAAGTCGCGCGGCGCGCCGGGTTCCACGGCATCCGGGTCCTCGATATAGGAGAAATGCAGCCGGTCGTCGAAATAGGCGGCATCGAGGCTCTGCACCGCGATATCGGCATTCGGATTGCCTGGCGCCGGCTGGATATCGAGATAGTCGAGACCGTTGGCACCCGGTGCGTTCGAGACGATGCGCAGCTGGTAGTTCTCACCGGCTTCGAGCGCCAGATAGACGGACTCCTCCCCTGCTGTGCCTGCGCCCGGGAAGGCGCTGATATCCACTTCGACGCCATTGAGGAACCACTTCAGCGACTGGCCATTGACTGCGTTGGCATTGGCCGCGACATCCAGCTTGTAGGTGCCATCCGCATCGACGGTGAAGTAGAAGTCGACGGTGCTGCCGTTGACGGTATGCGCCGAGCCATCGGTCGCCTCAAGCTCTATGCGGCCGGAGCCGTCGATCTCGGCGTAATCCGGTTCGAAGATGGCGACCGCATCCTTGGTGACCCGGATGTAGTCGATGTTCGGACCGACACCGCCCGGCGCTTTCAGGGTAATAACGTTTGTGCCGGCAGACAGGTCAAGTGTGACCGACTGCGGCCCCCAGACGGTTTCCCCGGCATTCGAGTTGGCGGCAAAAGGTAGCGTCTGGACCGCGACACCATTCACGAGAATAGTCATCGGGCGCGCGGCCTTTCCCGCACCAAGCGCATAGAGGATATCGAGGCCGTAGCTGCCGCTGGTGCCTGTCGAGATCGTCCAGCTGACCGACTGGTCGGCTGTGCCGACATAGTCGACAAAGGCGCCGCCGGACTGGTTGCGGTTTTCCGTGATGATCGCCGCACCGCCGAGATCACCCTTTTCCGCCTCGTATTTCACATAGGTCGTGCCGTCGACGACCATTTCGCCATCATTGGGAACGGCATTTCCTTCGCTCGCCACCAGCACTTCCAGCTGGTCGATATTCGGGCCGGTGTTAGAGACGGAACGGAGGGTGACCGTATTGGCGCCCGCCGTCAGAACGACCGGGATCTCGATCGTCTGCCAGTGGTTCCAGGGGTCGGAACCATCGGTCACCGACGTCGGCGCAAAGGACTGGACCTTGATGATCGTGCCGTTGATTTCAAGCTGCAATGGCCGGTCCGTCGTGCCGCCATTGGCATAACGGAAGCGCAGGATGGCATTGCCGGCCTGATCCGACGGAACCGAGAAATTGAAGCTGATGAAATCGGCATTGGTGGACCCGAAGTCGGCATAACCGCCCGGAATTCCATCATTGCTGTTGGTATTCCCGTCCGTGCCGTAAGCACCCGGACGCAGGCCGTTCACCGTACCGGCGACAGTGCCGGGTTCGATATTGGACGCATCGCGGATCTGGATCTGCGGTGCGGTCCCGTTCGGCACGACGACGGAGGTGCCGTCATTCGGTGTCCTGTCTTCGGCCTGAATGGTGGTGAGAAGCACGAAATCCTCACCGGAAGGCTCTTCGCCCGGCACGAAATTCAGGCTCACGGTCTTGCTGTTGAGCGCGTCGTCCGTGACTTCGAGGCTGGCAGTCACCGGCCCCGATGTTGTTCCGAGATCGATGGTGAACTGCTTCTGCGCATTGACGGTAATCGTCTGCTTCGGCCCGCCATCTAAGGAAATGCGGATCGCCGTGATATCGTCGTCTAGACCATCGATGCGGAAGATCGCGGCTTCAGAATCGGTAACGTCGACGGCGACGAGGGCGAGATTGTTGCCCTCGTCGGCCGTCAGATCCTGCGTAACGCCACCGGGCGCCGGGGTAAGCAGGATCAGCTGGCTCGCACCCGTGCTGCGGTTCAGCGTCATCAGGTAGAGCTGGCCGGTCACGGGGTTTTCGATGATGTCGAGCGGATCGATATAATCGTCGATGACCGAACCGTCGGGACGGCGCAGCACGTCGTCGTCGATGATATTGCCCTGGGCATCGACACGGATGTAGCGGACGTTATCGCCGGTTGAGAACTGGGCGAAGAGGACCGCGCCCTTGAGGTTGGAACCGAAGGCTCCGCCGGTATATTCGATCGCGCCGTTCGGCGACTGGTTGTAGCCGAGATTGTAGACGCCATCGAGATCGTAGTCCGGATCGGGCTGGACGCCGGTCTGATATCCGTCCGTATTGCTGTTGCCGTCATTGCCGCCGACGACCTCGTTCGGATCCTTGCCTCCCGTCGGGTTGCCTCCGTTGAGGATATACTCGTCACGCAGAACGTTGGGATGGCCGTAATAACCACCCTCGTCGATGGTGAAGAAATAGTCGTACTGTTTCGGTGAGTTGGCGATCGTCGTATCGAGGCCCGGTTGGGTCGAATCGGTCGGCGTCTTGCCGCCCGAAGCGGTGCCGTTGGTCGGCACGTAGAGATTACCGTTCGAATGCCAGACAAGGTCGTAGGCATTACGCACGCCGGTGGCATAGATGCTCAGCACGGCATCCGGGGCGAACGGATTGTAGAATGTCGAATGGGTGCCGTTCGCATTGAAGCTCGCAGCCGGCGACTGATAGCTCGGGTTTCCGGCGACACTGGGCTCGGTCTGTACGTTGAACCCGCCGGCCGGCGCATCGCGCGTCGGATCTATCTCGAGAATTGCCGCATTAAGCAGGCGTTCTGGACGGTTCCCCCACGCGCCGTCGGCAGCGCCAGCCGCGGAGTTGGATCCCTGGCTGAGATAGAGGAGATATTCCGGCTCGCCGTTGCTCACAGTGTAATCGGGGTTACGGCGGAACTCCAGGCTGTTGGTCAGGTGGTCGCCACCTGAGCGCGGCAGGCCGGTGATATAAGTTTCCGCCGTCGAATTCTCGAAGACCTCGCTGAGCGTAACCTTGCTGACCCGGCCGGAGAATTCCGGCGTGTCGAACGCCTTGGATTCACGCGGGATCGGCGCGTTGTCGGAAATCCAGATCGTATTGGGATCTTCAGGATCGAAGACGAAGCCGACAATGCCGCGGCGTTCGCCTCCCGGTGCTTCGAGATAGCTGAGCGACAGCGTTTCCTGCGAGGCCTTGTCGATCGTCCCGTTAGGATTGACGTCCCAGCGATGGATTTCACCGGTGATGGTGGCGACATAAAGCTTGCCGTCAGGGCCGAACTCGATCGACGTATAACCGAAGGAGCCATCGGCAAAGCCGTTGAGAATGACGTCGGTCGAGAAGGCGACCTCGCGCGGCACGTCTTCCGGCGCCGTGCCCGTGACGAACGTGGTCGTCAGGTCCTGGAACTGCCTGAGCGGGCCGTTCGGATCGGTGATCGATCCGAGGTCCATCACGTCCTGAACCTTCAGCGTATAGCTGGTATTCTCCTTCAGATCCTGAAGCGGGCGGATGTTGAGCGTATCGGCGCCACCACTGATCTGGATCGCAACCGGCACTTCGATGCCGGTGAGTGTCTCGATCAGCGTAATGTTGTCGGTATGGGTGATGTTCGGCCCGCGATTGCCTTCCGCCTGCAGGTTGATGCCGACGACGAAGGTCGAGGTTGGATCGATGCCGGTCGGCAATTCGCCATCCGGACCGATCGCGATCGAGACCTGGCCGTCTTCCAGCGAGGCAGCGACAGGGGCGACGAAGTAGGAGAAATCCTTGTCGGCGCTTCGGCCATCGCCCGGCGTGAGGTCGGGAATGCGCTCGACTTCGAGATACTGGATTTCGGTGTTGACGCCGCCGATCGAGTCCATCGTCAGCCTGCCGTCCGTTACCGTCACCACAGCTGTGACCAGCGTCGAGCGGAAACCGCCGCCGTTCTGGCTGCCGTTGATCGGGTTTGCCGGCGTCCACTCAGGCAAGACATTCACGCCTTCGAGGTTGATGATGTAGTTGGAATCGAAGGCTCCTGCCGTATCGCCGACCGACATCGTCACCTGATAGGTGCCGTTTTCGAGTGCCATTTCCCAGGCGCGTGCACCGGCGGCTCCGGCACCCGGATATTCGAAATGGGCGTAGGTCTTCTGCAGGCTGGACGCGCCGGAAACGGTGTCCTTGTACCAATGGGCATTTGCCGGTTGGGCGGATGCGATCGTGCCGTTGGCGGTTCCGTCGGCAACGCTTGCCTCGGTCACCCAGCCATAGGAGAAGCCGTTTCCGCGGTTGCCATATGCGGCACCGGTATCGGCAAGATAACCCGTCGGGGTCTGATATCCTGTCGGCAGGCCCTGCGTCGTCTGGCCTGGTGCCGGTTCAAAGTTGATCTTCACCACCGGCTCGAAGCGGATGAGATCGCGGGTTTCTCCTGGCCCCTCGTCTCCCTCGCGGCTGATCGTGACATTGTCGATATTCGGACCGTTGGTTGTCGTGTTGGCAATCGAAATGGCGTTGACGCCGGCGTCAAGCTCGATGTCGTAGGTAACCTCCACCCAGTTCGCCCAACCCTGGTCACCGGTGCCGCCGGTCGGGATGGTCGAGTTCATCGATATGGTCTGGTTCTCTCCGTTGATCGACAGCACCATCGGGCGATCCGTCGTGCCACCATTGGCATAGCGGATCGTCAGCTGATAGGTGCCCGCCTGATCGACGGTGACGTTGAAGCCGGCCTTGTCGCCAACCTCTCCGCCCATGTCGAGATAACCGCTGCCCTCATAGCCGGGACGCAGGCCGTTGCTGTCATAGGTCAGTCCGGGCCCGCTATTGCCGGCATTCGCTCCACCTTCCTTGTTGGTGGGCGTGCGATAAACGGTGTCGGCCGGCGTCGAGGCGTTCGCCTCGATATCCGTGATCGTGAATGTCTCGCCTTCGATTGTAACAGAGAACGGCTCGGTCGGGTTCTGCGGGCCTTCGCCATCCAGATATTCGAAAGTTGCCTGGTCGATATTGGGGCCACCGACCGCGCCGGCCGGAATTTCGAGGCGAATAGTATTAGCCCCAGCCGTCAGCGTCACCTCGACGCTTTTCTCGATCCAGGAATTCCAGCCCGTTGCGGCGGAGCCGGTGCCGGTGACCGGCCCTGGAACGAAGGAAACGGAGCCTTCGCTCTCGCCATTGACAGCCATGACAAGCGGACGATCCGTCGTGGCTCCGTTGGCATAACGGAATGTGACAAGGTAGGTGCCTGCTGCCGTCGCGTTTACGTTGAAAGTGATCGCATCGCCCGGATTGGAGCCGAAATCGATATAGGCACCGCCATTCGCGCCGGGACGATAATTGCCCGTTGCATCCAGACGGGTGGCATTGACCTCGCGGGTGAGAGACGTGTCGCTGTCGCCTGTTCCGGTATCGTTGACGGTGACCTTCGTTTCGTCTTCCGCCTGAATGGTGAGCGGCGCGACGACAACCGGACCGGCGATCGTGATATTCATCTGCGACTGCGCTACGTTACCCGCAGCATCGGTGACATAGGCGATCGCCGCGTAATTGCCCGATGCAAGCGCCGAACCGTCGACCGCATAATCGCCGTCGGCATCAGGATTGACCGTAACACGCGTCACGCCACCATCGAAGCTCATCTCCACCTTGACGATATCGTCGTCGATACCGGCAAGGTTGAAGTTGATGGAGTCGGCACCGGCGCCGCTCAAGGGTCCCTGCGGGCCGGAGAGGAACAACGGGATTTCGTCCGCATCAGCCGATGTATCGCCGGTCGAGGGCACATTGCCGGTAATCTCGATGGAATCGAGGTTAGGACCGGTCGTGGCACCCGGCGGGATGGCGAGCGAGAACGTATTGGTCCCCGCCTGCAGCGCCACCGTAACCGTCTGGAACGACCAGTTGTTGAAGCCTTCCGCCGGGCCGGACGTATTGGTGCCGGTGGCGACGAAGGGCAGAGATTGCGCCGTGCCGCCATTGACGACGAGATTGAGCGGGCGGGCGCTATTGCTGGCATAACGGATGCTGAACGTGTAGGTGCCGGCTGCCGGCACATCGACACTGTAGTTCAGGCGATCGCCCGCCGTGTCGCCGTAATCGACATAGCCGGTTCCGGAGAAGCCTGGACGCAGGCCATTGACGAGGCCCACGGTACCGGGGGATTCCTGGTTGCTTGGGTCGCGGATGGTCGTGATCGTCGTGTTCGAACCATTGTCCAGCAGCGTGATCGAGCCGGCTTCCGCCTGGATCGTGGTCGAGAACGGCACCAGGATCACCGGTTCGCCTACCGTGACTGAGAAGGTCACCGGTGCACTCGAAAGCTCACCATCGCTGGCGGCAACCGAAATGGCATAGGTACCGGCGGCCACATTGGTCGCGACGGTCAGCACGCCACCGGCAACGCTGATACCGGTCGGCAGCGCAGAGCCGTTGGCAAGGGTTGCGACATAGCTGACGCTGTCGCCCGCATCCGGATCGGTAGCGCCGAGTGCCGTTGCAAGGTTGATCGTTGTCCCCTCGCCGGCATCCAGCACGACATCGGCGATATCGGCTCCCACCACGAGCTTCGGGGCTTCGTTGACGTCACCGACATTGATCGCCAGGTTCGTGGTGGTCGAAAGACCCTGGGTGTCGGTTGCCTTGACGGAGACGGTTACGGTCTCCTGCGCCTCGTGATCGAGGCTTACGCCATCGGCGAGACGGATCGTGTTGCCTTCGATGGTGAAGCGCGTATCCGTCGTCGTGTAGACGATCGCGGCGCTGTTGCCATCCGGATCGGTGGCCGAAAGCGTGCCGATGATGCCCGCGACGACATTTTCGTTGATCGAGCCACCCGTCAGTGTCACAGCGCCTGGTGCCTGCTGCACCGGCCCGGTGGTCGGGGTGAAGGTCAGCTTGTCGATACGCAGGTGCTCGCCGCTATCCGACTGGCCGGAAAGCTGCGCGATGGTTGTATTATTGATGAAGACCGGACTGGTGAAGGTGATGGTCTTCAGGTTACCGGCCTGCGCGGCATTGCCACGCGTCGCCGACGGATTGTCGAACGTGCCGTTATTGTCGAAGCTCAGATTGCTCGCCAGAACCGTTTCGCCGATTTTCAGGGAGAAGGTGGCGCTGCCGTCTGTCTCATCGAAGACGCTGATGGTGACGGTGTACCAGCCTTCGGTCACGCCGTTCTGCGATAGAACGGTGGTGACATTGGCAGACTGGTTGGCATTGGTGCGGATCAACTGGCCGCCGGAAGCGGCGGGTGCAGCCGAGAGATAGAAGCCGGTCGCCGAGCCCAGACCGGTAAACGCTTCCGCTTCGACGACGAAGCTTGTCTCGCCTGTGGCCTCACCGCCGATCAGGAACGGAACCTGGATTTCCGCACGCAGGCCGGAAGGATCGGTCGCGACAACGGTAAAGAAGCCCTCGCCCGGCTGCGTCGGTGTACCGACAATGACACCCTGCGCATTGAGGCTGAGGCCGGGCGGAAGGTCTTCGACGGAGAAGGTCAGCTGATCGCCGTCGACATCGGAAAACGCATCGCTGAAGGACGAGATGTCGATTGATACCTCGTCTCCCGTCATCGCTTCCATCGGCTCGAACTGGATCGACGTGTCGGCGACCGGTGCATCGTTGATGTCGGCAACAGTCAGGACGAAATCGCTGCTGGTCGAACCACCACGGCCGTCTGTCGCGACAACGGTAACCGTATAGCTTCCCGGCAGTGCCGCGATCGGGCCTGAGAGAACCCCGTCCTCGAAGACGAGGCCGGCAAAACCCTGGGCGGGAACACCCAGCGCAGTCTTCACGTCCAGCGTATAGGTCAGCGTATCGCCATCCGCATCGACGAAGGGAAGGTCGACTTCGAGCAAACCGCGCTCGTTGATGCTCATGTCGGCAAAACCACCGCCGACAATGCCGGGAACGGTATTTTCCGGTTCGATCTCGGCAAGCTGCACGTTGGAGAAGCTGACCGAGCCGAGGCCGTTGCTGGCCTGGTCATCGTCGGCGATGAACACCAGCGAACTGATCGTCTTGCCCGCATGGGCCGAAAGATCGATGGTGACCGTAATAATCTGGCCGGGTGTTCCGGCCGAGCCGTTGCGCAGGTCGATGAAGGAAGGCTGGTTGTGGTTGCCGGCGATCTGGTAGATCGACTTGTCGCTCGCCTCGAAAGGCAGCTCGTCGTTGTCGAAACCGATAGCGATGATTTCCGATAGCGAACTCCCGATAGTGACCTTCAAGGTCAGCTGGGTGTTGTCGGTGATCGTGTAGCTTTCTCCGAGCAACGCGCGTTTCCAGAAATTCCCGTTAAGGGTGAGCGTATTGCCGCCATCGGCAATGACGCCGCCGGGACCGCTGTCCTGCGCGCTGTAGGGCGTCAGGCCGGCGTGGTTGAAGACGAGTGACTGCGGATCAGCCGGTTCGACCGGCTGATCCGGCGCGTCGGTCACGCCGAAGGTAAAGGTTTGCGTGGTCGTGAGCACCCCATCGGTGGCGCTGACGACGATCTGGACAGACGGTTCTGCGACAAAGTCGAAGCTGGCGCCCGGTGCGACGATCAGCTGGCCGCCATTGATCAAGAAACGTGCGTCGCTGACCGCATAGGACAGCAAGTCGCCATCCGGGTCGGATCCGCCGACCGTGCCCAGCACAGTGCCCTGCGCCACGTTTTCCACGAACGTGTTTGCGCCCGTAAACGAAATGCCGGTCGGCGCTTCGTTGATATCGGCGATCGTGACAGTGATGGCCTGTGTGGCGGTGGTCTGTCCGTCGCCGACGGTCACGGTGGCGGAATAGACACCATCGCCATCCGCATCGTTCGGGCTTTCGAAATCGGGCGCTGCGATCAGCGACAGGTTGCCATTGGTATCGATGGTGAACCTGTTCGCATCGGCACCGGAGAGCGCATATTGCAGCAGGTCTCCATCGTCGTCGGAGGCGCTGATCTGGCCGACAGCAAGGCTGTTCTCGTTGATGACGAAGCCCGGTTCGCTGGAGATTTCCGGCGCCGCATTGGTGGGATCGACAGGGTCGACCGGCTCGGGAGCAACGGTGATGCTGACCGTGATCGGGGTCGAACTGAGCGTACCGTCAGAACCGACAATCTCCACCGAATAAGAGCCCGGATCGACACTTGCAGCAATCGCGAGCTTGCCCGCAACGATCGAAAAGCCGTCCGGCAGCTCTTCGGCATTGGCGATGACGAGCGAGACATCGTCGCCATCCACATCGTCGGTCGTCAATGGAAGCTCGATGACATGCGCACTGCCTGCGACCACGTTCTGCGGGGCGACGCTGCCAAACAGCAGCGGTGTATCATTCACCGAAGCAACCGTGACGGTAACGGTGGACGTATCGCTCAGGCCGTCCTGATCGGTCACCGTGTAGCTGATCGATGCCGAGCCATGAAAGTCGGCAGCCGGTGTGAAGGTGATGACGGTGCCAAGAACCAAGACGGTGCCTTGTTCTGCCGGCACCGTTGCGATGATGGTGAGCGTATCATCTTCGGCGTCGGAAATCAGTTCCGCAACGTCGATCGTGATCGACGTGTCCTCGACGCCTTCAACCGTCAGGTCGAGCGCAATCGGAGCGGTATTTTCGACCGGCGTCGGATCGGCTTCCAAAAGCTTGATGACGAACTTGTCGATATTGGGACCGGTCGTGACGCCGGCGCCGCTGAGGATCAGTGTGTTGGAGCCGGCCTCAAGATGCACCGTGACGGTTTCGACTGACCAGCCTTCCCAGCCCTGACCGATACCGGTGGCACCGGCCGGGGCTGTCTGGACATTGGTGGGAAGATCGGTCGGGCGCGCCCTCACCGCATTGGCCTGTGTGGAGGCGAAGTTGAGCGTGTGTAGCGGATCGCCTGCGACCGCGTCGCTATAAAGCTTCAACGGCCGGTTTGTTGTGCCGCCGTTGGCATAGGTGACCATGAACGAATAGGTGCCGGAAACGGGAACGTCGAATGTCATCGACACCTGCGCAGCGGCACTCTGCGCCCAGTCGAGATAGGATTCGCCTTCGGCGCCAAATCGGAAGATTTCGCTCGCAGGCGTGTTTGACAGATTGATCGGCCGATTTATCGCGCCGTTGGAATTGTTGCCGACCTGGGTCACAAGGCTTTCCGCCTGGATCACGATCATGTTCGGATCGGCATTGCGGATTTCCAGATAGTCGATATTCGGCCCCGAAAAGCCGTTCGCCGTCAGGCGGATCGTGTTTTCTCCGGCCTGCAGCAGAACGCGGGTCCCGCTCTCCGAATAGGTGGCGTTGTTTGTCGTGCCATTGAAGTCGAAGACGCGATCCCAAAGCTGGCCATTCACGTCGAGACGCATCGGACGGGTGGTAACGGTCGAGGAAAACGCATAACCGAAACCAATGTCGTAGAAACCCGCCTGGCCAACGGAGAATGTCCATTGGATATACTGGCCGTTGCCGATATTGTTATTGGTCCCGACGCCGGCGAAATCGACATAGGCGTCGCCATCGGCCGCGTCCGCATTCGGAATATCGGTCGCGCCCGCTGTGTCCTTATGAACGACATTCGGATTGGTGGTCACGTTGCCACCGGAATTGCCGAGCGTGGCGACTTCAGCCTGAATGCGTAAGGGCATGGCTGTTACGACCGGCGGCTCAATCACCGGTTCGACTGGTGGCTCCACCGACGGCTCGACCACTTCCTCAACCACGTTCTCCGAAGGTTCGTCTGCGACCAGAGCCGGGTTGTCTACCGAAGGCTCTACCGTGACCAACGCAGCTACGGAGCGGTTAACCGCCTGTCCTCCGATCTCGATCGGCGCAACATACGAAACGGGACCGCCCTCGCGGCCGGAAGAAGAGATATCACCGGCGCCGATAAAGCGGAAATCGCGCCCGCTCGTTTCCGGTATTGCAGCGGAAGCCAAATCAGCCGGCGCAGCTTGCGGTACGGTACCGGTCGTCAGGTTCGCCTTGCCATCCGGTGTTGCAGACGCCTCTTCCTGGGTTTCGTTCGATGCATTGGCGGTGGCAGACAAAGGTGTCGCTGCAAGACTTGCAACCTCTTCGGCCCGTGGCGCAGGCGGCGTATCGTCAGGGGCAGCACCAACCCTCGGCTTTTCCTCCGTCGCGTGCTGGACACTGGGGCTCAGCGCCAGCGCAACCGCGCCGACGGCGGCAATGTTCAACCCGGCAAGGGCTGCCGATGTCAGGAGCGAACGGCCGGACTTGCCGCCACTGGCAGGGCCCAGGTTGCTGACGCTGGCAATTTCCGCACCGGCATTGTTGAGCGACGAGAAGGTCAGGACATGCATGCCCTCTGCAAGATCGATATGAAGGACCCTGTTGGAGAAGGTCGTCCAAGAGCCGGTCGGCTCAAACTCGATGACTTCCGGCACCTGGCCACCGACGGACAATGTCGATCGAAGAGGTTCGTTACGGCCATTGGAAAAGGCGATCAGGATTTCCTGTAGGCCACCGACTGACACGTCGAGAAGAAAGCCTTTGGCCCCGGCTGCCTCGCCGACAGTTACCCCCAGCGGGGATGTCAGCTCAGCTACGGAAGTCACGATGATTTTGCCGGATTTGCTTTCGTTATCCATGATCGCCCCCAAAAGGAAGAGCGCTGATATCGCGCTCGAAGTGCTCCGACAGCCCGTGATTGTCCGGGCTTGTCCCCACCCCGCAGTGTGCTTGAGGCGATTGCGATCACAAACATCCCAAAAGGCCGAAGCGCTTGGTCAATTGAGGTAAACGAATGATTAACGACTAAACAAAACGCGCAGCCCCCTACCCGAAACGCCAATTTCTGAATGAAACCGGCAAAGCGCCACTTGCAATCGCAGTGGGGCAAAAGAGAGCATCTATTGAGCTGAAGCGGCAGGCTCGCCAAGGATGGGGCTATCTGGAGACCTTTGAGACGCCGCAAGCGCGGAACCGAAGCCGACGGCAAGAGCAGGATCCTGTTCACGTCTTGAATTCGAAGAACCATAATCCAAACGGGATAAGACAGATGGGATGGTTGTCCCGCAATCGCGCCGAGCGGCGCGGGAAACGCATGCTCAGGCGATAATCGATGCCTGGAGTAGGAGCGTTTGGGTGAATTCGGGCATGAATGTTCGTAGATTGACGGCAACAAAGCCGCAAATAGCCGACATTACGGTTGTTGCCGGCCGGAAGAGATCCGAGCCAACCTGAATGCCCTTGTGACCCACGGCATAAAGCGCCGCTTGGGTGCGATTCTGCATTCCGAGCTTTTTCAGGATGGCCCGAACATGGACGCGAACGGTGCTTTCTGTGATATCCAGTTTTCGGCCGATAACCTTGTTGCTCGCGCCCTTCGAAATCAGTCCGAGCACAGCATGTTCGCGATCTGTAAAAGAGCATCCCTCAAGGGCCCGGGCATTCATGTCGTCGTTAAGGCCGGAGTGTCCCAAGCCCGCAACGGCAACCGTCGGCAATAGCGTGATCCCATGACGAACGATGCGCGCAGCAAGCGCTATTTCCTGCAGCGAGGCACCATCAGGCAGCAACGCGCCCACTTTGCCGATGATTGATCGATACTCGTCGACACTTTGGTTTGCCCGCATCAAGACGATAATGTGCGATGTGTCGACGGCGTCGTTGTCACGATTGAGTTGCGCAACCAGTTCTTTCGGATTGACCGCGTCGATGATGACGACAGTGTCGTCCCAGTCGATTACCAGGTCCGCCACGCTTGAGAAGGAAGGAGAGTGTGAGACCTGCGCAAACTCAGTTCTTATGGCTTGCGCCATGGCACAAGCAACGATCGTGCTGTCACTCACAAGAAATACTGAAACACGCATATTCCTTCTCCCCCAAGACACTAATAAAGGAAATAAAAAAATAATCTACACTTTAATTCCCAGGTGTCGAAAAAGGTTATTTTGGAAAAGCGCTAAGCATCTATACTTCGTCGATTATTCAAGCATTGACAGCAAAATATTCATGAACAGATGGAGTGCGTGCCTTACTCTCTAATGAGCTGCTGATGGTAACAAGTATCAATCAGCAGGCATCACTTTCGATACTTCGACATAGAAGTTCGGTCTCTGTAAAATGATCTCTCGATACGGGCCGTGTGGGTTCCGTTCTGCTCTTATGAGAGCCCTGTCCGTATTCGTTGAGAGGAGCTAGTAACCGGCGGTTCGATCAACTTGACCTTCCGGAATCTCGCAATGCTTGATAGCTTCGATCGCGCGCAGAACATGCGCCGTACCGGCGGCGGGATCGACCCAACTGGCAATGTGCGGCGTCACAGTAACCCTCTCTTCGCCCCAAAAAGGGTGGTCTGACGCCAATGGCTCCTTGCAGAATACGTCGAGCATGGCGCCACAGATCTGGCCGCTGCGCAACGCTCTCAGCAGGTCCTCCTCGACCAACTGTTCTCCACGCCCGGCATTTATGACGTAGGCACCTTGCCTCAACGCTGTGAATGTTTCCCGATTGAGGATGCCGATCGTTTGTTCGGTATGCGGAAGAAGACTGATCAAGATATCGGTCTCAGCCAGGAAGGACTTAAGACCATCCGCTCCGCCAAAAACGTCTAAACCTTCAACCGGCCGCCCGCTTCGGTTCCAGCCGCGAACCCTGTATCCCATCGCCGCCAGCGCCCGGGCGCTAGCCTTGCCGAGGCCGCCCATGCCCATGATGCCGATCTGCGGATTTGAGAGATCGAGTTTCTGCCAAATCTTTGCAGCCTGGTTCGCACGCATCTCATCCATGCGGCGATGATGGTTGAGCACCGCCATGACGACGTATTGCACCATGCCATCTGTGATCGACTTGTCGACCATGCGTACGATCGGCAAATGTAGCGGGATCGTGTCGTCGCTCAGGAGATGATCGACGCCCGCCCCCAGCGAGAACACCGCCTTGAGATTGGGGTAACGCGCAATCTCTCCGGCGCCCGGTGCCCAACAGAGCACATAGTCAACCTCTTCCAGCGGCCCCGTTTCGGGCCAGGCATGGACGACAAGATCGGGTGCTTGACTGGCGAATGCCTGCTGCCAGGGAGCCGTCGGGGCGTTTTTTCTGATGATGACGAGGCTCACGCGGCACTCCACAAGCGCATTCAAAAAAGACGCCGGAAAGCGCGATCGGGATGCAAAGCTCCCGCAAAGCTTTCCGGCGACATGAAGGTCAGGACGAACGGCTCATTGTTCGATCATCTTGTTCCAGCGGCTGTTCCATTCGGCGCGCTTGGCATTGATCGCATCCCAATCAAGAACGACGGCAGTCTTCATGTAGGTCTGGAATGCATCAAGCTTCACCTTGCCTTCCGGCGTCGAGGCAACAGCTTTCGGGTTGGACGGGTAGACATCGCCCGCATCGAGCGCCGCGGACTGCGCATCGGCCGACAGCAGATAGGCTGCAAGCTTCTGCGTCAGTTCCGGCTCGTTGTTCTTGGCGATCGTGCAGGCCGTGTACATCAGCACCACGGAGCCTTCCTTCGGCTGAGCGTATTCGACCGGAATACTCTGGGCCTTGAGTGTGCTGACCGCCGTCGGGGTCAGCGGGAAGATGGCCGCTTCGCCTGCTTGGGTCATTTCGGAAATCTTCGCCGAGCTCGGAATATATTCGAGCACGTTCTTGCCGATCGTCTCGCCGAACTTCGTGAAGCCCGGTTCGACATTGGTTTCGTCACCGCCCTGGATGCGGTTGAACATCAGGAAGGCGTGCAGGCCGAAGGACGAGGCGGATGCCGACTGGAAGACCACCTTGTCGGCAAATTTCGGATCGGCAAAATCCATCCAAGAGGTCGGGGCGGCCCAGCCGTTATCGGCAAACAGCTTGGTGTTATAGGCGATCCCGGTCATGCCCATGTTGACACCGACGGCCATGTCGTCCTTCATCCGGGCTGCCTTATCAACTTCGGCAAGCTCCGGGCTTTCCTTGAGTTTTTCGCAAAGGCCGAGGCCGATGGCGCGATACATGATGCCATCGTCGAGGAACATCAGGTTCATCTGCGGCGCATCCTTTGCAGCGGTCGCCTTGGCGAGAATATCGCTGGATGTGCCCGGCACGACGACAATCTTCACGTCATTGGCCTTTTCGAAGGCCGGGAAGACAGCCTGGGTGAACGTGCGTTCCAGATTGCCGCCGTTCATCCCGACATAAAGGGTTTTGGTTTCGGCATGGGCCGAACCGGTAACGGTCAGGCATGCGATGCTGGCGGCGAGTGCCGCATGGATGGATTTCATCATTCACGTTCCCCTTGATTGAGGGCTCTGCGGTGGAGCGCCGGCGCCCGAGCCCTTGGCGGCGTCGACGAAGAAGCGAGTGATCGAAAAGGCATCGATCGGTGTGGTCGTCTTACCCGTGGTAATCAGCTCGGCGATGACTTCGCCGACACCCGGCGCGATCTGGAAACCAGCACCGGAAAAACCGAAGGCATGGATCAGCCCGGATGTAGTGCCGCTTTGACCGATCACCGGGTTCTTGTCCGGCATCGCCCCTTCCGTTCCCGACCAGAACCGGATTGCATGGGCATGTTTCAGCGACGGGAAAAGCCGCGCTGCGCGTTGCATCACTGTCGTGACGCCGACATCCGTCGGGCGGGAAAAATCGGCATTGTCCGCGCGGGCAACTCCCCGCTGGCCGCCGATAACGCAATTGCCGCGCTCTACCTGCC
Source organism: Rhizobium sp. ZW T2_16 (assembly GCF_044987325.1). Taxonomy (NCBI): domain Bacteria; kingdom Pseudomonadati; phylum Pseudomonadota; class Alphaproteobacteria; order Hyphomicrobiales; family Rhizobiaceae; genus Rhizobium; species Rhizobium sp. ZW T2_16. The sequence goes on from NZ_JBJDRG010000004.1 coordinate 55,268, forward strand.
GAGCATAGACCTCGCCGCCCTCTACGCCGGTATTGACGGTCATGAACACTTTCATCGGCTCGGTGACGATCATCGACGGATAGATCCGGCCGAGCGGCACGCCCTCCCCGAAAATGTCGGCAAACGGCCCCGCCCAGGCACCGGCGGCATTGACCAGATGCGTAGCGCGGATAGCCGGTACACCCTGCGCCTCGACGAGAAACCCTTCGGCTTCCTTCGAAACGCCAAGCACCGGCGTCTGTTCGTAAATTTCGGCGCCCGCCCGCCTTGCGGCGGCGGCAAAGCCGGCAGACACGAGGCGCGGATTGGCCTGCCCATCATCGGCTGAAAACGAAGCGCCGACCGCGATATCGCGATCGATCCACGGGAAGCGCTCGGCAAGGGCATTGGCGCCAAGCAGTTCAAGCTTCAGGTCGCTCGATGCAGCGCCTCTGGCATAGGCTTCGAGCGAGGCCATTTCCGCCTCGTTGCGGGCAAGTTTCAGCTGACCGGTGCGGCGAAACTCGCCATCGATGCCGATCAACTGCCTGAGCTTCGGCCAGATCGCATGGGCGCGCTGCGCCAGCGGCAATTGCTCGACCGGGCGGCCCTGGCGGCGCACGCCGCCGTAGTTGACGCCGCTCGCCTGCGCGCCACAGAACCCGCGTTCCAGCAAGGCAACCGAAAGGCCCATCTGCCTCAAGGCCAGCGCTGCGGAACAACCGACAAGACCGCCACCGATGATCGCGACATCGACCTTCATTCCGCAGCCTCCCCAGTGATTGAGGGCGCGATCGCGGAGTAGGACATGGGCAGCGGCTTGACCGGCGCCTGTCCGCGCAGGCGACCTACGGCCGAAATAGGCCGGCCGGTCGAGGCGGCGAGCAGTTCGGCAGCAGCCGAACCGCAGACACGGCCCTGGCAACGTCCCATGCCGACCCGGCTTACCGCCTTCAGCCTGTTCATCTCGACAATGCCGAAATGATCGGTGACGTCACGAATGGCCGAAACATCAATCTCCTCGCAACGACAGACCATCGTGTCGCCCGGAAGGTCGGCGATCCAGTGCGACGGGAAAGGAAAGGATTGTTCGAGAATGGTGCGGAAAGCAAAGATCCTGCGCAGTTCTTTTTCAAGCACGCCTGCCCGACGCGGATCGACGGCAAGGCCGCGGTCTTCGATCAACGATAGCGCTGCCCTCTCACCGGACATCTCCGCGGCATCGGCGCCGGCAATGCCGGATCCGTCACCGGCAAGATAGACCCCGGCGACACTGGAGCGGCGAGCGGCATCCGTTTGCGGCAGGAAAACGCGATCCCGTTCGTTGAAGGCGAACCGGCAGTCGGCGAGATCGGCAAGCTGTGTTTCCGGCTTCAGCCCGAGCCCAAAGCCCGCACCATCGCAGGCCAGATGCCGGCGTTTGCCGCGCACCTCGAAGGAGACGCCCTCGATGCGGCTCGTCCCCTCGAAGCGAAGTTTGTTGATGCCGTAGTGGAAGGCGACACCCTTCATCATCATTTCGACAACGAAGCGCGTGCCGCGCAGGACGATGGCGGGGAAGCTCGGCAGGGCCTTCATCATTGCCATTTGCGCGGTGAGCGGTGCGGCGTCCAGCACCGCCGCCACCTTCACCCCGGCTTTCATATATTGCCAAGCGACGAGATAAAGCAGCGGTCCAGTGCCGGCAAAGACGACGCGCGAACCGATGACGCAACCCTGCGCCTTCAAGGCGATCTGCGAGCCACCAAGCGAAAATACGCCGGGCAAGGTCCAGCCGGGAACCGGCAGAATGCGGTCCATCGCTCCGGTCGCAAGGATCAGCCCATCATGGGCGAGCCGGCGATGCCCGCCATTCGTCGCCACATCGGCAATGCCGTCCGACAGGTTCCAGACCAGCGTGTTGGGCAGATAATCGATCTTGCCCTGCAGCCCGGCGAATTCTCCATGCAGCCGCTCGGCTTTGGGCGCTTCCGAGCCATACCGCGCTTTAGCATCGCGACCATCCGGCACGAAAGGCTGGCGATAGATCTGTCCACCACAGGCCGGCGCTTCGTCGACGACGATCGGCCGAATCCCCACCGCGACAAGCGTGGCCGCGGCACGAATACCGGCTGGGCCGGCTCCGACGATGAGAGGTTGGGCACGATCTTTTACAGCGTCACTCATGCGGCCTCTCCCGCCCCGGTGATCGCTTGGGTGATCACCTGCATGCCTTCCACGAGCGGGGTGGAACAGGCACGCACCCGCCCACCGCTTGTGAGTGTGACCCAGCAATCCTGGCAAGCCGACATCTGGCAGAAACCTGCCCGCGGCTCATGGCTGAAATCGCTGGGCCTGAGCCGTTCATCGATGGTGAGGATGGCGCTGAGCAGCGTGTCACCGCGCCGTCCCTCGCAAGGTTTGCCGTTCAGCGAAAAGCTGATCGGAACTTCATTCTGTCGCGCAACGCGATGCAGGAGCGGCATTTTCGTTCACTTCTGCCCGACAAGAATACGGTCCAGTCCGAACGCCCGGTCGAGCACGAGCATGGCGATACCGGTCAGGGCGATCATCAGCGCGGAAACGGCTGCCATCATCGGATCGATGGATTCCGTCGCGTACATGTACATCCTGACCGGCAACGTGACGGTCTGGGGTGAGGTGACGAAGATCGACATGGTCAATTCGTCGAAACTGTTGATGAAGGCGAGCAGCCAACCGCCGGTAATGCCGGGCAGGATCATCGGCACGGTAATCCGCCGGAACACCGTGAGCGGCCCGGCACCGAGCGTCAGCGCCGCCTGTTCAGCATTGCGGTCGATGCCTGTGAGCGCCGCCATCACCAGCCGCAGCACATAGGGCGTGACGATAACGACATGGCTTGCCACCAGCCACCCAAAGCTGCCCGTTGCGCCGATCAGCGTGAATAGCCTCAAAAGAGCGACTCCGAGAACCAAATGCGGAATGATCAGCGGCGACAGGAACAGGCCATTGAGAAAACCGCGTCCCGGAAACTCGTAGCGGGAGATCGCGATGCCGGCCGGAAGCGAGATCAGCACGGCGATCGTTGCCGCGAGCGTTGCCAGCCACAGGCTATTGTAGAAAGATGCCATGAAGTCCGGATGGACAAACACGGCCTTGAACCACCGCAGCGAAAACTCGGTCGTCGGGATGGTGAGCGTGCTGTCGGGCGTGAAAGCGACCAGACAGATGATCACCAGAGGCGCCAGCATGAAGCATACGACGAGCGTGTGAAAGATGAGGGCGCTTGGTCCGTTGCGATCCATATTCCGCCCCCTCAGCCCAGAACCTTGCGCGCCTTGGCTTCGATCATCCGGTTGTAGGCCAGCATGATCAGAAGGTTGGCGACAAGAACGATGAAAGCGATGGCAGCGCCGAGCGGCCAGTTCAGCTCGTGCATGTATTCGTCATAGACGACGGTCGCCGCCATTTTCAGCCGCCGCCCGCCGAGCAGGCCAGGAATGGCGAAAGAGCTTGCCGAAAGGCCGAAAACGATCAGGCTGCCGGAAAGAACGCCGAGCGAAATCTGCGGCAGGATGATCCGTCGCACTGCAGTAAAGCGCGAAGCGCCAAGCGACCATGCGGCCGGTTCAAGCCCAGGATCGAGCTTCTGGATCGCCGTCCAGACCGGGATGATCATGAACGGCAGCATCACATGCACCAGCGCGATCACGATCGCTGCCTCGCTGTAGAGAATGCGAACCGGGCCAAGACCGAGCATGATGCTGGCTTTGGAGATCAACCCCGTCGAACCGAGCAGCATGCTCCAGCCGAAGGAGCGCACAACGACCGAAACCAGCAGCGGGCCTATGATGACGAGCAGGAAGATCGACCGCCACGGGTTCCACATCCGAGACAGGATATAGGCTTCCGGCACACCGATCACGATGCACAGAACCGTCGTAATCAGGGCGATCCTCAGCGTCCGCAAGAAGATCGAGAGGAAATAGGGATCGGAGAGAACCGTCGTGTAGTTCGACAGCGTGTAGCTGTCGAGCACACCTATATTGAAATCATAGGCATGAAAGGAAAGGACCGCGGTCAGCGTCAGCGGCAGAACCACCATGCCGAGGAAGAAGATCAGGCCGGGGAAAGACAGGAACCACGGCGTCGAGGATGTCTGCGCCGTCATGCGTCAATCCTCGAAGTCTCCCGCGTCCGGGCCGAGACACGCGCGCTTTCCGGCGACCAAGAGAGCCCAACGGGCTGCCCCTGGGATGCAGGCAATGAGCCATCCGTATTCGGCCAGGAAACGATGATCTGGCCGACCGCCGTATCGACGTTGAACAGCCAGTGGCTGCCGAAAAAGAACCTTGCACTGACCACTCCGTGCAGATGCCCCTGGCCCGCGGGTACGATGGTAATCCGCTCGGGGCGAAGCGACAGGATGGCCGGCTCGCCCTCTGTGGCGGGACAGTCCGTCGCCGGCAGGATGACGCCGGAAGACTGGATGCCAAGCCTGAGTGCTATACCGGGAATATTGTTCATCTTGCCAATGAAGGAGGAGATGAACTCCGTCGCCGGATGATCATAAACTGCCGCCGGCACATCCGCCTGCGTCATCTTTCCGTGTTCCATGACAACCACACGGTCGCTGATCGACAGCGCCTCTCCCTGGTCATGGGTCACCATGATCGTCGTCGTGCCGACCGTCTGCTGGATGCGCCGAAGCTCGAACTGCATTTCCTCGCGCAGTTTGGCATCCAGATTGGACAACGGCTCGTCGAGCAGCAGCACCGGCGGTTCGATGACGAGGGCACGAGCGATTGCGACGCGCTGCCGCTGGCCGCCGGAAAGCTGGCGCGGATAACGATCGGCAAATTGGTCGAGTTTGACCAGCGCCAGCGCTTCGGCCACCCGCCGATCGCGCGCGGCTCTGCCGACTTTGCGCATTTCCAGCCCGAAGCTGACATTCTGCGCCACCGTCATATGCGGAAAGAGCGCATAGGTCTGGAATACGATGCCGAGCCCGCGGCGGTTCGGTTTCTCGCGGGTGATCTCGCGCCCGTCGAGCATGACCGAGCCGGCCGATGGTTCGGCCAGCCCTGCAATCATCTGCAGCGTCGTGGTCTTGCCGCAGCCGGAAGGCCCCAGAAGCGATACGAATTCGCCCTTGCTGACTTCCAGATTGACCGCATCGACAGCGGTGAAATTGCCATAGATTTTCGACAGCGAATTGAGCGTCAGAAAGCTCATGTCCACTCCAGTTGCGCCAGTTTTCGCGCTTTCTCTAATTTCGTTCCCAGGCGAAGGAGACAGTAGAAAACTGCCTATGGTCAATGAAAAATTCCAATTAGGAAAATTATCATTGAAATATTCCATTATATGAAATTTATGGAAGATCAGCCCAATCCGGATTACATTTAATGGATGAAGACACTCGCCAGATCTCAAGCGCAAGGCGCACGCTGATCATCCTCAAGGCGCTTGGCGCGGCAGATGCCGCCGGGGTGCGGCTGATAGATGTGGCAAAGGAAGTGGGTTGCAACCAGCCGACAGCCCATCGCGCCATGCAGGATCTGGTCGCCGAAGGGTTCGTCGAACAGGTGTCCGGCGGCAAACGCTACCGCCTCAGTCTCGAATTTTTCGTGCTGGCGGCCCGCGCCGGACGCTCCGACGGATTGCGCGAACTGGCCAGACCGGCACTGCTTCGCCTGTCGTCAACCCTGACGGACACGATCTTCCTGCTCGTGCGAAGCGGTTATGATGCGGTCTGCCTGGACCGTGTCGAAGGCCCCTTCCCGATCCGCTCCTTCACCGGCGACATCGGCGGCAAGGTGCCACTCGGCATCGGCCAAGGCAGCACCGCCATTCTCGCCAACCTGCCGGAAGCGGAAAGAGAAGCCGTTATCCGGTTCAATATGCCGCGTCTGCTCGATCGCAGCCATCTCGACGAGGCAAGCTTCCGACTTCTTCTCGCCAATGCCCGCGAACAGGGTTTCGTCAGCTTTAATGCGGGTCTCATTCCGGGCATGGCGGGCGTCGCCGTTCCCGTCTGCGACGCAAACGGTACGGTGGTCGCGGCCTTGAGCGTCGGTACGCTTGCCGAACGCGCCGAAGGCGAGAGATTGCAGGCGATGGTGGATATTCTCTCGGCCGAGGCTCGCGAACTCGGTCGCCGGATCAATCCATTCGACCCAGCCCTGCGCTCACCGTCACGTAGCCTGAGCTATGTCCAGGCGCAGAACCGACTTCGGTAGTTGGACTTGTTTCGCGACATTGCCCCTAGCGATAGAGTTAAGTCGGCTTCGACAGAGCTCTCCTGTTCCGATCATGTAAAACGTAACAAGGCTTGTGGCCTGACACGAGCGCCCCGAGCAGTTCGCGCCAATTATATCAGTGACGGCTTTTTGCCGTTTCTTGGGCTTCGGCGAAGCCCGCTAGTATTCATTCGCCTTGTTCGCCGTTGAGAGCCGTTCGACTAATCGGCAGGGCAAGCGGCGGGTTCCAGGTTCAATAGCCTCACCTCTGGTAATGCTCAGCATGGCCAAGCCCGCCTGCCGGCCAAGTTCCATGAGTTCCATGTCGACAGTGGTCAAGGGCGGGCGGGTTTGCCGCGAAATGACCTCCCAATTATCGAAGCCGACGACGGATATGTCCCTCGGCACAAGAATACCACGATCACGCAGAGCATCGATGACGCCTCTGGCGATCTCGTCGTTGCCGCAAAAGATGCCGTCGGGCAATTGGTCTCCGTCTGAAACCAGCCGGGCTATTGCCTCATGTCCCCACTCCTCGGACCAGTCTCCGAACATCGGTTCGCGACAGGCTTCGGCAAAATTGCAAAACGCGGCTGCGCGCAGTCTGGCAGCCAGATAGTCTTTCGGACCGGTGATATGAAGGATGCGCGAGCAGCCGGATTTCCTCAAGCGCTCCATCGCCAGGCGTGCGCCATGCTCATCGTCGGGCACGAAACTGACGCTCCCCGGAGGACCTTCGGCAAAGGCGTATATCACCGGAATAGGCAGTGCCAGGAGCTCCCGAGGTTGCTCGAGATCCAGTCGCGTTGCGGTGAAGATGATGCCGTCGACCTGCTTGTCGAGAAGCGCCTGAAGGTGAAGCTGTGCAAGACGGGGGTTGTTGTTGGTGGCGCAGAGAAAAACTGACACGCCCTGATCGACCAAAACTTCCGAGACGCCTGCCCCCATGGGAAGCGTGAGCCGCCCGTATGTATCATTGGTCAGCATGCCGATCGTGGAACTGCGCTTGCTCTGCAGGCTTCGCGCCAGTGCATTGGGCCTGAAACCGACTTCCTGGGCAATCCTGTTGATGCGTTCGCTTGTTTCAGCGTTGACACGGCCAACACCGTTCAGTGCGTTTGAGGCCGTGGACAAGCTGACACCAGCCGCCTTCGCGACATCGCGCAGTGTTCGTTTTCGATGAGAAATAGGCTTTAACATTCCGCAAGAATGATCTTGCAAAAACGATTTCTCAAGCGTTTTCAGACGTGCAAAAACGTTTTTGCAAAAATCGAATTCAAAATTGTCGACAGGCAAAAAAATCCGCCCTACCGTTTGTTCACGTCCATCGGGAAACTGCGACGAACAATAGAAAAAGGGAACCGTGATGCATAAAGCTAGCCTTGCGCTCGCAGCAATTACGTTTGCTGCGACAACCTCTTTTGCTGCCGCCGAGGAAGTCAATCTCTGGGTTCGCACCTCGTCCGGCGCTGTCTTGCAGTCGCTTGCCGAGCAGTACAACGCCAAGCACGATGACAAGATCATCGTCACCCAGATCACGGCGGAACAGATGGTGCCAAAGCTCGGCGCCGCCATCGCCGGCGGATCACCGCCGGAAGGCGCGGTTCTGGATCTGATCTACCTGCCGACATTTGCCGCCAACGAGAGCCTCGAAGACATTACTGACTTCGTGAAGGGGCTGCCTTATGCAAACGCGCTCAGCCCGTCTCATGTTCGTTTAGCCACCTATGATGACAAGATCTACGGCGTCCCCGCCTTGCCTGACGCGTCGATCATCGCTTGGAATATCGACCTTTTCGAAAAAGCAGGCCTTGATCCTAACAAGGCGCCAGCTTCTCTGACGGAAATTGCGGAAGACGCGAATAAGGTTCGCGCACTCGGATCCGATACCTACGGATTCTATTTCGTCGCGAATTCCGGAAGCTGGCTGATCTACGATTTCCTGCCCCACCTCTGGGCGGCCGGCGCGGATATTCTCAGCCAGGACGGCCGTGAGGCGACGGTCGATACACCTGCCATGCGGGAAACGATCGCGGCCTATCGCGACATGTGGACGGCTGGCGCCATTCATCCGACATCGCGCTCCGGCAACGGCAACAACGCGGTGGAGGCATTTGCCTCCGGAAAAGTCGGCGTGCTGATGACCGGCTCCTACATCGTCAATCTTCTGACGGCCAAATATCCGGATGTTAAATTCAACGTTGCTCCCATTCCCGGACCGAAGGATGGCGCTTCCAGCTTTGCCGGTGGTGACACCCTGGCACTGATTGCCGGCATCAGCGAGGAAAAGAAGAAGGTTCTGCTCGACTTCGTCAATTTCTACATGCAGCCGGAACAGCAGGTGTTCATCACCAAGGAATCCGGCATGCCATCGCGCACCGATCTCGCAGCGGATGCCTATGCCCAGTTCGACAAGCGAAACCTTGTTTCCTACGAGATCCTGACGAAGGCACGCACGCCTTATACCTTCTCCTCCGATGAGCTTTTCGTCAGCCGGACCGGCCCTTTCCTGAACCTTGTCCAGTCGAGCATATTCGATGGCAATGTGGATGCAGCCATCTCGAAGGCGCAGGATGACTTTACCAAGATTCTCGAGCGGACAAATCCCTGACGCATGAGCGAGCAGGCAGCCGAAATCTGCCTGCTCCACCATCAGCATCGATAGCCTGATAGAATGACGACGAGGATTGAATGGTAGAGACCACACTGCCGAGCGCGGTCGCGCGCCCTGTCTCAGCCTTCGGCGGCAGCCGCGAACCGCATGGCTGGCTGGGCCTGTTTTTCATCGCGCCAAGTATGGTGTTCATCATCGGATTGTTCGTCATCCCGCTTTTGATGACCGTATGGATGAGCTTCTATCACTGGCCGCTTCTGGGGCGGAAAAAGTTCATCGGCCTGGAAAACTACGCGGAACTTCTGGGCGACAGCCAACTCTGGTCCTCACTGGGATTTACCCTTCTCTACACGCTGCTGGTTACCGCAGCGATCATGGCAGTGGCTTTTCCGCTCGCTTTGCTGGTCGACCGCCCGCTCCGTAGCGCCGGTTTTTTCCGCACGATCTATTTCATGCCCGTCGTCATCGGCTTCGGTGCCGCCTCGACGCTTTGGACATGGTTGCTCAACCCTGACAACGGCGTTTTTTCCCGCCTGTTTCTCAGCCTCGGCGTTGTTGATGCATCACCTCGGCCGCTCGATAGTTTTTGGCCGGCGCTCGCCGTTATTATTCTGATGGTCGTGTGGAAGACAGCAGGTTTCACCATGGTCATCCTGCTCACCGGATTGCAGAGCATACCCGCCGAGGTCATCGAGGCTGCCAAGATCGACGGCGCCAGTGTCTTCAGCCGCTTTCGCCGCATCACCCTGCCTCTGATGCGCAACTCGCTGCTTCTGGCACTGATCCTCAACATCACATCCTCGATGCTCGCTTTCGATCAGTTCTTCATCATCACCCAGGGCGGCCCCGGCAACAGCACGATCTCCGCCGTCTTCTCCATATACCTGGCATCCTTCTCGTCCTATCGGCTGGGTTACGGATCCGCCCTCTCCTTCGCACTGCTGGTGGTTCTCGTTGCCATCAGCTCCATCCAGCTCAGCTTCATGCGCCACCGCCCGGAGGAAGGCCGATGACACATGCGAATGTTGCAGCCGGCAGGCCGTTTTCGGAGCGAATCGGACACGTCACCTTCCTTCTGGTATCCCTGCTTTTGGCAATCATCTTCCTGATGCCGATTGTCTGGTCCGTGGCCAATTCCTTCAAACCGGCGGCGGAAGCGCTCGCCAATCCAGTCGCGCTTTTCTCGAAGGCCTTTTCGCTGGAGAATTATCGGCGGCTGGAAGATGTCGGCGCCGGCTGGCAGATCTATGCAATGAATTCGCTGCTGATCGCGGCCGGCACGATCATCCTCACCATACTGGTGTCGGTGCCTGCCGGTTACGGTTTCTCGAAATTCCGCTTTCCGGGTCAATCTCTGATCTTCGTTCTGGTCATGGCCACGATGATGATCCCGTTCCAGTCCATCCTGACCCCGCTGTTTCTCATCCTGAAGTTTTTGGGTCTGCAGAACAGCTTGTTCGGACTGGTCCTCGTTTACACGACATTCCAGTTGCCATTTTCGATCTTCATGATGCGCAACGCCTTTGATGCGATCCCCGCCGCGCTGGTGGAAGCGGCACGCATCGACGGTGCCTCGCAATGGACGCTGCTGCGGCGCATCCTGATGCCATTGGCACTGCCCGGTGTCGCAACCGTTGCGATGTTCGCCTTCCTCAATTCCTGGAACGAGTTCCTCGCAGCGCTGATCTTCATCTCGGATCAGAACAAGTTCACCCTGCCGATCATGCTCGTGAACGTGTCCTCCGGCATCTATGGGATCATCGATTGGGGAGCACTGCAGGCTGGCATCACCGTCACCATGATCCCCTGCATCCTGCTCTTCCTCGCCCTTCAACGCTACTACGTGCGCGGCCTCACCGCCGGCGCCGTCAAATAAGCCGCAGAACACTGCAAAAGGAGCTTTTATGTCGTCCTCCCTGAAGAAGCCGACTAACGCCGCCGCACGCCATTTCGACAGGCTCGTACCGATCGAGCATCACCGCGTGGCTTTTCCGGACGGGTTCTGGAAAAGCTGGTCGGAGACCGTTCGGAAGACCACCATCCCGACGCAGCATAAGCGGCTTGAGGAGGAAGGTTTTCTCGAAGTGCTGGACTTCGACAAGCCACCGGCACCGCTTGCGCGCCCGATCCAGCCAAGCGGGCTTTCGATGCAGCATTTCTTCGATTCCGATTTCGGCAAGTGGATCGAGGCCGCGAGCTACACCCTGAAAAACGCCCCTAATGCCGAACTCGAAGCACAGATCGACGCGATCGTCGAAAAGCTCGAACAGGGGCAAATGGAAGACGGCTATCTCAACAGCTGGTTCATTCGCCGCGAGCCTGACAAGCGCTGGACCAATCTGCGCGACCTGCACGAAATGTATTCGATGGGCCATCTGCTGGAAGGTGCCGTCGCCTATTACGAGGCGACCGGCAAGCACCGCTTCCTCGACGTGATGATCCACGCCGTAGATCACATCGACGCGACCTTCGGCTCGGAGCCGGGCAAGCTGCGCGGCTATGACGCCCATGAGGAAATCGAGCTGGCTCTGGTCAAGCTCTATCGGATCACAAAAGATCCCCGGCACCTTAAGCTTGCGGCCTATTTCATCGACGAGCGCGGCCAGATACCATCCTACTATGACGAGGAAGCACGGCTTCGCGGTGAGAATCCGGCTGATTATGTCTACAAGACCTACGCCTACAGCCAGGCACATCGGCCGGTGCGCGAGCAGTCGCAGGTCGTCGGTCACGCGGTGCGGGCCATGTATCTGTTCTCGGCCATGACCGATCTCGCCCATGAAAACGACGACCCGACCCTGAAACAGGCCTGCGACCGGCTTTTCGACAATCTCACGAGCCGCCAGCTCTATGTGACGGGCGGGCTTGGGCCATCCGCCTCCAATGAAGGCTTTACCCGCGAATACGACCTGCCGAACGAAACCGCCTATGCGGAAACCTGCGCCGCGGTAGCGCTCGGATTCTGGAGCCATCGCATGGCCCAGATCGATCTCGACGCAAAATTCACCGATGCGTTGGAGACGGTGCTCTTCAACGGCGCGCTTTCCGGCATATCCCGCGATGGCGAGCATTATTTCTATGAAAACGTGCTGGAAAGCCATGGTCAGCACCGCCGCTGGAAGTGGCATTATTGCCCTTGCTGCCCGACCAATATCGCCCGCATGATCACCTCGCTCGGCCAATATTTCTATTCAGGCAAGGCCGAGGAACTCGCGGTTCATCTCTACGGCGCAAACACGGCCGAACTGGATCTTGGAAATACCTATCTTCGCCTGAAACAAGAAACTCTCTATCCCTGGGATGGCGATGTCAGGATCCAGCTAGGCCTATCCCGGCAAGCGGACTTTACCATCAGGTTTCGTATCCCCGGTTGGTGCCGCAGTTGGACAATCAGCATCAACGGCGTGACCCTTGATGCCGACGGCATTGTCGAAAAAGGGTATGCGACGATCCGCCGATCCTGGGCGGATGGCGATGAAATCAGGCTGTCCTTCGACATGCCGGTCGAGCGGCTTTACGCCCATCCGGCAGTGGGCGAAGATGCGGACCGGGTTGCACTGAAGCGCGGGCCTGTCGTCTATTGCGTCGAAGAAACAGATATCGGCATGGAGCCGCAACGGCTTCGCCTGTCCGCTTCCGGCACGATCGAAGCACGGTTCGATCCGGAGCTACTCGGTGGTGCAGTCGTGCTGGAGGGGGAAGCCCTGGAAGCGCAGGTGGAGGATTGGAAGGCAGGGCTTTATCGCAACAGCCCCGCCGCCTTCAGGCCGCGGCGCTTCAAGGCCATCCCTTACCATCTCTGGGCCAATCGTGACGCAGGCGCGATGCAGGTCTGGCTGGCGGAACGATAGGAGAAACACATGGCGCGTCTGGAACTTCGCAATGTCACCAAATCCTACGGTATCTATGAGGCTGTCCGTGGCATCGACCTGAATATAAAGGACAAGGAATTCGTCGTCTTCGTCGGGCCTTCTGGATGCGGCAAGTCGACCACGCTCCGGATGATCGCCGGGCTTGAACATATAAGCGGCGGCGAGATCGTCATCGACGATCAGGTCGTCAACCGTCTTGGGCCAGGTAAGCGCGATATCGCCATGGTGTTTCAGAACTATGCGCTCTATCCGCATATGACGGTTCGTGACAACATCGCCTTTTGCCTCGAACAACAGCGCCTGTCGAAAGGCGAGATCGACAAGCGGATCGCGCAGGCTGCCGAGACGCTCCATATCACCGAACTTCTGGAGCGACGGCCGGGCCAGCTGTCCGGCGGCCAGAGGCAGCGCGTCGCAATGGGCCGCGCCATCGTCCGAGATCCGAAGGTTTTTCTCTTCGATGAGCCTCTGTCCAATCTCGACGCAAAATTGCGGGTGAAAATGAGGACGGAGATCAAACGGCTGCACAATCTGCTGCCGACGACGACCGTTTACGTGACGCATGACCAGATCGAAGCCATGACCATGGCCGACCGGGTCGTGGTGATGAACAAGGGGCTGGTAGAGCAACAGGGCGTGCCGCAGGAACTCTATTTCAACCCGGTGAGCAAATTCGTTGCCGGTTTCATCGGATCGCCATCGATGAATTTTCTGCCCGCGAAACTCGTTACGGAGGGAACAGGCCTCTTTGTGGAGTTGAAGGACGGAACCCGTCTTGCCATTCCGGAAGCCAGGAGATCCCGGTTCGCTTCCGCCGGCGGAAAAGACGTCACGTTCGGTATTCGCCCCGAAGCCATTTCCGGCAGCCAGGAGCGGCCCGGCTGGGTACCTTTCCATGCCAATGTCGAACTGGTCGAACCGCTTGGGTCGACCAACATGGTCTATTTCAACGTTGCCGGAGACATATGTTGCGCCAGCCTCGATAGTGAAATTCCGGTTACAGCCGGAGCAATGCTGCCGGTCTCCATCAACATGAACCAGATGCATCTCTTTGATCGGGAAACGGAACACTCGCTACTTTGCGGGAAACCGGCATAAGTTCAAGGGACAGCGGACAGGGAAAATTTCCGTGCCCACTGCCACTGACCAAGCACTATTGGAGCGAAACGCACCGCTCCCCGTTTTCGTCGAAGACATGCAGGTGTTGCGGCGGGAAACTGACATGGACCATGGGACCCGCCGAGAGCGCGGCACGATCAAGCGTAAACACCTTGAAGGCCAGACCGTGCAGCGACAGGTGCAGGATGATACCGAAGCCGGTCGGCTCGACAAGATCGACGCTCGCCGCCATGCCGGCGCCCTCCCCGCCCATCACCACGTGCTCGGGCCGGACGCCAACCGTCACTCTTGCGCCATCGTCAAGCGATAGCGGCGCCGGGAGGGCAACCACGGTTCCATCCTTCAGCGTCACATTGCCGTTGGAATAGATCGCGTCGAGAAAGTTCATGCCCGGCGAGCCTATGAAACCGGCAACAAAGAGGTTGGCGGGACGGTCGTACAGCTCCAGCGGAGCCCCCACCTGCTGGACCACCCCGCCATGCATGGCAACGATCCGGTCCGCCAAGGTCATCGCCTCGATCTGGTCGTGGGTGACATAGATCGAGGTGGCCTTGAGGTCGCCATGCATTTTCTTGATTTCGGCCCGCATCTGCTCGCGCAGGCGGGCATCGAGGTTCGACAACGGTTCGTCGAACAGAAACGCCTTCGGCTGGCGCACGATGGCGCGGCCCATGGCGACGCGCTGACGCTGACCACCGGAGAGTGCCTTCGGTCGGCGGTCGAGCAGCGGATCGAGCCCGAGTTTGGATGCGGCACTGGCAACAGCAGCGGCGATCTTTTCCTTGGCCGTTTTACGGAGCTTCAGGCTGTAGCTCATGTTGCCGGCGACATTCATGTGCGGATAAAGCGCATAGGACTGGAACACCATGGCGATGTCGCGGTCCTTCGGATGCAGCTCGTTGACGCGCTTCCCGTCGATGCGCATCTCACCGCCGGTAACTCCTTCCAGCCCCGCAATCATGCGCAACAGCGTAGACTTGCCGCAGCCGGACGGGCCGACCAGCACGACGAACTCGCCGTCCTTGATCTGCAAATCGACGTCGTGCAGCACCTGCACATGGCCATAAGCCTTTTTGACGTTCTGGATATCGATCGATGCCATGGTATTACCCCTTGACCGCGCCGGCCGTCAGGCCCTGGACGAGGTAGCGCTGTATGAGCAGGAAGAAGAGAGCCGCCGGGATGAGCGCGAGCACGCCTGCCGCCATCATCTGCCCGAAATCCACCGAGAATTTGGAAACGAACGTCAACAGCCCGACCGGGAAGGTCGCGGCATTGTTGCCGTTGATCAGCATCAGCGCGAACAGAAGCTCGCTCCATGCGGCGGTGAAGACGAAACCGAGTGTGGCGGCGATGCCGGGCAAGGTCAGCGGCAGGATGATTTCCCGAAACGCCGTGAATTTTGTGGCGCCGTCGATCATCGCCGCTTCTTCGAGATCCTTTGGGATACCGTCGAAGAAGGACTGCATCAGAAAGGTCGCGAAGGGCACGTTGAAGGCGGTGTAGACGACGATCAAGCCTGTCAGGCTGTTGGTGAGACCGAGTGGCGTGAGGATCTTGAAGATCGGCGCCACCAGCATGACCAGTGGAAACATCTGGGTCAGCAGCATCAGGGCCACGATCCAGTATTTGGCGCGAAAATTGAAACGGGAGAGCGCATAACCGGACAGTGACGCGCAGATGGTGACGATGATCGCCGTCGAGCCGGAGACGATCAGGCTGTTCTTGAAAAAGGTCGGAAAGGCGCTGTGCTGCAGCACGAAGGAATAATGTTCCCACGTGGTCCGCGACGGCCACATGCGCACGCCTTCGGAATAAAGAAGGTCGTTGGGCGTAACCGAGACCTTCAGCAGCCAGAACAGCGGGAAGAGTGCGAAGACGATATAACCGAGTAGCGCCAGACGATGCGCGATGGTCGGAAGAAGCGACGTTTTCATGGCCCTCACCCCTTGTTCAGCAATGTCTGCCGCAGCAGGATGATCAACATCGAATAGGCCAGAAGCAGCACCAGCAGCACCAGCGCGATGGCCGAGGCATAACCGAAATCGAGCGCCTTGAAGGCCTGGGTGAAGATGTAGCTGGCGACGATCTGGGTGCGGTCGGCAGGTCCCCCGCCGGTCATGACGACGATCAGGTCGGCGAAGTTGGAAATCCACACGGTGCGCAGCAGAACGGTGATGGCGATGGTCGGCGCCAGGAATGGCAGCGTGATCGACCAGAAACGCTGGAACCACGAGGCGCCATCGATGGAGGCGGCTTCATAAAGATCGCGCGGGATCGATTGCAGTGCGGCCAGAAGCGTGATGGCGAAAAAGGGAATGCCCCACCAGACATTGGCGATGATCGGTCCCCACATCGCATATTGCGGATCGGACAAGATATTGCCGGGCTGGCTCATCAGGCCGAGATCGAACAGCCAGTGCGGGATCGGCCCGATGACCGGATTGAACAGCCATGCCCAGTTGAGACCGGCCAAGAAGGAAGGCACCGCCCACGGCAGAAATACCAGCGCCTGCACAAGGCCACGTCCCATGAACGGCTTGTCGAGCAAAAGTGCCAGAATGAGGCCGAAGGTAAATTGCAGGAACACGGAGGCGCCCGTCCACCACAGCGTGTTTTTCAACGCCGTATAAAACGCCCTGTCCTTCGACAGCGTCTCGAAATGTTCGAGCCCGATGAACCCGCCGGAAAACGGATTGAGCAGCTGGATATCGCGAAAGGCATAGGAAATGCCGATGACAAGCGGCACCAGCATGACGACGCTAATGAGGATCAGCGCCGGCGCGCTGTAGAGATAAGGCTCCGAGGCATCGGCAAGGCGCTTTTGCCACGGCCTGCGATCCTGGCGACGATCATAGACGTCGGCGGTCATGGACATCAGACAGTTTCCCGTTTGAGGCGCAAGGTTTGCGCCGTCATTTCAAAAGAAGGCGGGGTGGCGGCGCGGTTTTGCTCGCGCCGCCACGGCGTCGATTACTTCTTGGAGAGGTTCTTCTGCTGTGCCTTGGTCAGGTAAGCCGCCCATTCGTCGGCAAGTTCCTTCGCAGAAATATCGCCGAGCAGAGCCTGCTGCGAGGTCTTGATCGCCAGCGAATCCTTGAAGAAAGCGAACTCTTCGAGGAAGGTCGGCATTACGGTCGGAACGGTGTCCTTGTCTGCCAGTTCCTCGAACCAGCCCTTGAACTGGTCACCGGCATAGAACGGATCCTTTTCTGCCGCCGTATAGGCCGGCAAAGCACCGATCTTCTTGTTCCACTCGATATTGCCTTCCGGGCTCTGCAGCGTTTCGATCAGCTTCCAGGAGAGATCCTTGTTTTCGCTCTTGGCAAACATCGACCAGCCGGCATAACCGATCGTCGGGAAGGATTTGCCCGTCGGTCCCTTCGGCAGTGGCGCGACGCCAAAATCTTCCGGCTTCATACGCTCAGCAACTGCTATCAAAGCATCTGGGTCCTGATCGAGGAAGGCGCAGGTGCCGGAATAGAATCCGGCCACGACCTCGTTAAACCCCCAGTTGACGCTGTCCTTTGGCGCAAGACCCTTCTTGTAGAGATCGACCATCCACTCGATACCCTTTGCCCAGCCTTCGCTGTTCATGGTCGAGGTGCCGTCTTCCGTGAAATACTTGTTGTCGCCGGCCATCGAGGCGGCGAAGATCATCCAGCCATTGAGGCCGCCCGGGCCGCCACGCATGCAATAACCGTATTTGCCCGGCAGCTTGGATACGGCTTCGGATGCCTTGGTGAACTCGTCCATGGTCTTCGGCGGCGCGGAAACGCCGGCCTGTTCAAGCAGCTTCTTGTTGTAGAACATCGCCCGCAGATAAAAGCCGTAGGGCAGCATATAGGCGGTGTCCTTGACGTCACGGCCAAGCTCCAGCGCGCGCGGCGTCAGTTCCTTGGTGTGCTGCCATTTTTCCAGATAGGGCTCGAGGCTTTCGAGCATGCCATTGTTGCCATAGAGAGAAAGCCAGGTATCCGGCATTTCCATCACATCCGGCGTATCGCCGGCAGACACCATGGTGGCGAATTTCTGGAAGGCCTCGTTCCAGGGCAGCGAGATGATTTCCACCTTGGTGCCGGGATTGGCGGCCTCGAATTTGTCGACCAGCGATTTCAGTGTCTGCGTGCGTTCCGGGCTGGTGATGACTTCCACCAGCTTCAATGTCGTATCGGCCAATGCGCTGCTTGCCATCAGAGTGGCGAAGATTGCAGTCGTTATGATTGTTTTCACTGTCCTGCTCCCAGTTGTCTTGATTTCATGCGTTACGAGGCGACGGCGATTGCCTCCTGAAGATCGCTCCACAAAGCCTCGGTTCCCTCGAGGCCGACATGGAGGCGTACGGACCGCGCATGGATGCCGAACGTATGCGCGGAATTGGGCTGGGCCTTCTGCTGCAGCACCACTTCGCCCGGAACGATCAGGCTTTCGTGGCCGCCCCAGCTGACGCCGAGCTTGAAGAGTTTGAGATGGTCGGCAAAGGCGCGGATATCCACGCCCTCCTTGAAGATGAAGGAAAACAGGCCCGACGTGCCGTGAAGCCCCGCAGGCAGCCGGTTCGCCAGACCCGGATGGCAGACGGTTTCCACCACATCGAGTTCCTGCAGCCGCCGCGCGATGGTCAGCGCCGATTCCTGATGAGCTTTCATGCGCAAGGGCAGCGTGCGCATGCCTCGGATCAAGAGCCAGGCATCGAAGGGCGAAAGCTTTCCGCCGAGATAGGGATAGGCCTCCGCCTTCACCCGCGCGATCATCTCCTTCGAACCGGCAACCACACCGGCGACGACATCACTATGGCCACCGAGATATTTGGAGGCCGAATGGATGACGAGATCCACGCCGAGTGTGATCGGCCGCTGGAAGAAGGGGCTTGCCCAGCTGTTGTCGATCATCGACACAACGCCGTGCTTTTTCGCCAAGGCCGCCAGCGCGCCGACATCATGGGCTTCCATCACCCAGCTTGTCGGGCTTTCCAGATAGAGAACCTTGGCCCCCGGCAGCGCCTTTGCGACTGCTTCTTCGTCGCGGCCGTCGACATAGGTGACCTCTACCTTCATGCGTTTCAGCAGCGTGCCGAAAAGGCGGAATGCATCGGGATAGACGTGTTTGACTGCAACGATGCGGTCACCCGGCTCGACAAAGCTCAGGACAGACGACGATATCGCCGACATGCCGCTGGCAAAACCGAGCGCATCCTCGGCGCCTTCGAGCTTGGCCAGCATTTCCTCGAACATGCGCACCGTCGGATTGAGGCCGCGCGTATAGATCGGCCGCACCTTCTCACCGCGGTAGGAAGCGATCATCTCGTCATAGTCGGAAAAGGTGAAGAGCGAGGTCTGGAAGATCGGCGGCACGACCGCATCGGCGAAATTTCCGTCGTCATGGGCGGTAATCAGCGAGGCGAATTGCGACGGATCGGACATTTCGTTCATTGGGACATTTCCTTGATGTCTTCCTCGACGACGGCGAGGATCTTTAATGTCTCGCGCCTTGCACCCTCGGGATCTTGGGCGGCGATGGCGTCGAAAAGCGTGCGGTGAAACGGAAAGGAGCGTCGGGCAAAATCCTTGCGATCGAAGGGCGAAGCCCAGAAATGCTCGAAACTCTCGCGCATCTGCTCAAGTATCTGCCGGAACAGCGGATTATGCGTGGCGTCATAAACGGCGAGATGGAAGGCAAGGTCTTCCGGGCCGGACGAGCCCTTTTCCAGATGCACGGTCTCCATCTGCACCAGCTTCTTCTCGATGATCACGAGGTCATCGTCGGTACGCATGCGGGCGGCCACCATGCCGGCTTCGCATTCGATGCCCCGGCGCACCTGCAACGTCTGCAAAAGCACGTCACGCAGGCGTGTCGTGTCCAGCGACAGCGGCATATGCACGGTATCGGGAGAAATCGGCCGCAGCAGATAGGTGCCGCTGCCTTTTCGCGTTTCGATGACGCCGAGCGCCTGAAAGTGGCGGATCGCCTCCCGGATCGTCGAGCGGCCGACAGCAAGCGTTGCCATCAGCTCACGCTCCGCCGGCAGTCGATCACCGGCCTTGAGCTGAACATCGGCGATATAATGCGCAAGCGCCGAAGTCACCTGCCGGGCACGATCCAGTGTCGGCAGCGGTTGAAGTGTTGCGGATAACGTCGCTCTCGTCATAACACCATGCAAGCAAAATTGGTCTGACATCATAGCAAAACACGCGACTAAAAGGGTGTCAATCGCTCCTTGTCGTTTTCGCTTGTGGATAGGCTTTTCATAATGCAGCGAGAGATCCCGCCCGGCGGTCGCGGGTCCGGGATGCGACGCATGCCGGGAGACGGCATGGTGTCGGGCAAGGGCTTGTGGCTTGGGACTTGGGACTTGGGACTTGGGGAGCGGTTCAGTCGTGTCTGGCTATGCGGGCAATATGGAAAGCCTGCCCACCGCCCGATCCACGGCTGGGCCTCGCCGACGGCATGTGCAGCAACCTCACTTGCAGCGATGCTGGCAATATCGCGCATTGCGCCTGGATGTAGAGCTCTTCCCGGACGTCCGGTTCACACGTCCGAGAGTGCGTTGAGCAACACGATATCGTCCTCGCCGGTAATGATATCGGCATCGGCCTGAAGGACGTATTCGACAACGGCTTTTATGCCGCCGAGATGTTCCTTGAGCAGTTTCGCAGCCCGAATTTCATCATGAGCCTTGATCGCGGCATAAAGCGCCACATGCTCCTCCAGAACCTCTTCGAAATAACCGATCTTCGGAAATGCCTGGCGCCGTACGCGGTCGAGTTGCCCCGTCGCGTTATGGATCGTCTGCCAGACATTCGGAAAGCCGGCGATGCGGCAGAGGAGGCGATGGAACTCGTTGTCGACCTTGAAAGCCTCATCGATGTCACGCCGCTTTGCCGCTTCCTGCTGGCGAAAGATAAGTAGATCGAGGTCCTTCTCATGCACAGGATCGAAATTACGGGCTGCAAGACGCACCGTGCGCATTTCAAGGCTGGAACGGATCAGATGCCCCTCGATCACCTTGCGCATGGCGATCTTGTTGACGAATGTGCCCCCGCTCGGAACGATATTGACGAGCCCTTCCTGCGCCAGCCTCAACAAGGCCTCCCGCATCGGCGTTCGGGAAATGCCAAGCTCGGCGCAGGTCTCCTTTTCGTTCAGCGTTTCGCCCGGCGCCAGTTTCATTGTGATGATCGCATCGCGGATGACGT
The DNA here is from genome assembly GCF_044987325.1 of Rhizobium sp. ZW T2_16. Taxonomy (NCBI): domain Bacteria; kingdom Pseudomonadati; phylum Pseudomonadota; class Alphaproteobacteria; order Hyphomicrobiales; family Rhizobiaceae; genus Rhizobium; species Rhizobium sp. ZW T2_16. Next base: position 76,248 of record NZ_JBJDRG010000004.1, read on the forward strand.
TATACGCCCAGACCGCCTTGGGCTGGCCGGCCCCCATGTCTTCCAATGCAAGTTTAGCGTGTGAATTCACTCAGCGCCTCGTCCGCTCGCTTTACGTGTTTTAGCTTCCTTACATTATAAGCAGTTGCTTTCGTCGGCATAAAGAGGGCACGAGCATCATGCTTCGTTCGCCGCGATCATTGCCATTTCCAGAAGCACCTTGGCTCCGGCCGTCACCTGATCGGGCTCGCACCATTCCTTTTCGCTGTGCGAAATGCCCTGCCTGCAGGGCACGAAGATGATCGCCGTCGGGCAAAGATGGGTCATCGACAGTGCGTCATGAGAGGTCAGCGTCGGCAGCATCATCGACGTGTAGCCCAGCCGTTCCGCCACTTCGAGAACCTGCCCGGCAAGCTCCTGCGACAAGTCAAGCCGCTGGCGATAATGCGAGGTCGTGGCATCGATCGTAAGCCCCGTCTCTCCGGCGATGCGTCCCGCCGCGGCCTCGATGCGATCGATGATCTTCGCCCTCCCCTCTTCGGTTGCATGAACGGCGACATAGGAGAGCTTGGTCAGATGCGGAATGTTGACGCGGTTGTTCGGCCAGTTACGGATCACCGTGGCGCTGACCATGCCCGCCGGCTCGTTCTCGGCTCCGATCGCCTCGATTTCGAGGATCAGTTTGGCCGCAGCGACAAGCGCGTTGCGCCGCGTCGACATTGCGGCCGTCTGCGAATGGCCATTCTCGCCGCTGATATCGATAAATCCGCTGCAACCCCAGGAACTGTTGGAAACGGCAGCGATCATCGCACCTGCCTTTTCCATCTCCGGCCCCTGTTCGATATGCAGTTCGAGATATTTATGCACCGCCCGCCCGCCGACCGGCAGCTGCCCGGCATGACCGATACGGGCAAGCTCGTCGCCGAGCATCACTCCGTCATCATCCTTGCGAAACAACGCATCTTCCAAAGACAGGAGCCCGGCAAAAATGCCCGACCCCATCACGCCCGGCTGGAACCGCGCGCCTTCCTCATTGGTGAAATTGGCGATCTCGATCGCTCGCCGCGTGCTGACGCCTGCCGCATCGAGCGCGCGGATAACCGCAACCCCGGCAAGCACGCCCAGAACGCCATCGAACTTGCCGCCCGGCATCTGCGTGTCGAGATGGCTGCCGATCATCAGCGGCGGCAGCGACGGATCGGTACCTTCCCGCCGCGCGAACATGTTGCCGATAGCATCGACAGTCACCACCAGCCCCGCCTCCTCCGCCCAGTAACGGAACAGGTTGCGCCCCTCGCGGTCCGCATCCGAAAGCGCGGGCCGGAAACTGCCACCGCCCTGCGTCGCGCCGATCGCCCCCATCGTCATGATATCCGCCCAGAGGCGTTCGGCGTTGATTTCCGGCAAGGTGGTCATGGTCTATCCTTTGGCATTGGGTATGGCAGCGATAAGCGAGGCGGATGCTGTCACTGGGTCTCGTGCAGCACCTCTTCGAGCACCTTGAGGAAGATGTCCGCATGGTCCTTGCCGAACGGCAGCGGGGGACGGATCTTCAACGTGTTTCCATGAATTCCGGCGGCGCTGATCAGCACACGACGCTCGCGCATGCGATTGACGACCGCGAGCGAGCGCGGTCCGTCCGGGGCGCGGCTCTGCCGGTCCTTGACGAATTCCAGCCCGAGGAAGAGGCCCGCGCCGCGCACATCGCCGATGCAGTCGAAATGCTGCTGCAGCTTGCGCATGCCTTCCAGCATGTAATTGCCGGTCGACAGCGCATTGCCCATCAGGTCTTCGTCACGGATGACGTCGAGCACGGCATTGGCGGCGGCGATCGATACGTGGTTGGCGCCGAACGTGTTGAAATAGCGGATGTCCTTGCCGAAACGTTCCTGCACCTCGCCCTTCATCACCGCGGCCGCGATGGGCAGGCCATTGCCCATCGGCTTGCCCATGACGGCGATGTCGGGAACGATGCCGTGACGCATGAAACCCCACATATGCGAGCCGGTGCGGCCAAAGCCCGGCTGCACTTCGTCGGCGATGTAAAGCGCGCCGGCCTCATGCACCACGTCCAGCGTCTTCTTCAGGAAGCCCGCAGGCTCCGAATAGATGCCGTCAGTCGAGAATATGCTGTCCGCGATGAAGGCCGCCGGCTTGATGCCATGGCGCAACATGAAGGCGATCGCCTTGGACACCTCTTGCGCGAAGGTCTCGCCGACATCCTTGCCGTCGGCGCGATAGGCATCCGGTGCCGGTACGGTGATCACATGCATGCCGAGGGGCATGTTGTGGCCAAGCGACGGCGAGATGGCGGCGGCGGCGGCCGTCGTGCCGTGATAGGCGTTCTCGGTAATGATGATGCCGGTTCCGCCCGTGTAGTAACAGGCCAGCCGCATGGCGAGGTCGACCGCCTCGCTGCCGGTGCAGCAATACATGACCCGGTTCATCTCGTCGGGAAATGTTGAAAGCAGTTTTTCGGAGTAATCGAGGATCTTTTCGTCGAGATAACGCGTATGCGTATTCAGCACAGCAGCCTGTTCGGCGATCGCGGCGACAACGCGCGGATGGCAATGTCCCACCGAAGGCACGTTGTTATAGGTGTCGAGATAGGCATTGCCGTCCGGATCGTAGAGCCAGACGCCCTCGCCGCGCACCAGATGCAGCGGGTTTTCGTAGAACAGCCGGTAGGACGGCCCGAGCATCGCCTGGCGGCGCTCGATCATCGACCGCTCGCGCTCCGGCAGGCTACTTAGGCGCGATGCATCGAAGCCGTTGATCATCGTTGTGGCTGGCTTGTTCATGTCTCTCTCCCTCGGGTGTCAGGCGCGGCAGGCCGCTGCCAGGCGCTTTACGGCGTCATCTCTTGAAATTGCGTCGAGCCGGGCAAACTGCGCCCATACGGTCGGGCTGTTACGGGTGTAAAGCGCCCGGTGTTCGGGAAACAGCTTTCCGCGCCATTCGGGTATCGCAAGCCGCATCAGCATCCGGGTGGTCACCGCGGTGTAAAGCAACTCGATCTCTTCCTGAGCGAGCGTCTTTTCGGTCGAATACCCTTTCAGAAAATCGCACATCGCCTCCACCGGATCATCGGCGTCGCCCATCTGGTAGGCCGCGCCGACAGCGACATCGAACAGGATGGGTGCATGCACCATGTCGCCGAAATCGATGATGCCGCTGATCTCATCCGGATCATCCTCGCTGACGAGAATGTTCTCCATGTTGAAATCGTTATGGATCACCTGCGCCGGCAGTTCGCCCATGCGCGGAGCAATCAGGGTCTCGAAATCGGCCATCGCCCGTTCCAGCCTTACCCGTTGCGCTTCGTCTTCGAAGACCGGCAGCAATTCGCGAAGCCCCGCGGCGTGCGACATGTCCCAGGTGATGCGATGGCCCGCGGCCTCGTGGGTAAATCCTTCAAGCGCCTTCTGCATGCAACCGAGAAGTACGCCGACGCGGTAGCGCTGGATGGGTGAATGCGGCTGTGATTTCTGTGAAATGCCAGGCGCGAAGGTCACCATGCGCACGCCGCGCGTGCCGCCTTCGTCATCGGTCATGCGGAAATCGGCCTCGCCGTCCAGTGTGCGGATGATCCGCTGGATCGGAATGCCGGGATCGGCCGCTTCGACATGCAGAAGCGCCTGGCTGTGCATGTTCGTCATCGCCGGATTTTCCGCCGGGTTGAGAACCTTGAAGAGATATTCCCTTCCGTCGTCCAGCGTCAGCCGGTAATTGCTGTCCTTCTCGCCCCAGAGCCATTCGGCCTTGCCGGACAGCCCGTATTTTTCCCTTGCGATGCGCTCGGCCTGATCCGGAGGCACGGCAGTCGCGCCCGTCTTCAGCTCTGCGCCAAGCCCGCTTGCCGCTCCTTGGCTTGCCGTGGAGGCCATCTGTCCCATCCCGATACTGCTGTTGATCGTTTGGTGCGGAAGACAACGCCTCCCGCACCTTTGTTGTCCGGCTCAGCCGAGCCTGGGCGCGCTGAGAACGTCTTCGGGATAGGCGGACTGATAGGCCGCAGCCAATGCCAGCACGATATCGTCGCGGAAACGCGGACCGACGAACTGCAGGCCGATCGGCAACCCGCCGGCATCGAAGCCGCAGGGCACCGATACGGCCGGCTGGCCGGTCATGTTGAACGGATAGGTGAAGGGCGACCAGTCGGACCAGTCCTTGCCCTCGATCCCGCCGGGAAAATCGACACCCGCCTCGATTGCCGTCGTCGGCATGGTCGGCAGCATCAGGGCATCATACTTTTCGTGGAAAAGTGCCATCGTCACCTTGAGATCGGCACGCACCTGCTCGGCCGTGACATAGTCGATGGCCGAGTAGGTCTTTCCCTTCTCGTAGATGCGGATCAGGCCGGGATCCATCAACTTCTTCTGCTCTTCCGTCGGATTGACCATCTCGACGGTGCGGGCTTCGGCGGCGTACCAGAGCGCCAGAAGAGCATCCTGCGGATTGGAAAAGCCCGGATCGATCTCCTCGATGATCGCGCCCATATCCGCCAGCCGCTGGGCGGCCCGCTCGACCGCAGCAGCGACATCCGGCTGCACTTCGGCATAACCGAGATTTCGGCTGTAACCGATCTTCACGCCCTCGACGCTGGTAGCATTGATCCCTTCGTGCCAGTTCGGCACCGGTGTCGGACTATAGCCATACATCGCCTTCGGCGTCGGCCCGGTTGTGGCATTCATGAACAGCGCCGCATCCTCGACCGTCCGCGTCAGCGGGCCGCGATGGGCAAGCTCGAACAGCGCCGTCGGCGTGTCGGAGGGAATCCAGCCATAGCTAGGCTTGATGCCGAACGCGCCGCAGAACGAAGCCGGAATGCGGATCGAACCCGCACCATCCGACCCTTCATGCAAAACGCCCATATTGAGCGCAGCTGCCACGGCCGCACCGCCCGACGAGCCGCCAGAGGCGCGATCGGTGCGCCACGGGTTAAGCGTGTTGCCGAATGCCGGACCGTGAGTGACACCCTTCCAGCCGAATTCCGGCGACGTCGTCGTGCCGAGGATGGTCACACCCGCGCCGCGCAGGCGTTCCATGATCAGGAACTCCTTTTCGGAAGGCGTCGTTGCACCGAGCGCCGAGCCGCGCCGCCACGGAATGCCCTTGACCGGAGTGAGTTCCTTGATCGTCGTCGGCGCACCGTCGATGGGTGAAAGCGGTTCGCCCTTCTTCCAGCGCGCTTCGGATGCCTTTGCCTCGGCGAGCGCCAGTTCTGGCACCACATAGGCGAAGGCGTTGACGCTCGGATTGAACTTTTCGATCCGCGCAAGCGAGGCCTTGGCGGCTTCGACCGGGGACGCCTTGCCCGACGCGAACAGCTGGGAAAGCTGTGCCGCGGTCATTTCGCCAAGATCTGTCTTTTCCATCATGTTCATGATCTCAATCCTTGATGCTTCAGGCGTGCGCGGCCGCAACGGTATCCAGCGCGCGGGCAACGGCACCGAACATGTCGTCGATCTGTTCGGCGGTAATGATCAGCGGCGGGCAGAAGCAGATGGCTTCGCCGATATTGCGGATGATCAGGCCCTCGTCCTGGCATGCGGCGGCGATTGCTGCAGCCGCATCACCGGCATTGGCATCCGCCCAGGGCTTGATTTCCAGCGCGCCGAGCAGGCCGACGCCGCGCGAGGAATGCGCCAGCGGGTGCTTGGCAAGTTCTGCCAGGCCGCCGAGGAACTTTTCCTCCAGTCGTGCGACGTTGCCGACGAGATCCCGCTCCTGGATGATCTTCAGGTTTTCGAGACCAACCGCGGTCGCAACCGGATGACCGGAGGCAGTGAAGCCATGGCCGAACACGCCGATACGGTCGCTTTCGTCAGCGATCGGCTGATAGAAATGGTCGTTCATGATGATCGCCGAAAGCGGCATGTAGGACGACGAGATCTGCTTCGACACGACGAGCACGTCCGGCTCGATGCCGAGCGTCTCGCAGGCGAACATCTTGCCGGTACGGCCGAAGCCGCAGATGACTTCGTCGGCGACGAGAAGGATGTCGTATTTCTTCAGGATGGCCTGAACGCCGGCCCAATAGCCGTCTGACGGCATCAGCACGCCGCCGGCGCCCATCACAGGCTCGCCCCAGAAGGCGGCGATCGTTTCAGGGCCTTCCTTGAGGATCAGGTCCTCCAGATCCTTCAGCATGCGCTTGGTGAAATCGGCTTCGCTTTCGCCCTCGAGACCGAAATGCACATAGGACGGGCAGGATGTATGAACCATCCGGTCGAGCGGCAGGTCGAAGCTTTCATGGTTGCGCGGCAGGCCGGTGATCGAGCCTGAGGCGATCGTCACACCGTGATAGCCCTTGATCCGGCCGATGATCTTCTTCTTGTCTTTCTTGCCGAGCGCGTTGGAACGGTACCAGACCATTTTGCAGGCAAGGTCGTTGGCTTCGGAACCGGAGGAGGTGAAGTGCACCTTCGACATCGGTACCGGTGCGATCTTGACCAGCATCTCGGCCAGATCGATCGACGGGCCATGCGTCTTGTAGGAGAAGCTGTGGTAATAGGGCAGCTTTTCCATCTGCGCCTTGGCGACTTCCGCCAGACGTTTTTCGCCGAAACCGAGCGCCACCGACCACAGGCCGGCCAGGCCCTCGATATAGCGCTTGCCGGTATTGTCGGTAACATAGATACCGTCGCCGCTCTCGATCACGAGGCCGCCGGTTTTTTCATATTTCCGAAGATTGACCATCGGATGCATCTGATAGGCCATGTCGCGGGCTTCGACCGAGTTCGGCATAATCGTCATGTGCTGCTCCATAAGCGGGCTCTGTTGCCCAGATTGATTGATATCCGACGGGCTCAGGCCGTCATCAGCGCTTCCTTTGCCCGACCGGGAATGGCCTCGATCAGGCTTTTCGTGTAGGGGTGCCGGGGCGTGTCGAAGATCTCGCTCCCCGTACCAAGTTCGACGACCTCGCCCTTCTGCATCACCATAACGCGGTCACAGATCTTGGCCGCGACGCGCAGGTCATGGGTGATGAACACGAGGGAGAGGTTGAGGTCTTTTTTCAGCTGGCCCAGAAGTTCCAGAACCTGAGCCTGGATCGAAACGTCGAGTGCAGACACCGCCTCGTCGGCGATGATGATCTCGGGTTCGAGCGCCAATGCGCGGGCAATGCCGATACGCTGCCGCTGACCGCCGGAAAACTCGTGCGGAAAACGATTGTTTCCTTTGGGATCTAGCCCGACCATCTCCATCAGTTCGGCAGCGCGGGCGAGCGCCTTTTTCTCATCCTCACCATAGGCGATCGGCCCCGAGGCAATGATGCGCCCGACCTTTTCGCGCGGATTGAGCGACGAATACGGGTCCTGGAAGATCATCTGCATGCGTCTGCGCATGGCGCGCAGTTGTTCGCCCTTCAGATGCGCCATGTCCTGTCCGCCAAGCAGAACGCGGCCGCTTTCGGGGTCCTGCAGCCGCACGAGGCAGCGACCGACCGAAGACTTGCCTGAGCCGCTTTCACCGACGATGCCAAGCGTTTCGCCGCGACCGAGTGTGAACGACACGTCCTTGACGGCATGCACTTCACGGGCCTTGGAAAACAGCCCGCCGCCCATGCGATAGATTTTCGAGAGGTTCTCGACGGCAAGCAGCGGCTCGCGGGTCTCGATACGCGCCACCCCTTCGCCGGGACGCGGGATCGCCGCGATCAGCTTCTTCGTATAGGGGTGTTGCGGCGAAAACAGAACCTCTTCGGCCGTTCCCTGCTCGACGATGCGGCCGAGCTGCATCACCGTCACATAGTCGGCGATCTCGGCCACGACGCCGAAATCGTGAGTGATGAACATCACTGCCATGTTGCGCTCTTTTTGGAGCCCGGCGATGAGTTTCAATATCTGCGCCTGCGTCGTCACGTCGAGCGCCGTTGTCGGCTCGTCGGCGATCAGCACTTCCGGCTCGAGCGCCAGCGCCATCGCGATCATCACGCGCTGACGCTGACCGCCGGAAAGCTGAAACGGATAGCTGTCGGCGGCTCGCGGCGGGTCGGGCAGACCGACCTCCGTCAGAAGCGATAGCGCCTTTTGCCTGCGCTCCTTCGGAGTCAGAAGACCATGCGCCTCGAACACTTCCTCGATCTGTGCCGAGACTTTCATCAGCGGGTTGAGCGCCGACATCGGCTCTTGGAAGATCATCGCCACTCGGCGACCGCGAATGGAGTAGAGCGCATCCGCCGGCATGGTGATCAGATCGGTGGCGCCAAGCAGAATACGACCCTGCGCCACGCGCACCGTATCGGGAAGAAGCCCCATCAGCGCATTGGCCGACATGGATTTGCCCGAGCCGCTTTCACCGACCACGCAGAGCATCTCGCCGGGAAACAGCTTGAAGGAGACGCGGTCGACTGCATAGGGGCGATCAGCGCCGTCCGGAAGTGCGATGCTCAGCCTGTCGATATGGACGACCGGTTCGCCCCTCCCCTCTTCCTTCAGAGCACCCGGATGGATGACGGCGGCAGCGGTTTCGTCGGATGTCACGGCATTGGTGTCGATCATGTCTGCCATGGTTACCTCCCCTTGCGCGCAAGGCGCGGGTTGAGAGCGTCGTTCAGCCCTTCGCCGACGAGATTGAGCGCCAGCACGGTCAGAAGGATTGCAAGGCCCGGGAAGAAGCTCACCCACCAGGCCTGACGGATCACGGTGCGGCCCGCGCCGATGATATAGCCCCAGGACATGATGTTGCGGTCGCCCAGCCCCAGGAAAGACAGCGAGCTTTCGATCAGGATCGCCGCCGCCACCATCATCGAGGCGAGCACGATAATCGGCGAGAGCGTGTTCGGCAGGATCTGCCGCCAGATGATCGTCGAATGCGTCTGGCCGGAAAGAACGGCGGCCTCGACGAATTCACGCGACCGGAGCGACATAACCTCGCCGCGCAGCAAGCGCGCCACCGGCGGCCAGGAGACCACGGCAATCGAGATGACGATCGAATAGATGCTCGGCTGGAAGATCGCCACCAGCACCACGGCCAGCGCGAAACTCGGCACGCTCTGGAAGAATTCGGTGAACCGCATCAGCAGATCATCGACCCAGCCGCCGAAATATCCGGCAATTGCGCCGATCGGAATACCGATCAGTAGCGAGACGACGGTCGATACGAGCCCGACCAGCAGGGAAACCCGTGCGCCGTGGGCGAGACCCGCCGCAAGGTCGCGTCCCATCGGATCGGTGCCAAGCACGAAAGCGTCCATGGTGAAGGGCGGAATGAACGGCCGCTGCACCATCGCCCAGGGCGACTTGGTGTAGATGAACGGAGCGACGATCGAAAGAACGACGACCAGAAGCAGGATGACCAGACCGACGACGGCGCCTCGGTTCTGCGAAAAACGTTTCCAGAAATCCTTCATGACGTCACCTTGATGCGCGGATCGACGAGGCGGTAAAGCACGTCGGTGATGAGGTTGAAGAGCAGCACCATCGCCGCCGAGACGACAAAGACGCCGAGCAGCAGATTGTAGTCGCGCTGCGAGAGGGCGTCGAACATCAGCCGGCCGATGCCCGGCCAGGCAAACACGGTTTCGATCAGCACTGCGCCGCCGACCAGCTGCCCGGCCTGCAGGCCGGCAAGCGTCACCACCGGCAGAAGCGCATTTCGCAGTACATGGCGGCGCTGGATGACACTGGGACGCAAGCCCTTGGCCTTGGCGGTCTTGACGAAATCCAGCGTGCTGACTTCCAGCATCGAGGCACGGGTCATCCGGGCATAGACGGCCATGAAGAACAGCCCGAGCGTCATTGCCGGCAGGATAAGGTGCAGGAAGACATCGAGCGCGCGGGCAAGGCCGGTATAATTCGCGCCGACGGTTTCATAACCGAAGCCGGGCAGCCATCCGAGCTGGACGGAAAACAACAGCACGCCCATCAGCGCCAGCCAGAAGAGCGGCGTCGCGTAGAAGATCAGCGCGATGAGCGAGATGATCGTATCGGCCCACTTGCCCTGCCGCGCGGAGGCAAAGGCACCGGCCGCAACGCCCAGGCCGAGCGAGATCACGAAGGCTGAAAGGGAAAGTAGCAGCGTCGCCGGCAGGCGCTCGCCGATCAGTTGCAGCACCGGCAATTGCTGGCGGTAGGAATAACCGAGATCGAGCTGGACCACCGAAGAAACGTAGATCCAGAGCTGCATGTAAAGCGGCTTGTCGAGGCCGAAACGTTCTCTGAGCTGTTGCAGGAAGGCAGGATCGGCATCACCCGCTTCCCCGGCCATGACCGCAGCCGGATCGCCCGGTGCGGCATGGATGAGGAAGAAATTGAGCACGGTGATACAGATCAGGATCACGACTGCCTTCAGCAATCGCCCCGAGATGAATCTCAGCATGAGCACGGCTCCGACTAGATTTTTCAGGTCAGGAATGAGCCAGGCGGAGACGGATCTCCGCCTGAATGTCGATTACTTCTTGATCCAGGCGTCGCGCATGGATTCCGGCAGGCCGGAGGCGGTCGTCACGATATCCTGAACCTTGCAGTTGTAGATCGTTGGGAAACCGAGTTCGAGCAGCCAAGCAACCGGAACGTCTTCCTGAAGCTTTCTCTGCGCCTGGTCGTAAAGTTCCTGACGCTTGGATGCCGGATAGGCGACTGCAGCCTCGTCGAACAGCTTGTCGAGGTCGGGATTGGAATAGCCCTCGACATTGTTGAACGGGTTGCCCTTGGCGATCTGCGAGGTCTTGTAGTTGCGGTCCACGCCGATTGCCGGGTCACCATTCTGGTAGAGATAGGTGAAGGCGATGTCGTATTCCCAGTTGGATGTCCGCTGGTTCCAGCCGGCAACGTCGGCCGCTTCGATTTCGATCGGAATACCGACTTCCTCGAGGTTCTGCTTCACGGCTTCGGCCCAGCGCTGCCAGGTCTCGCCATAGGGAAGCGGCAGGAGCTTCAGCGGCTTGCCGTCATAACCGGCTTCCTTGAGCAGTTCCTTGGCCTTGTCGACATCATGCGGGTATTTTGGCTCGACATCCTTGTAGAAGGGAAGCTTTGACGACAGCGGCCCGGTCGCAACCTTGCCGTAGCCGTTCCACAGAACGTCCTTGGCGAATTCACGGTCGAGCGCATACATCACCGCCTGACGGAACTTCACATTGTCCATCGGCGCTTTGCGGTTGTTGAGCCACAGCCAGGAGAGCGGTGCGAAATATTCCCAGCCCTTTTCGGTCGTGCAGGTATTGGGCAGATCCTTCAGCCGCGGAATGTCGAAATTCTCGACCGAGCCGCCCGGCACCACGTCGATATTGCCGGTCTCGAATGCGACCGAACGCGATGCGCCGTCCGGAATGACCTGGTAATACAGTTCGTCGAGATAGGGCTTGCCCTTCACGTAATAGTCCGGGTTCTTGACGAGATGGATGTAGCTGCCGCGCTTCCATTCGTCGAACTTGAACGGGCCGGTGCCGATCGGCTTGTCGTTGGCCGGATTGGTGGCGTAGTCGGTGCCTTCATAGATATGCTTGGGCAGGACCGGCATCGTGTAGAAGGCCAGACCGCGGATGAAGGCCTCGAAGGGCTGCTTCAGCTTGAACACGACAGTCTTGTCGTCCGGTGCCGTGACGCTTTCCACATGGGTCATCAGGTTGCGATGACGCGGCTGCATCTTCATCAGATAGTCGTTGGCGGAGAACAGCACGTCGGCCGAGGTCATCGGCTTGCCGTCATGCCACTTCACGTCATCCTGCAGTGTGAACGTATAGGTCAGGCCGTCATCGGAGACCGTCCACGACTTGGCGAGCGACGGCTCGGGCTTGAGGTTCTCGTCGTAGCGCAGCAGGCTTTCGTAGATATTGCCGCCGACGAGCAGAGCCGGGCCGTTGGTGGTGGTGCCGATCATGATGCTTGGTGGTTCGGGCTGAACGATGAGGTTCAGTTTGCCACCCGGTACGCCTTGGGCAAAGGCCGCTGTCGTCGTCATGAAAATGGCTAGGGATGCAGAAATCAGTCGTCGCATGAAGTTCCCCTTTATGGATTTTCGTTTGCGTGCAGACGTCACTTCGTGATCGTATCGGAACTACAATATACCGATATATCGATACATCATCTTGACTCCGGCCTTTGGCACCTGTCAAGCAAGGCAGGTGATTTTTTGCATAAAACTTGAACTCGAAAAATGGTTGCTCAAAAATTGATCAGCTTGCGGAAAATCGCGACGCCATATGCTTTGAAGACAGACAAGCAGCAGCAATGAGGTCCTGATAAAGATGGAATTGATGAGCCGAACGGACGCAAAAATCGCTCACATCGCGCTGGTCAGCAGCACGCTCGACCTCACCTTTCTGAAAACCGCATTCGAGGCTTCAGGCCTGAATGTGCGGCTGAGTATATACCCCGAGCCCGGCTTCGAGGAAGCCGATGTCGCCGTGGCGTGGAACCCGCCGCACGGGCTTTTGGCCGATATGCCGAACCTGAAAATGGTGCACAGCATCGCCGCGGGCCTGGACAACATCTTTGCCGATCCGAACCTTCCCGCCATCCCCGTCTGCCGTGTCGTCGACAGCCAGCATGCGCTTGGCATGGCGGAATATGCGATCTGGTCCGTGCTGCTGTTTCACCGAGAAATGGACCGGCACCTGCAAAACGCCGCGCGCAAACGCTGGGAGCGCCCCGCACAGAAGGCGGCACAGGATTATACGGTCGGCATACTGGGTTTCGGCGCAATCGGTCGTACCGTCGGGCGCAGTCTGCGCGCCCTCAACTACAATGTCCGCGGATGGGCGCGCTCGCCTAAGGAAGAGGCAGGGATCGCCACCTATTACGGCGACACGCAACTGCCGGAATTTCTCTCTGGCTGCGATGCGCTGATCTGCCTGCTTCCCCTCACCGATGCCACGCGCGGCATATTGAATGCCGACCTCTTCGCCCACCTGCCGCAAGGTGCTGCGATCATCAACATGGGGCGTGGGGAGCACATGGTGGAGGCCGATCTTCTCGCCGCGATCGACACAGGCCATCTGCGTGGCGCGGTCCTCGACGTCTTCCTCAAGGAGCCCCTTCCCGAAGAAAGCCCACTCTGGAGCCATCCCAGAATCTTCGCGACGCCGCATATCGCCTCCATGCCCAATCCGCGCGATGTCGCAGCGCAGATTTTTGAGAACGCCACGAGGGTTCTGGCCGGACAGGAGCCGCTCAATTCCGGCAGTCGTGAAAGCGGTTATTGAGCCGCAGGCGCCAGCATCACGTCCAGCGTCGACAGACCGAAGCCGGGTTCCTGCACGATCAGGCCCGGCTGATCGACAAACACATATTCGACGACTGCGGCGATATCGTCGAGATGCCGCCGCATCAGATCATGGGCGCGATCGGCATCGCCGGCAATGATCGCTTCGTAAATCGCCCGGTGCTCCTGTTCGACCTCATCGAAATAACCCGACCGCGGAATGGCGAAGCGCCTTATCCGGTCAAGCTGCCCCGTCGCATTGTGAATGGTCTGCCAGACATCCGGGAAGCCGGCCATCGCGCAGATCAGCCGGTGAAAGTCATTGTCGACCGCAAAGGACTGGTCGTAGTCCTGACGCTTGGCCGCATCGCCCTGCAGGAACATTAGAAGATCGAAATCCCGGTCCCGCGCGGCGTCATGGGAACGCGCAGCTAACCGCACCATCCGTAGTTCCAGGCTGGAACGGATGAGATGCCCCTCGATCACGCCCCGCAGCGAGATGCTGTTGACGAAAGTGCCGCCGCTCGGCACCACATTGACCAGCCCCTCCTGCGCAAGCCTTAACACCGCCTCGCGCATCGGGGTACGCGATACGCCGAGCTCGGCGCAGGTTTCCTTCTCGCTGATCGTCGCGCCCGGCTCCATCTTCATGGTGATGATCGCATGGCGGATGTAGTTATAGGCCGTCAGCGCCTTGGGTTGACCCACCGCATTTCCGGGCAGGAAGTCGGACTGCTGCAAACGTGTGTTCATCTCGGTCCTCCTTCCCTGAAGGTTTTCAGCCAGCGCCATACCGATATATCGCGGCTTCTCCCTAGTCTCTTCTCCGCGGTTTGCAAGGAATATCGTCAGGTTTTTCAGGCAAAGCTCCGCCCCGCGGGTTTTCTGCACCCACGTGAACGCGCAGCAGGGAGACTTCCGGAACATGGCTGCGATACTAGATCGCAGCCACCTCCTTTTTCCGCCGGACGATCAACACCAAGGCAGCAAGCAGCAGCGTGCCGAAGATGAACAAGAAGGCCGCCGCCGCGATCGCCGGGCTGATATTGTCGCGAATGGTGGAAAACATCTGGCGCGCCAGCGTCCGCTGGTTCGGCCCGGCCACGAACAGCGTCAGCACCACTTCGTCCAGCGACGTCGCAAATGCTAGAACCGCACCGGTCAGGATGCCCGGCATGGCAAGCGGCAGGGTCACCTTGCCGAATACCCTTTGCGGAGAAGCGCCAAGGCTTGCCGCCGCAAGCTCCACCCTCCTGTCGATGCCCGCCAGAGATCCGGAAACGCTGACGATGACAAAAGGCACCGCCACGACCGTATGTGCGATGATGACCGCCAGATGCGTATTGGCAAGCCCGATACGCGCAAGCAAGATCTGCATGCCGATGCCGAGCACCACCGCTGGCACCACCATCGGCAGCATGAACAGCGTGCGGATCAGCCCGCCGATCATCGGCAACCGCCGCCGCAGACCGAGTGCCGCCAGCACGCCGAGCACCGTCGCCAGCGCCGTGGTTCCGAAACCGATGATCAGGCTGTTGACGATCGCCCTTTGCCAGGCCGGTGCGGTGAAAAGTTCGACGAACCAGCGAAACGAGAATGACGGTATCGGATATACGAGAAGCAGGCTCGAAGTGAAGGCAAGCGGCATCATGACCAGAAGCGGAACGATCAGGAATGCAGCCATCAGCGCTCCGAAGAGCCACTGCAGTGTTTTGGCCGGCATCAGGCGCTCCTTTCCCGCTGTGTGGCGAGCCGGTCATAAACGGCATAGAGGATGATGGTGACGACAAGCAGCACGATGCCGAGCGCGCTCGCCATGCCCCAGTTTCCGGAATTCTGGGCATGGAAGGCGATGAAGGAACTGATCATCTGGTCCCCTGCCCCACCGATCAGCGCCGGCGTGATGTAATATCCGATCGCCGACATGAAGACGAGCAGCGAGCCCGCCGCGATGCCGCCGAAGCTGAGCGGCAGCAGCACCCGAACGAAAGCCCTGAGCGGATGCGCCCCGAGCGAGGCCGCCGCGGGCATCAGGTTCTTCGGGATGGTCAGGAGCACGCTGTAGATCGGCAGCACCATCATCGGCAAAGACACATGCGTCATGGCGATGATCACCCCGGTGCGGTTGAAGATCAGCGCCAGCGGACCGGCGATGATGTTCAGGTCCATCAGGGCCGAATTGATCAGCCCCTGTTCCTGCAGCAGGATGAACCACGCGGCAGTGCGCACCAGAAGCGAGGTCCAGAGCGGCAACAGCACGGCTGCCAGCAGTGCCTGCCTTTTCCAGCCGGTCGCAACCGTGATCAGCAGCGCATAGGGATAACCGAGCAGCACGCAGAAGATCGTGACTGTCGCGGAAATCCAGAATGTCCGCCCGAAGATCGCCACGTTGATCGTCTGCTCGGGCGGTTGTGAGACGATTTCACCGGTATCATTTCGCATCAGGTCTAAGGCCGCGAGAAGATAGCGATCGGTCGTCGGCGACAGGGCGTCGGTAATCGCCTTCCAGTATTGCGGCTGGCTCCATTTCCTGTCGAGCGCCACGAGGTCAATCGGCGCGTCCGGCGTCTCCTGCACGGCCCTCAGCGTCTTGCTCATCAACGTCCGGAAACCGGATTGGGCACTGTTCAACCGGCGTACCATGTCGCCGACAGCCTGTTCATCGGTTGCTGCTGCCCGCAGATCGGTGACGAATGCCGCCTGCAAGTCTGCGCCCGGCGCGCTTTCTCCATCCCAGGACGAGGCAACCTTGGAGGTCTCCGGCAAGAGCCGCGCTACCGCATTGTCCGAAACCGATTGCGTCAGCACGGAGCCGAGTGGCCAGATGAAGAACAGGCAGATGAACAGGAAAAGCGGAGCGACCAGAAGAAACGGCCCACTTTTCTTCAGAAAGCTCTTGCCGCTCATCATGCAATCACCTTGCAATCCTCGGGGCTGAAAAACGCCGTGACCTGAGCGCCGCGCTGCGGCTCCGGCGACCTGCGGTCGAGGCGCACGACATAAGATGCGTCCGCGGGACCAGCGAGCTGCACACGCAGATGGTCACCCTGATAGACACAGTCCGTCACGATCGCGGAAATGGCATTGCCCGACAGGCCTTTATTGCCGCTAAAGCCGTCCGGCAGCGAAAGCCGTTCCGGGCGAAGCGATACCGAGATCCCCTGCCCTGCCGCCAAGCCACCGGAGCCTGCGACACGCACGATATCGCCACCGTTCAGGCGGATCACGGCGGATGTCGGCTCAACCGCCTCCACCGTGCCGTCGATCAAATTCGTCTCGCCAATGAATTCCGCCACGAAACGCGTTGCCGGTTCGTCATAGACCTGTCGCGGCGTGCCGATCTGCTCGATCTTGCCCTTGTTGAACACCGCAATCCGGTCCGACATCGTCAGCGCCTCACCCTGATCATGGGTGACGAACACGATCGTCAGCCCGAGCCGCTGATGCAGCGCGCGGATATCGAGTTGCATCTGCTCGCGCAGGTTCTTGTCGAGTGCGCCGAGCGGTTCGTCCATCAGCACCACGCGCGGCTCGAAAACGAGTGCACGCGCCAGCGCCACGCGTTGCTGCTGGCCACCGGAAAGCTGCGACGGCTTGCGTTCCGACAATGTGCCGAGCTGCACCATGTCGAGTGCCGTCTTTACACGGTACGCGATTTCAGCCCTGGAAATCCCCCGCATCTGCAGCGGAAAGGCGACATTGGCGCCGACGGTCATATGCGGAAAGAGCGCGTAGTTCTGAAAAACCACGCCCATGTCGCGCTTGTGCGACGGCACATCATTGACCTTGTAGCCGTCGACGAGGATTTGGCCTTCGGTTGCGGTCTCGAAGCCGGCCAGCATCATCAGAAGCGTGGTCTTGCCCGATCCCGATGGTCCGAGAAGACTGACGAACTCGCCCTTCTCGATATCCAGCCTCAACTTGTCGACTACGCATTGCTGTCCGTAATATTTGCTGACGCCATCGAAGCGTATGCGGAATTCAGCCACGCGATTCCCCTTTTTCGGTCGTTGGATACGGTTGCCCTATCGGTCGCGCCCTTCATGGCGGTCCGTATCCATCCGTTATGTCGGCTAAAGAGGGAGGCCGCATGTCTGCAGCCTCCCGGTCGTCGGGAAATGGCTTGATTACTGCGCCAGCCAGGCGTTGAAGCGTGCTGTCAGCGCTTCGGAATTGTCGATCCAGAAATCGACATTGAGCGGGATCGCGACTTTCAGGTTGTCCGGATGGGTCGGCAGGTTGACGTCGATTTCCGCCGGGATGGTCGCCGCAGCCTTCTTGTTCGGCATGCCGTAATCCACCTTCAGCGGCAGCTTGGCCTGATTTTCAGCCTGGCTCGCGAATGCGATGAAATCCAGCGCCGCATCCTTGTTCTCGGCACCCTTGAGGATCACCCAGCTGTCGATCGCATACATGCTTTCCGGCCAGACCAGCTTGAAGTTCTTGCCTTCCGCCTTGTTGATGCCGGTGACGCGGCCGTTATAGACTGCCGCGATGGAAACTTCGCCGGATGCGAGATACTGTACCGGCTGCGCACCGGCTTCCCACCAGACGATGTTCGGCTTCAGCTCGTCGAGCTTCTTGAAAGCCCGGTTGACGCCTTCATCGGTCGACAGGACGTCATAAAGTTCCGCCGGCTTCACGCCATCGGCCAGAAGCGCGAATTCGAGATTGTATTTGGCGCCCTTGCGCAGCGAACGCTTGCCCGGGAACTTCTTCGTATCCCAGAAATCGACCCAGTTCTTCGGGCCGTCTTTGAGCTTGTCGCCGTCATATCCCATTGCCAGCGACCAGTAATAGACGCCGGCACCGCACTCGTTGACGGCTTCCGGCAGGAACTCGCCCTTCACGCCGATCTTGTCCCAGTCGAGCTTTTCGTAAAGACCGTCGGCGCAGCCGAGCGCCAGTTCTTCCGCCTCGACCTGCACGACGTCCCAGTTCGGAGCGCCGGCCTTCATCTTGGCCTGCAAAACGCCGTAACCGCCGTCCCAGCTTTCTTCCAGGAAAGGTTTGCCGGACTTTTGCGAGAACGGCTTGAAATAGACGTCGCTCTGCGCCGCCTGCGCCACGCCACCCCAGCCGACAATCGTCAGGTCGCGTGCATTTGCCTGCCCCGCTATAAACGCCGTGGAGGCAAGCGCGAACATGCCGAAGGCTGCGGTCTTGAAGAGATTTTTCATTTCGTTCCCCTGATTGGGCCCGGACTGTTATCCTGGGCCTTGGACGTTGATACGGATCCTTTCGTTTCCTCCAGCAGGGTGCGCAGTTGGCCTGCGTCTATCCTTAGATGACAGGGTCAGACATGTTGTCCGCCATTGATGTGGATTTCCGCACCGTTGATGTAGGACGACTGTTCGGTGCAGAGAAAATAGATGGTCTTGGCAACTTCGATGGTCGTGCCGAGCCGACCCAGCGGCACTTCGGCCTTGACCAGTTCGTCGGTGCCTGGCGACAGGATCGAGGTCGCGATCTCGCCCGGTGCAATCGCATTGGCGCGAATGCCACGCGGACCGAATTCATGCGCCAGTTCGCGGGTCAGTGCAGCAAGCCCGGCCTTCGACGCAGCATAGGCGACACCGGCAAACGGGTGCACGCGGGAGCCGGCAATCGAGGTAACGTTGACGATCGATCCCCGTGCGGCCTCTAGTTCCGGCAACAACGCCCGCGCCAGAAGCGCCGTCGAGATGAGGTTGACGTTCATCACCTTCATCCAGGTCTCGGCATCCGTTTCCGCGACACCGAGGCGGCTGCCGCCCGGTCCCTTGGGCGAAATCCCGGCATTGTTTACCAGCGCTGCGAGCTTCCCGTCAGGCAACCGTTCACGCACTGTCGCGGCAAGCGCATCGATCGTCGATAGGTCTGCGAGATCGGCCTGGATGTGGCTTTCGCGGGCAGAGGGCCAGCGGCATTCCTCGGAAAAAGGCTGGCGCGAAACCGTCAGGATCCGCCAGCCGTGCTCCATGAACAGCTTGACCGTCGCGTGACCAATGCCGCGGCTGGCGCCGGTCAGAAGCATGTAGGGGGTGGTCGTCAATCAAAAACTCCCTGGGTCCTGCATCGGACCCGTTACCCGATATATCGGTATGTTAGCGACGGATTATTCGTTTGCAAGCGGTTTTCATACCTTCGAACGACGCAAGGCAATCTTTAATGACGATCCGCCCTTTGTCGGAATAGTGAGGCATGAGACGGCCAACGAGTGGAACGTCGATCATGAAGGATCGGCCGCAGAACATCGCGAAAAAATCGCATGTGCCCTCCGGCTCACTCATCACCCCACGATGCGAAGCGTGGAAACATCGATAACGAAGGCAAATCAGACGAAGCCCATAGCGTGTTCGGTGCCGGAGCCCTAATGAGGTGTCACCCGGTCCAATGGACCAGGGGCCGTCTGCTGTGCCAATGTCGCGCGATGGGTTTGTGCGTATGATATCCTGCAAGCACATCAACCTCATAAGCCTGGCGACCATATAGAGGCAACATCGAAGCCTTCACACTTTAATTGCCCAAACATTGCGAACGCTAGAGACACGGAAGGCCAGCTTCGTGATCCGGCACCATACGGAACGCATGCTCACGGCCCGCCAACTTTAGCTTTGCCTAGGTAATTCCGGCGCGCGATGGCCCAAAGTCAAGATGCACCTCCAAAAGATACCACGCGCCCAACCAGACCCGACGAAATTCAGAGACAAAGATGAACCAGAACTTTGGCCAGCTTCTCGGCCACCATATGAAGATAGTCGTTATCGCAACCTTGCGCCGTTATGAACTGCGTGCCGACCCTAAGCGCATGCCGGCCAGGCAAGATTGGATTTTTGCACGTACCAACCAGAATCCCGAGCTTTTCCAAACCTTGCATCACCTGCGGCGGATTGAGATGATCCGCGAGCGGCAAAAGAATTTGATGGGTAAACTGCTCGCCTTCTGACGGAGCGATAACCTCTATGCCGCGTTCGCGTAACGCCTGTGCAAATACCTGCGAATTATGGCAAACCCTCGCAGCATATGCTTTCGCGCCAGCGCGCGTCTCCTGGAGCGTCAAGAGGAACGAGGGTAGCTTGCCGGCATCAAAATTGGCGAGGAATTTCTGATCGATGAGGGCCGCGAGCTTTTCGCCGTCGCCTCGAATACGACCTGCGATGATACTATGTGGCCGACCGGCAATCGTCTTGTAGGTCGAGCTTGTCATCACATCGACACCAAGTGAAAGCGGATTGGGAAAAGCTCCACCCGCGATCAATCCCGAGACATGCGAGGCATCGAAGACAGTCTTTGCTCCCACCTCCTTTGCAGCAGCAACCACCGGCGCAAGCTCATCCGGCTTGATCATCACCGATCGACCGAGCATGACCATGGCAGGCGCAGATTTGCGTATCGCAGCGGCAGCGGCCGCGGCGTCAAGCCGGCAGTTCTCCATATCGAAGGGCAGATCCTCGATTTCTAATCCGGCAAGATCAGGCGTACCACCGCGACGCTGGCTCAAGTGTCCGCCGTGATCGGCGGACGGTGCAAGCAGAAGATCGCCCGGCTTTGTGAACGCATGGAAGACCGCCATGTTGGCGATCGTGCAGCTTGGCAGCCGTGGCTCCGCCCATTCGGCTGAAAACAAAGCACAAATTTCAGATCGAACAGCCACTTCCAATCGCGAAACGAGATCGGTCTCCGGCTGCTCCTTGTCGAAACTCGGCCCCATGGCGGGATAGGCGCTCAGACCTGCGGAATAGGCATTTTGTGCTGCCTCGCTAGGAAGGTTTGCCCCGGCATAGAGCACGATGCGCTCACGCGACAACACCCAGCTTCGCTCCGCAGCCGCCTGCAGTAGACCGTTTTCGTTCCAGACGTCGATATCCATTTTCAAGCCAGTCAGTGTACGAGAATCTTGGAGAGGAACTGCTGTGCCCTCTCGCTGCGCGGTTTGCCGAAGAAGTCGCCCTTGTCGGCATCCTCAACAATCTCGCCGCGATCCATGAAGATCACGCGGTTCGCCACCTTGCGGGCAAAACCCATCTCATGGGTGACGACCATCATCGTCATGCCGTCACGGGCAAGTTCCACCATCACGTCCAGCACTTCGTTGATCATCTCGGGATCGAGTGCCGATGTCGGCTCGTCGAACAGCATCGCGATGGGATCCATGGCAAGCGCCCGCGCGATGGCGACACGCTGCTGCTGGCCGCCGGAAAGTTGACCCGGAAATTTCTCCGCGTGGGCGGTAAGACCGACGCGATCAAGCAGCGCCATGCCCTTCTCCATTGCAGCATCCTTCGACCGCTTCAGAACCTTCACCTGCGCAAGCGCCAGGTTCTCACGGATATTGAGATGCGGGAAAAGCTCGAAATGCTGGAACACCATCCCCACCCTAGACCGCAGAAGTGGGAGATTTGTCGTCGGCGCCGAGACAGTTGTACCGTCGACGATGATATCGCCACTGTCGATAGGCTCCAGCCCGTTGATCGTCTTGATCAGCGTCGACTTGCCCGACCCCGACGGACCGCAGACAACCACGACCTCGCCCTTGGAAACAGATGTCGAGCAATGCGACAGGACCTGGAAATCCCCGTAGGTCTTGTTGATGTCTCGAAGTGTAATCATGCTCATGGAGTGCCCCTAGCGAATGATCGCGACACGCTTCTGCAATCGTCTGACTGCCTGCGACGCGATGAGGGAAATGATGAAATAGACGACCGCAGCGAACACATACATCTCGAGCAATCGGCCATCGCGCTGGGCGATCTTGGCGGCAGCACCGAGGAAATCGGTGATCGAAAGCACATAAACGAGCGATGTGTCCTGAAAGAGAATGATGGTCTGCGTCAGGATCAGCGGCAGCATGTTTCTGAGCGCTTGCGGCAGGATGATGTAGAAGAGCGCCTGCCGGTCGGTCATGCCGAGCGCGCTGGCGGCAAGCGTTTGTCCCCGCGGCAGCGACTGAATGCCCGAGCGCACGATTTCGCAGAAATAGCAGGCTTCGAACAGGGTGAAGGTGATCACGGACGACCAGAACGGATCGATCCTGACCGGGCTTGATGAACCGGTCAGCCATTGCGCCATGAACGGCACAAGGAAATAGAACCAGAAAATGACAAGCACGAGCGGCAGGGACCGCAGCAGGTTAACGTAGCCGCCAGCGATGGCTGACAATAGGCGGTTGTCGGAAAGTCGCATGACGGCAAGCAGCGTGCCGAAAATCATGCCGCCGATCGTGGCGCAAAGCGTCAGCGTCAGCGTGAACGACATACCCGACAGGAACAGGTAGGGAAGCGCGTGGACGATGATTTGAAAATCGAAACCGGACAGCATCTCAGCGCCCCCGTCCAGCGATACGATTGCCGAGCCCCGGAATGACTGCCGCTTTCTCGACAGAACGCATGGCAAAAACGATGACCATGTTGAGCGCCAGATATAGAACCGTTGCAGCGGCGAAAGCCTCAAAAACCTGGAATGTGTTCTCCTGCATGGCGCGGGCAGTACCGGTGAGTTCCACCAGACCGATCGCAATGCCGACCGAGGTGTTTTTGGTGCAGCTCAGAAATTCCGATGTGATAGCCGGCACGACGATGCGATAGGCGACAGGCAGAAGAACGTAACGATAGGTTTGCGGCAAGGTCAGGCCAAGTGCCTGTCCGGCCATCTTTTGCCCCCTGGAAAGGCTAAGCAGGCCGGCGCGCACCACTTCGGCCATACGGGCAGCATGGTAGAAACCAAGGCAGACTGCGGCGGTGTAGAATTGGGCGTTGGGAAGCTGCTTCAGCCACATTCCCGCATCCCGTGGCAACACTTCCGGCAGCACGAAGTACCAGAGGAACATCTGCACCAGCAGCGGGATGTTGCGGAAGACTTCGACGAACACCATGCCCGACGTCTGCACCCAGCCGATTGGCGCAGTACGCGCCACGCCGACGACGGAGCCAAGTGCGAGCGCGATGGCAAACCCGACGACTGCGGTTGCCGCCGTCCAGCCGAGCCCCCAGAAAAGGGTCGTAAGATACGTGTTGGTGCCATCGAGCGAGGGCTCGAAGAAGATCCACCAATTCCAGTGATAATTCATGGGGGTGTCCGTCGAATAGCAGATCCTCCCGGCCGCAGTTCCGGCTCTGGGCCAACGGTGCGACCGGGAGGATAAAAAATATCAGCGATAGAGATCCGGGTTCGGATCGTCGGTCGGGTTGGCGATGACCTTCTTCAACTGGGCCGACATCGGGAAGTTCATGTTGATGCCCTTCGGCGGAATGGGCTGGGTGAACCACTTCTCATAGATGCCGTTGATCTCACCGCCCTTGTAGAGGCCTTCGATCGTCCCGTTGACCAGAGACTTGAAGCCGTCGTCATCGCGACGCAACATGATGCCATAGGGTTCAACCGACAGCGGATCGGACGACATCTGATAATCCTGCGGCGCCTTGGACGTAGCAGCGGCACCGGCGATAGAGACGTCATCGAAGATCAGCGCCACAGCGCGATCGGTCTCCAGCGTCAGCATGCCTTCGGCAAGATCTTTGGCCGAGAGGATTGTGAGGCCAAGATTTTCGGCCGTATTTGCCGCGTTGATCAGCTTCACGCTCGTTGTGCCGGAAAGTGTCACCACCGTCTTGCCTTTGGCGGCGGCCATGGAGGCGACCGGCGCACTCTTTTTCGACAGGATGCGAATGCCGGCAACGAAATTGGTGGTCGAGAAAGTCACCTGCTTCTGACGCTCGGCATGGTTGGTCGTCGTACCGCATTCCATGTCGATCGTGCCATTGACAAGAAGCGGGATGCGGGTCGTACCCGTGACCGGCATATAGCTGACCTTCAGATCCGGCTTGCCGAGTTTTGCCTTTACCGCATCGACGACGCGTGCGCAGATGTCCATCGCGTAACCGATCGGCTTCTGCTGATCGTCATAATAGGAAAACGGTACCGCGCCATCCCGGTGCCCGACGGTTATCTCGCCACGCTCGGCGATCTTGGCGAGAGTGGCACTCTCTTCTGCGGCATGCGCAGGCAATGCGGCAAACATCAGCGTCATCAGCGGCGCCGCGAGCAGTTTCATCGTCATGAAGGTTCCCCGGTTTGTTGATCCCCCACCGATTGGCAGGTGAACAGGCCTGTTATTGGACCCATGCTTGGGGAAGCCGCTTCGCTCGTCAACCAAAAACAGAATAATGAATTATGAATTTATTTTTCCGCCCAAAGCTTCGGCGAGAAATGAATATCTGCCTCAATATTGACCTGCGATCGCCTCTTTAAGAGCCACTCTCCGCAGCGAATCTTGGCCCATTGAGATCGTCCATCGAATGACGAACAGCCTCTGCCGTGTTCAACACGTGCTGTTTCATGATCGCTGAAAGACGTACCTTGTCACGAACACCGAGTGCAAAAAGCATCTCATTATGGTCATCGAGCGCCTGCTTCCAGTCATCGGGGAGCTGGCGCATCGTGTGGCGGATGTTGCGGATCTTGAGTTCCATGTTGCGATAAAGCGCAGTCAGCGCCGCATTGCCTGCGGCATCGAAGATTGCCATGTGAATGGCACGATTGAGCATGGCATATTCCAGCCGGTCGGATTGGTTGAATGCGGACAGCATACGCTCATGCATCTGCCGGATTTCTTCGACCTGCGGAGCGGTGATCCTGTCACAGGCGAGTTCGCCGGCAAGCGCCTCCATGGCTGCAATGATCGGGAACAGCTCGGCCACTTCTTCTTCATCGAGGATCGCGACCCGGGCACCTCTCTGCGGCAGAAGCTCGAGCATGCCTTCGGCGGCAAGCGCCTTCAGAGCCTCTCTGAGTGGGGTGCGAGAGATATCGAACCTGTCGCACAGTTCTTTTTCCGGGATCTTCTGACCCGGTTCCAGATGTCCATCGACGATCATCTCGCGGATAGCGTCGACAATTTCGCTATGTAGCGTGCGTCGCACGCCTGTGGTCCCAGAGATCAAGCTCGGCTCCCATCACGTTCGTAAGCGACAGCTAGTCTCAACCGAGTGAATTGTCATCCGATAACCCACAGAATATCCGCACTGATGATTGCTGTTTGCAATCAAATCGGGCCAGAAGGCTAGACTGCCGCTAACCGGATCTACGGATCACCAAGCCTCAGACGTATTGCATCCGGGACAAAAGGCACGCTGACGGGAGTAACAGCATGCAGAAGGCGCGATATCGAACCCATGCCTGATTCTTTGCAAAAACTTTGCGGAAGTGACGCGCTTCAACGCAAATAGAGAGGTACCATAAACTACTGATCACTGATAGATTTTCCTCAGAATCTCGTCGAGCCAAGCTGTGTTCTGCCAAGCGGCTCAGCATAACGCCATCGGACGAAAATGACCTCTATTATGCAAGGCATGAGTGAATGGCAGCCGGTTAATCTGCCTGGAGCACAAACATTCGAAATCCACTCTCAACACACGGGTGAAATCTACCGAATCTTAGTCCGCGCCCCCTTGGGGCCGCCTCCACAGGCAGGCTATCCGGCTTTGTGGATGCTAGACGGGGACGCGAGCTTCCCACTCGTCTTTAGCAAGCCTGCAGGCGGGCTTTTCCCTGCGGCATCGACGCCGGCAGATCTGGGCACGGGTCTGACCGTTGCAATCGGCTTTCCCGGCGGCACACCGTTCGATGCGCCCGCACGATCCAGAAACTACACACCGCAGCCGGATCAGGAGACCGGCGACATCGTCTCCGGTGTCTTCGGGGGCGCCAGGGATTTCCTGCATTTCCTCGTTGAAGAACTCCGTCCGGCGCTTTCAGCGCTCTATCCGCTGGACCCGACCCGCAACACTCTCTTCGGCTTCTCCTATGGCGGGCTCTTTACCGTCCACACTCTGCTGCACTGTCCCGGCCATTTCCAGCGATATTGGGCCGCAAGCCCGTCACTCTGGTTCAGCGACGCGTTGATGATGCGCCGCATGCGCGAGGATGCGTCGACGAGAGCGGCCGAGCGGCTTGTGATCACAGTAGGCAAGGACGAGCAATATGCAACGCACGCTCTGCCGGCCGGACGGCAGGACCACCTGTCGCGCCGGGCCATGGTCGACAATATCACGGAAGCTGCCGGCCTGATCGCCCGCGCTAACCCGACCATGAAGGTCGATCTGATCGTCGCTGCCGATCACGACCATTTCGACATGCTGCTGCATGGTGTCAGGCGCGCACAGGCAATGGCCTTCACCGAGGCGGGTTCCGCCGACTGAGATCGACCGCAAAACGAAGACGGCCCGGAACATTGGTTCCGGGCCGTCTTCTTGAGATTTGCAATCTCCTGATCAGAAAGTCGCGTTGAGCTTGAAGACAACGTTGCGCGGCTCGCCGTAGAAGTTGAACACCGAAGTGCCACCTACCCGTTCGTAGTATTTCTTGTCGAACACGTTGTTGACTGACAGGCTCGCCGTCAGATTTTCGTTGAACTTGTAACCTGCCTGTAAATCGACCACCCCGTAACCCGGGGCTTCGATTGTGGTGGCTCCACCTGCAGCCGTGCGTGAAATGTTCTGGAACGAGGAGAACAATTTCACGCCACCGCCAACGAAGATGCCGTCGGTCCAGGTGCCTGAGCCGTCAAACGTGTATTTGGTAAAGAGCTGAACCATATGCTCCGGGGTGTAAAACTCGGAGCCTGCAGCGCGCGTCGTGTTTTTGAAATGGGTATCTGTATAGGTGTAACCGGCCATTGCTTCCCAGTTGGGCAGGATTTCCCCATTGATCTCGAACTCAATGCCCCGCATATGCGCTTCACCTGCAGCAAGATAGTAACCGCTATGGGCCGGATCCGTATCTGAAACCGCGCGATTCTTGTCAGTCAGATCGAACCATGCCAGTGAAGCATTGAGATCTTCAGTCAATTCAGCCTTTAACCCGATCTCGTATTGCTCACCCGTACGCGGATCGAGAATATCTTTCGTCGCGTATTCAAGAGAAGACTGCGGCTGGAAGATTTCCGTATAGCTGGCATATGCCGACAAGCGGTCTGTCAGATCGTAAATGATACCGGCGTAGGGGGTGAATTCACCGTTGACCTTGACCTCACTGGTTCCGGACTGAGCATCGTACCAGCTGAAGCGGCCACCCCCGATCAATGTCAGCTTGTCGATCGGCTTGATGCGCCACTGGCCATAGATACCATATTGATCGGTCTCCGTTTCGGCAGGGCTACCGAAATTGACGGTCGGCTTTGCGACGTTGGAATTCCAATCGTAGATATTCTGCGTTCCCGCGATCAGGCCGGTTGCCGTCCGCAGGCTGTCATCCGAACCACGATAGTCGGCGCCAGCGATTATATTGTTTTCAAGGCCAAAAAATTCGAAGGGCTTGCTGATGTGGGCATCTAGCGAAAACGAATCCTGCTGATAGTCGCGCGCCAGCCAGCGCGTTCCGCCAGTAATGCCTCCAGCTGTCGCGGATACATTGCCGGTTGGCGATGCGGCACTTGCCGCGTAAGCATAAAGGAAATTGACGTCCACATGCGAATAGAGCGCCGAAATCTTCGCATGACCACCGTCATCAAAACGGTGCTCGAGTTCGGCGATATACTGCGTGACGTTGTTTTCGAAATTGTTCCAGTCCGCACCGGTATAGGTCGAACGCGGTAGATCGATCAGCGTCCCATCTGCAAATGTCGGCAGGCCGTTGAACGGCGTGATGTCGCGGCGGGTGTGATTGACACTGAGCGTTGCCGTCGTGTTGTCGGTGATGTCGGCCTGGATCGTGCCGTAGATGACACCGACCTTGTTGTCGACGGTATCGATGAAACTGTCCTTGGTCGAAAGCGCGCCGACAAGGCGACCGCGCACCCGGCCGGACTTGGTCAAAGGTCCGGTCACATCACCCTCGATGCGCTTGCCGTCCCACGAACTCATGATCGTGTTGATGCTGGCCCTGTACTGATCGGAAGCCTGCTTGAGGCGCATGTTGACGGCACCGGCCGGCTCGCCTGCCCCGCCGAAAAGACCGGAAGGCCCGCGCAGGATTTCGATATGGTCGACCACAACCATGTCCGGCTGGGTGCCGTAGATCGAAGAGACCGGCGTCGAAAGGCCGTTCATGTAGAGCGTGTCATATTCGAAGCCGCGCGAATAAAGGCTGGAGCGACCATCGTCATTGGTCAGAACCACAACGCCCGGCGTCTTGCGCATGACGGTATCGAGCGAAGAAAAATTGCCGTCGTCGAGACGTTCGCGCGTCATCACGGTGGTCGACTGCGGCACTTCGCGCAGGGTGCGCGTGTCCTTGTCGCCGACGCTGATTTCCTTCGTCGTATAGCTGTTCGTGCCTTCAGTCTCGTAGGTCGCACCTTCGAGCACGATCGGCGCCAGTTCCGTGCTGCTGTCCTGATTGTCGCTGCCGTCCTGCGCCTGCGCCGCAGTCGCAAGGCCCGTCAGCACGGTCGTTGCCAGCAGGATCCGCGTCAGCCGCCCGATTGCCTGCCGCTGTGCGATTGTCTTATTTCCGTTCATTCCCATACCCCTGGGCAACCAGTTCATTCCGCACGATTGTCGCGCCCCACACGGCAAACAGTGCCGGACGTCCCCCGTCGCGGCTATTCTTGAGTGCATATTTCATGTATTCCTATACGTGGTCTTGCAAACCTCCGCTTTCGTTAATCACGCATAAACTTATGCAGGAGACCTGTGTGAACAGTGCCGTCGATCCCCTTCCGCCCGTGCTCGCCAATCCCAACCCCGTCCTGACGCGGCGCGAATTGCGCAAGAACGGCGTGCGCGTGCTCGATGGCGGCGATCAAGGCGATGCGGTTGTCGCATGCGGTATTGTCGGGCAGGTGCGGATGGATGGCATCCACGTCAATTTCGGCCGCCGCATGCAGGTCGACGATCTCGAGATGGAAGTGGCGCTCGACGCTCAGGTCTGCATCAAGATCTTCCTCGAAGGTTTCGTCGAGGCCTCGCTGAACGGGGTGCCGATGCCCATGCCGCAACGCACGGCGCAGGGACGCTGGCAATCATCGGCAATCATCGTTTCCCACGAAAACGGCGCGCGGCTGCGGCGGCGAGCACGCAAGGGCCAGTATCTCGACAAGATGGTCATCGGCATGTCGCGCGAATGGCTGCAGCGCTTTTCCGAGACAAGCGAGGCTCCTGACAAATTCCAGGCGCTTCTGGGCGGAAACCCCGGTTTCTGGCAATGGCAGCCAAATCGCAAAGTGGAATTCCTGGCCCGGCAGATGTTCGATATCGCAGCCCGCAAGCCGCCGTTTTCGGCCGTGCTTCTGGAAAGCCATACGCTCGCCATCGTTTATGAAGCGCTGACGGCAGCCTTCGGCTCCAATCCCGATGCGGTGATGCCGCCGACGAACCTTACGGCAGCAGAACAGCAGCGCATCTATGCGCTTGTGCAGTATATCGATCGTCATTCAGCCCAGGAACTGGCCGTCACCGAGATGGCAAACGAACTCGGTGCCAGCCAGGCGACGCTGCAGCGGCTGGTGCGCAAGGCGCATCATTGCTCCCTCAACGAGTTCATCCGCAACCGCTGGCTGACCGAGGCGCGCCAGGCGCTTCTCTTCAGCAATCGCAGCATTTCCGACATCGCTTATGAGGCAGGTTACGTGCATCTATCGAACTTCACGACCGCCTTCCGCAAGCATTTCGGCTATCCGCCTTCGTCACTGCGACGGCAGACGGGACAGATCGAGGGCTGAACGACGCAGCCCCAACAATCCTGCGCGATGCGCTCATGTTTTGGTAGCGGGTGCCGGTCTGCGATGCTAATGCTGCCGCCCGCACGGGCTGCGAGCGGACGGCACGGCCCCTGCCCTGCCCACGCCGTCAGCGGAGAATGCAGCCATGAGGATTGCGACAACCAGCCGAATCGCGGCGCGAATCGCCACAGCGGCGATTGCGTCGCTGCTATTCTGGTCGCAGGCCTCCGCCACCGAGACTTGGCCGCGCATCTTCACCAATGTCGATGGCAGCCAGACGGAAATACCGGCCAAGCCGAAGCGCATTCTCTCGACCTCGGTGACGTTGACGGGCACGCTTCTGGCGATCAAGGCTCCAGTTGCCGCGAGCGGTTCGGCCGCCAACGGCCAGTTCTTTGCCCAGTGGGAAAAGGTCGCCAAGGAGAAAAACGTCGACAATGCCTGGCCAGCCGGCAAGGTCGATCTGGAAGCCGTCTATGCCACCGAACCCGATCTCATCATCGTGACGGCAAGCGGCGCAGGCTCGACCAGGGACCAGCTTGCCGCATTCCGGCAGGTCGCACCGACCATTCTCGTCGATGACGGCGCCCTTTCCTGGCAGGAACTTGCAACCGAACTGGCTAAAGCAACGGGGCTGGAGGAAGAGGCCGCCGCATCGATCGCCGATTTCGACGCCTATGTTGCGGCAGCCAGAGCCAGGATCAAGATCCCAGCCGGCAAGGCCAATATCATCAGCTTCAACGGAGCCGGCCAGAGCAATCCGATCGGGCGACCGGGCGGTCCGCATGCAGCGCTTCTGGCAGCTCTCGGCTTCGACATCGAGGCTCCGGATCCAGCATGGCACACGCAGGCGGCAAGCCGCGACGATTTCGTCTGGGCCGACTACGAGCGCCTGGTGGATCTGAAGGCCGAAACAACATTCCTCCTGCGCGTGGATGACAGCAAGGCGGCAGCTTTCCGCAACGATCCCGTGCTTGCCAACCTGCCTTCAGTGAAGAACGGCCAGGTCTTTGGACTAGGTATCCATTCCTTCCGTATCGACTATTACAGCGGCAAGGAAATCGTCGACGGCATCGTCTCCAGGTTCGGAGACTGAGGTCTTGCGAAGCGGCCCGAGACGTATGGCAGCGGCAACCCGCACACGTGACAGCCGCCTGACGGCCGGGCTCTGCGCGCTCTTCGTGCTGGTTCTCGCCGCGGTCGTATTCGGCATCGTCGCTGGCGCCCGGCCCATCCCGCTTGCCACCACCTGGAACGCGATTACCCATTTCGATCCCGCCGACAGCGATCATCTTCTGGTTCGGCTGCTGCGTATTCCCCGCACGCTGCTTGCCATCTTGGTCGGCGCAGCGCTCGGGGCGGCCGGCACGATCATGCAGGCACTGACCCGCAATCCCTTGTCCGATCCCGGCATTCTCGGCATCAATGCCGGGGCAGCGATGGCGGTCACGGGCGCGATTGCCGTATTGGGCATAACCGATGTGACGGCCTATATGGCCTTCGGTATCGCCGGGGCCGCATTTGCCGGAGCGGCCGTCTATCTGCTCGGCAATCTCGGGCAAAACGGCGATCCGGTGCGTGTCGTCTTGGCAGGTGCCGCGCTTTCCGTCGTTCTTCTGTCGCTGACCCAGATCGTTCTGGTCAACAGCGACGAACAGGTTTTTGATCAGTTTCGCAACTGGTCCGTCGGATCGCTTCAGGGCCGCGGTTATGCGGTTCTTGTGCCTGCTCTCGCCCTCTCGTCGGTCGGTATCCTGATCGCGCTCACCCTGACCAGGGCCTTGGACACGGCAGCCCTTGGTGCGGACCTCGCCAAGGCGCTCGGCGGCAATCCGCTGCATGTCTGGAGCCTTTCGGCGCTTGCCGTGATCATTCTTTCCGGCGCGGCGACGGCGGCCGCGGGTCCGATCGGCTTCATCGGCCTCACCGCGCCGCATATCGCCCGGCTGATGACCGGGCCCGGTCACCGCTGGCTGCTGCCCTACGCCATGACCATCGCCGCCCTCCTGACAGTCAGCGCCGACGCGCTTGGGCGGATCATCGCACCACCCGGAGAAGTCGGCGTCGGCATCATGGTGGCGCTGATGGGTGGACCGTTCTTCATCACGCTCGTGCGTCGCCACAGGATATCGAAACTATGAGCCGCGCATCTGCCTCCAGTTCCACCGGCACGGCTCGCCGGCTTGTCTGGCGCAGCCGGCGCATGTCCTTTGCCATCGCCGTCCGCCCGATCGCGATCACGCTCTGCCTGACGGTTCTCACACTCCTCGCCGCACTTTTCGCCATCACGCTCGGGCGCGTCTCGGTTCCCTTCATGGAGGTCGTGGCAACGCTATTCGGATATGGAGAGAGCGGCATGCGACAACAGGTCGTCATCAACCTGCGCCTGCCGCGCCTGCTCGTTGCGATCTTTGCCGGCGCATCTCTCGGCGTATCGGGTGCCGTATTCCAGTCCGTGTCCCGCAACGCGCTCGGCTCGCCGGATGTGATCGGCTTCACCACCGGGGCCGCGACAGGCGCGCTGATACAGATCGTCATCTTCGGCGGAGGCCCGCTTGCCGTGGCGTTCTCGGCCATGCTCGGTGGGTTGGTGACGGCAACCTTCGTTTATCTCCTGTCATTCCGGCAGGGAGTGACCGGCGGTTATCGTTTGGTCCTGATCGGCATCGGCGCCGGTGCAACGCTCAATGCTCTCAACGGCCTGATGCTGGTGAAGGGCGACCTCGACAATGCGATCGCCGCCAATCTCTGGCTTGCCGGTTCGCTCGATGCCCGCAACTGGGATCACGCCTCGACCGTGATCGGTGGCGCGCTTCTGCTCATTCCGCTGGTCGGTCTTGCCGCGACACGGCTGCGGATGATCGAGATGGGCGACGATCTGGCCCGACAGCTGGGCGTCAATGTCGAACGGACGCGGTTCGCCATGATTGCCTGCGCCGTTCTTCTCGCCGGCGTCGCCACCGGTGCGGCGGGACCGATCGCCTTTCTGGCGCTGGCGGCACCGCAGCTTGCGGCACGTTTGACCGCCTCGCGCGGAATGCCGGTCGTGAGCGCCGCAGCCATGGGGGCTTTCCTTCTGGTCATCGCCGATCTTGTGACCCAGTACATTGCCGCAGATATTGTCCTGCCCATCGGGCGGACGACCGGCCTTGTCGGCGGCCTCTATCTTCTGTGGCTGCTCACGCGATCAAAACAGCGCTGACGGCAGGGTCACGGCGACGTTGCCATCTCATCCAGCGGCACGACCATCGGATCACCGGTCACCGGATCGTCGATAACGATTGCCGCAAGCCCGAAAACCGCTTTGACAAGCTCTGCGGTCATGACGCTGCGCGGATTTCCTTCCGCGACAATGGTTCCGTCGCGCATGGCAACGATGTGATCCGCATAACGGCAGGCCTGGTTGAGATCGTGCAGAACCGCAACGACCGTATTCCCCTGCCGCCGGTTCAGATCGCGCAGAAGATTGAGAAGTTCGATCTGGTGGGCAATGTCGAGAAAGGTCGTCGGCTCGTCGAGCAGAAGAAGCGGCGTTTCCTGTGCCAGCACCATGGCGATCCACACACGCTGGCGCTGCCCGCCGGAAAGCTCGTCAACGGCGCGCTCGGCAAGCTCCTCGACCCGTGCGGTACGCATCGCCCATGAGACCGCGTCTTCGTCCGCCTGGCTCCAGCGCTGCAGAAAAGACTGGTGCGGATACCGGCCGCGAGCAACGAGATCGGCAACCGTGATCCCGTCAGGCGCGACCGAACTCTGCGGCAGAAGACCGAGCGTGCGGGCGACATGGCGAGCCGGGATGCGTTCGATCTCTTTGCCGTCAAGCACGACATGACCGGCATCCGGCCGGATGATCCGGGCGAGCGCTCTTAAAAGCGTGGACTTGCCGCAGGCATTGGGGCCGACAATGACGGTGAAGAGACCGTCCGGAACCTTGAAACGCAGATCGCGCGAAATGGTCCGGTCGCCATAAACCAACGTGACGTCTCGGGCTTCAAGCCTGCTATCCGAGCCAATGAGGGTGGTTCTGGAAACGGACTCGATCATAAAACTTCCATCCTTCAGTCGGTCGCTTGTGGCTGAACGGTGGAAGCATCGTCAACCAATATCTCTCTTCTCGGAGCATCCGGCATGTTCAAGGGGGCGGCCATGGCGGTCACCGCTGCATCGTGATCTGAAACTTAAGAACGGTCAGCCGCAAGCGATAAAGTATGGCGTCTGACATGAACACAGACTGGTTGGCTTATGCAAATGTGGATGCGGTCAGCCGGCCGCGAAAATCTCGCAGGTGCGGCCGGCAAGGCACCTAGCATAGGCAAGAACACACACAACTGGTGTAACTTCATTGCAATGTTTGGCGTATAGCGTCGAGAGATGCTGAGGGACAGAATTCAAAAGTTATTCTTTATAGCAATGTTAGGCTTGGCGGTGCTGGTCTATCTGGTTGCCAATCCTTTGCGTGCGGAAGAACCTTCAAAAATTGTTAGCTCCTGCTGGACCTCGAGCGGATTATCGAGCGACATGGTCGAACTTGCAGGATCGCTTGAGCATTGGATTTGCGGGGATCAGACCTATTCGCTCGAGGGCGAAAGGGTGGTTCTGCGCTTCGAAATCGGGCCCGACGATACGCTTCCCCGCTATCTGTTCTCCAGGAGAAGCGCACTTCAGGCCGTTCATCTGTTGGTGATCGACCGGGATGGCGCGACACGCCAGAGTTCATTTTCCTCAGGTGACCTGTCGAATTCCCTTCGTGGCGGGTATTTCAAGGCATCGTTGCCTGAAGTCACGCGCAACACGCAACACGTCATAGCTGCATTTGATCTGCCAAGCCATCGGATGACGCTGGAGCGAGCGTATCTGTCACAATCCGACCTCCCGTTGAGTGGCAATCTTCTACGATCATTTCTGCTTCTTGCCATCCTTGCCGGCATGCTTTCCATGCCGCTCATTTTCAACGCTGCTTTCTACAGGATCTTGAACGAGCCTTTTGTATTGTGGCATTCCACGCTGACCATCTCGCTTCTGCTGACGATATTGGTCTCGTCTGGACTTGCAGCGGTTCTCTTCGACCTGCCGGCGATGACGCTAAGCTGGATGACGACGATCATTTTCGGTTTTACGGTGGCATCCGGGGCTATGTTTACGCATAGTTTCATCGAACCCGGACGTATGCATCCCATCCTGCGCCGAGCGTTGCTTTATTGCGCAGGCTGGGCAATGTTGCTGAGCATCTCTCACGCTGCATTTCCTTTCGTAGCGCGCCCTATTCAGTCGACGCTCTATACGGCGGCTTTTGCGCCGATTCTCGTCATTTTCTTACTGTCAGTTGCCGACGCCTTGATGCGAGGCAGCCGTGCCGCCAAATTCCAGGCGCTTGGCTACATACCCGTGATCTTGGCCGGATCGGTGCGGCTGGTTACCGGTATCACTCCTTGGCTGGAGAGCAATGATGCCATGCTGCTCTTCTATATGGGATGCGCATGCGAGGTTTTGTTCACCACCTTGGGGGTTGCCGATCGCTTCATGGCGATCCGGCGCCAGAGAGACAGCGCACGC
This sequence comes from Rhizobium sp. ZW T2_16, assembly GCF_044987325.1. Lineage (NCBI taxonomy): Bacteria > Pseudomonadati > Pseudomonadota > Alphaproteobacteria > Hyphomicrobiales > Rhizobiaceae > Rhizobium > Rhizobium sp. ZW T2_16. Next base: position 111,571 of record NZ_JBJDRG010000004.1, read on the forward strand.
TTCGAGGCGGATGTCTTCGAGCGCCTGTCGGAATCCGACGCACTGACGGGGCTGCTCAACCGAAGGGCAATAGAACAGAATTTCGAAACGTATCGTGCCGAGGGATATCGCGCGCTTGCCGTACTTGATCTCGACCATTTCAAGAAAATCAACGACGTTTACGGTCATGGGATCGGCGACGAGGTTCTGAAAGCGGTGGCCGAGACCCTGCAGGCCGACCCTCAGATTCGTGCATTTCGTCTGGGCGGCGAGGAGTTCGTGCTTCTCGTACGCGGTGAAGACGCCCAGCTACGGGCGGAACGTCGGCGCCAGGCAATTACTGCCGCAGTCGCAACTGCGCTACCGGAACTTGGGCAAGCGGTCACCGCCAGCATGGGCATGACAAACTCCCGACCAGATGAAGATGCGGGCTTCGCCGAGCTTTACAAGCAGGCCGACAGATTACTTTACGACGCCAAACTCGCTGGCCGAAATCGAACAAAACTCATTCTGGTGCAAGGCGCCTAGACCTGCCCCGATCACCTGAACCACTCGTCCAACAAATCAGACATTCGAATATGCCACTGCTCTCTGCCTGATACTGAGAGGGCAGGCGTGAGGCCGACAGTTCATCGGCATGGATTAGGTTGTTCCTTGAAGCCTGAGTTTCTGCTCGCTTGATGAACCTGCGCGATAGCTGCACCCACAGTGCCGGGCAAAGAGCTTTGTCAAAATTCGGAAGCGCGAACGGATATGCAACAGGACTTGCCCCACGTGCTGCAGTCCGTCGAGAGGTGATCCACTATCTATAAACGCAACAAACCCGATCGAAGGCTTCTCCAGCCCCGAGACAATTCAGGCCGAAACTAGCCGAAGCCAATACTAAGGCGACGTTGCATAGCCCGAAATATGCGACAAAACGTCAACATTTTGATCCACACGCGCTTGGATCCATCTCAATGACGCAGGCAACCGGTTGATAATATAACGTTTTCTAGAAATCTCTCTTGTCATTACGTTTGCTAATTACAGTGATCCAATAAATTCAATTCTTTAAACGTCACATCTCTGCCACAAAGTTTTCAGGCGCTTCCTTCGAAGTGAAAAGCAAATTCAGATCAGTTTTTTTTGAGGCAATCTCGACATGGATTGCACTCGATCATTTGTGCTTATCAGAAACAAAAGGAGCCCTTTCTGAGGAAATACATTTCAAATTCAAAAGTAAACGCTTCCTAATTTTAGCGTTACTTGGGAGAGAGCAGATATGCTAGCTATTCTTGGATTAGTGACAATCCTTGTTCTGTTGACAGTTATATTGACGAACAAGCTGTCACCATTGGTTGCCCTCATCGTGATCCCGATCATCGCATCGCTGATTGGTGGGTTCGGTGCAGAAACAGCAACATTCATCGTCAGTGGCGTCAAAAACATCGCGCCGACGGCAGCCATGTTTGTCTTTGCGATCGTTTTCTTCGGTGTCTTGACTGACGCCGGCATGATGGACCCGATCATCGACCGCATTCTGAAAGCCGTCGGGTTAAAGCCGACCCGCATCGTCGTCGGCTCGGCATTGCTCGCCCTGATCATCCATCTCGACGGTTCCGGCGCGGTCACCTTCCTCATCACCATTCCAGCCATGCTGCCTCTCTACGACCGTCTGGGCATGCAACGCCGAATTCTGGCACTCGTCGTGGCTCTGGCTGCCGGTGTCAACTTCCTGCCCTGGACAGGTCCGGTTCTGCGCGCTTCGGCTGCACTGAATGTTCCGGTATCGTCGATCTTCACACCGCTCTTTGTCGTGCAGATTGTTGGTCTGGTATTCGTCTTCGCCACAGCCTGGTACATGGGTAAGCGCGAGGAACGTCGCCTTGGCCTTGGTGCTGGCGCCACGGTTGCTGCAACCGGCGAAGGTTCGGAAGGCGCCTACAAGCGCGAACTCACCGATGCCGAAAAGGAAATCCGTCGTCCTCATCTCTTCTGGGTCAACATTCTTCTGGCGCTTGCGATCCTCGGTACGATGATCTCGGGTTATGTCGATGCCGCTCCGATGTTCATGATCGGTACCGTGCTTGCCCTGATGATCAACTATCCCAAGGTCAAGGACCAGAAGGCTCGCGTCGATGCCCATGCAAAAGCCGCGCTGATGATGGCCTCCATCCTCTTCGCCGCTGGCGCCTTCACCGGCATCATGGGCGGTACAGGCATGATCAAGGCGATGGCCGCAGCCGGCGCAACCTACGTCCCGGCGGACCATGCACAGGCCATTCCCTTCATCACCGGTATCCTGTCGATGCCGCTCAGCCTGCTGTTCGACCCCGACTCCTACTACTTCGGTGTCATGCCGGTTCTGGCAAATGTCTATCACAGCTTCGGCGGTGACCCGATCCACGTCGCCCAGGCCTCCATTCTCGGCCAGATGACCACCGGCTTCCCCGTCAGCCCGCTGACGCCCGCCACCTTCCTGATCATGGGCCTTACCGGCGTCAGCCTCGGTGAACACCAGAAACTGGCAATTCCATTCCTCTTCGCTGCCACGGTCCTGATGACCATTACCGCAGTGATCCTGGGTGTCATCCCATCCCCGTTCGGATGAGCCGCGCCCACCTGATTTGAAATAAGGAGTTACAATAATGCGTACTATTCGCATCGGATCCGGAGCCGGATATTCCGGCGATCGCATCGAGCCGGCGGTGGAACTCGCCGAAAAAGGCAACATCAACTACCTCGTTTTCGAATGCCTGGCAGAGCGCACCATCGCGATCGCCCAGAACGCCAAGCTGAACGACCCGACAAAGGGTTATGACCCGCTGCTGGTCGAACGTTTCGAGGCCGTGCTGCCGATCTGCAAGAAGAACGGCATCAAGATCATCACCAATATGGGCGCTGCAAATCCGCAGGCCGGCGCTGCCAAGGTTCGCGAAATTGCCGCCCGTCTGGGTCTCGGCAAGCTCAAGATCGCAGCAATCTCCGGGGATGATGTCGTCGAAGCCCTCAAGGTCAGCGACACCAATATTCTTGAAACCGGCGCTCCGGCTTCCAGCATGGCCAGCGTGCTCGTCTCCGCCAACGCCTATGTGGGTGCCGCCCCCATGGTCGAGGCACTTGCCAACGGTGCCGATGTCATCATCACCGGTCGCGTCGCCGATCCGTCGATGTTCCTAGCCCCGCAGATCCATGAATTCGGCTGGTCGCAGGACGATTGGGACAAGATCGGCAAGGGCACGGCCGTCGGCCACCTCTTGGAATGCGGCGGTCAGGTCACCGGCGGTTATTACGCCGAACCCGGCAAGAAGGACGTTGCCGACCTCGCACGCCTCGGCTTCCCGATCGCGGAAGTTTCCGAAGACGGCGCGATCGTCATCACCAAAGTCGAGGGTTCGGGTGGCAAGGTCACCGAGCACACCTGCAAGGAACAGATCCTCTATGAGGTTCATGATCCCAAGACCTACCTGACGCCGGATGTGACTGCCGACTTCTCGCAGATCACCTTTACCGAAATAGCTCCCAACCGCATCAAGGTCGGTGGCGTAACCGGTCGTGCCCGCACTGACACCTTCAAGGTTTCGGTCGGCTATAACGACGGCTACATGGGCGAAGGCCAGATTTCCTATGCTGGTCCCGGTGCGCTGGCGCGTGCCCAGCTGGCTCTCGATATCGTCAGGGAAAGGCTCAAGATCACCGGCGTCAAGGCCAACGAGCTGCGCTTCGATCTGATCGGCGTCAACTCGATCCACGCTGACGTTCTGGCCCCTGCTCCTGAACCGACCGAGGTTCGTGTCCGTGTCACCGGCCGTTGCGACAGCATGAAGGAAGCCGTGCGCATCGGCAATGAAGTCGAGACACTCTACACCAATGGCCCTGCCAGCGGTGGTGGCGCCACGAAATCGGCCAAGCAGGTGGTTGCGATGCTTTCCGCGCTTTTCCCGCGCGACAAGGTCGTTCCCGTCATCGAATATCTGGAGGCTTAAGGCTATGGAACTCTTCGACATCGCCCATTCCCGCACCGGCGACAAGGGCAACATCTCCAACATCTCCGTCATCGTCTATGACCAGAAGGACTACGAACGGGTCCGCGAATACGTCACGCCCGAACGGGTCAGGGCGCATTTCAAGGGCATCGTCAACGGCGACGTCGTTCGTTACGAAATCCCGACGCTCGGCGCACTCAACTTCGTCATGCAGGATGCTCTCGGCGGCGGCGTAACTCGCTCGCTTGCCCTTGATGCACACGGTAAATGCCTGGCCTCCGCGCTTCTCGCGATGGACATTCCGGCCAAGAACTAAGGCGCCAAAGGTGCGGGCAGCCTGAACTCTTGCGGGCTGCCCCGCCTCCCCCGAAGAGGAAAGATCCATGTCAAAAGTAAGTAGCGTCGCAGCTGCAGTCGAGCAGATCCCGGATGGCGCGGTATTGATGATCGGCGGTTTCATGGGCGCGGGCACCCCGCCACTGCTGATCGACGAACTGGTCCGCCAGGGCAAAAAGAACCTGACCGTGATCGCCAATGATACGGCCCGCCCCGGTGTCGGCATCGGCAAGCTGATCGATGCCGGTCTGGTGAAGAAGGTGATTGCCAGCCATATCGGCACCAACCCGCAGACCCAGAAACTGATGATCGCGGGCGAACTCGAGGTCGATCTCGTTCCGCAAGGGACGCTGGCCGAGCGCGTGCGTGCCGGCGGTTCCGGACTTGGCGGCGTGTTGACGCCAACGGGTGTCGGCACAACGGCAGGCGAGGGCAAAAAGACCGTCGAACTGAACGGCACGACCTATCTGGTGGAGGAGGCCATCAAGGCCGATATCGCGCTGATCTCCGCCCGTAGCGCCGACTATTCCGGCAACCTGCGTTATTCGCTGACATCGCGTAACTTCAACCCGCTGATGGCGCTGGCCGCTGAGCTGGTGATTGCCGAACCGAACGAGATCGTCCCCATCGGCTGCATCGAGCCCGATGCCGTTGTTACCCCGCATGTGCTTGTCGACGTGATCGTCGCGAAGGGAGCCGAGAAATGAACGAGAAAGAAATCATCGCCCGGCGCGTCGCGCTGGAACTGAAGCGCGGCGATCTTGTCAATCTCGGGATCGGCCTGCCGACCATGGTTGCAAACTACCTGCCCTCCGATGCTGGCATCTCCTTCCAGTCGGAAAACGGCATTATCGGCATGAGCGCCCTGCCTGATCCGGGTCTTGCCGGAGCTGACCTCACCGATGCCGGCGGCTCTCCGATCGGTGCCCTACCCGGGGCCTGCGCCTTCGACAGCGCCTTGTCGTTCGCACTGATCCGCGGCGGCCATCTCGATGTGACGGTTCTCGGCGGATTGCAGGTGGATGAAGAAGGCCAGCTCGCCAACTGGATGGTGCCGGGCAAAATGGTGCCGGGCATGGGCGGCGCGATGGACCTCGTTTCGGGTGCCAAGCGTGTGATCGTTGCCATGACCCACACGGCCAAGGGCGCTCCGAAGATCATCAAGAAGTGCACGCTGCCCCTCACCTCCGTTCGCCGTGTCGATCTGGTCGTCACGGAAATGGCCGTGATCCAGCCGACCGAGGAAGGGCTTGTGCTTCTGGAAACTGCTCCCGGCGTGACAGTCGATCAGGTTGTCGCAGCGTCGGAAGCCACACTGTTAATACCGAAGGTTCCAGGCGTGATGGGCATCGCGGCCTGAACTATCGGTTTGCGGGAGGGGCGTATCCTCCTCCGTCGTCCCTCCCGCGTCATTCCGGCTCTCATCGAGCCACCGTAATGTCGAGGCGCGGATCTCCTGCGCCATCTTCTCTCTTTCGCTGCAGATGAAGGCCGGAAGGTCACGAATTCATGCGGCAGGATTGGAAAAACCATGACCAACATCGTAATTGTTTCTGCCGCCCGCACTGCGATCGGCAAGTTCATGGGTGGGCTTTCCACCCTTCCCGCAAGCCAGCTTGGCTCGATCGTCATCCGCGAAGCTCTCGAACGGGCCAAGCTTGAAGCCTCCGCCGTTTCCGATGTCGTGCTCGGCCATGTGCTGAGCGCCGGTCAGGGCCAGAACACCGCCCGCCAGGCAGCCGTTGCCGCAGGCATTCCGATGAGCGCCACGGCACTCACCATCAACCAGGTCTGCGGTTCGGGCCTGCGTGCGGTCGCACTCGGCGCCCAGTCGATCCTTGCCGGGGATGCCGATGTGGTGGTGGCCGGTGGCCAGGAAAACATGAGCCTTGCCCCGCATGCCGCCGTGTTGCGCACCGGCATCAAGATGGGCCCGGCCGAGTTCGTCGACACGATGATCCGCGATGGATTGTGGGATGCGTTCAACGACTACCACATGGGCATCACCGCCGAAAACGTAGCAGCCAAATATGCATTGACCCGTGAAGCACAGGATGCCTTTGCACTTGCCTCGCAGACCAAGGCTGCAGCCGCAATCGCCGAAGGCCGGTTCAAGTCAGAGATCGTGCCGGTGACGATCAAGGGCCGCAGGGGTGACATCATTGTCGATACCGACGAGAACCCGCGCGCCACGACGCTCGACGTTCTGGCCGGGCTCAAGCCCGCCTTCAAGAAGGACGGCACGGTGACGGCGGGCACTGCCTCTGGCCTCAACGACGGTGCTGCCGCCGTGGTGCTGATGCGCGAAGAGGAAGCTGCTCGCCGTGGTCTCACCCCGCTTGCCCGGATCGCCTCGTTTGCAACGATGGGTGTCGATGCGGCCATCATGGGCACCGGTCCTATCCCCGCCTCGCGCAAGGCGCTGGAACGGGCCGGCTGGACAATCAACGATCTCGATCTGATCGAGGCCAATGAGGCGTTTGCGGCACAGGCGCTATCGGTCAACCGCGATCTAGGCTGGGATCCGGCCAAGGTCAATGTCAATGGCGGCGCAATCGCCATCGGCCATCCGATCGGCGCTTCCGGTGCACGCGTCCTCGTCACGCTGCTGCATGCACTCAAAGCCCGCAACGCCAAGAAGGGTCTCGCAACGCTGTGCATCGGCGGCGGCATGGGCATCGCGCTTTGCGTCGAAGCGTTCTGAGACACCCCTGTGAAGCTTCGGCTTCGCAAAGGCGTGGGCATCTGGTGGGTGCCCACGCCTCGACAATTTTGGGGGAACGGGCTGTAGCCAAAGCTGGTCACGCAACCCGCAGCAATATTGAAATCGATATCAACAGGACAGGCGCGAGCGGCGACGGCCGTTGCGACGAGGAACCGTGCCTATACGGCACGCCCCGCCAGGGGATTACATGAATGGCCAAAGATCAGTCACACGTTCTCATCATCAATTGCGGCAGCTCGTCGCTGAAGTTCAGCCTGTTTGCCGGTGAAGGCCGTACGGCAGCCGTTTCAGGCCTTGCCGAAAATCTCGGACAGCCGGAAAGCTCACTGATCCTCAAGGAAAACGATGCGAAAGTGACGATCGCCCTTGATGGAGGCAGCCATGACGCAGCGCTGCGCCGACTGATGGACAGCCTGAAGGAACGCGATCTGCTGGACGCGATCGGTGCTGTCGGACACCGGATCGTGCATGGCGGCGAGCGTTTTACCAAGGCAATCCGCCTCGATACCAAAGTTCTCGACGAGATCGAGACCCTCTCCTATCTCGCTCCGCTGCATAATCCGGCAAACGTGCTTGGCGTGCGTGTCGCCATGGAAGTGCTCGGCTGGGTACCGCATGTGGCGGTGTTCGACACGTCCTTCCACATGACCATCCCGCAACCCGCGCATGCCTATGCCATTCCGCAGACCTATCGTGATGCCGGCGTCCGCCGTTACGGCTTCCACGGCACCAGCCACGGATTTGTGGCGAAGGAAGCCGTGGAACTGCTGGGCCTCGACCCCAGGGATCATGGCCTCGTGATTGCCCATCTCGGAAATGGTTCTTCGGCAACCGCAGTCGTGAACGGCGAAAGCGTCGATACGTCTATGGGTCTCACCCCGCTTGAAGGCCTCGTCATGGGCACACGTTCCGGCGACATCGATCCCGGCGCCATTTTCCACCTTGCCCAGCAGGATAAGCTCTCTATCGACGAACTCGACACGCTGCTCAACCGCGAGAGCGGCCTGCTTGGCCTTTCCGGCCTCTCCAACGATTGCCGGACGCTGGAAAGTGCTGCGGCTGGAGGTCATGAGGGTGCGATTCTTGCACTCGATGCAATGGTCCATCGCCTCGCCCGTTATATCGGCGGTCTTGCCACGTCCCTGCCCCGTCTCGACGCAGTCGTGTTTACCGGTGGCATCGGCGAAAACTCAGCCTTCGTACGCCGCAAGACGATCGCCCGGCTCAAGGTGCTCGGCATTGCGCTGGATGACGAAGCCAATGGCCAGATGTTCGGCGGACGTTGCGGCGTGATCAGCGCTTCCGGCAGCAGGACGGCTGCGGCCGTCATCGCCACCAACGAGGAATGGGCCATAGCAAACGAGGCCCGGCCCTATATAGGTAAGGCAAGTTGAGGCGGTCCGATCAAATTCCGAGGCGTCCGGTCCATACGAAGGGTTGCCGGGCGCCTCAAAATAGATTTTTCCCGGCATGGCCGGAACGGTCATGACAAATCGAAAGGCGATAGTTTCATGTCGGCACATCTCATTTTTCTCGCACCGCTGGCGCAACACGTCGACCTGAGCGCCGTAGCGCTCGGTTTCGTGCGAGCCCTGCAGCGTGACGGTCTGAAGGTCGGCTTCGTCAAGCCGATCGCTCAGCCGACGGCCAGTGAACATCCCGGCTCGCCGCTGAAGACGACCGAAGTCTCCACCTATTTTGCCCGCAGCCTGTGCCTGACGGAGGCCCCCGAGCCGATCGCATTTACCCATGCGGAAGATCTTTTGCGCAAGGGCGAACTCGATCTGTTGCTGGAAGAAGTCGCAACGATGACGGAAGCCCTGCGCGCCGATCATGACGTGGTTGTCGTCGAAGGCCTGATCCCGTTTACCGATCTGCAGATCGTTCCCAGGCTCAATGTCGAGATTGCTCGCAGCCTCGACGCCGAAGTGGTTCCGGTCGTCAGCGGTGTCGATGATGACAAGCGGCTGACCGATACGGTTGCGCTCGCCGAGCGTCAGTATATGCGCGACGCCGAGGGGCATTTTGCCGGCCTGCTCGTCAACAAGCTGCCTGAGAAAAGCCGGCGTGAGGCTCTGACGGCTGCATTTGCCAAAGCCGGAATGGAAACCAGCACCATCCTCGGCGCGATCCCGTACGAGCCGAATCTCAACACGCCACGCCTGTCCGACCTCGTCTCGTCGCTCGATCTGAGCGTCGTGCAGGGTTCCAAGCTCGATGCCGTGCGTGTCCGCGAGATCGTCGTCGGCGCCCGTTCGGTCGAGAAGATGATCGACCGCCTGCGTCCGGAAACCCTGGTCGTCATGCCCGGTGACCGCAGCGATATCGCGCTTGCCTCGGCGCTCGCCCATAGCCGTGGCGTGCCGCTTGCCGGCCTGCTTCTCACCTGCGGCGCACCGCTGGCAACCCCGGTCGCAGACCTGATGGCCTCGGTCGGCTCCAACATCCTGCCGATCCTGTCCACCCCCGACGATACCTATGCCACCGCCTCCCGCCTGGCGCATCTGAGCTACCATGTTAGCCAGGATGACAGCCAGCACATGGAAAAGGTCATCGATTTCGTCGCCGAACATATCGACACGACATCGCTGCGTGACCGGATCGGCACCTCGACCGAAGCCCGGCTTTCGCCGCCGCGCTTCCGCAACCACCTGATCGAGGGTGCACGCCGCGCCAACAAGCGCATCGTGCTGCCCGAGGGTGAAGAACCCCGCACGCTGCAGGCTGCCGTCATCTGCCACCAGAAGGGCATTGCCCGCTGCGTCCTGCTCGGCCGCCCCGATGCCATCCAGATGATCGCCAGGGCCAAGGACATCGAACTGCCCGCCGATCTCGAAATCCTCGACCCGGCCGCCGTGCGCGCCAACTATGTCGATGCCATGGTCGAGCTGCGCAAGTCCAAGGGCATGACGCCTCCCCAGGCAATGGCCCAGCTGGAAGACACGGTCGTTCTCGGCACGATGATGCTCGCCGTCGGTGAAGTCGACGGTCTGGTCTCCGGTGCGGTCCATACCACGGCAAGCACGGTACGCCCTGCCCTGCAGCTGATCAAGACGGAGCCGGGCCAGAGCATCGTCTCGTCGGTCTTTTTCATGCTGATGCCCGATCAGGTTCTGGTCTATGGCGACTGCGCCATCAACCCCAACCCGACGGCAGACCAGCTGGCGGAAATCGCCGTCCAGTCTTCCGACACGGCAAAAGCCTTCGGCATCGATCCGCGGGTGGCGATGATCTCCTATTCGACCGGCACGTCCGGCACCGGTGGCGATGTCGACAAGGTGCGCGAAGCAACCGAACTTGCAAAACAGCGCAAGCCGGACCTGCTGATCGACGGACCGATCCAGTATGATGCGGCAAGCGTCGAAAGCGTCGGCCGCTCGAAGGCGCCCGACAGCCCGGTCGCAGGCCGCGCCAATGTCTTCGTCTTCCCGGATCTCAACACCGGAAACACCACCTACAAGGCAGTGCAACGCTCTGCCGACGTCGTTTCCGTCGGCCCGATGCTGCAGGGCCTGCGCAAGCCGGTCAACGACCTGTCGCGCGGCGCGTTCGTCGACGATATCGTCTTCACCATCGCTCTCACCGCAATCCAGGCTGACCAGCAGACGGGTGGCGCGAAATAAGGCGTAGGGCACAGAAAAAGAACATCACGCCGGTTTCACATGCCGGCGTGATGAGCGCAGCCTCAACGAAATGCAAACAGATCCCAATGCCCGACTAGGCAGTCCGAGCTTTCCGCCTGCTGCAGCCGTGCCAGTCGCCAGTCGTTCACATCAGCTTCCTCAACAAGCCCTGTTTCAGCAGCGGCACTCGCAATGCCGAAAATGAATTGCCGCTGCAGCTCCGCATGTGCCTTATCAAGCCGCCACGGGCTGGGTGCCAAGGCGACCTGAAACCCCTGCTCCTCCAGCAACCTGCGCAGAACCGGCGTAGCGTCTGGGCCGAGTGCCGGACCGAAACCCTTATCTCGCCTTTGATGGACATTGAACGCCGCAACCACCTCATCATCCAACGGATGATGTTCGTCCCAGCGACAGACACCGTCATAATTCAGTGCGGCATAAAGGCCGATATTTGTCTGGGCGAGTTCTGAAACCAGCCGGGCCAGAAAGCTCTCCGAAACAAGATCGAAAAGAGCGGAGGCCGTCACAAGTCGCGCTTCGAAAAACAGGCTGTCAGCCGGGGCATCCAGATGTGCCTCCATACATTCAATCCGTGCGGACCCTGCATGCCGGCGTTTTGCCTCGATTAGCAACAGTGGATCATTATCGACCAGCCGCCAGCGCCAATGAAGAGCCTTAGGCAGAAAAGCCCTGAAGGTCGACCCTGTCCCGGCCCCCAGATCGACAACCAGCGTTTCTCCATGCACCGCAGCCAGATGATCGATCACCTGCTTTTGGAGGCCGTGATCCCGCGCCGCATGATCGGCAGCTTCCCGCAGGTCAAGCCAAGTCTTGTCGAAGCCGCTCATCCTATACCTTCCAAAAAATCGGAAAGAATTCTGGCGCTCGCCGGCCAATCCGGCAAATTCAGGCCCACGGCAAGCGAACCGGCAGCGTAGTCCCGCCGTTTCTGAGGTTCATCCAACATCGTCGCCAACGCCTCTGCAAACCCAGTGGCATCACCAGGTTCTACCAGAATGCCAGCGCGATCGGGGACTAAATCAGGTACCGCACCGCCATGGCAGCCGACGATCGGCAGGCCTCGCGCCATGGCTTCGGCAAACACCATGCCGAACCCCTCGTAGCGGCTCGCGAGCGCAAAAATGTCGGCCGCCGCATATTCGGCATCAACGTCATCAAGGGCACCCGTCACGGCAATCCTGTCGTTTAGGCCAAGTTCTGCAATCTGCCGGCGCAGGGCGGAGGCGGATTGGAGATCCATCCTGTCGCTACCGACGATACGGCATTGCCATGAACGATCTCGAAGTTTCGCCAGTGCCGCGACAAGCGTCTGATGATCCTTACGTGGCGTCAGCGAGCCGATGGAAAGGATCATCGGCGGTGCGCCGTCGATGCTGCCATGCGCCTGCTCGGAAGGTGCCGTCCCCGGTATGGCGATACAGATCGAACCCTGTCGAACGCCGAAATTGCAAGCCAAAATGCGGGCCGTCTCGGGACTTGTAACAACCACCCCGCGCACATGAGCCAGCGCATCAACTTCGCTTTGCCTGAGTTCTTCCGCTCGCTGTTGTGAAAGCCCGGTTTCCATCGCCAGCGGATGGTGTACGAGCGCGACGAGCTTCAGCCGCTCCGCCTCCCGCCTTGCAATATCGGGCATGGTGCCGAAGGCCAACCCATCGACAAGCACGAGGCTATTTTTCGCAAGACCGGCAAAGTGCCGTGCCGCCGTCTCAAGTTCGTCGCGGCCTGGAGCCGGAAATCCGTCCGGCAGTCTCATATGGTCGACTTGCCAGCCAAGCTTGCGCAATTCCGCGATCATTCGCCGATCATAACTGTAACCGCCACTGCGGGTCTCGATGTCTCCGGGAATGGCAAACACGAGATGCGGTGCTCCGGCTTCCTCATCCACACCGTTCAAATCGCGGCCTCATACCATGCGCGCGCCACATGGCTTTCGTGCAGCATGATCTTCAAGCGACAAATCCGCTTGCCGCCCGGCCCAAGCTCGCCCGCCTCAATGCGTCGACGCAGATCGTCGAAGATATGCTTGGCCAGCACTTCGGTGGTGGTCACCTTGCCGCGAAAGATATCCAGTTCATCGAGGTTCTTGTAGTTGAGCGGTGCCAAGGCGTCTTTGAGCACGACTGTCGCCAGCCCGATATCGACGCCAAGGCCGTTGTCATCGAGATCCTCCGTCATGAAGGCGGCGTCGACAACGAAAGTCGCGCCGTGCATGGCCTGGGCGGGACCGAAAACCTCGCGCGGCAGGCTATGGGCAATCATCATGTGGTCGCGCACTTCGACGGCAAACATCGTTCTTGGATTCTCCGGTTGTCAGGAATAGCGGATGCGGTGACACAACGTATTCGGATCGGCGAGGATCCGGATATAGCTTGCGGCGAGATCATCGAAAGCGGTCTCACCGGAAATGAGAGCATCAAGCCGGTCGTCCGCCAAGAGAGCGAGCGCTGTTTCAAGCCGCCGCGAAAGTGGCCAACGGGCTCGCCTTGCAGCCGGGACATGGCCAACCTGCGAGCCGACAATCGACAGGCGATGGCTGTGAAACCGTCCGCCGAGCGGTATATTGACCATGCCTTCACCAAACCAGGACATTTCGACGATCCTCGCCTCGAAGCCGGCGACAGAAATGGCGGTCGCAAGGCCTTCGGATGTCGCCGAAGCATGTATGACCACGTCGCTGTTGCAAGCAGACCCCTCAGCTTCGCCGGGCAGGGCGAAATGGCAACCGAAAGCGGTGGCAAGCGCCTCTCGCTCGGAGTTCACATCGATCAAGGTGACATCCGTCCCCGGTATTCTTGCCGAAAGATATGCGGCGAGAAGCCCAACAAGTCCGCCACCGACAATGGTTACCCTGTCGCCGGCAAGAATGTTCGCGTCCCAGATGCCGTTGAGAGCCGTTTCCATATTCGCGGCAAGAACGGCACGTGATGCCGGCACATCGGGCGGAACGGCTACAGCCATATCTGCCGGCACATGGAACAGGTCCTGATGCGGATGGAGACAGAAGACGGTTTGACCGGCAGGCGCCTCTGCGCCCGCCTTGACCGTGCCGACGACAGCGTAACCATATTTCACCGGAAACGGGAATTCACCATCCTGCAACGGGGCGCGCATGCAGTCGTGTTCACTCTCCGGCACCGATCCTTCGGCCACCAGAGCCTCCGTGCCTCTGCTGATGGCGCCAAAGCGGCTTTCGACAAGCAGCTCGCCCTCGGTGAGCGTTCCGATCATTGTCGGTTTCAGTTCTGCCTTCATTTTACCCGTCAGCCACAAGGCGCGCGATGTCGTCATGTATGGCTATCCACCAAAGCTTGGGATTGAACCGTCGTATCCCGATGGAAAGGTGCAGTCGCGCGGCGTCTCCAGCGACGGGCGGCATGCGGCACGAGCGGGCTCAAGATCCGCGGCATGCGCACTTCCTCGGGAACGGCGAACAGGCCGAAGCGCGTCGTCCAGCGGCCGAAACTCTTCGAGGCGGTCAGCATTGTGAACGGGATTGCCAGACAGAGACCGACAACCATAGGCAATGTCCACAGAAGAGCCGTTACTCCTGCTCCTGCAAGGAGAGCGGTTGCGAGCATAAAACCGATGACCGTTTGAAGTCCCATTGTCTTCAAGGCCGAAAGAAAGGAGACCCCAAGCCTGTCGCGGTTCTGACCGCTCCATGTGACACAGCGTCCGAACGGCAGGCCGAGCAGAAAGACTGACACGTAGACCGCGATGATCGGCGCCATCAGCATCGAGGCGAGAATTTCGATTATTGCCGACAAGCCGAACCGCAGCGGTCCGCCATAACGCCGCACCGCGCCTTTGGTCAGACACACATCGAGCATGCCGGCGAGTTTTGGGGCTACCGACATGAAGAAGATGACGGCAAAGAGACTAAGGCCCAACTGCAGATAGGCGGGATCGAACTCCCCAGAGATGGCTTTCCACGCGGCGGCAAAGGTTGCGACGATCCAGGCCGGCGGCGCGACATACATCAATATAGCCTGGAGAACCTGGAACCGGCTGAGCGTCTTCAGCCCGGGCTCGAACAGGAAACGCCAATATTGCATGTTTCCCTGGCACCAGCGCAGATCTCTCTTGGCGAAATCGGGAAATGTCGGCGGGTTGGCCTCGAAGCTCTGCGTCTCGACCGGCAGCACCCGAACTTCGTAACCACCGCGACGCATATAGGCGGCTTCCAACTGGTCATGGCTCAGCACATGCCCGCCGAGCGGCGGTGCGCCCGGCAGGACGGGCAGATGGCAGTGGGCTCTGAACGCTGTCGTGCGGATCAGAGCGTTATGGCCCCAATATGGGCCGCAATCGGCATTCCACCACGCCGCGCCCATGGTGAAAGCGCGCATGCCATGGCGCATGCCGAACTGGAACATCCGCGCGAACCCGCTGGTCGCCGGCATGCCGACCACAAGCGACTGAAGAATGCCGATCTCGGGCCGGGCCTCCATCGCCGCGACAAGGCGGATGATCGCATCGCCGGACATGACGCTGTCTGAATCGAGCGGCAGGAAGAAGTCGTAATCCTCGCCGTATTCATCGAGAAAGTCGTGAATGTTGCCGGCCTTGTAGCCGGTATTGACTTCACGCCGCCGGTAGACCGGGCGGTTTTCAGCGGGAAAAGCGACCGCGCCAACGAAGCATTCGAAGCCCATGGCCTCGGCTTTCGCAATAGCCTGGTCGGATGTGTCGCTCAAGACGAAGAACCGGAAATGCTGCGCGAGGCCCGTCGCCTTCAGGCTGTCGGACATCGCCTCCAACCGTGCCAGAGCCGGCAGCGGATCCTCGTTTCGCAGAAACAATGTCAGTGCGGTTCGCGACGAAAGGCTATTGGGGCGACCGCGCTCACCCTGCGGATAAAACGGATAGATACTGCGGGCAGGATTACCCGGCCCATGCTGAAGCATCAGTCCGATGATCGCATTCCAGAAGCCAAGCACGGTCCAGGGCATGGCCAGCAGAAAACCGAGCAACATGACGGCCTCGAACAGATCGATCCCGCCCGGTGAAAGGAGGCGGAACAGCCCATATCCCAGCGCTGCAATCGTTGCGAGATTGAGCACCAGCACAATCATCCGTCGCGTGCCGATCGGGAGCCCCGCATATCGAAAGGTGATTTCCGGCGTAGTTTCGCCGCGAGGCTTATGGCCACTCTCGAGACCGTCGCCAGGGACAGTTTCGGCGGTTTTCGGCCGACTGGTATGCAGATCCATTGAGGCATGCTTTCGGTGGGTGTCCGAAAGCTAAAAGTAGGAGCCGATTACGTTTCAACAAGCACGCACGCGTTCAAACGATCTGCCCCTACCGTCACGAACGGGTGATCCGGCATGGCACCGAACAAATGCTCGGTCAGCGAAGGCTTCATACCCTCGAAAGACAAAAAAGCCCCGTCAGCATATCGGCTGGCGAAGGCTCAATCTGTCATGCTGCGTGAGCAGGCCTTGCTTTGCGTCGCGCCCTAAACCAGACAAAACCGACGACAAGCAGCAATGCGGCAACCGCGCCCGCCCCCATGCCGATCCTTGCCAGCTGAACGATATTCGACTTCGGTCCGCCCTCGCGAAGCACCTGAACCTCTTCCGGCGTCACGGTCAGCTTATCATTGCCGTATTGAGCCAGAAGATAGTTCGAAAGCGAGGCAACCTCGACATTGTTCAGCTGCACGACGGCATTCGCCTGATCGCCGAAAGGCGGCATGAAGACATGGCCGGCTTCAGTATGGCGGTCAACGCCGTTGAGGATGGCGGAGATGACATTGATCGAGTTGTCACCTGCCGTCGCGGCATTGTGGAACAGGCTCGGATAGTAACCATCCTTAGTGCCCTGGGCATAGTAGCCATGGCAGGAGGCGCAGTTGGCGGCAAAGATTTGCGCGCCGGCGTGATCACCCTTCAGTCCGTCGGCATAGTTCTTGCCCCGGAAAGCGGCCATGTCATTGCCTGCTGAACCCTTGTCGAAGCGGGTGATGCCCGATGCCTGCCCGGCATTGGCGGAGGGAACGCTGCGCACATAGGTGGCGATCGCGTTCAGGTCCGCATCGGTCAGGTGCTGGAAGGAGTAGCTGATGGCTTCAGCCATGCTGCCCGCCGCCTGCGCCCTGTTTTCCAGCTTGCCGGTCTTCAGGTAGGTGACGAGATCCTCCTGGCTCCAGGAGCCAATACCATGCACCTTGTCATTGGTGATATCCGGCGCATACCAAGCGCCGACCTGACCGCCGGTCAGGTTGAGGCTCTTCTGTTCCTGCATGAAGACGCCGCGCGGCGTGTGGCAGGTGCTGCAGTGCGCGGCACCCTCAGCCAGATATTTGCCGCGGTTCCATTCGTCCGACTGGCTCGGATCATCCTTATGTACCTCGTTCGGACGGAACAGCAGGTTCCAGCCCATCATCGAGGCGCGGATGTTCATCGGAAATGGCAGGCTCGTTTCCGGAGCCTTTTCGTCCACCGGCTCGACGCCCTGCATGAAATAGGCATAGAGCGCATTGATGTCCTCGTCCGTCATGTTGGAATAGGACACATAGGGCATGGCCGGGTAGAGGTTTGCGCCATCTCCGCGAACACCCTTGCGAACTGCGTCGGCAAACTGGGCTTGCGAATAGTTGCCGATGCCGAACTGCCTGGAGGGGGTGATGTTGGTCGACATGATCGTGCCGACCGGGGACACCATGGATAGGCCGCCGGCCATCGGCTTGCCGCCGTCATGGTTGGTATGACAGGCAACGCAATCGGAAGCGGTCGCCAGATAGCGGCCCTTCTCGATCAGTTCCTTGGAGAATTCCTGTGCTGCCGCCGGTGCCAGCGCAACAAGGGCAAGCGGTGCCGCGAGGGCTAAGGATTTTACGGTCTTCATGATCAGGCGCCCCGCATCTGTTCGACAATGGCGTCGCCAGCCTTGAGGGCAAGCGCGGTCATGGTGATGGTGCTGTTGCCGCAAGCACCGGCTGCCATTGCGCCGCCACCGGGGATGAACAGGTTTTCGTGGTCATGGGCGCGGCAATCGACATCGACAACCGAGTTGGACGCATCCTTGCCCATTATGGTGCCGCCCATAATGTGCTTGCTGTTGTTGTATTTCGGGCTGATCTTGATATCGATCGCACCCATGGCCTCGGCAATCTGCTTGCCGATCGGCTGAGAGTAGACTTCCCAGCATTTGCGGACATAGTCGCCGACATCATAATTGATCGACGGTTTCGGAAGGCCGAGCCAGTCTTTCTTGTCCGACAACGTCAGGCGATTATTCGGGTCCGGCAGAATTTCGTGAGCCGCGACGATATCGGCGGTGCAGGCCGCCATGCGCCGGATTTCTTCGTCCAGCGCCTTGCCGACCAAGCCCTTCTTCAGCGCCGCGAATGTGACGAACCGGTTGCGGGCGAAGTTGTTGTAGCGGAAATACGCGCCGGCATGTTCGGAGCGGAACGCGCCTTGCGAGGTTTCCATGATGCCCGAATTGACGACCGGGCCGATGCCAGACCAGAAAGGCTCCTTGGTGGTGACCGTGAACGTGCGGGCCGGATGGTCCATCATGTTGCGGCCGACCTGATCGGAGGAATTGGCAACCCCGTTCGGGTTGCGGTCGTCCTGCGACATCAGAAGCAGTTTCGGGTTTTCCAGACCGTTGCAGGCGAGCACGAAGAGCTTGCCGGTAATGCGGTGGCTTTCCTTGTGCTGGTCGTAGAAGTGAACCGCCTCGATCTTGTTCTGGGCATTCGTCTCGACCTTATAGACGACCGAGTCGACCAGCAGCGTCGCGCCCTTCTTTTCGAGGCGATGCAATGCGGTTTCCGCATCATACTTGGCGGCGACGGGACAGACGGGAACGCAGTTGTTGTTGGCGCAGCAGGCAGGACGGCCATCATAGGGCATGCCGCTGTTGCGGGCCTGCGAGACGGGAATGTTATTGTAGCCCAGCGTCTTGACGACTTCGGTGAATTTCACTTCGCCGGGTGAAAACGGCAATGCCGGCATCGGATAGGGTGCCGAGCGGTCGCCTGTCTGCGGCCATTGCTGCGAGCGGTCGGACGGGCCGCAGATGCCGAGCTTGTGCTCAGTGCGGACGTAATAGGGTTCCAGCGTGTCGTAGTCGAACGCCCAGTCGCGACCAACGCCGTAAAGCGAATTCAGGCGCATGTCCTCTGGCGTCAGGCGCCAGGAGGTGCCGGCCCAGTGCCAGGTCGAGCCGCCCGCGTAACGAATGAAGGTCTGGTCATAGGCGTCAGGCCCGGTAAACTGCAGATAGGCATCTTCCGGCTTCTCTCCGCCCATCGGATGCGGCGCCCAGGGCCGCGACGGATAGGCGACCGATGTATCGCCCTTCACGCCAAGAGGAGCGTTGCGCCAGTTTTCGACCACTTCGGCGCGCGTGACGCGCGGACCGGCCTCGATCATCAGCACGGAATGACCTGCATCGAGCAGCTGTTCGGCAATCACGACGCCGACGACGCCCGTTCCGACGATGACGACGTCGGCACTATTCTTGGTAACCATGGGGAAAAGACTTTTCTTCGCTGGATTTCGTCAGAAGCGCGGCATCGGCGCCGAAAGCGGCAAGTTGGGCCGGGTCCACAGGTTGGGACCGGAAATGCCGTAGGAGGGGATGGTCAGAATATCGCTGGTCGTCTTGAAGGTCAGCGCTTCTTCATAGGTAAAGACGGTTGCATTGCGCTTCTCGGAGGAACAGCCGCTATACCAGGCAGAAATCACCCAATGGGCAAAATCCTTCAGCTCGCCATCGGGAATATCGCCGAAGAAATCTTCGACCTGCGCCGCATTTTTCTTCTCGGCGATGGCGATGATCGCATCGAGCATCTGCGGAAGGTTCTTGTATTCACCGCTTGCCGTATCAACGATACGCGCGCCGACAGCCGGGCTGAGCTGGTGCTGAATCAGCAGGTTGGACAGTTTCATGAACTGTCCCTGCGTGCCGGCATCGACGGCCGCCAGCGAGAGGGTGGGACAGAGCGTTGCGGCAATGCTGCCGGCAAACAGCGTCGCACCGCCGAGCAGAATGCCACGGCGCGACATCGTCAACGTTCCGTTGAGGTCTTTCGACTGTCTAGTCATCGTTTTCCTGACCATGGGGAAAAAGAGGCTGATGCCTCCGGGGTGAAAGCTGCGGCCGTTAAGGCGCGTTGCGTGTGCGCGAAATGTCGGGCAAGTTTCGTCGCAACCCTGCTCCCCATCGTGTCAGAGGTGGGGATATTGAGGGCGGAAGCGGGACAATGAATCGCGGACATGCAACAACAAAAAAGGCGCGAGTGAACACAATGACGCTGTCGCTAGACAGCGCGGTCCTCCGCCGCACCGAATTAGTTGGATAGCTGATTATCAGCTACGCCACCAATTGATAATTGTCAATCCGGCAAAAGGAGGCACACCGGCGTGATCGTTACTGCTCATGAAATCCTGCATTCGCACGGTATTCTGCTGCGACGCTGCCAGCAGGTGGCGCTCGCCATGTTCACGCAGGAGGCAGGCGATCTCGGCTTTTCTCCCACGCAATACAGTGCGCTGGCCTTTGCCCATATCGAACCCGGCATTCACCAGAATACGATGGGGGAACGGATCGCACTCGATCGCTCATCCGTTACCAAGTGCCTGGAAGGTCTCGAAAGCCAGGGTTTCGTTCGCCGGGAAGTCGATCCGAGCGATAAACGTGCCCGCCTGATATACATCACCCCGGAAGGCGAGGAGATGCTGCAGCAGGTCGCCGCCGCCGCACGACGTGCACGCAAACGATTCCACGCCGCCCTCGGCGAGGCTGAGTTCGGCCACCTCATGGATCAGCTGAGCGCGTTCAGCCGCGTGCTGGAAGAGCCAGAAGAGGGAAAGTAGCGGATAGGATCACGCCCGGCGGGTAAGGCAGCGCGAGACGCTATCCTGCCAGCCGGCGATTGCCGTCTTCCTCTCGTCATCCGCCATTTCCGGTTCAAAACGCTTGTCGCGTTTCCAGTGGGCAGAAAACCCTTTCGCATCCGGCCAGACCCCGGCACGGGAGCCGGCAAGCCAGGCGGCACCGAGCGCCGTCGTCTCCAGAAGCTCCGGCCGGTCGACCGGCGCTGCCAGAATGTCTGACAGGCGCTGCATTGTCCAGTTGGAGGCAACCATGCCGCCATCGACGCGCAGCACGGTCGTCGCGCCGTGGCCCTGCCAGTCCTTCTTCATCGCTTCGAGAAGATCGTGAGTCTGGAAGGCGACGCTTTCGAGCGCCGCATGGGCGAATTCCGCCGGGCCGCTGCTGCGGGTGAGCCCGAAGATCGCGCCACGGGCCTCCGCATCCCAATAGGGCGCACCCAGCCCGGTGAAGGCCGGCACCATGTAAAGCCGCTGTTTCGGATCCGCCTGCCGCGCCAGCGCACCGACTTCCGACGCAACCTTGATGAAACCGAGTTCATCGCGCAGCCATTGCACGGCGGCACCGGCAATGAAGATCGAGCCTTCCAGCGCATAGGTCGTGACGCCGTCGAGACGGTAGGCGATGGTTGTCAGAAGACGGTTGGAGGATGTGACGCGATCCGTGCCGGTGTTCAACAGTGCAAAGCAGCCGGTGCCATAAGTGGATTTCAGCATGCCGGGTTCGAAGCAGGCATTACCGATGACGGCCGCCTGCTGATCGCCAGCAACGCCGAGGATCGGGATTTCAGCGCCGAATATCGACCTGTCCGCCACCCCAAAATCCGCCGCACAATCCTTGACCTCTGGAAGCATGGCGCGCGGGATATCGAGAATGCCGAGCAACTCGTCATCCCAGTCATTATCGCCTATATTATAGATCAGCGTACGCGAGGCATTTGTGGCGTCGGTGACATGCGCCTTCCCGCCGGTGAGCTTGTAGATCAACCAGCTGTCGACCGTGCCGAAGCACACGTCGCCACCTTCGGCGCGGGCACGCAGACCCTCGACATTGGAGAGCAGCCAGGAAAGTTTTGTCCCGGAGAAATAGGGATCGAGCAGAAGACCGGTCTTTTCAGTGAAGGCGGCCTCAAGCGCCCTACCCTTCAATTCCTCGCAAAGTCCGGATGTGCGGCGGTCCTGCCAGACGATCGCCGGATGCAATGGCTTGCCGGTATTGCGGTCCCAGACGACTACGGTTTCACGCTGGTTGGTGATGCCGATCGCCGCGATATCAGCGGCCGAGATTTCGGCCTTCTCAATCGCCGTGCGGGCTGTGGCAAGAACGCTTTGCCAGATTTCCTCAGGGTCGTGCTCGACCCACCCGGAGGCCGGAAAGAACTGGGTGAATTCCTGCTGGCCAAACCCCTTGATCGCCATGTCGCCATCGAAAACGATCGCCCGGCTGGATGTCGTGCCCTGGTCGATGGCAAGAATATACCCACCCATAAATCCAAACTCCTCCAGATATTCCATAAGAATCGGCCATAAAAACCGGGGCGCGATATCACGCCCCGGCATTTCTCATATAGGCCTTTAGGCGGCTATTTCTGCCAGCTTTTCACCAGTTCGTCGTAGTTGACGGTGATCGGCTTTTCCTTCTCGTTGGCGATCTTCAGCTGCGGCGCAAGGTTGCCCTTGGAGACCGCATCCTTGTTCCAATATTCGAGATCGTGTTCCTCGGCGAGCTTTGGCCCCATCTCGCCCTGAACGCCGGCGCGTTCCAGGCGCTGCAGCACCTTTTCCTGCTCGGCGCACAACGAATCCATTGACGCCTGTGCAGTCTTGGCACCCGAAGATGCGTCACCGATCGCCTGCCACCAGAGCTGTGCGAGCTTCGGATAGTCCGGGATGTTCGTACCGGTTGGCGACCACTGGACGCGGGCGGGCGAGCGGTAGAACTCGATCAGGCCGCCGAGTTTTGGCGCACGATCGGTGAAGGACTTGTGGTTGATCGACGAGTCGCGGATGAGTGTCAGGCCGACATGGCTCTTCTTCACATCCACGGTCTTCGATACGACGAACTGTGCATAAAGCCACGCCGCTTTGGCGCGATCGTCCGGCGTGGATTTCAGAAGCGTCCAAGAGCCGACGTCCTGATAACCGAGCTTCATCCCATCCTTCCAATAGACGCCATGCGGCGATGGGGCGAAACGCCATTTCGGCGTTCCGTCGTCATTGACCACCGGCAGGCCCTTCTTGACGAAATCCGCCGTGAAGGCCGTGTAGGTGAACATCTGCTGGGCAACCTCACCTTGGCCCGGCACCGGACCGGATTCGGAGAAGGTCATGCCGTTTGCGGCAGCCGGCGCATAGGCCTTCATCCAGTCCAGATATTTCTGGATGGAATAGACTGCGGCCGGGCCGTTGGTGTCGCCGCCACGGGCAACGCAGGAGCCGACCGGCTGTGATTTCTCGTTGACCTTGATGCCCCATTCATCGACCGGAAGACCGTTCGGCAGGCCCTTGTCGCCGTTGCCGGCCATGGAAAGCCATGCATCGGTGAAGCGCCAGCCAAGCGATGGGTCCTTCTTGCCATAGTCCATATGGCCATAGACCTTCTTCCCATTCACCTCGCGACCAGTGAAGAATTCGGCAATGTCTTCATAAGCAGACCAATTGACCGGCACGCCGAGGTCGTAGCCGTATTTAGCCTTGAAATCGGCCTTGTTCTTCTCGTCGTTGAACCAGTCGTAGCGGAACCAGTACAGGTTGGCGAACTGCTGGTCGGGTAGCTGGTAGAGATCGCCATCCGGTGCGGTGGTGAATTTCAGACCGATAAAATCCTGAAGATCGAGGCCGGGATTGGTCACGTCCTTGCCTTCATTCGCTATCCACTTGGTCAGCGAACGGGCCTGCTGGTAACGCCAATGGGTACCGATCAGGTCCGAGTCGTTGACATACGCGTCATAGACGTTTTCACCCGACTGCATCTGCGTCTGCAGTTTTTCGACCACGTCGCCTTCGCCGATCAGGTCATGGGTGATCTTGATGCCGGTGATGTCACTGAATGCCTTGGCGAGAACCTTGGATTCATATTCGTGCGTGGTGATGGTTTCCGAAACCACCTTGATGTCCATGCCGGCAAAAGGCTTTGCCGCATCGATAAACCACTGCATTTCCTTTTCCTGCTCGGCGCGGGAAAGCGAAGACTGTTCGCCGATTTCCGCATCAAGGAATTTCTTGGCGGCCGCCATATCGGCATGGGCCGCACCTGTCATTGCCAGCAGCATGACTGCCGTCGTCGTCATAAGATGCCGTCGCATATCTAGTCCTCCCGGTTGATGCGATTGCAGTTCACTTTAGTCCTGGCGGCTGGACCTCCTCCCGCCGCCCTATTGTCTTGGCCCTAAACGAAACGGAATACGCCGATCGCGTAAACCACCGACAAGGCCAGAGCCCACCACAGGCTGGGGCCTCCAAGACCCAGCCATGCGAGATGAATGAAAGCGGAGCCGAGCAGCGAAACGAACAGGCGGTCGCCCCGCGTCGTCTCGAAGCGCAGGATGCCGACGCGCGGGCCGCCGCCCGGCGAGAAATATTCCCACGCGCCCATCGCTGCGATGAGCGCGAAAATGGTGATGAAGAAGATCGCTGTCGGCAATGTCCAGGCCATCCATGAGAAGCTCATCGGTCTCTCCTTCTCAGACGCGGCCGAGGGCAAAGCCCTTGGCGATGTAGTTGCGGACGAAATAGATGACGAGCGCACCCGGAATGATGGTCAGCACACCGGCCGCCGCCAGCACGCCCCAGTCCATGCCGGAGGCAGAAACGGTGCGGGTCATCGTCGCGGCGATCGGCTTCGCGTCGGTCGTCGTCAGCGTGCGGGCTATCAGCAGCTCGACCCACGAGAACATGAAGCAGAAGAAGGCGGCGACGCCGATGCCGGACGCAATCAGCGGCATGAAAATCTTCACGAAGAAGCGCGGGAAGGAATAACCGTCGATATAGGCGGTCTCGTCGATCTCCTTCGGCACGCCGGACATGAAACCTTCGAGGATCCAGACCGCCAGCGGCACGTTGAACAGGCAATGCGCGATGGCAACCGCGATATGGGTGTCGATCAGGCCGAAGGCCGAATAGAGCTGGAAGAATGGCAGCGCGAAAACGGCAGGCGGCGCCATTCGGTTGGTCAAAAGCCAGAAGAACAGGTGCTTGTCGCCCAAAAACCGGTAGCGCGAGAAGGCATAGGCTGCCGGCAGCGCCACGAGGACGGAGATAACCGTGTTCATCACCACATAGATGATCGAGTTGATATAGCCGTTATACCAGGCCGGATCGGTGAAGATGACGGTGTAGTTTCTAAGCGTCGGATTTGTCGGCCAGAGCGTCAGTTGGCCCAAAATCTCGCTATTGGTCTTGAAGCTCATGTTGACGAGCCAGTAGATCGGCAGAAGTAAAAAGATGATGTAGATCACCGGTATCAGGAAGCCGAAACGGGCGCCGCTGCTGTTGTTGGTCATGGCGTTCTCCCCCTCACTTCTGCTCTGCATCGCTCTGCGTCATCACGGTGTAGAACACCCATGACAGCAGAAGGATGATCAGGAAGTAGATTATCGACATGGCTGCCGCCGGTCCGAGATCGAACTGGCCGATCGCCATTTTCACGAGATCGATCGACAGAAATGTCGTTGAATTGCCCGGCCCGCCGCCGGTAACGACGAAGGGTTCGGTATAGATCATGAAACTGTCCATGAAGCGCAAAAGCACGGCGATCAGCAGTACCCGCTTCATCTTCGGCAACTGGATGTAACGGAAGACAGACCAGCGCGATGCGCCATCGATGCGAGCCGCCTGATAATAGGCATCGGGGATGGAGACAAGGCCGGCGTAGCAGAGCAGCACGACGAGGCTCGTCCAGTGCCAGACATCCATGACGATCACAGTCGCCCAGGCATGCGTCGGGTTCTGGGTATAGTTGTAGGAGATGCCGAGCGAGTTTAGAAAATACCCCAGAAGCCCGATATCGACGCGGCCAAACACCTGCCAGATCGTGCCGACAACGTTCCATGGAATGAGCAGCGGTAGCGCCATAAGCACGAGGCAGACGGGAACGCCCAACCCATGTTTCGGCATGTTGAGCGCGATCAGGATGCCGAGTGGCACTTCGATCGCGAGGATGACAGCCGAGAAGATCAGGTTGCGCCAAAGCGCATCCCAGAAGCGAGGTGATGTCAGGATTTCGACAAACCAGTCGGTGCCTGCCCAGAAGAACTGATTGTTTCCGAACGTATCCTGAACCGAATAATTGACCACGGTCATTAGCGGAATGACGGCGGAAAACGCGACCAGCAGCAGGACCGGCAGAACCAGAAACCAGGCTTTGTTGTTCCAGGTCTTGTCCATGGTCAGCCCTCCTGTCCTACACGCCAGCTATCGGCAAAAATGCCAATCGCCTGCTTTTCGAATGTCACCTTCGCGTCGGCCGGAATTTCGTCATCCTCGGGCACAACGATCGAGATCGGCTGGCCGCAGAAAGAGGCGCGGACGATCTTCTGGCGGCCGATATCCTCCACCTTGTTGATGGTGATCGGCATGCCTTCGCGGCCGAGCTTTATGAACTCCGGGCGGATGCCGAGTTCGATACGCCCCTGGGCCTTCAGCGCAGGGGCGGCGGAAAGGGCGATATTCTGGTCGCCGATGCGCGCGGTCGCGCCATCGATGGCTGCGGACATGATGTTCATGCCCGGCGAGCCGATGAAATAGCCGACGAAGGTGTGACTCGGTCGCTCGAACAGTTCCGCCGGCGTACCGATCTGTACGATCTGGCCGTCATGCATGACGACGACCTTGTCGGCAAAAGTCAGTGCTTCGGTCTGGTCGTGGGTGACATAGACCATGGTGAAGCGCGACTGCCGGTGCAGGCGCTTCAGCTGCGAGCGCAGCACCCATTTCATATGCGGGTCGATCACCGTCAGCGGCTCATCGAACAGGATGGCGTTGACATTGGCCCGCACCAATCCGCGGCCGAGCGAAATTTTCTGTTTCTGGTCGGCCGTCAGCCTTTGCGCCCGGCGCTTGGCCATGCCGGCAAGATCGGTCATTTCGAGGATTTCGTTGACGCGTTTTTCGACTTCCGCCTCCGGCACCTTGCGGTTGCGCAAGGGGAAAGCGAGATTGTCGAACACCGTCATCGTGTCGTAGACGACCGGGAACTGAAAGACTTGGGCAATGTTCCGCTCCTCGGTCGAGAGCTGTGTGACATCCTTGCCGTCGAACAGAATTCGCCCGTCGGACGGTGTCAGCAGACCGGAAATGATGTTGAGCAGCGTTGTCTTTCCGCAGCCGGATGGACCAAGCAAAGCGTAAGCCCCGCCATCCTCCCATTCGTGATGGACTTCCTTCAGCGCATAGTCGCCGGCGGCCTTGGCCTTTTCGCTATAGGCGTGGCGGATATGTTCGAGCGTGATGCGTGCCATCTCGTCCTCCTCACGCTGCCAGTGGCGCGGCGATGAGCGCCTTGCCGGTCGATTGATCGAAAGCCATCAGGTGGCGACTGTCGAGATGTACCTCGAGGACCTGATCCTGCTCGATATCGTGAATGCCATGCGCAAGCATCACCCAGCGGCGACCGGCAAAATCGAGATGGATGAAGCTTTCAGATCCGGCGATCTCCGAGACCAGCGTGCGAGCCTTGAGCGGCGTCGTGTGGCCGTTGGCGGGATGCAGAAACAGGTGATGAGGCTGGAAAGCCAGCGTCACCGGCCCGTCCGCGATAGATGACAGATGCGGCGGCACCGGAATGACCGGCTCGCCGTCGAACAGGAAAGCGTTGCCGGAACGCGTCAGTGCAATCGTATTCAGCGGCGGATCGGCAAAGATTTCAGCGGTAACGAGATCGGCAGGCCGACGATAAACGTCCACTGTCCTGCCGAACTGCGTCACGGCTCCCTCATGCAAAGTCGCAGTATTGCCGCCGAGCAGCAGCGCTTCCGAAGGTTCCGTCGTGGCATAAACGAAGATCGCGCCGGAAGCGGCAAAGATTTTTGGTAGTTCCTCGCGCAATTCCTCGCGCAGCTTGTAATCGAGATTGGCGAGCGGCTCGTCGAGGAGCACGAGATTGGCGTTCTTGACGATCGCCCGCGCCAGCGCTGTGCGCTGCTGTTGACCACCGGAGAGATTAAGCGGGGTTCGGTCGAGATAGGGCGAAAGCTTCAGAAGCTCGGCGGCCTTCTTCACTTCACGATCGATGGTGGCAGCATCCTTGCCGGCGATACGCATCGGTGAGGCGATGTTTTCATACACGGTCAGCGCCGGATAGTTGATGAACTGCTGGTAGACCATCGCGACATTGCGCTTCTGCACCGGCATGCCGGTGACGTCAGCCCCATCGAAATGGATTGAGCCTTCCGTTGGCTTGTCGAGCCCCGCCATCAGCCGCATCAGCGACGTCTTGCCGGCAAGCGTCGGCCCGAGCAGGACGTTCAGCGTTCCCCGCTTTAATGTCAGGTCGGTCGGGCGAATGTGATATTCGCCCGCCACCGTCTTCGACACATTGCGCAATTCCAGCATATATACCTCGGGCCTCCCAACCCTCTGGCAACAGGCAGTTATCTCCCAAGCCTCACGCGGCCCGGCGAACGCCCGCCATGTATTCCTCCAGTCCCTGGGCTTCCTCTGCCGTCAGGAACAATCCCTGCTTGGTACGGCGCCACAGCACGTCTTCAGCCGTGCGCGCCCATTCCTTTTCGATAGACCAGCGAACTTCCGCTTCGTAAAGCGTGCCGCCAAAATGCCGGCCAAGCCCCTCGATGGATCTGGCCTCTCCCAATATCGCTTTGGCATCGGTGCCGTAGCACTTGATGAGCCGCGAGGCTTGTCGCTGACTGATGAACGGATAGGCCGCCATCAATTTTCGCTCTTCTTCTATAGCCCCCGCGACTGGAAAATCCCCACCAGGAAGATGGCTCCTGGCCGTCCAGGGGCCGCCCTTTTCGCCGATCGTCTCGCCGATCTTTTCCAGCGCGTGTTCGGAAAGGCGCCGATAGGTTGTCAGCTTGCCGCCGAAGACGTTGAGCAGTGGCGCGCCATCTGCCTCGTCTACCTTCAGCACATAATCGCGGGTCGCTTCCTGCGCCTTCGACGCGCCATCATCATAAAGCGGGCGAACGGCCGAATAGGTCCAGACGATGTCGTCCGAGGTTACAGGTTCCGAAAAATACTCGCTCGCTGCACTGCAGAGATAGTCTATTTCTTCCGGACTAATCCTGACATCTTTCGGATCGCCTGGAAAATCACGATCGGTGGTGCCGATCAGGGTATAATCGGTCTCGTAGGGAATGGCGAAGAAGATGCGATTGTCCGGGTTCTGGAAGAAATAGGCTCTTCTGTCTTCGAACTTCTTGCGCACGATGATGTGGCTGCCCTGCACGAGCCGGACATTGTGGACATTGTTGCGACCAACCGCGTTCGACAGAACTTGATCCACCCACGGACCACCGGCATTGACCAGCATCCGAGCCTTGTGGCTGGCCGTCGTGCCTGACGCTTCGTCGCGAACCTCGATCTGCCATAAGCCGCCTTCGCGACGGGCCGAAACGACCTTAGCGCGGCTCATGATCATCGCGCCCTTCGATGCGGCATCGCGGGCATTAAGCACCACCATACGGGCATCGTCCACCCAGCCGTCCGAATATTCGAAAGCCTTTCCGAAGACCGGTTTCAGCGGCTTGCCGGCTGGATCGGTCTTCAGGTTCAAAGTCTTGGTCGCCGGCAGAAGTTTTCGACCACCGAGATTGTCGTAGAGAAAAAGACCGAGCCGGATCAGCCAGGCCGGACGCACGCCACCCTTCTGGTAGGGGAGCACGAAACGGAGCGGCCAGATGACATGCGGGGCCATGGCCCACAGCACTTCACGCTCCATCAATGCTTCACGTACCAAACGGAATTCGTAATGCTCGAGATAGCGCAAGCCGCCATGGATCAGCTTGGTAGCGCCGGAGGAAGTGCCGGAGGCGAAATCGTTCATTTCGGCAAGCGCGACGGAATACCCTCTACCCGCAGCATCGCGCGCGATGCCGCATCCGTTGATGCCACCGCCAATCACGAAGAGATCGAAAACCGTATCGCCTGACATTGCCTACCGATGGCCCCGCTCACTTTCGCATTGCACAAAATTATGCTTTTTACGAAACTGAATACAGTCTAAAATGAAAGAAAAACGAATGTCAAATGAAGATTGACGGAACGCAAAAATGAGACCGGATTAATGCGTCTCTATCAGTCGAACGTCGCTTTCGGCGCAGATTTTCCGAATCTCGGGCGATGGACAACAGTCGGTAATGAATGTGTGCACCTGCGAGATATGGCCCATGCGAACGGGCGCGGTTCGTTCGAACTTTGTGGCGTCGGACACGAGAATGACATGCCGCGCATTGGCAATGATCGCCTGCGCTACCTTTACCTCGCGAAAGTCGAAATCGAGCAGCGCCCCATCTGCGTCGATGGCCGAGACACCGATTACGGCATAATCCACCTTGAACTGGCGGATGAAATCGACAGCCGCCTCTCCCACGACACCACCATCCGAACCCCGTACGACGCCACCGGCAATAATGACCTCGATCGAGGGAAACACGCGCAACCGGTTGGCTACATTGATATTATTGGTAATAACCATCAATTCGCGATGATCAACAAGCGCATCGCCGACGGCCTCCGTCGTGGTGCCTATATTGATAAAGAGCGATGAATTGTCGGGAATGATCTCGGCGGCAGCCTTGCCGATCGCCTGTTTTTCGACTGCGGCCATCGAACGGCGCGCTTCGTATTTGACATTCTCGTTGCCGCTCGGGAACACTGCCCCACCATGGACGCGGTTCAACACCTTATCATCGCAGAGATCGTTCAGGTCCTTGCGGATCGTCTGTGGGGTGACCTGGAAATGCGCAGCCAGATCCTCCACCAGCACCTTACCCTGCTCCTTGGCGATCGCGAGAATCTCTTCCTGCCGGCTGGTTAGATGCATGGTGTTTCCACGGCTCCCTCGATTTTCGTTTTGCCATCACATTAGGACAAAACGAAACCGTGAACAATATGGGCTGGAGGGTGTGACTTGACGTTACCAGTTCGCTATTCCGGCGATGCCATGAGCTGCGGGCTGTCTTCTTTGACCGTTTGCATCACCACGTTTGTGGATGTGTTTGCCACGAAGGGAAGGGTTGAAATTTTCTCACCCAGTACGATCCTATATCGCCTGATATCTCTGGTGCGGACCTTCAGAAGATAGTCGAAGCGACCGGCGATCATGTGGCAGCCTTCGATCTCTCTGATTTTGCGAGCTGCATCGTTGAAGCTCTTCAATGCCTCCTCCCGTGTGTCGCTGAGTTTGACTTCAACGAAGGCAATGTGATCGAGACCGAGTTTTTGCGAACTGAGGATCGCTCTGAACCCTTCGATATAACCTTCTTCGATCAATCGACGCAGGCGCAATTGGCAGGGTGTTTTGGAAAGACCGATGCGGCTGGCAAGTTCTGTGATCGACAGACGTCCATCTGCTGAAAGCTCCTGCATGATCTTCTTGTCGAACTGGTCTAATTCGCTAGCCATGACGCCATATTCCAACTTTTCGCCGCTATTTGCCCGTGTATTTAGTCCAAACAAATAGATTAAGCTTGAAAACTGGGCAACGTGAAAATTCCGGCTATGTTATCTTCCGCGACTTGTTGAACTCCTACGACAACCGGGAACCGCCATGACGAACCCTCGCTCCTTCGACAAGAATACCGACGCATTCCCGGCATTTGAAAATTTTGCGCCCGCCCTGCGCCAGCAGAGCGAATTGCGCCGCGCCATCACCGCTGCCTACCGCAAGCCGGAGGGCGAAAGCGTTGCTGCGCTTCTGGTGGAGGCAACATTGCCGGAAGAGACGCGCCGCGACATTCGCAAGACGGCGAGCCAGCTGATCAAGGCACTCCGCGCAAAGCACAAAGGCACGGGCGTTGAAGGGTTGGTGCATGAATATTCTCTGTCGAGCCAGGAGGGTGTCGCCCTCATGTGTCTTGCCGAAGCACTGTTGCGTATTCCCGATACGGCAACCCGCGATGCGCTGATCCGCGACAAGATTTCAGACGGCGACTGGAAGTCCCATGTCGGCGGCGGCCGTTCGCTTTTCGTCAATGCCGCCACCTGGGGCCTCGTCGTCACCGGCAAGCTTACCAACACGGTCGATGGCCGCAGCCTTTCTGCCGCGCTCACCCGGCTGATCGCCCGTTGTGGCGAACCAGTCATCCGCCGCGGCGTCGACATGGCAATGCGCATGATGGGCGAGCAATTCGTCACCGGTGAAACGATTGCCGAGGCGTTGAAGCGTGCAAAGCCGCTGGAGGAACGCGGGTTCCGCTACTCCTATGACATGCTGGGCGAGGCTGCGACGACCGCGGCAGATGCCGAGCGCTACTACAAGGATTATGAAAAGGCGATCAACGCCATCGGCCTCTCGTCTGCCGGTCGCGGCATCTATGACGGTCCTGGCATTTCCATCAAGCTCTCGGCACTGCACCCACGTTATGTCCGCGCACAGGCCGAACGCGTCATGGGCGAACTCCTGCCGAAGGTGAAGGCTCTCGCTAGCCTGGCGAAAAAATACAATATCGGCCTCAACATCGATGCCGAGGAGGCTGACCGTCTCGAACTGTCGCTCGATCTTCTGCAGAGCCTTTGCGAAGATCCTGATCTCGCCGGCTGGGAGGGCATGGGCTTCGTCGTGCAGGCCTATGGCAAGCGTTGCCCGGCCGTGCTCGACTTCATCATCGATCTTGCCCGCCGCAACAATCGCCGCATCATGGTGCGCCTCGTCAAGGGCGCTTATTGGGATGCGGAGATCAAGCGCGCCCAGGTGGACGGACTGGAAGATTTTCCAGTCTTCACGCGTAAGGTCCATACCGATGTTTCCTACATTGCCTGTGCCCGCAAACTGCTGGCGGCGACCGACGCTGTATTCCCGCAATTTGCGACCCATAATGCGCAGACTTTGGCGACGATCTATAATATCGCCGGGCCGGAATTCCAAAGCGGCAAATACGAATTCCAGTGCCTGCATGGAATGGGGGAGCCGCTCTATGACGAGGTTGTCGGCACAAGCAAACTTGGCCGCCCCGCACGTGTCTACGCTCCCGTCGGCACCCATGAAACATTGCTTGCCTATCTGGTTCGACGCCTCTTGGAAAACGGCGCCAACTCCTCCTTCGTCAACCGCATCGGCGACAAGAACGTTTCGGTAGATGAACTGGTGATCGACCCAGTCGATGTGGTTCGTGGCATGGCTGAGATCGGCGCCCGTCACGATCAGATCGCTCTCCCCCGCGATCTTTATGGTGCCCGGTTAAATTCCACCGGGCTGGATCTCTCAAACGAAACGACGCTTGCGGAACTCTCCACATCGCTGAAAAACTCGTCCACCCGTGAATGGACTTCCGCTTCAAGTTTGGAAAATGCTGGAGCCAGCCGTCCGGTGCTCAACCCTGGCGACCGGCGCGATGTTGTCGGCACGGTCACCGAGATCACGGAAGCCGGCGCCGGCAAGGCCATGACAATCGCCACGAGTGCAGCCGCGGGCTGGGCCGCCACGGCTCCCACAGACCGTGCTGCCTGCCTGGAGCGCGCAGCCGATATCATGCAGGCTCAAATGCCGGATCTGCTCGGCCTCATCATGCGCGAAGCCGGCAAGTCCATGCCCAACGCGATTGCGGAAGTACGCGAGGCAATCGATTTCCTTCGTTATTATGCCGAACAGGCGCGCCGCACGCTCGGCCCGGGACATCGTCCACTCGGCCCTGTCGTCTGCATCAGCCCATGGAACTTCCCGTTGGCGATCTTCACCGGCCAGATTGCCGCAGCGCTGGTCGCCGGCAATCCGGTTCTGGCTAAGCCCGCGGAAGAAACTCCGCTCATCGCCGCGCAGGGCATCCGCATTCTGCACGAGGCCGGCATTCCCGCCAATGCTCTTCAGCTGCTTCCGGGTGATGGTCGCATCGGTGCGGCACTCGTTGCAGCACCGCAGACCTGCGGCGTCATGTTCACCGGCTCCACTGAAGTGGCGCGTCTCATCCAGGCCGAACTGGCCCGCCGTCTGCTGCCAAACGGCAAGCCGATCCCGCTGATCGCCGAAACCGGTGGCCAGAATGCGATGATCGTCGATTCCTCGGCGCTCGCCGAGCAGGTCGTTTTCGATGTCATCGCGTCAGCCTTCGACAGCGCCGGCCAGCGTTGCTCGGCACTGCGTGTTCTCTGCCTGCAGGAAGACGTCGCAGACCGCATCCTTTCCATGCTCAAGGGCGCACTGAAGGAGCTTTCGATCGGTCGCACCGACACGCTGAATGTCGATATCGGCCCCGTCATCACTGAAGAAGCCAAGGGCAATATCGAAAAGCATATCGAAGCCATGCGCACGCTTGGCCGCAAGGTTGAGCAGTTGCCGCTCGGCCCTGAAACAGCAAACGGAACCTTCGTTGCCCCGACGATCATCGAGATCGGCTCGCTGAAGGATCTTCAGCGCGAAGTCTTCGGTCCGGTCCTGCATGTCGTACGCTACAAGCGCGATGATCTGGAACGGTTGATCGAGGATATCAACGGTACCGGCTACGGCCTGACTTTCGGCCTGCATACGCGCCTCGACGAGACGATCGCGCAGGTGACCGGCCTCATCCGGGTCGGCAATATCTATGTGAACCGAAACGTCATCGGCGCTGTCGTCGGCGTTCAGCCGTTTGGCGGACGCGGCCTGTCCGGGACAGGCCCGAAGGCAGGAGGTCCGCTTTATCTCGGCCGTCTGGTCGACAAGGCCCCGGTTCCGCCACGCCACAGCTCGGTCCATACCGATCCCGCACTCACGGATTTCGCCCGCTGGCTCGGCCAGCGCGGACGCAACAAGCTGGCACAGGATG
The DNA here is from genome assembly GCF_044987325.1 of Rhizobium sp. ZW T2_16. NCBI lineage: Bacteria > Pseudomonadati > Pseudomonadota > Alphaproteobacteria > Hyphomicrobiales > Rhizobiaceae > Rhizobium > Rhizobium sp. ZW T2_16. The sequence continues at coordinate 145,999 of NZ_JBJDRG010000004.1, forward strand.
CCCGCGAGACGGGCGCCGTTTCCGCACTTGGCCTGCAAACCGATCTCGCCGGCCCGGTCGGTGAACGCAATATCTACGCGCTTCACCCGCGTGGCCGCGTCCTGCTTGTCCCACAGACGGAAATCGGCCTCTATCGCCAACTCACCGCAGCGCTTGCTACGGGGAACGAGGTCGCAATCGATGCTGCTTCAGGCCTCAAGGCTTCGCTCGGCGATCTGCCGGCAAACGTCGCTGCGCGGATCACCTGGAGCGAGGATTGGGCCAAGGATGCCCCCTTTGCCGGTGCACTGATCGAGGGCGAAGGCGAGCGTCTCGTCGAAATCACGAAGAGGATCGCCGCGCTGCCAGGGCCACTCGTTCTCGTTCAAGCCTCACCCTCGGCAGAACTTGCGATGGATTCTGAGGCCTACTGCCTGAACTGGCTGCTTGAGGAAATCTCCACGTCAATCAACACGACCGCTGCAGGCGGCAACGCCAGCCTTATGGCGATCGGCTGATAGGTCATCTGGAAAGTCAACGCACCCGGTGTGAAAACCGGGTGTGACCTCACCAAATATATTCGACATCCGGCGTGGTCTTCGTTTCAAGATATTCCGTCAGCCGCTCCACGATCTGCCCGCAGGACAACACAAGATGTTCACGGAGGCGCTCACCTGCGTCCGTACTCCTGCCGTCCAGTATAAGGGTGATGATCTCGTTGTGATCATGCATGAAGGTTTCGATAGTCGGGTTGTCGGATAAGGTGACCTGCAGATATTTTCCGCAGATATAGGTCGGTGCAGTGCGGGAAAGCGCCTCGATGATTTCCGGATTGGGACAATATCCGAGGCATCGCTGATGAAGATCGTTTTCCAGCCTATCAAGATCGACGATATCCAGAGCAGGCGAGACGGCAATCGCTTCGCCAAGACGACCTCGCATGTCTTTAAGTTCGCTGCGCGGTATCAGCGATGCTGCGGCCTCCAGCGCGATCGGCTCCAGGATTCGCCGCAGGTCATAGAGATTTCGGCAACGTTCGACATCAAGGCCGACGATCTGCCAGTGTCCGCCGTTTCCCCGCGCAACGATCCCGAGCTTGTTGGCCCGGAAGATGAGATCGCGCGCCACCGTCCGGCCGATGCCGAAATGCCGGGCAAGCGCCAGTTCGTTTACACGCAGATGCCCGGACATCGAGTGCAGGATCAGTTCGCGCTCGATCCTGAAATACAGTTCGTCAAGAGCGCTCTGGTTTGCATCGATCTCGCCGTCGCCCAGCGTCAGATGATCAGCAGTCAGCGTAAAACGGAAAGGTTCGCTATCGTTTCCAACTACGAACCCCTGCCCGTCATGAGGGCGCACGCTGCCCTGCGCCTCCAGGATTTCGAAAGCCTGTTTCACCGGAGAGCGGCTCGACCCGAAGATCTTGGCGACTTCTGCTATCTTGATGATCGCGCCGGTAACGATCCGCTCGTCACGGATTGCCCCATCGAGATGTTCGGCTATGCGCCGATAGGCCGGCTGTCGCTCCAAGTCTCGCTCCGATTGCAGTCTGACATCAGGTGATCGCACCAAGCTGCCAAGGTACGAATTCGTTATTGCCGTAGTCATAGATTTCGCTGAGCGTCCGCTGGCCCGAAGCGACCGCGATCAGCGTCTCGAAAATCCGCTCGCCGGCTTCTTCGATGCTTTCGCGCCCGTTTACGATATCACCGCAATTGACGTCCATGTCCTCACTCATGTGTTCGAACATTTCCGTATTGGTTGCAACCTTGATCGTCGGCACCGGCTTGAAACCGGAAACGGAACCACGGCCGGTGGTGAAGATCAGCATATTGCAGCCACCGGCGATCTGGCCGGTCACCGCGACCGGATCGTAACCGGGTGTATCCATGAAGACGAAGCCGGTTTCGTCAATGATCTCCGCATACTCATAGACCGCCTGCATCGGCATTGAGCCGCCCTTGGCGACCGCTCCCAGCGATTTCTCCAGGATCGTCGTCAGGCCACCCGCCTTGTTGCCATGCGACGGGTTGTTGTTGAGTTCGGCACCGTGGCGCGACGTGTAGTCGCCCCACCATTCGATCCGGTCTATCAGCTTCTGCGCAACTTCCGGCTTTACCGCACGCATGGTCAAAAGATGTTCGGCGCCATAGATTTCCGGCGTCTCGCTCAGGACAGCCGTGCCGCCGTGCTTGACCAGAAGATCGGATACATGGCCGAGAGCGGGATTGGCGGAAATGCCGGAATAACCGTCCGAGCCGCCGCATTGCAGCGCCAGCTTCAGCTTGGAAAGCGGCTGGGTCGTCCGCTCCAGCCCTTTAAGTGCATCGAGCATTTCGACGATGATTGCAGATGCGACCTCGACCGTCTTGCGGGTGCCGCCGAGCTGCTGGATCGTCATGGTTCTAAGGAACTGGCTTTCCTCCAGCCCGTATTTCTCCTGGATCAGCGAGATCTGGTTCACCTCGCAGCCGAGGCCGATCATCAGGATACCGGCAAAGTTCGGGTTGCGCGCATAACCGCTCAGTGTCCGGATCAGATATTCGTAACCTTCGGTACCGGTACCGATCGCACAGCCCTGCCCGTGCGTCAGCGCAACCACGCCGTCGATGTTGTCGTACCCCTTCAGGCCGCCGCCGCGGTTGAAATGATCGGCAATCGCATGGGACACGGTGGCGGAACAGTTCACCGACGAGATGATGCCGATATAGTTTCGGGTGCCGACCTGGCCGTCCGGCCGCAGATAGCCTTCGAAGGTCCGGCGTTCGGCGTCCGGCACAAAATCGATCACCGGCACGTGCGACGAGAAATGGTGAGTCACGTCGCTGTGCTGCATGGCGATGTTCTGCAGATGGACATGGTCGCCGGGAGCGATATCGCAGCTGGCGATGCCGATCGTCTGGCCGTATTTCGTCGCGGCCTCACCCTTGGCGATTGCGCGGATCGCGATCTTGTGACCGCGTGGAATGACTGCTTCAGCCACAATTCCGTCGACGCCGGACGCTTCGCCAATCGCGATCTCACGTCGGGCTACGGCAACATTATCCTGTGAATTCAAGAGAATGGCGGCTGGAATATTCGAGCCGGCCTGGACATCAATTTTCATCTTATCCTCCCAAAGAAAGAAATTGACTTTGTCGACAAAAGTCGTTTCACTGAGTCTATCGAACTGTCAAGGAAAATAATCGGTGATTTTGCCCCGTTGATCTGTCCACAACCCGCGTGATCACGTACAAAAGATCCGGTAGCTGTCCACCAGGTCTAAGCTCCTGAAATCGCATCTCTTGGCGGCGTCCGACTTGCATTTAGGCTGAAAGTTGAAGATGCCGCATGACGTGGGATGCTTCATCCTTAATTGCGTCTTCCGAAGAACCGGATTGCTGCGCTTTTGACGCCCCTGCGCTACGCTTGAACCCCTCGCGCTGTGTAGCGCATCGTGCGATGCAGGCAGCGATTGCAAGCAGATGCGATCGGATGGATATGGGCCACTCATCCTTTTCATGGGTCCGACATTGATTAATCCATTGCTATCTTGAAGCGGGCGCTTGCGCTAAGGAGTTCGCCGTCACCCAAGGTTCCAAATCCGGTACCGCAAGCCCCTTCCGCTTTCGAGGACTTGCTTCATGTGGCTCGCCTTCTTGCCGCAGCAGCGTCGGGCTTGGGGCATCATCGCCTAAGGGTAACGAAAGCTCGGACGGTAGGTTCGTGGGCAAAGTTAAAGGCAGGGTGACAGCTGTTCTATGATTCAACACCAAGAGTGGTCTGGTCGATATCAGCCATTTCGATGTAACGATCTCTCATCGTCGTCGCGGCCTATGCAGGCGTTTTACCCAACAGCTTTACTGCGCCCTTAGAGGCGCGGTGTTTTCGAAGATCGTGCTCATTGCTAGTTTCGAGGGGCGATATGTTTGGTCGGTATTAGGTCTTCATCCAACAGCGTTCAGCTATCCCCAACTAAAAGTTACCGCTCGAACGTTAATGGAGAGCGGAAAACCTTTCGATGAAACTGCAAGGCGGCTGCTTGAAAGACTGGCGATCGAGGATGACGCCGGGTCGCTGCCGATCCTTTGCAACGGATCTGGACACAAGGACGATCCATTGTCCCCGGCAGGCTTAGGTTTTTAGAATCCTAACAAGCAGATCCATTTGGAACGGCGAACTCGAGATTGGAGATCTAGTAGATGAGAGCCATCTGTTCGGCTCAAAGAGCCACGGCGCGCATTCCAGCGCATGAAGATATCCAATATGATCTTGATGGATACCCACGCGCGCTCGACTTCTCGGCTATTCGCTTGGGTTTCGAGACGCGGTTATTCTGGAGAGGACATCGACGATATAATGAAAGTGTATGGACCTGGTGCTAACCGAACGGAACAATGAGAAACGGCGGCACCCTCGCCACTCGTTTCAGCGGTCGTCTGCTTTTGCAATTCGCTCTCGAACTTTTCGTCTAGTGGCCTCATGAAGACGACTTTCTCACCTCCCCGATCCCCGTCAGCTTGATCCGCAGCCGCAGGAGGGTTGATTCGACCCAATTCTAGCCATTAGTGTGCCTGTTCTAGTCGCTATTGGTTCAACGCTGACAGGAATGACGCATGGAAGCTGACCCCAAGATCACATACTCTTCCCGCTGCACGAAGTTTGCCAAGGATGGCCGGGTGGTTGAAGTTAACATTTTCCGACTTGAGCTCGAAACTGGATGGAATTTAGAAGTTGTGAACGAGCACAACACATCGACCGTTTGGGACGATCCATTCGAGACAGACGAGGAAGCTTACGCGGAATTCCTCTCCACTGTGGAAGAGGAGGGTATGGCCGCATTTGAAGACGTACCGACGGTAGTTCATTGACATTAGTGCGTCACTATCGTTTTCGGCGGGTTTAGCAAACTGAAGGCTCGTCTATCCGAAATGAGTGTTCGGCCCCTCGCTGGTCTGACAAAGCGCATCAACAATCACAAATCGCATAATGAGAAACCTTAGCGGGAACTAATAGGCGAGCGTGTGGTTCGGCGGACGTGAACGGGCCTCAGGCATCCTGATCCACCTCCAGAAGTCCCCAAGTGCAGGTTCGGTCCCCCTCAGATCGGGCCTGCCCGCCCGGCTTCGGAGATCCCCAAACCTCAACTAGGCGCTCGTTCCGGGGCTCTTTTTGTTCCAGGTGTTGGCCTCCCTTTTTTCGCCGCATGGCTGCGGCAATACGCTATTGTTTTTGGACCGACTTGGAGGCGGAGATAGACGCTCGCTCCGAATGATACAGCCGTTCGCTATTGTGCCCATCGAAATTGACGATGATTGTCCGTCATCAAATGATTTGAGACTTTTGGGGCTCTGGAAGAATGGAGTTTCCGGCTCGGTCTGCGGGTTGATTTAAGCCGCTTTGGCTTGGTGGTTCAAGCGGCGCTGTTTGATCGTATCTTGTTTGATCCTTTCGCGTTCGAGCAGGATAGTCTGGCCGCATCCGAAGTAGACGTCGGCCGGAGTGAGATTGTCGAGGCTCTCGTGGTATCGTCGATGATTCTAATGCTCGACGAAGGCCGCGATCTGGGCTTCGAGGTCTTCCTGGAAGAAGTAGTTTTCCAAGAGGATGCGGTTCTTCAGCGTTTGGTGCCAGCGTTCGATCTTGCCCTGCGTTTGCGGATGACCGGGAGCGCCATGGACCTGGTCGATCTTGTACTTCTCCAGCCATTCGCCGAGATCGGAGGCGACGTAACACGGCCATTGTCCGACAGCAGTCGCGGTCGGTGTCGACCTTGACCTTGTCGCAGCCTTAGGCGGCCAGTGCCAGATCGAGCGTGTCGGTGACATCTTCCACCTTCATGCTGGTGCACAGCTTCCAGGCGATGATGTAACGAGAATAATCGTCGAGGATGGTCGACAGGTAAAACCATCCCCAGCCGATGACCTCCAGGTAGGTGAAGTCGGTTTGCCACATCTCGTTCGGCCGCGTGGTCTTGTCCTTGAACTCGTCGTTGGCCTTGATGACGATATAGGCTGGTGACGTAATTAGGTCATGGGCCTTGAGCAGGCGGTAGCCCGAAGCCTCTGACACGAAATAGCCTTCCGTGTCGGTGAACTTTACCGCCAGCTCGCGCGGCGAGAGGTCGGCGTGATCGAGTGCGAGTGAGATGATGCGATCCCGGATATCCTCGGGGATGCGGTTCCACACCCGTGATGGCGCGGACGTCCGGTCTTCTAGCCCTTCAACGCCATGGGTCAGGAAGCGATCATACCAGCGATAGAAGGTCGGCCTTGGAATGCCGAGCTTGTCGAGGGTTTGCCTGGCCGACAGATGCGACTGTTCGACAAACCGAATGATTTCCAGTTTCTCGGTGGCGGGGTATCTCATTCGTCGTCGCCCCCATCCGCGATCATGCTTTTTTTGAGCAGGCGGTTTTCCAAGGTGAGGTCGGCCAGCGCCTCTTTCAGGTCGCGGCTTTCACGGCGCAGCGCTTTCACCTCGTCGCTGGTGGCCGAACGGGCGGTGTCACCCGCAAGTCGTTTCTTGCCCGCTTCGAGGAATTCCTTTGACCAGCTATAATACAGGCTCTCGGCAATCCCCTCACGGCGGCAGATCGCAGCAATGCTGTCTTCGCCTCGCAGCCCTTCAAGCACGATGCGGATTTTGTCCTCGGCTGAATGGTGCTTGCGCGTGGCGCGGCGGATGTCCTTGATCGTCTTTTCGGCCGCCGATGTCTGCGGCCCGGTTTTCTGTCTCATCTTCGCTTCCTTTGATAGAGCTACGATGAGCCGAAAATCCTCTCTTCTCAATTAAGCCAATTCTGTCTCATGGGCGCTGATGTCGGACACAGTGTTGCAGCCCCACCTGCATAAGCTGATCAAGCCTGGCAGCGCTGGATCGGGGTCGCTTTACTTACAGCCTCCTCTTCCAATGACCGTGGTGACAACCCTAGCAATTTTCCATCTGTGGCACGGTTATTGCTCGGTAAACGTTTGATGAAGCGCAGGAGGAGTTTGTGTTTTGGAACGGGACAATTTGCATATTTTCAATCCAGTCATAATCTCTCTCGGGGACGCAAATCCAGACTTAACCATCAGTTCGGTCGAGGAAGCTGCCGAGGAACTTCTATCGGAATGGCCAATCGAGGATGGCGACCGCTATTATGAAGCGGTGAAGGCATGCCTCGACTGTATCACGTCGGACGCAGATCCTGATTTGGCCCGTACGGCATTCGTTCAAGCTGCCGAGGAGGCCGGAATGTCGATCAAAGGGGCATTTTCCGGCACTTGTAGCTTTCAAGCTGTTTGACGACACGGCGGTAGGGTCTCGAAGCGAATCGCGAGGGTGGAGAGGGAAGGTTCAGCCTCTCAACCGAACCCTCCCGCACACGACCAGCCTGACATGACGGTCTCTGCACTCAATCGCCTTTGGCAAGAGCGCTGATCGAATATGAGCAAGAGATTGATTGGATAGCAAGCTGAGACCGCTGCCCGATACCGTACTGACCTACGGATATTCGATGCGTTGAAAAAAATCAGCAAGTGGTATGGACGGGTCCTGGACTCCATCGCCTGAACAGCAGGCGGCCTCAATTCCTGCTGCCTGGCCATTATGGCCATACACCCTATTTTCTGAGATAGCTCTTCGCTCCGCCAGTAGAATAGCAGAAACGACCCCCTCTGGGCCCAACCCAGTAGTCGCCAGACCTACAGGGGCCCTCGCCCCATAAAGCCGGGCTCATTTGATCCGCAGCGTTGTTGAGCAGGCGCAACGCTCCAGCGCCTAAGGCCGAAAAGCTCTTTTTGCTCGCGCTGACCGAGCCATCATTGCACGAAGGTCTCACCCCTGCATCCTGCTACACCAACTTTGCTCCCGCTGCATGGATAGTTTGCAGCTTCGACATTGAGACTGACGAACAAGATTCCATTGACGTCCAGCTGAAAGCAAAAACTCGACAGATCAGATTATTTAGCTTATCAACCTCTGTCGCCCGCACCTCCTGGAAGTGGCGGCCTGCGTCCTCGAATACCGGGTCTGAACTTCGATGAAAGGAACCGTCTCCAACTACGAGACGTCCGCTAAAGCGCGCGGCTCACTCCACTCAAGCGGTTTGCATATTTTATCCGCTTTCAGCGTCCACGAGCACCATGGGAAACAATTCCAAACGGGGTGCTGAATTTGCCTCTGGCTTTCGCGACAAACTAAGCTCCCTGATCATCACCTCTCCGAGCCGGTACCCATACGCCCTCAGGTCCACCCTGAATGATGTGAGTGTTGGCGCGAGATATCGACAGACGGGATTTTCGCGAAATCCTATGACCGCCACGTCCTTCCCTGGACAAATTCCCGCCTGATTGAGTTTCTGGTAAAGGCCCATCGCCATCGTCTCCTGGATCAGAAGGACTGCGGTAGGTCTTACTTTCATATCCAGTAAAGCGCTCGCAATTTCGGCACCGCCCGCAATTCGATCGTAGGGTCGCAGGACAAGTTCCTCGTCAAATGGAAGCCCTGCATCGGATAGACCTTTTTGATAGCCGTGCAGAAAGGCGAAGTTACTGTTCGTGTCCTGAGACGTTAGGCCGAGAAGGATGCGTCTGTGTCCAGCGGCCGTCAAGCGATCAACTGCGGCCCTTGCCACTCCCGCAAAATCAAGATCAAGCGCTGCGTAGTCCCCTTTTGTCTCACTGCTTCCCAAAGCGACGAACGGCACGTCTCCTCGCCGCAGGTAATCGATGCGTGGGTCATACCGCTGGACGTTTGAGATGACAAAAGCATCCGCGAGATGCCTGTCGACGGCCCTGTAAAGGAACTCGTTCTGATCCTGATCCGACGAACAAGGAAGAATCAATAAGTCGAGGCCTGCTGACGACAGCGACGCCTGAAGCCCTTCGCTGAGCGCCATGAAAAATGTCTCTCCGGCGACGGTGCGTCCTATGTCGGTTCGCATCGTCAAGGCGACCGTGTTCGTACTTCCACTCCTAAGGCTGCGCCCCGACTGGTTGGGTCTATATCCAAGTCTCTCTGCTTCCGCCCTAATCTTGTCCTGCGTTTCCTTGCTGACCTCCGGGCTGCCGTTCATCGCGCGCGACACAGTGCTAATGGACATCTTGAGATGGGACGCGAGATCGCGAATTCCGATGCCTGACCGCTTTTTCATGCTTACCCTTTTTGTCTCTCAACACTATTGACATGGAGTAGGACGCGGTGGCAACTTCCCGGAAACGTTTCCGTAGAAGAGGATCGCGTCGGATTTTTCTGCGTTATTGGGCTGCATTTCTGCCAAATATCACGCTTCATGATGTCTGACGCACCGCAAACGTTTCCGACAATCTGCTTTTGGAGGAATTATGGCAGACCTGGAGAAAGATGTTGTCCGCAAAATCACGCGGCGACTGTTACCTGTTCTAATATTTAGCTACTTCATCGCGATCCTGGATCGCGCGAATGTTGGGGTAGCTGCCCTAACGATGAACCAGGACCTCGGACTATCCACGGCTGCGTTCGGTTTCGCCGCGGGCGTGTTTTTTGTCCCTTACGTCCTGCTCGAGCTGCCGTCCAATCTTGCTCTCGAACGTTTCGGCGCGCGGTGGTGGATTGCCCGCATCATGCTTACATGGGGACTTATCTCCGCTGCCCACGCATTTGTATGGAGCGCCGAAAGCCTGTATGTTCTTCGAGCACTTCTCGGTGCTGCCGAGGCTGGCTTCTTCCCGGGCGTAGTTTTCTATCTGACGCTTTGGTTTCCGGCGGCCTACCGTGGCCGCATCATGAGCATGTTCATGACGGGTATTCCGATCGCGCTCGTTTTGGGCACTCCTCTGTCAACCGTACTCCTGGAACTGGATGGGCTGCTCGGCCTTCACGGGTGGCAGTGGATGTATATCATCGAAGGGATTCCGGCCGTCGTCCTGGCGGTGTTTATCCCGTTCCTTCTCCCGAGCACTCCCCGGGAAGCCAAGTTTCTGTCTGACCAAGAGAAAAACTGGTTGGTTTCGCGGCTGGAAACAGAGCGTGCCGAGCGTTCGGCCAACAGTCAGGGCGGCCATAGCAAGCAATTAATGAAGGCGCTGCTAAGTCCGCAAGTCCTTCTGTTTTGCCTCATGTACTACGGTCTCACGAACCTCAATGGCGCGGTCAGCACGTTCTTGCCCCTGATCCTGAAGGAGTTCGGCTTCGGACAACTGCAATCCGGCTTCGTCGCAGCAATTCCCTATGCGTTCGGCGCAGTCGGAATGCTTCTCCTTGGGCGTTTAGCTGACAAGCCCGGCAAGCGGGTGGCAACCAACTATCTCGCGCTGGGGATCTCGATCGTCGGCCTTCTCGTTACCGCGTGGATCAACGACCCGACGCTCAAGCTGATTTCGCTATGCTTTGCCGCAATCGGCGTCTTCGGCGCAATGCCAGTGTTCTGGGGATTGCCAACGGCCGTCCTGAGCGGGGTTGTTGCCGCCGGCGGTATCGCGTTGATCAACTCACTTGGCAATCTGTCGAGCGTCATCAATCCATGGGTGATCGGGATCATTCGCGACCAGACGGGCAACTTCAATGGCGGCTTCTATTGGCTCGCACTGATGGCGACAATGTCGATCGTCGTCCTCACAGTCATAACACTCACATTTGGGCGGACTGCTGCTGCCAGCAACGCCTCAAGGACATAAATCATGCAGATCACAGAAGTCCGACTACGTCAACTCCACGGCACCCTGCCAACTAAAGGTGACCTTTGGGAGGAACGCCTCGTACGCCCCATCGACGTCTACCCCGAGTATCGGGATCGTAACGACCACGAAGGAGGCGTCCAGACACCCGACGGGTTCAAGATCGTCACCTACTTTGTCGAGATCCACACAGATGACGGCGTCTCTGGTCTAGCGGGCCCGATACCGGAAGGCGTGGCATTCATCATTGCTAAGCAGCTGCGACGTTTCCTGGTCGGCCAAGACCCCATTGCCGGGGAGAAACTCTGGGACCAAATGCACCGCGGCATGGTTCACGGAAGGCAAGGCGACGCGATGCTCGCGATCAGCGCGATCGACTGCGCGTTATGGGATCTGCGTGGAAAATGGATGCAGCAGCCAGTCTATCGCTTGATCGGCGGTCCGACCCAAACGAAGATCCCAGCATACGCTTCGATGTTGGGATTTGCGGTGCTAGACGCTGGCAAAGTTCGCGATCGAGCCATTGAATACAAGGAAAAGGGCTATCGCGCGCAGAAGTGGTTCTTCCGGCATGGCCCGATGAGTGGTTACGAGGGACTGAAAAAGAATGTCGAACTCGTCCGGACCCTGCGTGAGGCGGTCGGCGAGGACTACGATCTTATGTTCGATTGCTGGCAGGCCATGGATGTTGGCTATGTCGTCGAGCTCGCCGACAGGATCCAGGAGTTCAAACCTCGGTGGCTTGAAGAATGCGTCATGCCGGATCGCATCGACAGCTACACGAAGTTACGCGACAGGATCCGCATTCCGCTTTCCGGCGCGGAGCATGAATACACTCGTTGGGGCTTCAAGCGTTTCCTGGACACGGGGGCCCTCGATGTGATCCAGCCCGACATCTATTGGTGCGGGGGGCTGAGCGAAACGTTGAAAATCGCGGCATATGCAACGGCGAATGATGTAATCACCATTCCCCATGGCCATTCGACATTCGCGACGGCCCACTTCTCAGCCACCCAGTCTCCAATCCACACTCCCTATCAGGAGTATCTGGTCAAATGGAACGCGGTTCATCAGCACTTTCTCGTGGATCCACTCGATGTGGTTGACGGCTTCATCGAAGTGCCGGAGCGTCCGGGCTTGGCGATGAAAATCGATGAAACCAAAATTGAACAAGAGGCTATCGTTTTACCTGCTTGAAGCTCGAGGCAAACCGGTTTTTGCTCATTACTTCGGCTCCTCAGGAGATACCCGCGGAGCCGTTTCAAACTGCAGGTCGACGGGAGGATCAACAATGCCCGTTCAATTGGTTTTGGAAGGATCTTCATCATGCAATTAAAACAGCGATACTGGCTATCGCCGTCCGTATTAGACGCATCGGATCCTGATACCGCCATCAGGCGAAATGCGGTCCGCCTTCACCAAGATCGCAGGTCGAAAACTGAGAACGATAGCGTAATAGAGGCCTATCGAAAGGCCGATCCTTGATCTGGTTCGCTATCACGGAGAACGCCAAGGCATAATGTTCAACCTACGCTGTTTCTGGCTGGTTTGAACGGAAAAACGTTATCGGTCGAAGCTGATCCGCTGGCGCAGGTCGCGCGATGTAATACCCTTGGAGATGGTGGATGCCATACTGTAGCATCAGTCGCTGATGTTCGATTGTCTCCACACCTTCAACTAAGATCCTCACTCCACGATTTCTCAGCAGGTTGATGATATCGAGGAGCATTCTCCGGCCTCTCTCCGTACGAGAGTCGTGCAGGAAGGAGCGATCGATTTTCACTATGTCGAAATCTATCAGGCGGAGCCATGACAACCCTGCGAAGCCTGTCCCGAAGTCGTCGAGCCAGACTTGGACACCCAGCTTCCGTAGGTCGCTGATGCAACGTACAAGGTCTTGATCGATTTCGAGTTCCACACCTTCGGTAATCTCGAAGGCGAGCCTCGCGCCATCTATTTCGCATTCCGCCAAGGTCGCTGCGACGTAGTCTGCGAAACCAGGCATTTTTAGTTCAGTGGGGGACACATTGACGCTGGCGACACGAACCAAATCCGTCACCAATAGATCGATACAAGCAGTACGTATTGCCCAACGTCCGAGGCCAATGATCGCTCCCGTCCTCTCTGCGATGGGAATGAAGACATCTGGCCCGACTGGGGTCCCATCAAGCATTCTCAAGCGCATCAGTGCCTCTGCCCCGTCGAGCATGCCTGTCTGCATATTGCGGATCGGCTGATAAACCAGCGAGACTAATTTCTGATCGAGTGCAATTTTGAGGGTCGCTGCGACATCTTCACGGTCAACACTATACCTTGGATCCATGGCGTCGAAGAGAGCAACGACGTTGCGTCCTCTTGCTTTGGCGGCATAAAGCGCCCGATCAGCCTCGTGAACAACCTTGTCGACCTGCTTGATTTCCTCACGGGTATAGGAGACGCCGACGCTCACGGTGATTATCGGAGTTCCATCTCGCCGATGCTGGTGCGGCAGAGCCAACTCCACAATGCCTTGACGTATCGCTTCTGCAAGCGCCGTCACGTCGTTCGAAATTGTTGCCGTTTTGATGACGATGAATTCCTCGCCCCCGTAGCGTCCAATCACTGCTCCATGAGACGATGCCGTCTGTTGGAGATGTTCGGATATTGACACAAGGCATTGGTCGCCTTGCTGATGCCCGTAGCAATCATTGTAATGTTTGAAGTAGTCAACATCGATGAGCAGGACTGCAAAAGAAGCGCCATCGTCGAGCCAGCGCTGCCAGTGGTCACGTAGTCGTTGATCGATAGCTCTACGATTTTCGAGCCCGGTCAGGGGGTCAGTGTTTGAGAGATGCAAGAGGGCCTTGCCTCTCTCGTGGGCGGCAGCTTGCTGTAGGCTTGCCTCAAGAGCGTTTAGAAAGACTTTGTAACGTTCTCTATTGAGCTGAAGATTTACGTATGCGGTGAAAATGAAACAAGAGATACAGAATGCCCCCATTATCAACTTATGAGTAAGAGGCATTGGTGCGAAAACGGAAAGAGCGGCTAAGAAAATGACCATATTGGCCGTAGACGAGGCTATCGCTACGTTTGACCTAAAACGGAAGAACAGGTTGACGCTCATCATAAAGATTGCGCCAAAAACCATGTAGTATGAGAATGCGACCCGATCCGCAGTCATCTGCGCTGTAATGAGCCACACGAGATAGCCCGTAGAGACCGAGATAGCTGAGACTACGTCGATCGTGTTCGCTGTGGCTTTGCGGTTAAGCAAAAGTTCTAGAATGCACAGCGCACTGATACCGACAATGAAGCGCCCAATGATAGTGGTCTGGGCAACGTCGGCGATAAAGAGGCAATCTGTCAACGAATACGCGAGATAGGCACCTACAGCGATCCAGAGCCCTCTTCGCGTGGCACTCTTTCGTTCAATCTCACTCTGCAGATCAAATAGGCCACGCAGCTCCCTCGTCGACAAACTCGAACTGGGTCTCGCAGCTGCAGTTTCGGCCAACACGTGCATCATGCCCTGTTACCCACCATGGTGCAGCCTCGACACCGGACCGCTAGCTAAGGTTGGATAACCTTGCGTGCACTTCACATCAATTAATGACAGCGGAGCTTTGCAAAAACCGCACGGAATTGTTCCAACTTCGCTAACATTCTCTGAACGTTAGACGAGCTTTAATGAAGGCATGCGATCCTTGGGTGCTTGTCATCGGCACACATGCTGAAGATTTTAGCGATTTCTTTTGATATTCATTTACTTAAGAGGCGCACGTGGCAAAGCCCGCATTTTCATTCGACGGCCAAAGCTTGATCACTCCGCAGTCCGTCAGCGACCACCTCAATCCGCAAACCGAGGCGCAACTAGCCGACCTGGTGCAGACCGCAGCGGCTGAGTTCGAAATAATCATCAACGTTGCGATGCAGCGGCTATCGTCCACGCAGAACCGCGCGAATGCCGTGAAGTGGCTTATTGCTCGACTTCACGATGTTCGCTTGAAATATGGGCTAGCCGTGTGGAAAAAGCTGGCACCGATCATCAGGTCTCATTCTTCCGCTGAGATCCTGCGCCAGTGCGCTTTTACCAGCTGGTCTTTCGAGAAGCCACGGGGTTACTCCGGAGATGCCACCCTTATCGACTTTATCTATCAGCATCCTGCGATAGCCGAAGAAGTAGCAAAAACCACTCCACTCGGCCGAGACATCTTCGGATACACCATCAATGCTCCAGGTCCGGTCGCTGTGAGAGAACGACGCGATATTCTGACGAAATTCGTTGATGATACCGCGGCCCGCGTCGGCCCTGATACGGAAATCCTTGCAATTGCTGCCGGTCACCTACGTGAGGCGGAGACATCTAAGGCATTGCATGAGAACCGCCTCAAGCGCTGGCTTGCTCTTGATCAAGATCCTCTCAGCATCGGTTCCATTGCAACCCAATTCAGCGGAACTCGTGTCGAGCCTATCGATGGGTCGGTACGCGGCCTTCTTGCAAGGAAGCACCAGGTCGGCTCATTCGATTTGATCTACGCTGCCGGTCTGTATGACTATCTCACCGACAAGGTAGCGATCCGACTGACACAGGTTTGCATGGAAATGTTGAAGCCTGGCGGTACATTTTTGTTCGCGAATTTTTCCGACGAAATGGCTGACGATGGCTACATGGAATCTTACATGAATTGGGAGCTCTTGCAGAGGTCTGAAAGCGATATGTGGCGGATCGCCAACGCGAGCGCTACGACCGATACTCTGGGGACCGCAGTCTGGTATGGTACCAATCGGAACATCATCTACAGCACCCTCCGAAGAAAACCTTAGGCCGACAAATCTAAATAATCTTCCTCTGCCGCAAATTAACATGGCTCCGGTTGTTTCGGAGTTTCGACGTATCATGCGGCCGCTTCGAGATCTCGACGATCTCAGCGGCCGTTTATAACGCGTGGCCGCCTCCAGCTTCTGCCTCAGGCGGCACTTCGGCACGTGGAAGGCGACCCTTGGATACCGCTTGGGCCTCATCTGCTCGCCTCCCCTGTCATCGGACTTGATGATATTCTCGAGCCATGTTCCTGTGTCGGTCTCGATCAGAGGCTTCTTGTTCTCGGAGATCAACGGTGAGACACACTGGCGGCTGTCGCTGCGGAGCGATCAAATTTGAAGCAAAGTCCGAGCCGTTCTATTCGGGCTATTATCATTGCGATGATTGCCGGAGAGCTAGCGGAGCGCCGGTCGCAGCTTTTGTCGGCTTCTTTTGCAAAGACATTATTTTTAGTGGCTTGGAAGGGTCATCTTACGGCAAAGACCCTATTCAACGAACGTTCTGCCCGACATGCGGATCCCCAATCGCTTATTGCGACGGACGCATTGATGACCAGATATTTTTCATGATTGGCGCTATGGATCATCCAGAGCAGTACCCACCGTTAGCCCACGGGTATGCAAGGATCGCAGTTGCCGTATCTACATATGGACGATGGCCTTCCTCGAATGACCGCCAACACAGTCCCTCGCCCACGCGATTGACGACGCTGTGCGAAACCCGCCAATAACTCCGGAACCTCGTTATAGGCGAAAGCCCCTAAGGGCCTTCCGTGCCTCGGACCACGCTCGATGTGCCTTCTTTGCCCGTTGATATTCCGACAACAGGAGCGTCGTGGCCTGAGTTCCCGGCGGTCTGGGAACGGACGTCATTCCCCCTGTCGTCCTCATCGATCAGATTGCGAGCTTTCCTCGCATTCCGCTCGTAATACACGCACACCCTCCCAAAACACGGCTGCGTATATGAAGCACCGCTAAATCGCGGTGTGAAGTGGCGCACCAGTTACAGTACGTGTTTAATTGAAGTTGCAGGGTCAACGCTCTCGATGGATCACGTCTCCTTTGACATCAGTCCAGGGATGAATGCGGATTTCATATATCGAGCACTGGGGTGCCGGAAAAGCAGGATCGGCAAATGCGCCTACAGGAATCGCATAGACTCCGGGCGTATCCTCGTTTTCGTAATAGACAGTTGATCCGCAATCCGGACAGAAATGGTAGCGTGCCCACATACCGCTATCTCCAATCCTTTCGTACAGCCGAGAATTTCCTTCGATTTCCACATCCGTCTTCGCGTATCGGGCCTGGACTGCAAAGGCACTTCCGGTTCGTAGCTGGCATTCCAGGCAATGACAGACCGAAACCCTTTGAGGCTCGCCATGGCAATTGGCCCGTAGCTGACCGCACCTACACTTTGCTACCCGGAGTGACATGCTGGACCTCATTAGCGAAAAGAGGCCTTAAGACGTCTTCTTGAGGGCGCTCGGCTTTTGTGCCGCCTTGGCTCCAGATTTAGAGCTCTCGACGATGATTTCTGGATCCGCCCTGGAAGCCTTTACCTCGTGCCCCTTGATTTTCGTCGGGCTGGTTTGCTTGCTGATCACCTTACCTGTCGTCTCACCTTGGCTCGTTTTCCACGCCACAGTGTCGCCCTTCTTCAGATCGTCTGCCATACGGCGTCCTCCATGATATCGGCAGCAAACATCTGAGAGGATCATATGGTTCCGTTGAAGCTGTCGTCGCCTGGGTAAGCTATTTCACTATGTAGGACATACCTACAGATCTTGGGGCGGTTTCCCTAAATCCAAATTGTTCATAAAGCTTGTTGGCGGGTACGTCGGCAATCAAGCTCACATAAGCTGTCTTCGGTAGCATCGTGTTCACATATTCCATGATTGCCGTCATGATCGCCTTACCGAGCCCGCGACCCTGGTGATCTGGCTGTACTGCAATATCGGTTATCTGGAAAAAGCAGCCGCCATCACCAATCAGCCGACCCATTCCAATCACCTGACCATCGACCACTACGACCACGGCAAAGACAGTTCCCGCTAGCCCGATTTCAGCCGCTGCCCTCGAAAATGGCGTTAAACCAGCGTTTTGGCGGAGACGCATGTAATCGTCGTAGTCGGGCGTTCTCTCCTCGACAGAATAGTGCTTATCTGTGCTGGCCATATGTTTCTTCCCATGTGCACGCTAGGGGTACCTCTTATAGCTGCTCATGTAATTCCTTGAGCAACTTCTTGCGTTCCCGCCTGCGAGTGATCTGGCGCGTGAGCGCTTCGGATGCTCGGACTGCCGATCCGCTGTCGGACTTCGGGAGGTCAAATTTTCGCGTCGCTCCGATCAGTAGGTCCTCCGAGCCGTAAATGCCCAGTATCGTAATCTCGATGTTTTCTGCAACTGCATCGAGTTTGCCGGTGAAATGTTCGCCTGCTTCGATCTCGCTGGCCTCAGCATACTCGATGATGCAGTCGAAAGTCACCATGTCTGCCATTGTCCCGGGCTGCAACGGGCCCTGGCGCGTCATTCTTTGCCAGCCAGTATCGATGCCTGATTGGCGGATGTCCTCTGCATCTGTGATGTAGGCGGTGTAGGTGTGGTTCTTAGTTATAATCTTTGCGACGACGCTTTGAATGTGCACGGGCTCCCTGCTCATGTTTGTAACTAGACAATGAGCGTTAAGTGCCCGCCCCTCGCCGTGGTTGATGATGAGCATAGGTTTGACCTGTCTTCGATGTCCTCCGACGAAGATTTGAAGGTAGACAGTCCAGATGCAAAGGGTCCCAAGACTGGCCGCAGCGGAGACGATCGGAGCGTTCGCTTGTAGTAAGTCTAGCATTCGAAGTTCCTGTCTCTGAAAATCAGGCTAAGTGTGTGCGGAGAAATTCCAGGCCGAGCCGTGCGCCCGTCATTGAGATTGCATGACCAACACCTGACTCGATCTTCAGATCTACCTTGAAGCCAGCCGCCTGGAGCTGCGTGGCGGCGAGGGTAGAGGCGAATGGCGGGATTGTCCGATCATTCTGCCCGTGAATGAGAAGAACCGGTGTGCCACTGCTGGCGGAAGAAACCGGGACGGGCGGGAGAAGGCCGGAATAGCCAATCAGAGCGCCGACGTTCCATCTGCCAGACGCAGCAGCGTCAAGAGCAACAATCGCGCCCTGTGACACACCGACAAAGGCGACCCGATCGAGTGCTTCCTCAAACCGCTCGCGCTTGATGATCTGATCGATCGTGCGATCGAATGCGTCGCGGATTTCGGCAAGGCGGTCAGGCCGAAGTTGATTACCGTCGACTTGAAACCAGAGATGACCAGGTCCAGCCACTTTGCGAAATGGCGCGTCGGGCGTGGCGAACCGTGCTGCAGGTAGGCTTGTCTTCCAGGACGAGGCGAGTGGCATCATCTGCGCACCTGACGCTCCGATGCAATGGAAAAGAATGATAAGTCCGGTCGTCAGTGCCAAGCTCGCTGACTTTCAGTGTGAGATCAAAAACAGAGGGCGCTCAACCCTTACGGAGAACGCCCTCTTCGACCCGGAACGAGGCAACGCGAGGGTCATCGCGGCGTCATCAGTTACGGGGCCAAGCTCGAGACGATTGACTCGATTGTGAGATCAGAACCGGTCAGCAGTCGTCTCGAACCAAGTACGATGACGGACTTCGTCCTGATGGGCCTTCATAAAGAACGCTTTCGTTTCCGGTCGAGCCTCTTCGTGCTGCGAGGCACGCTCATAGGCAGAGACTGTGTCGTCTTCGTTCGTCTTCATTGCCTTTAGGATTGTCTTGTCGCCGAAAATGTCGGCGAGCGCGATTCTACCCGTTGTCAGCATCTGCTTCATGTCACCCTTCTCAGGAGCATCGATGCCGGCTTCTGCAGCGATTTCGTTAAGGGTGGAGAGATGCTGGAGATGATCTTGACGAAACTCGTCGACCTTTGCGCTAAGCGTTTTGTCATCGAGACGCTCGATCGTAGACTCGTAAGCTGCAATCGCATCGTGCTCGAGGTAGATCAGATCCTTCACGAGCTTTCCAAAGTCGCTCTCATTCCCAACCATAGTAACCATTGTTTTCTCCCTTTCCAATGAGGCAGGGGAAAGACATGACAGTTGAGCACGTTCCATTCGTAAGGACGACGGTACGGAACCGTACGATCGGCTCGTCTCAGCAACTCAAGGCAATCAGAAGGGTTCTATAAGCGCCGCCGCGTCTCGATCGACTGGATTCCTCCAGTGGCGCACATGCATAGCCGGGGCTCGCGGCGATACAAACACAGATCATGAGTTGTGCTAAAGATTTTAAGGAGGTGGAAATGGCGAATGAAAAATCAGCTGCGGTTGAAGCATTCGAAGCCGAACAGGTTCGGCAAAGATCGACCAGTCTTCTAGATGAGGGTTTGGAGGAAACGTTCCCGGCGTCTGATCAAGTTTCGGCCACCACGACCTCTATACCCTCAGGAACTGGGCGACGGGCAGCATCCGATGCGCCACGTGTCGACCAAGCTCTCGAATCGATCCTTGAACATCGAAATGACCCGTACGTTGAGCCGCGCGAGCAGCTCGCTGCTCTCAGGGACGAGGCCGAGAGCCTGCAGTATCGAGCGACCGACAACGTGAGGAATAGGATCCAACGAAATCCTTGGCAGGCGATCGGCCTTGCTGCCGTAGTCGGCTTTATCGTCGGAATTACGCGATAACTGGACATGAACATCAACAAGGCCTCCCATTGCCGACGTGGGTGGCCGATTTGCTTACAGTACCTAGCTTATTTACCTGCCTTATCAAAGCGAGCGGCGGCCGCCTCGATCTGAGGGCCATTTTCTAGCGACTAGGCGCAGAGCGCTTCAAATGGTTGTCTTAGAGAATGCCCCAAAGGGGTAATTGCGTATTCGACACCAATCGGCTGCGTTGGCAAGACAGTCCTCGTCACCAAACCATTTCGTTCCAGCCTCTTCAGCGCCTCTGCAAGCGCTTTGTGCGTAATCGCGTCGAGACGTCGCTTGATCTCGTTAACCCGTGACGGCTTCGGACAAATCACGGTCAATATAAGTATCGTCCACTTATCTGCAATCTTATCCAGCACGGGACGCACGACCGTCATCTCGTTAAGGGCGCGACAGGATAGAGATTCCGAGTCGATATACTGGTCCATATCTAGGCTACTCAGGGTGCGTAATGGATATCAGATTTACAGCGTATATCATTTCGAGACCGTCAAGTGAAAGGAGATGATGTCCGCGAGTCTTTGAATGCGCCTATACCTATGAAGCGGATGGCACGTCCAGAGGAAGTCGCGGCGGCTACGCTTTTCCTGCTGAGCGACGAGGCAAGCTACATCGCAGGTGTCGAACTTTGCGTCGATGGAGGAATGCGGCAGATCTGAGCCTATGGAAATGAAGCTATCGTAGATGTGGTGCGCTTGCATTCCAAACGAGCGCACCACTTGAGGACTTTACTGTTGAGCAGCCGCGACACCTTCAGACTCCGGCGCGTCCTGTACCTGCTCGCGCGTAACGTTCAACACGATCCGTGCGATCCGGCCCAGCTTCAACCATCGCTGTGTCAGCGCCATTTGCAGGAACTGCACTGTTAGGGCTGTGGCCGTAGTGGATGTCGAAGCTGTAGTCTCTCCCGAAACGCCGGGTGCCGCTTCGGCCTGCTCCCAATCCCCTACATCTCAGGAGAGATTATGAAACTGGTTCGATTTGGCGGGCCGGGCGCAGAGCGCCTTGGCATTTTGGATGGCGAAGGCCGCATTCGCGAGGTGAGCAGCCTTGTTGCGGATTTCGCAGGCGAGGCGGTGTCGCCGGCAAGCCTTCAACGGATCCGCAATGCCGACCTAGCTACCTTGCCGATCGCCGAAAATAGCGCGCGGCTCGGCCCCTGCGTGGCAAAACCCGGACATTTCATCGCGATCGGCCTGAACTATGTCGATCACGCGCATGAATCCAACATGCCCATCCCGAGCGAGCCCGTCGCCTTCAGCAAGGCGCCCTCCTCCATTTCCGGCCCAACCGACGACGTGGTTATGCCGGAAGGATCGGAGAGATCGAATTGGGAAGTGGAGATCGCGATGGTGATCGGCACTGCCGCCTTCAACGTCTCCGAGGCTGATGCTCTCGACCACGTGGCGGGTTTCTGCATCTGCAACGACGTGTTGGAACGCTCCTATCAGATCGAGTGCGGCGGCCAGTGGATCAAGGGCAAGAGCCTGCCGACCTATGGTCCTATCGGCCCCGGGCTCGTTACCCGTGACGAAATTGCCGATGTCCAGAACCTCGGTCTCTGGCTCGATGTCAACGGCGAGCGCCGACAGACCGGTTCGACAAGCTCGATGATCTTCTCGCTTGCCCATATCGTCTCCTACCTGTCGCGTTTCATGCGGCTGGAACCTGGTGATATCATCACGACAGGCACACCGCCCGGTGTCGGAATGGGCATGAAGCCGCCGACCTATCTCAAACGAGGCGATGTGATGACGCTTGGGATCGACGGTTTGGGAGATCAGCGCCAAACTGTCAGGTAGCCCATACAGGCATCGAGCCAAGCACAGCGAATTACATCCGTAGATGCGATTCCGATTTTGCCCGCGTCTATTTCAGAGGCGGGCATTCACAAATTCCGCGCAATGACCAGCCGCTGAATGTCGCTCGTGCCTTCATAGATCTGGCAAATGCGCGCGTCCCGATAGATACGCTCCACCGGATAATCGCTCATATAACCATAACCACCATGGATCTGGATCGCGTCGGAGCAGACGCGTTCGACGATTTCCGATGCAAAGAGCTTCGCCATCGAAGCCTCCGAAAGACAGGGCATCTCGGCCTCCCGCAATGCAGCCGCATGCCAGACGAGTTGTCGGGCCGCTTCAATCTGTGTTGCCATGTCGGCCAGCCGGAAGGCAACGGCCTGGTGATCGAAGATTGCCTTGCCGAAAGCCTTTCTCTCGCGGGCGTAATCGCGCGCCGCCTCGAAGGCCGCCTGCGCCATGCCGACCGATTGCGCCGCAATGCCGATCCTGCCGCCCTCCAGATTGGCAAGCGCGATCCGGTAACCCTCTCCCTCTTCGCCAAGCCTCAAGTCCGCTGGAATCCGCATCTCATTAAACGCGATCTGGCAGGTGTCGGATGCATGAAGGCCGAGTTTCTCCTCGACGCGGATCACCTCATAACCGGGCGTATCGGTCGGAACGATGAAGGCCGTTATGCCCCTCTTGCCCGCGTCGGGATCAGTGACGGCGAAAACTATGATCATCTGGCCGTTCTTGCCCGAGGTGATGAACTGTTTTGCGCCGTCGATCACGTAATGATCGCCATCGCGCCGGGCGCGCGTCTTGAGGTTCGAGGCGTCAGAACCCGCTTGCGGTTCGGTCAGCGCAAAACCTCCGATCCACTCGCCGGACGCAAGACGCGGCAAAAGGCGCTCCTTCTGTTCCTCCGTCCCGAATTTGAGGATCGGCACGCAGCCGACAGAACTGTGGACACTCATGATCGTCGAGCAAGGCCCATCGCCGGCCGCGATCTCTTCGACGGCCGCCGCATAGGCGAGCACACCGGTATCCGATCCGCCATAAGCTTCCGGCACCAGCATGCCGAGCAGCCCGAGCGCACCCATTTCCTGCAACTCTTCACTCGGGAAAAGGTGTTCCCTGTCCCGTTTTGCAGCACCCGACGCCAGGCGCTCGCGGGCAAAGCTGCGGGCCATTTCGCGGATCTGCTGCTGGGTTTCCGAAAGGATCATCGGTCTTCCTCCCGTCAGGATCGTTCGATGGCAATGCCCGTCGCTTCGCCACCGCCGATGCAAAGTGCCGCCATGCCGCGTTTCAGGTCGTAGCGTTCAAGTGCTGCAATCAGCGTCACCAGAATACGCGCGCCGGATGCGCCGATCGGATGACCGAGCGCACAGGCACCGCCATGCACATTGACCTTGTCATGCGGCAGGTCGAGATCCCGCATCGCCGCCATGGCGACGACCGCGAAGGCCTCGTTGATCTCGAACAGGTCGACATCGGAAAGCGACAGGCCCGTCCGGTCGGAGAGCTTTTGCAAGGCACCGATCGGTGCCGTGGCAAAGAGCGCCGGCTCCTGCGAATGCGTGGCATGGCCGATGATCGTAGCGAGCGGCGTAAGCCCCCTGCGTTCGGCTTGCGAACGCCGCATCAGCACCAGTGCCGCCGCGCCATCCGAGATCGAGCTGGAATTGGCAGCCGTCACCGTACCACCCTCACGAAAAGCGGGTTTCAGGGTCGCGATCTTTTCGGGTTTGGCCTTGCCGGGCTGTTCATCCCGATGCGCCACCTGCTCGGTTCTGCCAGATTTGACCGTGACCGGAACGATCTCGCTGTCGAACCAGCCTTCCGCGATCGCCTTCTGCGCCCGCATGAGGGAAGTTACGGCATATTCGTCCTGCGCCTCACGGGTAAACTGATAGGCCTCGGCGCAATCTTCGGCGAATGTGCCCATCAACCGCCCCTTGTCATAGGCGTCTTCGAGCCCGTCGAGAAACATGTGGTCGAGGACGCGGCCATGCCCCAGCCTGTAACCGCCCCGCGCCCGATCCAGAAGATATGGCGCATTGGTCATGCTCTCCATGCCGCCGGCAACAGCAATTGCAGCACTACCGGCGGCAATCAGGTCATGGCTCATCATAACGGCCTTCATGCCGGAACCGCACATCTTGTTGACCGTCGTCGCACCCGCGGCGAAAGGAAGCCCGGCATGGATCGCCGCCTGCCTTGCCGGCGCCTGCCCCTGTCCGGCCGGAAGCACGCAGCCGACGACGACTTCGTCAACCCCATCCGCTTGCACGCCGCTTCTCTCAAGAGCGGCGCGAATGGATACCGCACCGAGATCTGCTGCGGTCACGTCCTTCAATTCGCCCTGAAAGCCGCCGATCGGCGTGCGGGCCGAACCAACGATGACGACGGGATCCTGCAATTGCATCTTGCCTCCTCTGTGCGCCAATCAGCGCGCTCCCATCCGGATTGCGCCGTCGAGGCGAATGACTTCGCCGTTCAGCATGGTGTTTTCCAGGATTTGGCGAACCAGCGCCGCAAACTCGGATGGCCTCCCGAGCCGTGGAGGAAATGGCACACTGCTACCGAGCGCATGGCGCACTTCCTCAGGCATGGCCGCCATCATCGGCGTTTCGAAAACGCCGGGCGCTATGGTCATGACACGAATGCCGTAACGCGCCAGTTCACGGGCGATCGGCAGCGTCATCGCCGCAATCCCGCCTTTGGAGGCCGCATAGGCCGCCTGTCCGACCTGCCCGTCGAATGCCGCGATCGAGGCCGTATTGACGATCACGCCGCGCTCGCTCTCGGCATCGGGTTCGCTATCCCTTATCGCATTGGCCGCAAGCCTGAGCAGGTTGAAGGAGCCGACCAGATTGACATTGATCGTCCGGGCAAAATTTTCGAGTTCATGCGGCCCGTCGCGGCCGATCACCTTCTGCGCGGGCGCGATGCCGGCACAATTGATCAGCCCGCGTAGATTACCAAAGGCTTCCATTGCCGCAGCGACAGCCGCTTCGCCATCCATGGCGCTGGTGACGTCGGTTCGGACGAAATGCACGCGCCCCGCGAATTCCTGGGCGAAGGCCTCACCCTTGTCACGGTCGAGGTCGGCGATCATCACGCGCCCACCAGCCTCGGCCAGCATGCGCACCGTCGCGGCGCCGAGGCCGGAACAGCCGCCGGAGACGATGAAACCGGCATCACGGATCAGCATACGTAACCCTCCCTCGCCGGCAGGCTCCTCAACCCGCATGGCAGATGGCACTTTATAAGCTTTCACTGTTGCAAGCGATGACGGAAGTGATCCATAATTTCGGCCAGTTTTGCCATATGGGCTGAAGTGATGGCTGAGACCGAACGACATATGATCGCCCCGAGCTTTGTCGGGGAAGCGCTCGACAGCCTGAGGCGCAGCGGGCGTCCGACCGAGCCGTTGCTTCGCGATCTCGGCCTGCCGCCTGTCGTCACCGAGCCGGTTTCGGCGCAGACATTCGGGCAATTGTGGCTGGCGATTGCCGCCGAACTCGACGACGAATGTTTCGGCCTCGGCACCCGACCGATGCAGCGCGGCAGCTTTACCCTTCTCTGCCATTGCGTGCTGCATGCCCCGACGCTGGAGCGGGCATTGCGGCGGGCGTTGCGCTTTCTCAACCTCGTTCTCGGTGAGCCGACGGGCCGGCTTATCGTTCATGACGGTATTGCGGAGGTGCAGTTGAGCGACCAGGGAAAGCCTCGATCCGCCTTTGCCTATCGCAGCTACTGGATCATCCTGCATGGGCTTATCTGCTGGCTGGTCGGCCGCCGCATCCCGATCCGCCTCGTCGATTTCCGCTGCGCCGAGCCGGAACAGAGCGCCGATCACCGGCTCTTTTTCGGCGCGCCAATCCGTTTTTCGCAATCCGTCAGCCGGCTGGGCTTTGACGCCGCCATGCTGACCCTGCCGATCTCGCGCAACGAGCAGCAATTGCGGCAGTTCCTGCGCGGCGCACCTGCAAACATCCTGTTGCGCTATCGCTATGACGCCGGAACGGCTGCGGCGGTCAGGCGTCGCCTTACCCAGAGGGAACCTGCCGACTGGGCAAGCTTCGCGACACTCGCCAACGACATGCGCATGTCGTCTTCGACGCTTCGCCACCGCCTGCATGACGAGGGCCAAAGTTATGCCGGCATAAAGGACGAGATCCGCCGCGACCTCGCCTGCGGTATGCTGACCAATACGGGCGAAACCGTCAGCGAGATCGCCACCCGTCTCGGCTATTCCGAACCGAGCGCCTTCTATCGGGCATTCAAGAAATGGATGGGGCAAAGCCCAGAAGCCTTCCGAAAGAGCCAGACGAGCCTGTAGCCGGCTCATCTGTGGCAAAACTGTCCGAAAATTCACAGCAGTTCTGTCATGGCTTGCCATTGGCGCTGCGAATACCATTCTTTTCCAATCGACACGCTTTTGAGGAGAAGCAGGTCGATCGGGAGGAAATATGGTTGATACAGGTCATCTGAGCCTGCACGTTCCGGAGCCTGCAGTGCGTCCGGGCGGGCAGCCCGATTTTTCCAACGTGAAGATCGCAAGGGCTGGCGCTGTGCCGCGCCCGGACGTGGATGCGCCAGCCGAAGACATTCGCGATCTCGCCTATTCGATCATCCGCGTGCTGAACCGGGATGGCGAGGCAGTCGGCCCCTGGGCCGGACTTTTGTCCGATGACGACCTGAGAACCGGCCTGCGCCACATGATGACGCTCCGGGCCTTCGATGCCCGCATGCTGATGGCGCAGCGGCAAGGCAAGACGTCGTTTTACATGCAGCATCTGGGCGAGGAAGCCGTCAGCTGTGCCTTTCGCAAAGCCTTGAACAAGGGCGACATGAATTTCCCCACCTACCGACAGGCAGGCCTTCTCATCGCCGACGACTATCCGATGGTCGAGATGATGAACCAGATCTATTCCAACGAAAGCGACCCGTTGCGCGGCCGGCAGCTGCCGATCATGTATTCGTCGAAGGAGCATGGCTTCTTCACGATTTCCGGCAATCTCGCCACGCAATATGTGCAGGCCGTCGGCTGGGCCATGGCGTCGGCGATCAAGAACGACAGCCGCATTGCCGCCGCCTGGATCGGTGACGGATCGACGGCGGAATCGGATTTTCATTCGGCGCTGGTCTTCGCCTCGACTTACCGGGCGCCGGTCATCCTCAACGTCGTCAACAACCAGTGGGCCATCTCGACATTTCAGGGCATCGCCCGCGGCGGCTCCGGCACCTTTGCCGCCCGCGGCCTCGGTTTCGGCATTCCGGCGCTGAGGGTCGATGGCAATGATTATTTGGCCGTGCATGCCGTCGCCTGTTGGGCGGCGGAGCGGGCAAGGCGCAATCTCGGGCCGACGCTGATCGAATACGTCACCTACCGGGTCGGCGCGCATTCCACCTCCGACGACCCGAGCGCCTACCGTCCGAAGACGGAATCCGAAGCCTGGCCGCTTGGAGATCCGGTCTTGCGGTTGAAGAAACACCTGATCCTGCGCGGCCTCTGGTCTGAAGAACGGCATGTGCAGGCGGAAGCGGAAATCGCGGACGAGGTGATCGCCGCCCAGCGCAAGGCCGAGGAACACGGAACGATGCATGCCGGCGGCAGGCCCTCCGTGCGCGATATCTTCGAAGGCGTCTATGCCGAGATGCCGCCGCATCTGCGCCGCCAGCGGCAGAAGGCGGGATACTGACATGGCCCGGATGACGATGATCGAGGCGGTGAGAAGCGCCATGGATGTCGCGATGGGGCGGGATGAGGATGTCGTGGTCTTCGGCGAGGATGTCGGTTATTTCGGCGGCGTTTTCCGCTGTACGCAAGGGTTGCAGGCGAAATACGGCAAGACCCGCTGTTTCGACACGCCGATCAACGAATCCGGCATCGTCGGCACCGCCATCGGCATGGCCGCCTATGGGCTGAAACCCTGCGTCGAAATCCAGTTCGCCGACTATATGTACCCCGCCTATGACCAGCTGACGCAGGAGGCCGCGCGCATCCGCTATCGCTCCAACGGCGATTTCACCTGCCCGATCGTGGTGCGCATGCCCACCGGCGGCGGTATTTTTGGCGGACAGACCCATAGCCAGAGCCCGGAAGCTCTGTTCACCCACGTCTGCGGCCTCAAGGTCGTCGTGCCATCCAATCCCTATGATGCCAAGGGCCTGCTGATTGCCGCGATCGAAGATCCCGACCCGGTGATGTTCCTCGAGCCGAAGCGGCTCTATAACGGCCCGTTCGACGGGCATCACGAACGGCCGGTCACCCCTTGGTCGAAACACTCACTCGGCGATGTGCCGGATGACTATTATTCGATCCCGATCGGCAGGGCGGAAGTGCGCCGGCAAGGTTCGGCCGTCACCGTGATTGCCTATGGCACGATGGTGCATGTGGCACTCGCCGCCGCCGAAGATACCGGCATTGATGCCGAAGTCATCGATCTCAGAAGCCTTCTGCCG
The DNA here is from genome assembly GCF_044987325.1 of Rhizobium sp. ZW T2_16. NCBI lineage: Bacteria > Pseudomonadati > Pseudomonadota > Alphaproteobacteria > Hyphomicrobiales > Rhizobiaceae > Rhizobium > Rhizobium sp. ZW T2_16. The sequence goes on from NZ_JBJDRG010000004.1 coordinate 174,384, forward strand.
CTCGATCTAGATGCGATCGTGAGGTCGGTCTCCAAGACAGGGCGCTGCGTTATCGTGCATGAAGCAACGCTCACCTCCGGCTTCGGCGGGGAGATCGCAGCATTGGTGCAGGAACATTGCTTCTATCATCTCGAAGCCCCGGTCATGCGCGTCGCCGGCTGGGATACGCCTTACCCGCATGCGCAGGAATGGGACTATTTTCCCGGCCCCGCCCGCGTCGGGCGCGCGCTGACCGACGTCATGGAGGCCTGAGCCATGGGCGAGTTCACCATCAAGATGCCGGATGTCGGCGAAGGCGTTGCCGAAGCCGAGCTTGTCGAATGGCTGGTGAAGGTCGGCGATCCCGTGCGCGAGGACATGACGGTCGCCGCCGTGATGACCGACAAGGCGACGGTGGAAATTCCTACCCCCGTCAGCGGAACCGTGATCTGGCTCGGCGGCGAGATCGGCGACACGATCGCAGTCCGGGCACCGCTGATCCGGATCGAGACGGAAGGTGGCAGCAACGAAGTCACCGCTCCTGAGCCGGTCAAGGCCGAAGAACCTAGGCCAGAGAAGGCCGAGCCCGCTGAAAAACCAACGAAACCTGCCACGCCCGTTACGTCACCGGCACCGTCCCTCTCTTCAACCCTATCAACGGAGATGGACAAGCCGCTTGCCGCTCCATCGGTGCGGCTGCTGGCACGAGACAACGGCATAGACCTTCGCCAGTTGAGCGGAACGGGGCCGGCCGGGCGCATCCTGCGCGAGGATGTCGAGCAATTCCTTGCCCATGGCAAGGAGGCACCGGCCCCGCAGCAGGGTTTTGCCAGGAAGACCTCGAAGGAGGAGATCAAGCTCACCGGCCTTCGCCGCCGCATCGCCGAGAAGATGACGCTTTCCACCTCGCGCATCCCTCATATCACCTATGTGGAAGAGGTCGACGTGACGGCGCTGGAGGAGTTGCGGGCGACGATGAACAGTGCGCGCAAGCCCGACCAACCGAAACTCACGCTCCTTCCTTTCCTGATGCGGGCAATGGTCAAGGCGGTAACCGATCAGCCCGACATCAACGCTACATTCGATGATGATGCCGGTATACTGACCCGGTCCGGCGCGGTGAATATCGGTATCGCCACCCAGACACCGTCAGGCCTCACCGTACCGGTCGTCAGGCACGCAGAAGCACGCAGTATCTGGGATTGCGCAACGGAAATGAACCGGCTGGCGGAGGCCGCCCGTTCCGGTACCGCCACGCGTGACGAGCTGACCGGTTCGACCATCACCATCAGTTCGCTCGGCGCGCTCGGCGGCATCGTCTCAACGCCGGTCATCAATCATCCGGAAGTGGCGATCGTCGGCGTCAACAAGATCGCCACCCGCCCGCTCTGGGATGGGGCGCAATTCGTGCCGCGCAAGATGATGAACCTCTCCTCCAGCTTCGACCACCGCATCATAGACGGTTTTGACGCGGCAACCTTTATCCAGCGCCTGCGCACACTGCTTGAAACTCCAGCCCTGATCTTCATCGAAGGGTGAGCCATGAAAGAGATTTCCTGCAAGCTTCTCGTCATCGGCGCCGGCCCCGGCGGTTATGCCTGCGCCATCCGCGCCGGCCAGCTCGGCATCGATACGGTCATCGTCGAGGCTGCCAAGCCCGGCGGCACCTGCCTCACCATCGGCTGCATCCCTTCCAAGGCGCTGATCCACGCGGCGGAGGTTTTTGATGCAACACGGCAGATGGCAGGCGGACGCAATGCAATGGGCATTCGCGTCGATCAACCGTCGATCGATCTTGCCGGCACCATGACCTGGAAGGACGGCATTGTCGGGCGGCTGACAAGCGGTGTTTCCGGCCTGTTGCAGAAGGCCCGCGTCAAGATCGTTTCCGGCCGCGCCCGTTTCCGTGACGGCAAGACGGTGGAGGTGGAAACCGAAACCGGCCAGCAGATCGTTCGCGCGGAAACCGTGGTGATCGCCACAGGCTCCGACCCGGTCGAACTTCCAGCCCTGCCCTTCGGTGGACCCGTCATCTCCTCGACCGAAGCACTGTCGCTTAGGCAAGTGCCGAACAGGCTCATCGTGGTCGGCGGCGGTTATATCGGGCTGGAGCTCGGCACCGCTTTTGCGAAGCTCGGATCGGAGGTAACCGTGGTGGAAGCGACGGCGCAGATCCTGCCGATCTACGATGCCGACCTGATCAAGCCTGTGACACGCAGGCTGACTGAGCGCGGCATCAGGCTTTTCACCAACACCAAAGCGATCGGGCTTTCCGAGAAGGGCGATGCGCTGGTTGTCGAAGGACCGGATAGACGGCAGGAACTGCCGGCAGATCATATCCTCGTTGCCGTCGGCCGCCGTCCGCGCAGCGTCGGGTCCGGGCTTGAAGACCTCGATCTCGATCGATCCGGTCCATACCTGCGTATCGACGATCGCTGTCGCACTTCGATGCGTGGCGTCTATGCGATCGGCGATGTCACCGGCGAACCGATGCTGGCGCATCGCGCCATCGCGCAGGGCGAGATGGTGGCGGAGATAGTTGCGGGGAAAAAGCGCGCCTGGGACAAGCGCTCCATCCCCTCGATCTGCTTCACCGATCCGGAAATCGTCAGCGCCGGGCTTTCACCGGCAGAAGCACGCGCTCAAGGCTACGAAGTGAAGGTCGGGCAGTTCCCCTTCACCGCCAATGGAAGGGCGATGACGATGCAGGACGAAGACGGTTTTGTCCGCATTGTGGCGCGGGCCGATACCAATCTCGTACTGGGGCTGCAGGCGGTCGGGTCAGGCGTATCCGAACTTTCGGCGGCATTTTCGCTGGCAATCGAGATGGGGGCTCGGCTGGAGGATATCGCCGGCACGATCCATGTCCATCCGACACGCAGCGAAGCCCTGCAGGAGGCGGCGCTCAAGGCGATGGGACACGCGCTGCATATCTAAACGGAACGGCTATCTGGGAGGAGGCCCGATGACTGACATGGATTTTGGCCTTAGCGATATGGCTCGCTCGATCCGCGAGACGACGCAGCGTTTTGCGCGCGAACGCATTGTGCCAATCGCCACTGAGATCGATGCGAAGGATCGCTTTCCCATCGAACTCTGGCCGGAAATGGGTGCGCTCGGGCTGCATGGCATCACGGTTGCGGAAGACGATGGCGGGCTTGGACTGGGTTATCTGGAACATGTCATCGCCTGCGAGGAGGTAAGCCGCGCCTCGGCCTCCGTTGGCCTGTCCTACGGAGCGCATTCCAACCTCTGCATCAACCAGATCGCACGCTGGGCAACGCCCGATCAGAAGGCAAGATATCTCCCCGGCCTGATTTCCGGAGACCATGTCGGAAGCCTCGCCATGTCGGAGACAGGTGCAGGTTCGGATGTCGTCTCCATGCGATTGCGAGCCGACAGGGTCGAAGGCGGCTTTCGCCTCACCGGCACCAAATTCTGGATCACCAATGCGCCCTATGCCCAGACCCTCGTCGTCTACGCCAAGACGGAACCCGACGCCGGATCGAAGGGCATCACCGCCTTCCTGATCGAGAAGGGTTTTGCCGGTTTTTCCATCGGCCAGAAGATCGACAAGGTCGGCATGCGCGGCTCGCCGACCGCCGAGCTCGTTTTCAACGACTGCTTCGTGCCGCAGGAAAATCTCATGGGACCGCTGAACTGCGGCGCGAAAGTGCTGATGTCCGGCCTCGATTACGAGCGGGTCGTGCTGTCCGGCATCCAGCTCGGCATCATGCAGGCCTGCCTCGATGTCGTGTTGCCTTACCTGCGGGAGCGAAAACAGTTCGGAGTGCCGATCGGCAGTTTCCAGCTGATGCAGGCCAAGGTCGCCGATATGGTCGTGGCGCTGAACTCAGCCCGGGCCTATGTCTATGCCGTGGCACGCGCCTGCGATGCAGGCCGCACAACAAGGCAGGACGCCGCCGGTGCCATCCTCTATGCGTCGGAAAGCGCAGTAAAGGTCGCCGAACAGGCTATCCAGGCGCTCGGAGGCGCGGGCTATACGAAGGATTGGCCGGTGGAGCGTTTCTGGCGCGACGCCAAGCTGCTCGATATCGGTGCCGGCACCAATGAAGTGCGCCGCATGCTGATCGGCCGGGAAGTGATTGGTGCGGGGGGCAACGGCTGATGCCCCAGATCCGGACCACGCTCGATCGCAATTCCGAAGGCTTCAAGGCCAATGAGGCGCATAACCGCGCGCTTTCCGAAGAACTGCGGGAGAAAGTTGCGGCGGCTGCGCGCGGCGGATCGGAAAGCCATCGCGAGCGCCATGTCGCACGCGGAAAGCTGTTGCCCAGAGACCGGGTGCAGCGGCTGCTAGATCCCGGCTCGCCGCTCTTGGAAATCGGCCAGCTTGCAGCAGGCGGCATGTATGGCGATGAAGCACCGGCTGCTGGAATGATCACCGGCATCGGTCGGGTGTCGGGCCGCGAATGCATGATCGTCGCGCATGACCCGACGGTGAAGGGCGGCGCCTATTTCCCGATGACGGTGAAGAAGCATTTGCGGGCACAGGAGATCGCGTCTGAAAACCGCCTGCCCTGCATCTATCTGGTTGATTCCGGCGGGGCCAACCTGCCGCATCAGGCGGAAGTCTTTCCGGACCGCGATCATTTCGGCCGGATCTTCTACAATCAGGCGCAGATGTCGGCGGCGGGTATCGCGCAGATCGCCTGCGTGATGGGAAGCTGCACGGCGGGCGGCGCCTATGTTCCGGCCATGTCCGACGAGACGGTGATCGTGCGCAATCAGGGCACGATCTTCCTCGCCGGCCCGCCGCTGGTGAAGGCCGCGACCGGTGAAGTGATTTCGGCCGAGGAACTGGGCGGCGCGGAAACCCATGGAAGAAAATCAGGCGTCGTCGATCATGTCGCCGAGAATGACGAACATGCGCTGTTGATCGTCCGGGATATCGTGGCGACCCTCAACCGGCCAAAGGCAGTCGATATCGAGATCGCAAATCCGCGCCCTCCTCTGCGGGAGACGTCAGAGCTTTACGGCGTCGTGCCGCAGGATGTGCGCACGCCCTATGATGTGCGCGAGGTCATCGCCCGCGTCGTCGACGGATCGGAACTGCAGGAGTTCAAGCCCCTCTACGGTTCGACGCTCGTCTGCGGTTTTGCCCGCATCTGGGGTATTCCGGTCGCCATTCTGGCCAATAGTGGCGTGCTGTTTTCGGAAAGCGCCTTGAAGGGCGCGCATTTCATCGAGCTTGCCTGCCAGCGCCGTATTCCGCTGCTGTTCCTGCAGAATATTTCCGGCTTCATGGTCGGCGGCAGATATGAGGCGGAAGGCATTGCCAAGAACGGTGCAAAGCTGGTGACGGCTGTCACAACGGCTTCCGTTCCAAAGATCACCGTGCTGATCGGCGGCAGTTTCGGCGCCGGCAATTACGGCATGTGCGGTCGCGCCTACCAGCCACGCTTCCTGTTTTCATGGCCGAATGCGCGGATTTCCGTCATGGGCGGCGAACAGGCGGCATCCGTCCTCGCCTCCGTGCATCGCAATGCCGAGACATGGAGTGCAGCGGAAGCGGAAGCCTTCAAGACCCCGATCCGGCAGAAATACGAGGACGAGGGCAATCCGTATTACGCAACCGCCAGGCTTTGGGACGACGGCGTAATCGATCCCGCCCAGACCCGCGACGTGCTGGGGCTGGCCTTCTCCGCAGTGCTGAACGCGCCGATCCCCGACCGTGCGCAGTTCGGCCTGTTTAGGATGTGAGGAGGATGACCGGTGATTGAAAGCCTGCTGATCGCCAATCGCGGAGAAATCGCCCGCCGCATCATCCGCACCGCAAGCCGGCTCGGCATTCGCACCATTGCCGTATATTCCGATGCAGATGCCGCCATGCCCTTTGTGCGCGAGGCCGATCAAGCGGTACATATCGGTCCAGCCGCGGCGCGAGACAGCTATCTCCGCCATGACCGTATTCTCGACGCGGCCCGACAGACAGGCGCTCAGGCGATTCATCCCGGCTACGGGTTTCTGTCGGAAAATGCCGAATTTGCAGAGGCTGTTATCGCGAATGGGCTGACATGGGTGGGCGCTCCGCCCGCCGCCATCCGCGCCATGGGGCTGAAGGACGCCGCCAAGCAACGGATGATCGCCACAAACGTGCCGGTCACGCCGGGTTATCTCGGCGAAGACCAGAATCCCGCCCGGCTGCAGCGGGAAGCCGAAGCGATCGGTTATCCGGTGCTGATCAAGGCCGTTGCGGGCGGCGGCGGCAAAGGCATGCGCAAGGTCGATACGGCTTCCGATTTTCTCGCAGCACTAGAAAGCTGCCGGCGCGAGGCGGCTTCCTCCTTTGGTGACGACCGGGTTCTGATCGAGAAATACATCCTGTCGCCGCGGCATATCGAGGTTCAGGTTTTTGGCGATACGTTCGGCAATGTCGTGCATCTCTTCGAGCGCGACTGCTCATTGCAGCGCCGCCATCAGAAGGTGATTGAGGAAGCCCCCGCACCGGGTATGGACGCGGCAACACGCGACGCCGTCTGCGATGCCGCCGTCAAAGCAGCAAGGGCGGTGGAATATGTCGGGGCCGGAACGGTTGAGTTTATTGCCGATGCCTCCGAAGGACTGCGTGCCGACCGCATCTGGTTCATGGAAATGAACACGCGGCTGCAGGTAGAACATCCGGTTACCGAGGCAATTACCGGGCAGGATCTGGTGGAATGGCAGATCCGGGTCGCTTCGGGCGAGCGCTTGCCACTGAGGCAGGACGAGCTTTCCATCAACGGCTGGGCGATGGAGGCGCGGCTTTACGCCGAAAACCCGTCCAACAATTTCCTGCCCTCCACCGGCCTGTTGGAGCATCTGCGCCTTCCGCCAAGCGTTCGCGTCGATAGCGGCGTCGAGCAAGGCGGCGAGGTGACCGCCCATTACGACCCGATGATCGCCAAGCTGATCAGCCATGCCCCAGGCCGCCGACAGGCAGCAAACACACTTACCCATGCCATGGCGAGCGTCGAAATCTGGCCCGTTCGCACCAATGCCGCCTTTCTGGCACGCACCTTGAAACACCCGGATTTTCTGGAGGGCGCCGTCGATACCGGCTTCATCGCCCGCCATCTGGCCGATCTTGTTCCATCGACAGAACCCGACGAGCGCGTGTTGCAGGCGGCTGCCGCAGCACTCCTGCCGACCGGCGCGCAGGAGCCATGGACCGCGCTTGCCGGATTCCGCCTGAATGCGGAGGCCTATCGGCTGGTGAGCGTGGAAGTAGACGGCCGCCCCTATCTGGTGACCCTGGACCCTTCCCGGCGCAAAAGCTGTAATGGCCCCGCAGATGTCGTCTTTGTCGATGGCGCGGCATGGCCTTTCAGCTCGCCTCGCGCCGATCACGCCAGTGGAAGCCACAACCATGCGGATGGCGCGATCATCGCCCCCATGCCCGGCACCGTCATCGCCGTATCTGTCGGTGAGGGAGAGAAGGTCGTCCGCGGCCAGCCACTCGTGGTGATCGAGGCAATGAAGATGGAACAGACGTTGAGTGCGCCTTTCGACGGCACCGTTGTCGAACTCAAGGCCATGTCCGGCGCACAGGTTACGGAAGGCAGCCTGCTCGTGCGCATCGAGGGAGACCAATGATGGCCGGACGCTATTTCGAGGACTGGACCATCGGCGACCGGATCGCCCACGAGATCCGCCGCACGGTGACGGAAACCGACAATCTCCTCTTCTCCACCATGACCCATAATCCACAGCCGCTGCATCTCGATATCGAGGCGGCAAAGGCGAGCGAATTCGGCCGGATCATCGTCAACGGCACCTTCACCTTCGCGCTGATGGTCGGGCTTTCCGTCAGCGATACGACGCTCGGAACACTCGTTGCCAATCTGGGTTACGACAAGCTCACCATGCCCAAGCCGGTCTTTATTGGCGACACGATGAGGGCGGAAACCGAAATAGTCGAGCTGAAGGAAAGCCGTTCGCGACCAGCGGCCGGTATCGTCACCTTCCGCCATGAACTGATCAACCAGCGCAACGAGATCGTCTGCCAATGCCTGCGCAGCGCCCTTCTTCACCGGAGGCCGCAATGACATTGCGCTCCCTGCTTTTCGTCCCCGGTGACCGGCCGGACCGGATGGAAAAAGCGCTCGGGCTGGATGCCGATGCGCTGATCCTCGACCTGGAAGATTCCGTCGCGCTCGAGGCAAAGGCGGCGGCGAGGCAAATGACCGCCGAATTTCTCCGTTCCGCCAGACGAGACCGAAAACTCTTCGTCCGAATAAACCCGCTCGACAGCGGCTTTCTGGGGGATGATCTCGACACGTTGAAGGATGTGAAGCCCGATGCTTTCGTGCTGCCTAAAGCCGAGGGGGGAGCAAGTGTCGAGGCGATGGCTGTACGCGCTCCGGGCATTCCCATCCTGCCGATTGCCACCGAAACGCCGGCGGCGGTGTTCGAACTCGGCAGTTATCGAAGCGTCCGGCATTTGATCCTTGGCCTCACCTGGGGCGCGGAAGACCTGCCGGCTGCAATCGGCGCCACGGGTTCACGCGACGAGGACGGGCGCTATACACCACCCTATGAAATGCTCCGCTCGCTCACCCTCTTCGGCGCGCATGCCGCAGGCGTGGAGGCAATCGAAACGGTCTATCCGGCATTTCGTGATCTCGACGGGCTGGCCGTCTATGCCCGGCGTGCAAGACGGGACGGCTTTACCGGCATGATGGCGATCCATCCCGAACAGCTGCCTGTCATCAATGCGGCATTCACCCCGACAGCCGAGGAATTGGCGCAGGCACAGGCGATTGTGGACGCATTTTCCGCCAATCCGGGACAGGGAGTGCTTAACTTCAACGGCCGGATGATCGATAAACCGCATTTGAAACAGGCAAGACGACTGCTTGGGCTTGCCGAAAGGCAGTCGCCGTGATTCAACAACGCCGACAAAGCCGCGTTTGAGCGGCCGATCCATATCTCTAGGTGACCCATGCTGGAATTCGAAATCGTCAAGAATGCTAAACCCATGGCAGAGGCCGATCGCGCCCTCGCCTTCCAGAACCTCGGTTTCGGAACGCTGTTCAGCGATCACATGGCCGTCATTCACTGGAGCGCCGACAAGGGCTGGCATTCGGCGCAGGTAACCGCTCGTGCACCCTTCGCTCTTGATCCGGCCAGCAGCGTGCTTCACTACGCGCAGGAAATCTTCGAAGGCATGAAGGCCTACCGGGCTGCCGATGGCAAGGTCGTGCTGTTCCGCCCGGATCAGAACGCAAAACGCTTCAACGCCTCGGCACGCCGGCTCGCAATGCCCGAACTGCCTGAAGAGGATTTTCTCGCCGCCATCGAGAAGCTGGTCGCCGTGGACAGGAAATGGGTGCCGGAAGGCAATGGCGGCAGCCTCTATCTTCGCCCCTTCATGTTCGCCAACGAGTCCTTCCTCGGTGTCCGGCCGTCGAAGGAATATATCTTCTGCGTCATCGCCTCGCCTGTCGGTCCCTATTTCAAGGGCGGCGCCAAGCCGGTGAAGATCTGGGTTTCCGAAGATTATACCCGTGCGGCTGTCGGTGGCACGGGTGCTGCCAAGTGTGGCGGCAATTATGCAGCAAGCCTGGTTGCCCAGGCCGAAGCCGGCAGCCAAGGCTGCGATCAGGTCCTGTTCCTTGATGCCGCCGAGCGCAAATGGATCGAGGAACTCGGTGGCATGAACATCTTCTTCGTCTTCAACGACGGATCGATGGTCACGCCGCCGCTCGGCACAATCCTGCCCGGCATTACCCGCAACTCCGTCCTGACGCTCGCGAAGGACAACAATATCGCCGTTGAAGAACGCCCTTACGCGTTTGACGAGCTGCAGGCGGATGTCGCCTCCGGCCGCCTGGTCGAAGCCTTCGCCTGTGGCACGGCGGCTGTCGTTGCCGGTATCGGAGAATTGAAGCATCGCAGCGGCTCGCTCACCATCGGCACCGGCGAGACGGGAGCGGTCACGACCCTGTTAAGAGACAAGCTGGTCGGTATCCAGACCCAGGCACTTGCCGACAGCCACGGTTGGCTTCACTCGATCCCGGTTAGCTGAGGCCGCGCGCATCCGCACTTGAGGACTTGGTGGCGCCCGTCATATAGAAGCGACGGGCGCCCCGAAAACCGATTGGTTGACGGCGAGGACCGTCAATAGGCGCTGCAGATGGACAGGAAGTCATTGGCCGTCAGGCTGGCACCTCAGACAAGCGCTCCATCCACGTTTTCCACGTGCAGAACTTCATCGACATTCGAGGGTTTTACCGACCCACCGTACAAAATCCTCATGCGATCGCCCTCGCTATTGAAGCGTTTGCAGAGTTCGGAACGGATAAAGCGGTGTGCTTCTGCAATATCTGCGATCGAGGCCGTACGACCTGTACCGATCGCCCAAACCGGCTCATAGGCAATAACGGTATTCTCTCCCGTCGCGCCGTCGGGCAATGATCTAGCCAGTTGGTACCGAAGCACGTCGAGCGTCCGGCCGCTCGATCTCTCCTCTTCCGTTTCGCCGATGCAGACGACGGCAATCAATCCGGACTTATGTGCGGCAATTGTCTTGGATCGCACCAGGGCGTCGTCTTCACGGTATCTGGTGCGTCGTTCGGAGTGGCCAATGATGACATGGCTGCCAAAACTATCGGCAATCATGCCGGCGGAAATATCTCCGGTGTAGGCACCGTTTTCCCGATCATGGCAATCCTGCGCTCCAATTTTCAACGGCGTATCTGCCGTCATTAAGGTCGCTGAATGCAGTAACGTGGCTGGTACGCAAATCAGCGCATCGAACTTGCCTGAAGCAAGCATGTTGCTGGCTGCAATCTCCTTGATCTGCGCAAGACTACCGCGCATGCCATTCATCTTCCAGTTCCCGGCAATAAGCGGCTTCGGCACCGGTCCCATGACATATCTCTCCCCGCGAACCCGGCTTCCGCTGGCCCGCATCTCGTTATTCTCTGTCTTCAGTTCAGCGATGCCACAACGAAAATGTGTGACATCGCTGCATCCAACCCCGTCGCACCGTTTATTTCCGGATTCCAGCTCACCGTCGCGAGACATGTTCTCGTCGGCACATTTTGGCTGATCAGGGCAGGTAGAAAACTTCCTTCAATTCCTGCGAAACAGGGCTGTTATCGGGATTGCTGGGCATCACTTCAGTCATGAATGCCCACCATTCCTTGCAAATCGCGGTGTCGGCGACAGCCGCCCAGCGCTCTTCCGACACTATCTCGACAGAGGCGAAAAGCAGGCTACGCGCCTCGTCGAGATAGATAGCGTAAGAGGATGCGCCATGGTCCTTCAGTGTCTCGGCAAGCTTCGGCCAGATCTCGTCATGGCGACGCTTGTATTCCTCATGCTTGTCGGCAAAGACCTGCATGACGAATGCCTTCCGGATCTTCGTTTCCACTGCGACCATGGCTTTGATCCCTTATTTTCCGGCAAGTCGCCAGTTTTCGATCGCCATTGCTTCCGCCATCGGCTCGACGCCGAAGCGCGCAGCGAGATCGATGAGGTTGGCGGTCGTAATCGTCTGGCGGGCACCGCCCATGGAGACGACCTTGACGAGAACTTCGGCTGCCTTTTCGGCGGTATCGATCAGGCCGAAGGCTTCATCAAGCGTGTCGCCCGTGCCGAAGATACCGTGGAAGGGCCACATGACCAGCGTGTGATTGGCCATTTCCCTGGCGGTCGCATCGCCGATCGTATCGGTACCGGGAACCAGCCAGCCCATGGTGCCGACCCCCTGCGGGAAGACGACGAGGCATTCGGTGCTGCTCTCCCATAGGGCGCGGGTCACGTTGGCCGGATCGAGATCCAGCACATAGGTCAGCGCCAGGAGATTGGTCGCATGGCAATGCATGATGACACGATCGCGGCCATTGCTGACCTTCTGGCGAACGCCGTGGGACTTCAGATGGGAGGCAAGCTCGGAGGTCGGCGCGCCGCCATCGGTGAAGCCCCAGAGGATTTTCACCGAGGTTCCGTCAGGTGCCACCTGGACGACACCCATATTGGCTGCCGGATCGAGCTGAACGTTGCGGAAATATTTTCCGGTTCCGGTAACGATGTAGTACTGGCCGGCCAGTTCCGGCAGCGGATCGCTGATCGGAGCGCTACGGTTTGCAGGCCACTGCGCCAGATAGGGAGCAACGTCCTCCGGCAGCAAGCGTAGGCTGACATTGCCGCCATTGCGCTCGTCCCACCCCTTCAGCCACATGTCCGAGGTCGCCTTGACCATGGCGGTTACGAACCAGGAATTTGCAGTATGCAGTGTCATGATCATGCGGCCTTTCGTTTGCTCAGCACGTTGCGTTCATAATTTTTAACCTCGTCCAGCCAGGCGATGCCGACCGGCACGTTTCTGCTGAGGCAATAGAAATCCCAAACCGCAGACCACGGCATTGATTTGGCTTCTTCCATTATCGCCAATCGTGTCGTGAAATCCCGTTCGCTTTCCGCCTGTTTCAGCCTGGAAGCCGGCTCAAGCAGAGCGCGCAGAAGCGCCTTGCGGGTATTGCGCGTGCCGATCACCCAGGCCGCCACGCGGTTGATGCTGGCATCGAAGAAGTCGAGGCCGATATTGACCTTGCCAAGTACGTCGCCCCGGATCAGTTCGTTGGCGATTGCCTGCAGTTCATCATCAAACAGCACGACGTGGTCGCTATCCCAGCGGACCGGGCGAGAGACGTGGAGCAAAACTTCATCGACGAATTGCAGCACCGACGACAGCTTGTCGGAGATGACTTCGGTCGGATGAAAATGACCGGCATCGAGGCAAAGCAGCGTTTTGCGGCTCGTGGCATAACCCATGCAGAACTCGCTGGAGCCGACCGTGTAGCTCTCGGCTCCGATACCGAAAAGCTTGCTCTCGACGGCATCCTTGTGGAACTCGCGCGAGATCTTTTCGGCAATGATCGCATCCAGCGACTGAGCGAGACGCTCACGCGGTGCAAACCGGTCGGCAGGCAAATCTTTCATGCCATCCGGCACCCAGATGTTCATCACCGATGGCGTGCCGAGCTGCTTGCCGAAATATTCGCTGACCTTGCGGCTTGCCTGGCAATGGGCGATCCAGAAATCGCGCACCGCCTTGTCGGGATGGCTGAGCGTCAGCCCATCTTCGCTCAAGCGATGCGAAAAGCAGGTCGGGTTGAAATCCAGGCCAATGCCGGCTTTTTTGGCCCATTCGACCCAGTTCTGGAAATGGTGGGGTTCGATCGCGTCACGCGAGACCGGCTTGTCGGTTTCGAGATAGATGGCGTGAAGATTGAGCCGCTTCTGGCCCGGGATCTGTGCCATGGCGAAATCGAGATCGGCGCGCAATTCGCCCGGAGTGCTTGCGCGACCGGGATAGTTGCCGCTGACCTGAATACCGCCGGTAAGTTCGCCCGCCGGGTTTTCAAAGCCGCGAACGTCATCGCCCTGCCAGCAATGCATCGAGATCGGGATGCTGTCGAGGCGGTTGAGAGCCGCCTCGGTATCGATCCCGGTCGCGGCGAAGACATCACGCGCCATGGTATAGGCGGCTTCGACTTTCTGTGATTGGCTCATCAATCTTGTCCTTCTAGAGCAGGCAGCGCGCTAAACGACTGGAAACGATCCCAGACGGCTTGGGGTACACGCTGGCGGGGAAGATATTCGGTTAGAGGGAATGAACGGCGCACGAGTGCGCGCGCTTCATCGAGGTTGGAAAGCTGGCCGAGGGCGATCATCTGCACGCAGACATTTCCGAGCGCCGTCGTCTCGATCGGACCGGCCGTTACCGGAACGCCGCAAGCATCGGCGCAAAGTTGGTTGACGAGGTCGTTCTGGCTGCCGCCACCGACGATACGGATACGATTGACAGGACGCCCGCGCAGGGTTTCCAGCTTCTCTTTCACCTGGCGATAGGAAAGGGCCAGGCTATCGAAGATGCAGCGCGAAAGGGCGCCGGCGCTCTCCGGTACGGGCTGTCCCGTCTCCCGGCAGAACGCCTGGATTTCCGCCGTCATGTTATCCGGGTTGAGGAACCGCGCCTCCTGGGGATTGATCAGGCTTCGCCAGGGCGTGCCGTCACGCGCTTCCGACACGAGCCCGCCGTGATCCGGTGATCCCAGTTCCTTGCGGACCCGCTGGATAAGCCAGAAACCCATGATGTTCTTGAGGACGCGGTAACGCCGCTCGACACCGCCTTCGTTCGAGACATTTGCGGCCAGCGCCTCAGCATCGGCAAATGGCGTCTTGCTCTCGATCCCCATCAGCGACCATGTGCCCGAACTGATGAAGGCCTCATCCTCGGTTTCCAACGGTGCGGCCGCAACCGCGGACCCCGTATCATGGGTGGCCGGGGCAACGACCTTGATGGCTGCCTCGCTCTGCAAGGCCGGTATCTCGCCGATGATGGTGCCTGCCTCGACCGGATGCATCATCATCGTCTTGGGCAATCCCGCGACTTCGAGCAGATCAGTATCCCAATCGTTCTCATGCAGATTGAATAACTGCGTCGTCGTCACGTTGGTGTATTCGTTGGAAAGCACGCCGCAGAGGCGGAAATGCAGATAGTCCGGGATCATCAGGAAGTGGCGGGCGCGAGCCAACCATTCGGGATGCTGACGAACGGTGGCTGCTAGCTGAAAGAGCGTGTTGAATTGCAGGAACTGGATGCCGGTGCGGTGGTATATTTCGGCGCGCGAGATCTCAGCGAAGACCGTCTCCATCATGCCGTCGGTGCGATGATCCCGGTAGGACACGGCGGGGCCGATGCGCTCCAGATTGTCGTCCAGCAATACGTAGTCAACGCCCCAGGTATCGACCCCGACGCTCGCCAGCCCCCCCTGCTCCTGGGCAATCGCCAGCCCTTTTCGCATTTCGGCTTCAAGGAAATCGAGATCCCAGCATTGATGCGCAAAGACATCGTCGCCACACAGGTTGTTTTCGAACCTGTGGATTTCCGTCAGCGACAAAATGCCATCCCTGACTTCGCTCAGGATAACACGGCCACTGCTGGCACCGATATCGACGGCAACGATTTTCTCAGGCACTTTCATGCTTGTTCTCTTGTTCGTTTTCAGCAGCTTAGCCCTGTTGATGGGCATGGCGCCTTGAAGATGCAGACATGAGATTTGCTGATACGTGTCATTATTCGAAGATGACACCGGGGCTTTCGCGGCAAGCTGCCTGGCTGCATTATTAAGTCGCAGCGCCGCATTGATGCAGATCCGGATCGGCGTCTTCGAATGGGCTATCTGTAACATCGTGCGCGATTATGAAGTTTTGATTCGATGAAGCTTTTGGCCAAGGAATTTTTCCGCTCAGACGCTCAAACGGTCATCGTGGAGGAAAGAACTCCGCAGACACCGTTTCCTCTGCATGACCATGACTTTCACGAGGTCATGATCGTTCTTTCCGGCAATGGCTGGCACATGTTGAATGATGAACCGCACTTCATTACCTGCGGCGAACTTTTCTACATCAAGGCAGAGGACCACCACGCCTATGAGCAGGTCGACGACCTCTACCTGACCAACATCCTGTTTCGGCCCGATAGGGCCTCCGGGCGTTATGATTTTCTCGACATCATGCGGCGTTCGGCAGATGGGGAAGATGGCACGAGGCGCCACTGGCAGGTTACCGAGGATGTACTTGCGCAGGTCAAGCCGCTGATCGAAGCGCTGGAGAACGAGGCCCGCCGGTCAGATCCGCTTTCGGACGCGATGTCGGAGGCGCTGTTCAACCAGCTCTCGATCATCCTGTCGCGCTCTCAATTCGCCACGGACGCACGCGGCCTGCCGAATTCGGCACGCCTCGGACATGTGCTCAACTATCTCAGGCACAATTGCACCGAAGATATCGACCTCGAAAGTGTCGCTCAGCGCTTCGGCTATTCCTCGCGCAGCTTCAGCCGGCTGTTTCGCGAGGCGACGGCCACGACGCCGCACAACTATCTCGTCAAGCTCAGACTGAGCAAAGCCATGCGGGCATTGCGCGCGACCAATGACAGCGTCACCGACATCGCCTTTTCCTGCGGCTTCAACGACAGCAACTATTTTTCCTACAGTTTTAGCAAGATGACCGGCATGGCGCCGAGCGAATATCGTCGCATGCCGCGTCACAACCACGCCTGAACCCGAACAAGGGGCATGAGGCGGCCGGCGTTGCGGCCGGAACGCCGAAAGGCCCGCCTTATGAGCGGGCCTTTCGTGTCTATTCGCAAATCGCGCTTCCGCGCGTAATCACAGAGCTTTCTTGTAGAGGTCCAGAATATCCGCATCCGTGGCCGCGACCGGGTTGCCCGGTGCGCAAGGATCCTTCTGTGCCTTCTGGACCCAGAGCGGGAAGTCGTCCTCGGTTACGCCAAGTTCGGCAAAGCCGCTGGGAATGCCGACCGTTTCCGACAGATCGCGGATCGCCTTGATCGCGGCCTTGGAGGCATCCTCAATGCTCAATCCCTTGATATCGACACCCATTGCTTCGGCGATGCGTGCAAACCGTTCGACGGCATAAGGACGGTTGAACTCCTCGACCAGCGGCATCAGGATTGCGTTGCAGACGCCATGCGGAAGATCTTTCACTGCGCCCGGCTGGTGCGCCATGGCATGGACGAGCCCGAGACCGGCGCTGTTGAAGGCGAGACCGGCAATGAACTGGCCATAGGCCATCATCTCGCGTGCCTCCAGATCCTTGCCATCCTTGACTGCGCGCGGCAGATAGGCCGCGATCAGGCGGATCGCTTCGAGCGCTGCATAATTGGTCAGCACATGCGCGCCCTTGGCGACATAGGCTTCGATTGCATGGGTCAGAGCATCCATGCCGGTTGCAGCTGTCGTTGCAGCCGGGATACCGGTCATCATGGTAGAATCGTTGACCGAAATATCCGGGATGATGTTGGCGTCGATGATGACCATCTTCACCTGAGCGACCGGATCGGTGATGACCGCGTTGGAGGTGACTTCAGCGGCAGTTCCCGCAGTCGTGTTGACGGCAGCCAGGAATGCGCCTGCCTTGGCGACCTTGCCGACACCTTCATAAAGCGTGATCGGGCCGGGATTGGCCGAGAGGATGCGCACGGCCTTGGCCGTGTCGATCGGGCTGCCGCCGCCGACACCGATGATCGCGTCGCACTTGTTGTCGACAAACACCTTGTAGGCAGCCTCGACGACCGGAACGGTCGGGTTGGGAACGACGCCATCGTAAACGAAAGCCTCGATACCCTTTTCTTTCAAGCCTTCCAGAAGTGGTGCGACAAGTCCGAACTTCACCAGCGTCGCGTCGGTGATAATGACCGGCCGCTTCAAGCCGCGAGCAGCAAGCTCACCGGGAACTTCGGCCAGACTGCCGGCACCGCTGATGTTGATTTTTGGGAAACACAGTCGAAATGCCATCTCGTTCTTTTCCTCCTGATCGGGAGGCTGCCGCTTCTATGGACGGCAGCGCTCCTGCTGATAATCTCCTTGGTGACCGGAAGTTTAGCGAAGGCCGAACGAGGAAGCCTTTGTGCCTTGGACATTGTTGCAGCCTGCATGGCCGGAAATTAGAGGTCGGAACATGGCAGGAGAGCGCGGCAGCGTCGAACAGTCGGAGAGTTTATGCCATGAGCACCACGTTTAACGCATGCACCTTGGATAGCAGAACTTCGACCTTGCCAGATCCCGGCAACAGCATTGCGCCAGAAAGAGCACCGGTCGTGATGATCGCACCGGCCTTCAGCGAGTTTCCGGGACGGGCACTGTCGTTCGCATAGGCGACCAGCCACGCAAGAACATCGCCAACCGGATGCTTTGCCGGTCCTTTATAGATCGGGTTGTCCCCCTGGGTGACGATTAGCTCAGCCTCACCCACCGTATCAACGAGGGTTTTAGGGACAGCCGGGCCTAGCACGTATCCGCGATTTCCTATGCGATCTGCCACGAAAAGCGGGAAAGACAGTGTTCCGCCCTCCTTTATGGCAGACGACAATAGTTCCGCTCCGAGATAAGCCTCTGAAACCGCATCATAGATCTCTACGCGGGAATAGAGATCGCTTTTGATCGGAAGGGATCGGCCGAGGCGGACGGCGATTTCCACCTCGAACTTCATGCCGGGAAGATAGGGCAATTCCGCATCGCGTGAGGTTTCGACGTAAGGGTGCAGCGGCGCCACGACAGCATGTTTATCAGGAGACATCGCCACCTTCCAGGCGTTACCCGGTACGCCTTCCTTTGCGGCAAGTGTCTGTTGAGCCTGCATCGCGGTCACCAAGTTCTGAGGCAAAGAAAATTCGGCGGTCGCTTGCGATCGGCACGCTTCGCGTAACGCATACAAGCTGTCGGCGAGCGCCTGAACATCGAAAACCGTCGACAGACTATCGTTCATTTATCATCTCCGAATTGCTCAGGTTTTGATTTGGCGTGTCGGGTATCACCCTACTGTTCCGATATGCCGTTGTTACAAAGGTTTCTGAAGCTCAAGGCCAAGACGTTCGGCATGCGGCAGCAATGAATCTATCATGCCGACATATAAACGTCGCCGAATTGACCGATACCCGCCCAACAGCTGGGAAATCGACTTCCCATATGCCGAGGCAGGCCGCCATCTGGTAGCGCTGTATCGGTGCAGCGGATGATTTCCCAGCCGGTTTCCTCAAGCAGTTGCGGCAACCGGCCATGCCGCCCGACCGGGCGACGTCGTAGCGACAGCAGTAGACATAATTGCCTCCCTTAGAGCAGGCCGAACTTCTTCAGTGTCTCGCCGATCTTGGCGTCCTGCTCAGCGTTGGGGAGAAGTGCTGGCTGACGGCTGGCACCAACGGAAGCGTCCTGAAGATAGAGCGCACGCTTGACCATGGCAGGCGGGAAACCGTGGGCGTAAAGATCGGTACGGAAGGCAGTGTAGATTTCCTGCTGGCGTTGGGCTTCTTCTATATTGCCCGAGTTGAAGCCGCCGACGATGCCGGCGAGAACGTCCGGCATGGCATTGCCCAGGCCTGAAATGCAGCCGGCAGCGCCGTTCTGCAACGACCACAGGACCAGATGATCAGGGCCGGAATAAACTTCGAACCCTTCAACGTCCTTGGAAACCTGCAGATAGGCGGCCAGCGTTTCCTGTGCGCCGCCACTATCCTTGATACCGGCGATGTTGCCGTGGGCTGCAAGCTTGCGGGCGGTTTCCGGCTCGATGTGGTTCTGGGTGCGGGCCGGGATGTCGTAGAGATAGACCGGTGTGTTGACGGCATCGGCGACGGTGGAAAAATGACGGATCAGGCCGTCCTGCGTGCAGGCGATGAAGAAGGGGGTAATGACGGCGATGCCGGTGACGCCGATGCGGTCGAATTCTTTTGCCAGCTGCAGCGTCTCGAACGTGGCGGGCATGCCGGCATTGACGATGACGTCGACCTTGCCGCCGACTTCATCGACCACTTCCTCGAGCAGCTTGATCTTTTCGCCGTGTGTCAGCGCGGAGAAATCGCCATTGGTGCCGGCGCACATGATGTTGTTGCCGGCCGCCACCTGACGACGCACCTGCGCGCGCGTCGCTTCATAATTGATCGTTTCGTCGTCGTTGAAGCATGTCACGATCGCGACGAAGGCTTTCTTGGTCATCATTCTACTCCGGAATCAATCAAATCAGGATGCGGCTGCCAGCCGGGCATAGCGGTTGGCCGCCTGCACGTCCGGGTCCGGATCGAGGCTGGCGGCAAGAAGGGCCTGCGTGTAGGGCTTTTGCGGATTGTCGAAGACCTGCGCGACAGTGCCGAATTCGACCACTTCGCCCTTCTGCATGACCATCACATAATCGGCGAAATCGCGCACCAGCGGCAAGTCGTGGGCGATGAAGATAAAGGCGATGCCCATTTCCTTGCGCAGCTTGTCGAGAAGCGTGATCACCTGCGCCTGAACCGAAACGTCGAGCGCCGAGACGGCCTCGTCGCAGACGATCAGTTGCGGTTCAAGCGCAAGCGCGCGGGCAATGGCGATACGCTGGCGCTGGCCGCCGGAGAACTGATGCGGATAACGGCCCATATGTTCGGAAGAAAGGCCGACCTGACCAAGCAGCTCGGCGACACGCTCGCGCCATTTCGCCTTGGGCAAAATTTCCGGATGGATGACCCAGGCCTCGGAAATCAGCTGGTAGACAGTCATGCGCGGGTTCAGCGACTGGGTTGGGTCCTGAAACACCATCTGCAGATCGCGGCGCAGCTTGAACAGGTCACCCGGCGACATGGTGAAAAGGTCTTTGCCCTTCCATTTTGCAGTCCCGCCATCCGCTTCTTCGAGACGCAGCAGGATACGGGCGAGCGTGGATTTTCCCGAGCCGCTTTCGCCGACGACAGCAACGGTCTCGCCAGCCTTGAGATCAAAGGAAACGCCCTTCAGGGCTTCGAAGCCGCCGTAAAACTTGCGGGCGTCCTTGACGCTGAGGATGGCGTCGCCGGAAGCTTCCGGTTCATGCATTTCGCCCTTGCCGGGAGCGGCGGCGATCAGCTTTTTCGTATAGGCGTGCTGCGGATTGTGATAGACCTCGCGCACCGTGCCGCTTTCGACCAGCTGGCCCTTTTCCATGACGACGACGCGGTCGGCGACTTCGGAGACAACGCCAAGATCGTGGGTGATGATCAGCACACCCATGCCGGTTTCGCGCTGGAGTTCCTTCAGCAGGTTCAGCACTTCCGCCTGCACCGTGACGTCAAGAGCCGTGGTGGGTTCGTCGGCGATCAGAAGGTCAGGTTTCAGGGCAAGCGCCATGGCGATCATGACACGCTGGCGCTGGCCGCCGGAAAACTCGTGCGGATATTTGTCGAGCGCGCGTTCCGGATCGGGCAGGGCGACGCGCTTGAAGAGGCGGAGCGCCTCGGCCTGGGCCTGCGTATTGCCTATGCCGTGCGTTTTCAGCGCCTCGCGCATCTGCCATCCGACCGTGTAGACCGGATTGAGATGACTGAGCGGATCCTGAAAGATCATGGCGATCCGGCGGCCGTTGACTTCGCGGCGTTGCTCACCACTCATCGTCAGGAGATCCTTGCCGTCGAGCAGGATTTCCCCGGAGGAGATCTTGCCGGGTGGCATGTCGATCAGATTCATGATCGCCGAGGACGACACCGACTTGCCGGAACCGCTCTCGCCGAGGATGGCGAGGGTTTCGCCACGATCGAGATGGTAGGAGATGTTGCGCACGGCGTGCACGACACCTGATGCGGTGTGGAAGTCGACCGAGAGGTTGCGGACTTCAAGCAGATGATCAGCCATGTTTCGGTCCTTTCATTTCCAGGCGCCAGCGCTGCACGGGGTCGAGCGCGATACGCAGCCAGTTGGACAGAAGGTTGAGCGAGAGCGTGGTGAGGATGATCGCAAGGCCCGGCCAGAAGGACAGCCACCAGGCATTGGTGAGGTACTGGCGGCCCTGAGAGATCATCAGGCCCCAGGTGATTTCCGGCGGCTGGATGCCGATGCCGAGGAAGGACAGCGCGCTTTCCGCCAGCATGACATAGGCAAAATCGAGCGTCATCAACGTCGTCAGCGTAGGGATGACGACCGGCAGGATATGGCGGAAGAGGATACGGTTGGACGACGCCCCCATGACCCGTGCGGCTTGCACGAACATACGCTGGCGGATTTCCAGAACTTCCGCTCGGGTGGTACGCAGATAGACAGGAATACGGGTGATCGCGAGTACCAGCATGAGGTTGAGGATGGACGAACCGAGGATGTAGAGAACGATCACAGCCACCAGCAATGACGGAAAGGACATGATGACGTCTGCCAGACGCATGATGACCTGACTGACACGTTCCGACGCAAAACCGGCGATAAGGCCGAGCAGCGTGCCGACGATGGCCGAGATGACAACGGCACCTGCAGCAACCATCATGGTGTTCTGGGTGGCGACGATGATGCGCGGCCAGAGCGGGCGGCCAAGCGCATCGGCGCCGAGCCACATATACCATTCGCGGTCGAACATGAATGGCGCAAGGTTACGGCCACGCAGGTTTTGTTTGGTCGCAAGCTCATCGAGCCATGTCGGGCCGATGATCGCCATGACGATGACGAAGACGAGGAAGATTGCGGCACAGAGGGCGAACTTGTCTGCCCAAAGCATACGCGCCATACGCACAATGGCACTTGGTTCTTCCGCGACTGTTTCTTTTGGGGTGTGGGTAGATTGAATGGCCATGGTCATGTCGATCCTCAGTAGCGGATGCGCGGATCGAGAAGCGCGTAAGCGAGGTCGATCACGAGGTTCATGAGGAAGATGGCGAAAGCGGTGACGAGGATCGCCGCTAGCACGACGTTAAAGTCACGCTGGAGAATGCTGTCGATCATCAGCTTGCCGACACCGGGGAACCCGAATATCGTCTCGATGATGACAGCACCGTTCAAGAGGCTTGCCGCCTGATCGCCGATAACCGTGATGACCGGCAACATGGCGTTGCGCAGTGCATGAACGAAGATGATCGGGCCGGATTTGACCCCCTTGGCGCGTGCAGTCTTCACATAGGCGGAAGAAAGCGCCGAGATCATCGAGCCGCGCACCACCTGAACGATGATGCCGAAGGGACGCACGAACAGAACGCAGATTGGCAGAATCCAATGGGCGAGCGTACCGGTACCGGAGGTCGGCAGCCAGGAAAGCTGGATGGCGAAGATAACGATGGCGACGATGGCCAGCCAAAAATCCGGTACGGAGGCGCCTATCAACGACAACATCGAAGAAAAGCGATCGAAAAAGCCACCGGTGCGGAAGGCTGCGAGCGAACCGACGACAATGGCGCAGACTGTGACCAGCGTCATGGTGATGACCGCAAGCCACAGAGTCCATGTGAAGGCTTCGAGCACGACGTCAAGTGCGGGACGGGCCTTGCGCAGGCTCTCCCCCAGATCACCGGTGACGACATCGCCGACATATTGGCCAAACTGCACGAGAAGCGGCTGGTCCAGCCCATGCAGGGCACGGAATTCGGCCTTCATTTCGGCCGACGCTTCGACGGGAAGAAAGAGCGATGCCGGATCGCCGGTCAGGCGGGACAGAAAGAATACCATGACCAGCAGCCCGATCAGCGAGATAAGGCTGGCGAGGGCGCGTTTGCGGATGAATCTGAGCATTGGGACCTCGATCTTGCTGGAATGGACGGCGAACGCCTCGCCGCCCACTTCGCTTCGATAGGGCGATCAAATCGCCTGGCGGTAGTTACTTCTTGAAGCCGATTTCAGAGAGCTGCAGCATCCCGTTGGTGGCAATGCTGGGCTTGAAGTCCAGACGTTCGGATACGCGAGAATAACCGACCATGTGGAAGAGCAGGACGTCGGCGACAAGATCGTCGTGGACATAGGCGATCAGCTGCGACCACAGCTTTGCACGCTCATCACCGGTGGCGGCCGAAGCGCGGGCGATGAGATCATCGACCTTGGGGTCGGCGTAACCGGACTGGGTACCCTTCGAGTCGTACTTGAAGAACATGGTGAAGGACGGGTCACCCTTGGAGTTGTCGTGCATGGCAGCGACAATGATCGGGCCACGGCCTTCTTTGAATGGCTTCGAGTAATAGACTTCGTGCTCGGCGACTTCGACAAACTTCAGGTCGATCTTGAAACCAACGTCCTGCAGCTGCGCCTGGACGGCTTCCATGATTTCCGTCACGTTGGGGAAATTCGCAGTACGGGCGACGACTGTGATCGGAGTATCGACCGGAACGCCGGCAGCCTTGGCTTCTTCAAGCAGCTTCTTGGCCTGATCCGGATCATACGGGAAAACCTTGACGTCCGGGTTCCAGCCGAGCGTGGTCGGCGGCACAAGGGCTGTTGCCAGAACAGCATCCTGCGGCACGAGTGTACCAAGGAACGCCTGACGGTCGATCGCCAGATTGAGTGCCTTGCGGACGCGGACATCGTTAAGCGGCGCGATGTTTCCGTCGATACGCAGATAGACCGTTTCGCTGTCGAGATAGGAGAAGTCGGTCTTCTCGTTCGTGGCTTCGACCTGCGAGATCGACGGTGCGAGATCGGCTTCACCGGCCTGAACCATGGCGGCGCGGACGGCAGGATCGGCGCGGAAGACGTAGGTTGCCTTGGTGACGGCGGGCTTTTTGCCCCAGTAATCGTCACGCGCATCAAGCACGATCTGCTGACCCGGCGTCCAGTTGGACAGCTTGTAAGGACCGGTGCCAATCGGCTCGCGAACGAATTCTAGCGGCGTGCCTTCCGGAACTATGGTGACGAGCGACAGGAGCAGCGGCAAGATCGGCTGGACTGGATCAACCTTGAAATCGATCGTGTTGTCGTCGACGACCTTCACGTCAAACTTCATGCCACCGAAATAGCGGCGGGATTCGCAGACATTCTTGTCGCTGAAAATGCGGTCGAAGCTATATTTGACATCCTTGGCGCCAAAAGCCTTGC
The DNA here is from genome assembly GCF_044987325.1 of Rhizobium sp. ZW T2_16. Classification (NCBI taxonomy): domain Bacteria; kingdom Pseudomonadati; phylum Pseudomonadota; class Alphaproteobacteria; order Hyphomicrobiales; family Rhizobiaceae; genus Rhizobium; species Rhizobium sp. ZW T2_16. The sequence goes on from NZ_JBJDRG010000004.1 coordinate 198,683, forward strand.
CGTCGGAAAATTTCACGCCCTGGCGCAGATGGAAACGCCAGCTTCCATCGGCATTTTGCTCCCACTTTTCAGCCAGACGAGGCATCACACCGTTCTTGGTGCGGACATCGAGCTCGGTCAGCGTTTCGCTGACGTTTTCCATGATGACGCGACCAATATTTGAGCGGGTCGCCATGCACGGCTCGAGAAGGTCTGCCTCTTCCGGGAGAACGATCTTGATATCCGTAGACGCGGCATGAACCGGTGCAATGCCGGCACCGAATGCCATGACAGAGCCAAGAACGGCTCCAAATAGATGCGAGGTTTTCAATGTCATTTCCTCCCTCTGGGGTGCATGTCGCACCGTTTGCTGCTCATCTCGCGGCGCATTGGCGTTCGCGTGCTGAAGGCACTCCTCCTGAAGCCCTGTGCGTCGGTCGGGATGCCTCCGTCCTTAACGATCGCCTTGATCGAGCTGGCACCGACCATCGGATTTCTCGATAAGTTTGTCAAATTAAATATTCGGAACTATCGATTTGTACAAACTTAACTTTCATAAAACGATTTAATTTCAGATAGATGTATCGCAACATAGGGTCATCAATGGCAAATTTCGTTTTTTTTCAAACTTGACAACTTTGTTATTTGAGTGATTTTCATAGGGTCAAGAGGAGACCCCGATGACGCCTGAAGAGATTGCATCCGCCATGAACGGCGCGGTAAACGTTGCCGGAAATGGACGACATGAGGCCATGTTGGCCTCTCCGATGATCCAGAACCATGCTTCCTTCCTTCACATGACCGATGAAGGCGCACTTATCTGCGCCTGGTTTGGCGGCACGCTAGAAGGGAAGTCGGATATCTCGATCTTTGCTTCGGTCCTGCCTGAAGGCTCCGACCAATGGGGCGAGCCGCAGCGGCTGAGCTTCGACCCAGATCATTCCGAACAGAATCCGGTTCTGTTTGCCGCACCTGATGGCAAGCTCATCCTGTTTCACACCTCGCAGCCATCCGGCAATCAGGACGAATGCCGGATTCGTCTGGCGGAGATTTCGCGCGATGCCTGCGACCCGACCAAGCTGACGGCAAGCGAGGGGCAATATCTCGATCTGCCGCGCGGCTGTTTCGTTCGCGCTCCTCTGGTGGTACGCGATGATGGCGCGTGGCTTTTGCCGATCTTCCGCTGCATCCAGCGTCCAGGCCAAAAGTGGAATGGCAGCCATGACCGTGCCGCTGTCGGCATCTCCGAAGATGGCGGGAAGACATGGCGACTGGAGGATATCGACCAGTCGACAGGTTGCGTACATATGAGCCCTGTCTTGATCGGCGAGAATAAACTGGCGGCAGTATTCCGCCGCCGCCAGGCCGATTCCGTCTATCGCACGGAAAGTGGGGACGGCGGCCGAACTTGGTCCGCGCCACAGGCAACCGATGTGCCAAACAACAATTCTTCAATTGCAGCGATCCGCCTGCAAGACGGCCGGATCGCAATGATCTGCAACCCGACCAATGCGGAAATGTCTGCAGATCGCCGCGCGTCGCTTTACGATGAGTTGGGCGAAGAAGACGACCGGCCGGATGCCAACCCGGATGGCGGCTGCGTGCCCATCTGGGGCGTGCCACGCGCTCCGGTTTCCGTCTGCATTTCGGCTGATGGTGCCAGAAGTTTTTCACAGCGGATCGTGATTGAAAATGGTCCTGGCACCTGCATGTCGAACAATTCAATCGACGGCCACAACAAGGAAATGTCCTATCCGTGGCTGCTGGAAGGATCAGACGGCAGCCTCCACATCGCCTACACCTATTACAGGCGCGCCATCAAATATGTTCGTCTGGCTCCGGGCTGGGCCAATGCCAGTTCGAGTGCAGAAGCGGGAGAATAATCATGAGCAATATCATCGGCATCACCATGGGTGACCCCTGCGGCGTCGGACCGGAAATCACGGTGCGGGCGCTGGCCGAAATGGACGATGCGGACCGCGCTGCCACCCGCATCTACGGCAATCTGCCCACGCTGGAAGCGGCCCGTGAGGCACTGAACGTCGATATCGATCTCAAACCTTATGTCGTTGACCTCCCTATCGAAGGTGCGCCGCTTCCATGGGGCACGCTGTCGCCGGTCGCTGGCGACGCAGCTTTCCGTTTCATCGAAAAAGCGGTGCGAGATGCGGAAGCCGGAGTGATCGGCTGCGTCGTCACAGCCCCCATCAACAAGGAAGCACTCAACCTTGCCGGCCACCATTACGACGGCCATACGGGCATGCTGCGAAGCCTGACCAAATCAGCAGCGGCCTATATGCTGCTCGCATCTGAAAAGCTGAAAGTCATCCACGTTTCCACCCATGTTTCCTTGCAGGAAGCCATTCGCCGCGCCACGACCGAACGGGTACTGGCAACGATCAAGGCCGGTGATGACCACCTGAAGCGCACCGGTTATGCCGCTCCCCGCATCGCGATTGCCGGCATCAATCCGCATTGCGGCGAAAACGGCCTTTTCGGCACTGAAGACGATGACCAGATCGCACCGGCCGTTGCGGCAGCGCGTGCCGAAGGCATCGATGCCTATGGGCCAATTTCCGCCGACACTGTATTCCACCGCGCCTATTCCGGCGCATTCGATCTCGTGGTCGCGCAATATCACGACCAGGGTCATATCCCGATCAAGCTTGTCGCCTTTGATACCGCTGTGAATGTCTCCGTTGATTTGCCGATTGACCGTACTTCGGTCGATCACGGAACGGCCTTCGACATTGCCGGCAAGGGCATTGCCAACCACGGCAACATGCTCTCGGCCATAGCCTATGCCCGCAAATTGGTGAACGGCGGCAAAGGAGAACAGGCATGAGCAGCGCTCCCGTTATCACCCTGCATCAGCCGAAAAGACTTCTTGTTGGCGCCGGTACGATCGGCGAAGTTGGGCCATGGGCCGGTGACGTATCCTCGACGCTGGTGATCGCGACGCCGATCACTGTCGGCTTTGTCGATCGCCTTAAACTGCCGGGCAAAATATCCGTGTTCGATGCCATTCCGGGCGAGCCTGAAATTGCGACGCTCGATGCAGCGCTTGCTGCAGCGCGGGCGGCAAAACCGGATCTCGTTGTCGGTCTCGGCGGCGGTTCGGTCATGGATGTCGCCAAGCTGGTGGCAGCCCTGTGGGACGGCGAACAGACGCTTGCCGACGTTGCCGGGCCTAACAAGGTTACCGGCCGCAAGACCCGGCTGGCGCAGGTGGCAACGACAGCCGGCACCGGTTCGGAAGCCGGTATCCGCTCGCTGATTACCGACCCGGTCAAGGGCAGCAAGATCGCGGTCGAAAGCCCGCATCTGATCGCCGATCTGGCGGTGCTAGACCCGGAACTGACCTATTCGGTGCCGCCGGCCGTAACAGCCGCAACCGGCGTCGATGCCATGGCGCATTGCGTCGAGGCATTCACCAACAGACGCGCCCATCCGATGATCGACGGTTTTGCCCGTATGGGCTTTCATCTTGTCGGCAAATTCCTGGCACGTGCGGTCAAGGATGGATCGGACCGAGAAGCCCGCGAAGGGCTGATGCTCGCGTCCTATTACGGCGGCATTTGCCTTGGCCCGGTCAACACGGCGGCAGGTCATGCCATTGCCTATCCGCTCGGGACGCTTTTGCATCTGCCGCATGGGCTCGCCAACGCCATCGTGTTTCCGCACGTCCTCGCCTTCAACCAACCCGTCATGAGGGACAAGACGGCAGAAGTTGCTGAGGCACTCGGCCTCGGCAAGAACCTTTCACAGGCCGACCTGAGTAGTGCGGCACATGGCTTCTGCGCTGATCTTGGCATCCAGATGTCTCTCGCCAAACACGGTGCCGCCGAAGCTGATTTGCCCCGCTTTGCCGCGGACGCCCACGCCATTCGCCGACTGATGGACAATAACCCGGTCGATATGAGTGTTAACGACGTTCTAGGGATCTACAGGGCCAGCTTCTGATCACAGGCCGCTGGAGGAGGAGAGGTGGCGCGATAGCTCGCGCCACCTTTTTTGTCTGATATCGCTGCGGTATAGACTTGAGAGAGCTATTTTCGCTCTCTCCCACCCTACTTATGAGATGACTGGAAAAGCCGCTCGCGCGAGCCCTTCAAATGTTCAAGCATCAGCCGCCGCGCTTCATTCTCGTCACGGCTGGCAATCGCAGTGGCGATAGCCTCATGTTCGCCAAACACGCGGGACAAGCCAGACGCCTCCCGCTTGATCGAGGCGCCATGGAACTTCATTCCGACGGCAATATGGTCCTTCAACGCTTCCATGGCGGTGGAGAAATAATTGTTCTGGGCGGCGCGGGCGATTGCGAGATGGAACTGAAAATCTGCGTCTTCGCGATGTGACTGGCGGTTTGTCGCGTCACGCAGCAGTTCCAGCGCCTGGCGGATCGCCTTCAGGCTTTCGGCATCATGCCGCGTCGCGGCGGCAGCTGCTGCAGCCGGCTCCAGCGTCAGGCGGAATTCGTAACAATTCAGAAGGTCAGCGACATTTTCCAACTGGCCAAAACCGAGCGGGTTTCTCAGACCCATCGAGCGGACAAAACTACCCGCCCCGCGGCGAGAATAGATCAGGCTCTGGTCGCGCAAGCGCTTCAATGCCTCGCGGATAACCGGGCGGGAAACCTCGAATTCGGCGGCGAGATCATGTTCCGTCGGCAGACGCTCATCCGGCTTGTAGGCACCGGACTTGATCGCACGCAGCATACGCTCGAAAACGACGTCAGCGAGACCTTTGCGAGCTGTTCCTGTTTCCAATCCCATCATCAACCTGCTTTCTGCAGGACAGTATCTGCAATCTGTTTCAACGTATCGGGCTGACCGAAACCACCCGATTTGGCGATAATGCAGCGCCCCTCGGCTGAAGCAATACCCAGGCCCGGCATACATTCACCATGCAGGCGCATCCGCGAAAGACCGAACCTGCGCAGCACGGCTTCCGCAGTCGCGCCACCAGAGAGAAGCAGTATGCCTTCGTAATCGGCGAAATTCCGCTTCAGACCGTCCGCCAGAGCTTCTGAGACAAGCTGAGGGTTTACATCGTCGGTACCCGGCGTTGCCTGAACCAGCGTCAAGTCAGATCCGGTATCGGTTGCCGCGTCGAGATGACCGTTGGGCGCAGGCAGATAATTCAACCTGTGTTCATGGCGCAGAATTTCTATCTGCCTAAGCGTTATCGGATCGCGCGAGCCGATAACGAAAGCAATCCGGCCGGAGGGAATGGCTGCCGCACGTGCCTCGGCTCCGGCGGTCATGCGTCGAGCAAGCGCTTCGGCAAGGCCACGAGCTCCGACCAACAGGTCCGTGCCGTCGCTCTGCGCCTCAGCCAGAATGGCATCCATATCGGCCGGCGTGCGGGTATTCGGAATGCGGGCGCAGGCAGCATGGGCGCCCAGCCGATCGGCAATCACGATCGGTGTCTCTATGCCGAAACCGGAGACGCGCCCATCCTCCACGATACGGTCAAATTCCGGGATCGCCGGCACGACGAGAGCTTTCTTGAAGGGGGTAGCATCCAACTCGGCGACAATATTGCCCTTCAAGCGGGAGTCGACCTTCTTGAAAAGTTTCGTCCCCTTCGGCAGCAGAGCAATGACCGCAGTCGTTACAGCACGAGCCTTATCTGAATCAATTTCCCGCGTATTAAGATTGATCGACAAAACGTCTGGGCGGTCCCCAACGACACCAGAGATTGCATCCCGGTCGAGCGCGACTTCCGTACGAAGACCACGCCCGGCAAAAGGGGCTGCAGAGTCGAGCGCACCTGTCAAATCGTCCGCGAGAATGGCTAACATATGTCTCCGCCCACTTATGTTGTAATCTTTATACCATAAAAAAACGCTTATATGTCAACAATAATATAGAACTAAATTACAAATGAGATCACCTCTTCTGACAAAGCGAGGGGACGTAAAGCCTACTCTGCCAGGCCTGCGATCGGAGAGAAACCTCGCAGCCATCAACAAGGCCAGCTATCGAATCGACAGCAATTTCGCCGTTTTGATCAATTGCAAAGAAAACAAGGGCAGCAGCAATCGCTCAGCCCTTCTGGAACTTGACGGACATTTTCCGAATGGCAGGGATGCGGTATTTTATCGATGCGGTGGCGTGCTGGCACTCGGTGAAATCTCGACTGCCAGTCACAAGCCCGTTCTTCGCTATACGGAAATAGCTTTGGACTGCCATGATTTTCTTCTACCGCTCCAACCGAGGCCGCCAACCATGACGTGGGGCAAGGCTCTCGGTCGAAACGCGATTTTATGCTAGTTACTTTTGCCTGACTTGGCCTTGGTCGGCCACCAGGCGCCCCTGTTTGAATACTTTGCGATTTCCGGGAAAGCCGACGACCGCTTCCGCAACATGTTCGGCAGCGATCGCAACGAAATCAGCCCTTGCGCCGACTTCGATCCCGTAACCAACGAGCCTGAGCGCCTTGGCACCCGCCGTGGTGACGATATCGAAGGCTGCCTGCAGTTCTGCGTCGGTGAAGAAGCCGGACCGGTAGCCGATGATCTCCGCCCGGCGCAGCATGTCGCCATCGCCATAAGGCCACCAGCTATCGCGGATATTATCGCTACCGCTGAAGACATTGACGCCTTCAGAGCGCAACAGCGCGACCGGCGGAAAGCTGTGATGTCCCGGCGCATTGGTCATGATCGAGATATCGCTCCGGGCAATCCTTGCGGCGATCTTGCGCGCTGCATCGGCTGGAAGATCGCCGAGACCATAGGCGTGGCTGATCGAAACGTGGCCCTGCATGCCGAGCGCTTCCGTCCGTGCGCAGATTTCATCGATGGTGAAGGCTCCCATCGTGCCGCCCTCGTGCAGATGGATATCCGCATCTACGCCGCGTTTTTCGGCAATGCCGAAGACGACGTCGAGATGGGCGCTGACATCGCGGTCGAAACTGGCCGGGTCAAGGCCGCCGATCAGGTCTGCGCCGAGGCCGATGGCCTCGTCGAGAAGCTCTGGAGTGCGGGGGCTTTTCAGAATGCCGCTCTGGGGAAAGGCGACGAGCTGGATATCGATTATATCCCGGTATTCTTCCCTCACCGCCAGGATGGTCTCCAGCGACTTCAACCCGACCGACCCGTCGACCATGACGTGGCTGCGCATCTGCAGCGTGCCGTGCGAAACGCAAAGTTCGAGCTGCTTGATGGCACGCTCGGCCATCGGCTCCGCTTTCGCCATGTTTTCGGCCTGGAAGGCGACCCGTTCATGCACGTCGAAACCGTTGGTGCAGGGACGATGCGGCACCCATTTTCCGCCGTAGAAGCTCGTATCCAGATGGATATGACCTTCGACGAAACCCGGAACGAGCAGATCCCCTGCGATATCGACGACAATGCCTGAAGCGGATGCCTCGGTCGCCGGCTGGATACCGGTTATCCGGCCGTTCTCGACATGAATATCGTGCAGCCTCCCATCGGCAAGCTTCGCATTGGTGAATATCGTCTTGTTCATGATCGGGTATTTCCTGAAAATCTTGGTCGTTGAAGGATTCAGACGGCTAGCGCCAGATGACAGGCAACCAAACCTCCGCCCTTGCGTGCCCGAACTTCGGGCGCCGCCTTGCTGCAAATATCCGTCGCCATCGGACAGCGCGGGTGAAACGCACAACCCTTTGGCGGATCAAGCGGGCTTGGTGGTTCACCGCCCATCAGTTCCCGGTCGCGATTGGGAGCCGCGACATCCGGGATCGTCTGGAGCAGCAGTCGCGTATAGGGGTGTTGCGGATCGGCAAAAAGCGCCTCGGTATCCGCTTCCTCAACGATCCGGCCGAGATACATGACCGCGATCCGATCCGCCATGTGCCGCACGACGGCAAGGTTGTGACTGATGAAAAGATAGGTAAGGCCGAGTTCGTCCTGCAGGCGGCGCATCAGGTTGAGGATCTGCGCCTGCACCGAAACGTCGAGTGCAGAGGTCGGCTCGTCGCAGACGAGGAATTCCGGCTCGCTGGCGAGCGCCCGGGCGATCGAGATGCGTTGACGCTGCCCGCCGGAAAATTCGTGCGGATAGCGTTTCGCATCGTCTGCAGAAAGGCCGACCGTGCGCAACAGTTCGGCGACACGCGCCTCGATCACATCTGCACCGCTGCGCAGATCGAATTCGCGGATGGGCTCGGCAATGATATCGCCCACGCGCCAGCGCGGATTGAGGCTCGCATGCGGATCCTGGAAGATCATCTGCGCTTCCATCGGCTTGCCGCGGCCCCTGCCCTTGACTGCGGGTGCATAAAGGATTGCGCCTTCGCTCGGTGCGTAGAGCCCGGTGACCAGTCGCGCGACCGTGGACTTGCCGCAGCCGGATTCACCGACAAGTGCGAGGCATTTCCCCTTCTCGACCGTGAAGGTGACATCCTGCACGGCGCGCAGGTAACGCTTCGGCTTGCGGTCGATCACCCGGTTCAGCCAGGGCGCGGAGACATCGAAAATGCGGGAGAGCTGGTCGACTTCCAGGGCGTTGTTTGCGCTTCTCACTGAACACCTCCATCATGAACGAGACAGGCAACACTGCCCTGCCCTTCAGCAACCATCACGGGGCGGACCTGCCGGCACCGCGACCCGGCTTCAAGACAGCGCGGATTGAAGGCGCAACCGGTGGGAATGGCATTCAGCCGCGGCATTGCACCGTCGATCTGGGCAAGACGCTCGACACGGGCGCCGAGTGCCGGGATCGAACCCATCAGGCCACGCGTATAGGGATGTTTCGGCCGGCTCAGCACCTCTTCGACCGGACCGATCTCGATGACGCGTCCGGCATACATCACGGCCACACGGTCGGCGGTCTCGGCAATCACGCCCATATCGTGCGTCACCAGCATGACGCCGGTTCCGTGCTCGCGACACAGCCGGCGCAGCAACGCGGTAATCTGCGCCTGGATCGAAACATCGAGCGCCGTTGTCGGTTCGTCGGCGATGATCAGTTGCGGATTGCCCGCAAGCGCCAGTGCGATGACGACACGCTGGCGCATTCCGCCGGAAAACTGGTGCGGATAGTGATCGATCCGCTCATCCGCGCCGGGAATGCCGACCTGTTTCAGCAATGCGATAGCCTGAGCGCGCGCTTCCGCGCGACTTCGGCTGGAATGCAGCCGGACGGTCTCGATCAACTGCTGGCCGACGGAGAACAACGGATTGAGCGAGGTGAGCGGATCCTGGAAGATCGCGCCGACCATGCTGCCGCGGATCGATGCCATTTCCGCTTCGCCGAGATTGTCCGTGCGCTTGCCACCGATGCGAATTTCGCCGGAAGCCACACGGCCGGGCGGTTCGAGCAGGCCGAGAACGGCCATGCCCGTCATCGATTTGCCCGCGCCGGATTCGCCGACGACACCGAGAATTTCGCCGCGTTTGATCGTCAACGAAACATCGGAGAGTGCGGTGAGTACTCCCTTGCGGGTCGGAAATTCGACGGACAGGCCGCGAACATCCAACGCAAGTGCGTCGGAGGCTGGAGGGTGACAGGAAATGCTCATGACGCGACCTCGCTTTGGCTGAGATGCAGTGGATAGCTTGGAGGAAAGATCGTCTCGACCGGCGGATGCCCGTAAGTGCGTTCGGGATAACGCTTCACAAGCCTGTCGAACTGCGCCTGTGCCTCATCGCGAGCCGCCGAAAGATCGATGCCGGCAACCTGTCCGTCACGCATCGACAGGCGACCATCGACGATGGTGGCGCGGGTGACGCGCCCGGTCGCGCCATAGACGAGCGTCTGGATCGGATCGATGCGCGGTGCGATCATCCGGTCGGCCATGTCGAAGACGGCGATATCTGCTTTGGAGCCGATGGCAAGCCGACCTAGATCGGGGCGTTTGAGAGCGTCGGCACCTGCGATCGTCGCAGCGTCGTAGAAGTCCGCGGCAGATCCGGCATCGCCACGCCCTTCGGCAATGCGGTTTGCCATCAGGCCGACCGCCATGTTCAGCACCATGTCCGGCGGCGCGGTGTCGGTGCCCATCCCGATGCGGATACCCATCGCCTTCAGCTTCGAGAAGGACTTGAGCGCAGAACCATGCCGGGCCGAAACCAGCGGGCAATGGGCGACCGTGACGCCGTTTGCGGCATAGCGGGCAAGATCGTCGTTCGTGGCGACGGTCGCATGCGGTGCTATCAGGCGTGAGGAGAGCAGGCCAAGGCCATCCAGCCATTCCGGCGCGGTGACCCCATGCAGGCGCCGAACGGTCTGCAGTTCCATTTCGCCCTGTGCCATATGCAGGCGAACCGGAAGACCCAGCTCCCCGGCATGGGCGAATGTGCGGCGCAACAGGGTCTCGGTACAGGTCTCTACACGGTCGGGGGCGAACATCCCGGAGAGCAAGCCACCGGCGGTTCCGTGGATACGGCCTGCAAAAGCCGCGGCGACATCCAGTTCCGCCAGCCCCCGCTCCTCGTCGAAAACCGCCTGCATCGCGCCCGTCTCATCGAGGATCACGCCGCCGCTGCGATAGGCAGGCCCGAGCCAGACGCGCAGGCCGAGTTCCTCGGCTGCCACCGCCGCCGCCTCGAATTCCGCCACCGTCTCGCCCCAAGCGCGGTAGAAGAGCGATGCAATCGGCAGAGCCGAAGTAATGCCGTTCAGAAGAAGCTGCGCAAAGGCATAACGCTTCTGAAAGGCAAGCTCTTCCGGGCTGTACATTTCATAAGCCCATGCTGCGTAATCCGTCGGCCAGACACGGCCCTTTTTCCATCCTGGCTGGTTGTCCATGCCCAGAACGGTCGTGTCGAGGTCAGACAGCGCATCGAGATCGACGAAGCCGGGGCCGATCAGGGCGTCGCCCATATCGTAACGTGCCGCAACTTCGCCCTCGAACCGTTTGCCGATCCAGATGACGCGATCATTCTCGATCACCGCTTCGCCACCTTCGACGAGCCGCCGGCCTTCGGGAAAATCGGCAACGATGTAGCGAGCCTTCAGCGCCCACCGGCCGGGCGGCCGTTTTCCGAGCGGAAGGACGGACCAGTTTCTGTCTCTGATCATGGCCGTTCCCGCAGGCTCTTCCCGTCACGGGCAACGACATTGCCGGTCGTCACGACAAGCTTGCGCGGCTGGTGGGTGACGATCGCCTCACCGACACTCTCGCCCTCGACGATGACCACATCGCCACGCCCGCCGACAGCCAGCACATGGTTGGCACGGTCCATCGCCACCGCGCCGCCTGTCGTGCAGACATCAAGCGCCATCAGCAATTCATCGTCGCGGCGCAGATTGTTCTTCATGCCGAGCAGCATGGCGCGCTCCAGCATGTCGCCATTGCCATAAGGCCCCCATGTGTCGCGAAAACCGTCGACGCCCGCGCCGAAACGCACGCCGGCAGCACGCAACCGCTTGAGCGACGGGACTTCGCGCGACGGCGGTGCGGTGGTCAGGATCGGCACGTCGAGTTCGGCGCAGGTATCGATCAGTCCCTGGCTCACGTTCCAGTCGGGCATCCCGAGGCAGAAGGCGTGGCTGACGGCCACCTTGCCCTGCATGCCGAAAGCCCGAATACGCTCGAAGATCAGCTCCATCGAAAAGGCCCCGAGTTCGCCGCCTTCATGCAGATGGATATCGATGCCCTTGCCGTATTTTTCCGCCAGCGCGAAGATCGTGTCGAGATGTCCCTTCGGGTCGCGGTCCATGCCGCAAGGGTCGAGGCCGCCGACGAGATCCGCGCCCATCGCCATCGCCTGATCGAGCAGTTCGACCGTCCCCGGCCGACGCAGCAGGCCGGATTGCGGGAAGGCGACGATCTCGATCTCGACGACACCGGCAAGCTGGCGACGCGTTTCCATCACGCCTTCGAGCGCGACCAGCCCCTGATCGGTGTCGATATCCACATGGGTGCGGATCAGCGTCGTGCCGTAACCGACAGACTGCAGCGACTGGCGCATGGACTGGACATGGGCATCAAGCCCGTAGTCGCGTTTCACCTTGCGCTCGTTGTCGATCTTGTCGATCAGCCGCGGGCCGACCTCGTTGACATACCAGGGATAACCAAGCAGCGACTTGTCGAGATGGGTATGCGCATCGACCAGGCCCGGAATGGCGATGCGGCCACCGGCGTCCTCCGTTGCTATGCCTTCGTCGGAAAGTCCCTGTCCGATCGCGGCAATAAGGCCGTCCCTGATCAGGATGTCGGACGCCTCGCCCCCCAGGGGTCTTGCGTTCTTAATCAGAAGATCACTCATGGATATGCCTCAGCGCAGTTTGGGATTGAGAGCGTCACGCAGCCAGTCGCCCAGCACGTTGATCGAGACGACCAGCAGACAGAGCTGCAGGCCGGGGAAAAGCACGATCCACCATTGTCCGGAAAACAGGAACTGATTGCCGATGCGGATCAGGGTGCCGAGCGACGGTTGTTCCGGCGGCATGCCGACGCCGAGGAAGGAAAGCGTCGCCTCGATCAGGATCCCGAGACCGAAATTCAGCGTCGCAGTCACCAGAAGCGGCGTGGTGGTGTTGGGAAGGATATGCTTGATCAATATCCGCCATGTCGGCACGCGGATCAGCCTTGCCGCCTGCACATATTCCTTGTTGCGCTCGACCATGGTCAGCGCCCGGACGGTGCGCGCATATTGCACCCAGGCGGAAAGTGAAATCGCCAGCACGATGACACTGGAAGCGCCAACCTCACGCAAGGACGGCGGCAGAGCCTGCCGTGCGAGCGCCGAGACGAGGATGGCGATCAGCATGGTCGGCATCGACAGGAGAACGTCTCCGGCCCGCATCAGCAGACCATCCGCCCATTTGCCGTAATAACCCGCGACCAATCCGAGCGCCGAGCCGACGATCAGCGATACCGCGACGGAAGCGGCGCCGATGACGATCGACGCCCGCGAGCCATAAAGAATGGCCGACAACAGGTCGCGGCCCTGCGTGTCGGTTCCAAGGATGAACGGCCACTGGCCGTCCTCCATCCAGATCGGCGGGATCTCGGCGTTGAGCAGGTCGAGCGAGGCGAGATCGTAAGGATTCTGGACGGTGATCAGGGGCGCGAAGAATGCCGAACCGATGAGAAGCAGCAAGAGGATTGCGGCTCCGACGGCGGAAGGGTGGTGCGTGAAACTCCACCACAAATCGGATTCCCGCAGACGGGAGAGCCAGAAGGGAGCGGAGCGGGGGTCCCGTTTCGCAGTCTGTTCAGCAGTATTGATCAGGGGTGTCATGATTGTCTCCCGTCACGCAGCGCGCAGGCGCGGGTCGATCAGCGCGTAGGCAATGTCGACGAACGTGTTCAACGTCACGAAGATGAAGGATACGATGCAGAGATAGGCCGCCATGACGGGGATATCGACGAAGGTGACGGCCTGCATGAACAGCATGCCCATGCCGGGCCACTGGAAGACGGTTTCGGTGACGAGCGCAAAGGCGATCAGGTTGCCCACCTGCATTGCCGTCAGCGTCACCACCGGCATGAGACAGTTTTTCAGTGCATGGCGAAACCAGAGCGCCCGGCGTTTCACCCCGCGGGCACGGGCGAACTTGATGAAATCGGCCCGCAATATTTCCAGCATTTCGGCGCGGACGAGGCGCATAACCAGCGTGATCTGGAAAAGCGACAGAGACAGCGCCGGCAGCACGATTGCGGCACGGCCGGAGGGCGTCAGCAGTCCAGTCGACCACCAGCCAAGCTGCACGACCTCGCCACGACCATAACCCGGCAGCCAGCCGAGGCTGACGGAAAAGGCAAGGATCAGGATGATGCCGACGAAGAAACTCGGCAGCGAGACACCGACGATGGAGGAAAACTGCAGGCCTTCAGCCCACCAGCGCCCGCGGCCGATCGCGGTGAAGACGCCGAGTGGAATACCGATCGCCAGCGACAGGATGGTGGCGATGATGACGAGTTCGAAAGTTGCCGGAAAACGCTCGCCGATCAGGGTGATGACATTCTGCTGATTGCGCCAGGAAAGACCGAATTCACCCTGGGCGGCATTGGTGACGAAACGCAGATATTGCACCAGAAATCCGTCATTCAGGCCGAGACGGCTGCGCAACTCGTCGCGCTCCACCTGGGTGGCGCTTTCATTCACCATCATCTCGACGGGATCGCCGAGGAAACGGAAGATCAGGAAGGCGAAAAAGGCGACGGTCAGCATGACAAGGATGGCGTTGCCGACGCGTTTTACGAGGAAGGCGATCATGGTCGCGGCGTCCCTGGTTTCAGAAAAGCGAATGGTACCCCTTGCCGGTGTGATCGACGGCAAGGGGCATGGCGACTTACATCTTCACCAGCCAAAGGCGGGGAAGGTTGTCCGAGAAGAGCGGGAAATCCTTGATCTTCGCGGTTGTCGCCCAGGCAAGCGGCTGCTGATGCAGCGGGATCATCAGGGCATGGTCCTTGGCGATTTTCAGCGACTGCGCTTCCATCGCCAGCCGCTTGGTCTGATCCAGTTCGACGGCGGAAGCCTCGGTTACCTTATCGAATTCCTTGTCGGACCAGCCGCCCCAGTTGAAGATGCCGAACGAGCCTTCCTTCGTATGAAGAACCTGCGAGGTGAGGCTGTAGGTGTCGAGCATGGGCAGGGTCGCCCAGCCGAGCGTGTAGACATCGACCTTGCCGGACGAGCGCTTCGGCGTCTGTACCGCACGGGTGCCCTGGTCCAGCTTCGGCTTCAGGCCGACGCGCGACCACATGGAAGCAACCGCCTGGCAGATCTGCTCCTCGTTGACGAGGCTGTCGGCACAGTTGAACTCGAATTCGAAACCTTCCGCGCCTGCCTCCTTCAGCAGAGCCTTGGCCTTTTCCGGATCGGCTTTCACTGGCGTATCAAGTGCCGCGTCATAACCGGGGATCTGCGGAGCCACGAGCGCGCCGGCATTGCGCGATTTTCCGCGCATCACCTTCTTGTTGATCAGGTCGAGATCGATGGCGAGCTGCATTGCCTGGCGGACACGCAGATCCTTCATCGGGTTTGCAGCACCGGACAGAAGCTGATCACGTTGGGAAAAACCGATCATCACAGTGCGAAGGTCGGTGCCTTCCAGCACCTTGACCTCAGGCGAAGCCGCAAGCCGCGGCAGATCCTGCACCGGCGCCTGGTCGGTGAAATCGATATCGCCGGCGAGAAGGGCAGCAACACGAGTTGCCGGCGAGGCAATCGGGGTCAGCTCGATCCGGTCGATATTGTGTTCAGGCTTGTCCCACCAGCCATCGAATTTGGTGAAGACCGTCTTTGCGTCCGGCTGGCGGCTTTCGAGCTTGAACGGGCCGGTGCCGTTTTCATTGTAGGTGGCATAACCTTCGGTGCCGGACCCGACATCGGTCGGCGCTTCGGCATTATTGACCTTCAGCCAACCTGCATCGAAGATGTAGATGGTTGTAAGGTCATTCGGCAGAAGCGGGTAATTGGCCGAGACATCGATCTCGATCGTGTGTGCATCGATGACGCGGGAGCCCTTATAGGCCGGAATATTGCCGCGCAGCGGCGACTTCGGGTCCGAGGCGCGCTTCAGCGAAGCCTGCACATCTTCAGCCGTGAAATCGGCGCCGTTGTGGAACTTCACGCCTTCCCGCAGCTTGAACCGCCATGTCGTCGGCGAGACGATTTCCCAGGATGTGGCGAGCGCAGGCTCGATCTTGAGATTGCGATCGTAGCGGACCAGTCCCTCATAAGTGTGATTGAGGACGCCAAGCGCAAAACTGTCGCCGTAGGAATAGGGGTCGAGCGAGCTGATATCGCGCGAGGCACCCCATTTCAACGTTCCGGCCGTGGCCGGCATCGCAAGAGCAAGAAGCGCAACGCCCCCCACCAGAATTCTCGATAAACGCATTGATAATTCCCCTCGGATTGCATGCAATTCTCACAAGACGATGCTTGGAACTGGAATGCATGACGTTAAAACCGGCTGCTGAAGGTGGCTTTTGGCGCTTTCTCTATGAGCTTGACTTCAGGCTAGATCAGAACGAATGCAAACTCAATAGATAATTGCATGCAATTTATTAGACTGGATGACGTACGATTTTTATGCGATATGCTGATGAAACTGCATTCATTCGAAAGAGCGACAGCAATGTCCACCAATCTCAGCAGAAGCGATGCGATCTACGCTTCGCTTCGTCGCGCAATCCTCGAACAGGCGTTGAAGCCCGGCACCAAGCTGCCGGAAGATTCCATCGGTGATACGTTCGGTGTCAGCCGCACGAGTGCCCGTAATGCGTTGCTAAGGCTGGCTTCCGACGGCCTTGTCGAGATCAAGCCGAACCGCGGCGCAGCCGTCGCCATGCCGACGCTGGAAGAAGCGGAAGAGGTTTTTGCTCTGAGACGTTGCCTGGAGCGTGAAGTGATCGAAAGGCTGTGCAAGCGCATGCCGCGCGATGGCATCGACGCGCTGATCAGCCATGTTCGGGAAGAAGAAAGGGCGCTTCAGGCATCTTCGCCGCGCTCCATCCGGCTTGCCGGCGAGTTTCATATCCTGCTTGCCGAACTCACCGGATCGAAACTGTTGATCGACTTCATCAGCCAGGTCGTCTCGCGCTCGTCGCTGATCCTCGCGCGTTTCGGAAGACCGCATTCCGCCGAATGCGGGATCGACGAACATGTGCAGTTGATCGAGGCGCTCAAGGAGCAGGATCCACAGACGGCTTGCCGGATCATGGACCACCATTTGCATGCAGTCGAAGACCGCGCCAAGACGGATGACAAGGATGACGTCCCCGACATTACCGAAATCCTCAATCGCTACATGTCGGCATCCGATTGAAATGAGCCAGCAAAGAGAGACGGCTGCGCGCTCCAGGCGCGGCATGGTGACAAGCCCGCATCATCTCGCCAGCGAAGCCGGAGCCAAGGTCCTGCGCCGCGGTGGTACGGCGATCGAGGCGGTGATCGCTGCAGGTGCCGCGCTGACAGTGCTTTATCCGCATTTTTGCGGGCTGGGCGGCGATGCTATCTGGATCGTCGCCGACCGCGCCGGCCGGCGCAAGGCCATCATGGGGATCGGCCAGGCAGCGAATGACCTGCCGAAGTTTGAAACCATACCTGCCCGCGGCCCGCTTTCTGCCCTGACCACCGCAGCAGTCGTCGACAGCTGGGGCCAGGCACTCAATTTTTCGCAGGAAAACTGGCAGGGCAAGGAGAGCCTTGCCTCACTGCTTGGCGATGCGATCGAACTGGCGGAGGAAGGTTTTCCGGTCAGCCGCTCGCAACAGCATTGGCATGCCTTTCGAAGCGGCGAGATCGAAAGCTGGCCGGGGGTCGCAAATGCTTTCGTCACGGAAGGGCATCAACGCCAACCGCAGCTTGCCGAAGTGCTAAAAGCGATCGCTCTGCATGGGCATCGCGAATTCTACGAGGGCGAACTCGCTAACCGCATCGCCAGGGCACTGGAGGCAGCCGGCAGCCAGATCCGGGCAGATGATCTGGCAAAGACCGTGGCCACCCTTGCCGACCCGGTGTCTGTCACCTATCGCGATATCGAGCTTCTGGCCCCGCCGCCCCCCTCGCAGGGTATTTCGACACTCGCCATCATGGGCATATTGTCGAATTTCTCGATGCGGAATGTCGATCCGACCTCTGCCGATTTCTACCATCTCTGTGTCGAGGCGGTAAAACAGGCGTTTCTCGACCGTGAGCAGATCGCCGATCCGGATTTCGCCGCGCAACGTTGCGCAGAATGGCTGGCGGGCGATTATCTTGCGGCCAAGGCGGGGGCGATCGATCCCAAATCCGCCCTGCCCTGGCCTCACCGTTTCCAGACCGGCGATACTGTCTACCTCGCAGCAGTCGACTCCGAAGGCCGATCGGCAAGCGTACTGCAGAGCACCTATTATGACTGGGGCAGCGGCGTATTGCTGCCGGATACCGGCATTCTCTGGCAGAACCGAGGAGCCGCGTTCAGCACCGATCCGAAAAGCCCGAATGTGCTGGCGCCCGGCAAACGCCCCTTTTACACGCTCAATCCCGGCCTTGGCCTGAAGAACGGGATGCCGCATCTTCTCTACGGTACCCAGGGCGCAGACGGCCAGCCGCAGACGCTGACCGTTCTTCTTAGCCGTCTTATAGACCACGGCTTTGACCCACTATCCGCCCTTTCGGCGCCCCGTTTCCTTTTGGGCAGAACCTTCTCCGACACCCGCGACAACCTCAAGATCGAGGATGCCGTCGGCGATGATGTTCTGGCCGAGCTTGCGGGTCGCGGGCACGAGGTCATTCCGATCTCGGCGCTGAATGCCCTTTCCGGTCAGGCCGGCGTCATTCGATTGGACGGTGACGGCTGGACGGACGGGGCGCATGACCCGCGCAGCGATGGCTGCGCCATCGGAATATAGGTTTCAGATGAAAGTCGATCTCGTTCTCCGCAATGCCTTGATCGCCGGCCATCCGGGCCTGGTCGATATCGCCATCAGGGACGGCCTGATTGCAGAAATAGGAAGCCGGATCACTTGCGAGGCGGTCGAGGTAGAGGATCTCAAAGGAGCCTTTGCTTTTCCCGGCTTTGTCGACAGCCATATCCATCTCGACAAGGCCTGCATCATGGAACGCTGCTCGATCTGTGCGGGAACGCTCGAGGAGGCCGTGCGCGAGACGGCGAAGGCAAAGGCCGGGTTCTCGGAGGACGACGTCTACAAGCGGGCATCGGCGCTGGTCGAAAAGGCCATCATGCATGGCACCAACCGCATGCGGACATTCGTTGAAATCGACCCACGCGCCGGAATGCGCTCCTTCGAGGCGATAAAGCGGGTTCGCGAGCATTACGCCTTCGCAATCGATATCCAGATCTGCGCCTTCGCGCAGGAAGGGCTGACACAGGAACCGGAAACGGAAGCCATGCTGGACGACGCACTTGGCTCGGGGGCGGACCTGATCGGCGGCTGCCCCTATACCGATACCGATCCGACAGAACATGTCCGCAGGATCTTTGCACTGGCGCGAAAACATGATGTCGATGTCGATTTCCACCTCGATTTCAGCCTCGATCCGGCAAGAACCGATCTTCCGGCCGTGATCGAAGCGACACGAATAAACGGTTATGCCGACCGCGTGACGATAGGGCATGTCACCAATCTGTCAGCGCTCGATCCCGATGCGCTTTCCACAGTTGGAAAGAAGATTGTCGAGGCGGGTATCGCACTCACGGTCCTGCCTGCAACCGACCTTTTTCTTATGGGGCGGCAATATGGTTCGAATGTTCCGCGCGGTATCGCACCTGCCAACGCCCTTGCAGCTTTGGGCGTCAAAACGGCAATCGCGACCAATAATGTGCTGAACCCGTTCACGCCCTTCGGTGATGCATCGCTGGCGCGCATGGCCAATCTTTATGCCAATGTCATGCAGCTTTCGCGTGACGCCGACATCGAGCTTGTCTTCGACATGGTGGGAGCGCAAGCAGCAGCAATTACCGGCTTTCGACATGATCTGTCGGTCGGCCAACCGGCAGATATCGTCGCTCTCGATGCCGCAAATCCATCCGAGATCGTCCGTTCCTCAGCTCCCACCCTTGCGGGATGGAAGCGCGGGCGAAAGACATTCGTTCGCCCGAAGGCGCGGTTGCTCTGAGGCGATTGCATTTACGTCAGTGCGAGCAATCCGGGATGCCTGTCGGTTTCCCCGGCTGCAGGAATGCTGCTTTGGCTGCCGCGTCGCGAGCAGGCTATACCGGCCGCGACCGAAGCGCGTTCCATGGCCGCCTTGAGCGGCAGGCCGCGATCGAGTGCTGAAGCAAGCACGCCGACAAAGCAGTCGCCGGCGCTGTCGTGTCCTTTACATCGATCGGCAGAGCCGTGACCCGGATTTCATCTCCATCGACACAGGCTTCCGCACCGTCTCCACCCAGAGTTCGCAGAACGCCGGTGCCAAGGCGGGTCGAGAGCGCTGCGGCGGATGCTCCGCAGCCGAGCCAACCGGCCAGCGCCTCGGCCTCATCTTCGTTGACGACGACAAGGCCGCAGAGCGACAGTATCTTTTCGGACAGCGGGAAGGCCGGAGCGAGGGTGAGGATCGACAGGGCCTTCGAGGCACTTGCGCGGCGGATGAGCTTTTCCACTTCCGCCACATCGTTTTCCATCTGCATCAGCACGACATTTGCCTGCTGCAGCAGATCCTCTTCCACGGCATCCGAAGACACGGAAAGATTGGCGCCGGATGCGACCACGATCATGTTGCGGCCTCTGGCGTCGATATGGATAGAGGCGTTGCCTGTCGGCTCATCCACACGGGCGACACGGCTGATATTCGCCGCAGTGGCAAGGTTCTGCAGACCGATTTCGGCAAGGCTGTCCTTGCCGACCGCACCGACCATCACCACTTCGGCGCCATCCCGTGCCGCCGCCAGCGCCTGATTAGCGCCCTTGCCGCCAGATTCCGTGCGGAACCGTCTGGCAAGCAGGGTCTGCCCCGGTTGCGGCATCTCCTCGACCTCGTAGACAAAGTCGACGTTGATGGAGCCGAAGGTGATGATCATGGCATGTCTTCCTTCAAGCGACCTGAACGAAGTGGCCTTCGCCGGCTTCTTCATAGGTGCGTTTGGGCGGAACGTAATCGGCGCCGCGGAACGGGCTCTTGATCTCGTCATTGGAGATGCGGCGCGTCTGCCTGCGTGACGGATCGGCGATCGGAACCGCCGCCATCAGACGCTTGGTATAATCGTGCTGCGGGTTTTCGAACACGGCCTGACGCGGGCCGATTTCGACGATTTCACCGAGATACATGACCGCAACGCGGTGGCTGATGCGCTCGACAACCGCCATGTCATGGCTAATGAAGAGGTAACCCAGCCCAAGCTTTTCCTGAAGGTCCAGCATCAGGTTGATGACCTGCGCCTTGACCGACACATCGAGCGCCGAAACGGATTCGTCGGCGATCAACAGCTTGGGTTCCAGAGCAAGCGCACGGGCGATGCAGACACGCTGCCGCTGGCCGCCGGAAAACTCGTGCGGGAAACGATCCGCCATCGACGCGGCAAGACCAACACGCTCCAGGAGTTCACCAACACGGTCACGCGCATTCGATGCACTCACCAGACCATGGGTGATCATCGGCTCGGCGATCGCCTGCCCGACACGAATACGCGGGTTGAGGCTTTCGAACGGATCCTGAAAGATCATCTGCGCTTCGCGGCGAATGTCCGTCAGTTCCGTATTTCCGGCTTTCAGCCCGTTCTTGCCATCGATCCGTACTTCGCCCGACACCGGATCGGTGAGGCGGATGATCGAGCGGCCGGTGGTGGACTTGCCGCAACCGGATTCGCCGACCAGCGACAGGGTTTCGCCCTGACGAAGCTCCAGCGAAACACTTTCGACGGCATGGATACGGCCGATCGTCTTGCGCAGGAAGCCCCGCTTGACCGGAAAGCGGGTGATCAGGTTCTCGACCTTGAGGATCGGCGGCTGATCGCGCTTGACGGTGTCTTCGGTCGCCTTGACCGGCTTGATCTCGCCGGTCTGCATGTCGACCTGCGGGAACCTCAGCGGACGATCCTTGCCGGTCATCGAGCCAAGCTGCGGCACAGCCGACAGAAGCGCACGGGTATAGGGATGTCTTGCGCCGGCAAAGAGATCGTGCGTCGTGCCGGTCTCGACCTGCTCGCCGCGGTACATGACGACGGTGCGGTCGGAAATTTCCGCGACCACGCCCATGTCATGGGTGATGAAGAGGACTGACATGCCCTCCTCTTCCTGGAATGTCTTGATCAGTTCGAGGATCTGCGCCTGGATGGTGACGTCGAGAGCCGTGGTCGGCTCATCTGCGATCAGCAGCTTGGGATCACAGGCAAGCGCGATGGCGATGACGACACGCTGGCGCATGCCGCCCGAAAAGTTCATCGGATATTCGTTGAGGCGCGCCTTGGCCGAGGGAATCCGGACCTTTTCGAGAAGCCGTACGGCTTCAGCCTGAGCTTGGCTTTCCGACATGCCGCGATGCTGACGCAGCACTTCGGTGATCTGCTCACCGATCTTCAGGACCGGGTTGAGCGAGGTCATCGGTTCCTGAAAGATCATGCCTACACGGTTGCCGCGGATCTTCTGCATGTCTTCGAGCGGGATGGACAGAAGATCCTTGCCCTCGAATTCAATCTTGCCGGTCACGCGGGAGTTTCCGGGCGACAGCAGGCGCATGATCGACATGGCCGTGACGCTCTTGCCGGAACCGGATTCCCCGACGACGGCAACGGTTTCCTTCGGTGCGATGTCGAAGCTCACATCTTTGACGACATTGCGCCACTCGCTACCGACGCGGAAAGCCGTGTTGAGGTTGGAGATGGAGAGAATTGGACTTGTCATGATCTTAGCCCTCACGACGCGGATTGAGGATGTCGCGCAGGCTGTCACCGATCAGGTTGATCGCGACGATGAGCAACAGAAGGGCGATGCCCGGGAAGAGGCTGATCCAGTAATCGCCGGAGAGCAGATATTCGAAACCGTTCGAGATCAGGAGACCCAGCGACGGTTCGGTGACCGGCAGGCCGATACCGAGGAAGGAGAGTGTCGCTTCCAGCATGATTGCATAGGCAACGCGCATGGTGGCGACCACGATCAGAGGCGGCAGGCAGTTGGGCAGGATGTGCCGGAACAGGATGCTGCGGTCCGGCAGCGCCATCGAGCGGGCGGCATCGACATAGGCGCGCTTGCGCTCCACCAGTGCCGAACCGCGGATCGTACGGGCATAATAGGCCCACTGCGTCACGACGAGCGCCAGAATGATCTTGTCTACGCCCTGACCGAGAATGGCGAGGAAGATCAGCGCGATCAGGATGGCGGGGAAGCTGAGCTGAATGTCGACGATACGCATCAGGATCGAGTCGGTCCGGCCACCGACATAGGCGCTGATGAGGCCGATGGAGGCGCCGATGACCAATGCGATCGCCGCGCTGGAAAGGCCGACGAGGATGCTGGTGCGCAGGCCATAAAGGATGGCGCTGAACAGATCGCGCCCCTGTGTGTCGGTGCCGATCAGGTAGGTCATGCCCGACATGCTTTCCGAACCCGGCGGCAGGCGACCATCCATGATGTCGAGCTGTGCGAGATCGTAAGGGTTCTGCGGTGCAATCAGCGGCGCGAAGATCGCCGCAAGAATGAAGATGGTCACCAGCACCATGCCGAGTAGCGCAAGCTTGTCATGCAGCAAGGCATAGATGATTTCGCGCGCAGGCGAACGGGAGGTGGATTTTGCACCGCTGTTTGCAGTGGCATGAACTGAAGTGGTGGAGGACGAAGTATTGTCGGTCATCACGAGTTCCCCTCAAGACGGACGCGGGGATCGACGATCGAGTAAAGAATGTCGACCAGAAGGTTGATGACGCTGAACATCACGACGGTAATCATCAGGTAGGCGAGTATAACGGGGCGATCGAGAACACCGATGGCATCGATGATCAGCTTGCCCATGCCCGGCCATGCAAAGATGGTTTCGGTCACGACCGCAAAGGCGATCAGCGAACCGAGTTCGAGGCCGATGACGGTGATCAGCGGGATGAGTGTATTCTTCAATACGTGCACGGTGACGATACGGCGTTCCGGCAGTCCCTTGGCACGGGCGAAACGGACGAAATCGAGCTGCATGGTTTCCATCACGCCGGCGCGGGTGAGGCGGATGACCAGCGAGATCTTGAACAGCGCCAGATTGAAGGCGGGCAGGAACAGATGCGACAGGCCATCCCATGTGAACATCGACAGCGGCACGCCAAACACATTGACGGTATCGCCACGGCCCGATGACGGCAGCCAGCCGAGATAGACGCTGAAATACATGATCATGACGAGGCCGATCCAGAAGGTCGGCAGACTGAAGCCGAGGATCGAGAAGGTCATGATCGATTTTGAGATAAAACCCTTGGGCTTCAAGCCGGCATAAACGCCGAGCGGAATACCGATGACCAGCGCCATGGCGAGCGCCACGAAAGCCAGTTCCAAGGTCGCCGGCATCCGGTTCAGGATCAGCGTCAGGGCCGGCTGGTTGAACACGAATGAATTGCCGAGATCACCGGAGAGAGCGTTGGTCAGAAAGATCCAGTACTGCTCCCAGACCGACTTATCGAGACCGAAGGCCTGAATGACCTGCAGGCGTTCGGCCGGTGTCGCGGTCGGGCTCAAGAGGACGTCGACCGGGTTGCCGACGAGAAAGAGGCCAGCAAAGACCAGAACAGACATGACGAAAAGTGTGAGCACGGTCTGCAGGGACCGGCTTAATAGATATCCGCTCATGCGTGTGAGCCTCCCATAGTTCGGCTACCGAACGTTTCCCCGCCATGGCGGGCAATGCGCTCGATCAGCAATTCGATGAACCCGGTTTCGTCGACATCGGTGACGACAGTGGTATTGGCTGGCCGGTTCATCTTGTTGTAGAAATCGGCATAGGTATAACCCATCGTCAGGCCGGTAACCTGCGCGCCGACAAAAGCCTCGCGGCTGGTAAACAGTTCGGGGCGGATGAGCCAGGCGATAGTCGTCGCATCATGGATCGGGCCGCCCGGACGACCGAAGCGCTTTTCGTCGCTGCGGTCGAAAGTGGTGAAGAGATTGTAGAGTGCGGCACCCGCCTCGCCGCCGGCGCGGAACCGCTCGAAATGGTCTGCCGTAAACAAAGCCTGAAAGGTCATGTCGAGGGGCATCAGCACGATCGGCACGCCGGACTGGAAAACGATCTCGGCCGCGTGCGGATCGGCATAGATGTTGAACTCCGCCCAGGGCGTGCGATGGCCAAGCGCCGTGAAGGCACCGCCCATCGATACGATCTGGCGAATGCCGCGCGCGACATCCGGATGCTGGATCAGCGCCAGTGCGACATTCGTGAGCGGTCCGATGGCGCAAATGGTGATCTGCTCACCCGCCGTTACGGCGGCGCGAGCCGAACGCACGATAAACTGGATTGCACTCTCTTCTGCCGGCACGACATCGCCCGCCTTGACCAGCTTGTCATCGAACGAACCGATGCGAGCGTATTTGCCATAAACCTGTTCGCGCACAAGCGGGCCACTTGCGCCGGCAAAAACCGGCACGTCACGGCGGCCGCTCACGCCCACCAGCTTGCAGGCATTCGTAACCGTATGTTCCAGCGAAACATTGCCGGCCACGATAGAGAGGCCGAGAACCTCGATTTCCGGCGAGGCAAGCGCCATCAGGATGGCGGCGGCATCGTCCACGCCCGGATCCGCATCGATGATGACCTTGTGGCTGCTCATGCGACAGCCTTTTCGTCAGCGTAGCGCGACAGGCGCTCCAGGAAAAAGGCAATCACGCCTTCCGCATCGACCTTGGTGACGATGTCTGCATTCGGCGCCAGCCCGCTCTTGCCATACCAGTCGGCAATCGTCTGGCCCATGCAAAGCTCGCTTTCGTATTCGACGAAGACGCGCGCCTTCTGCGTCTCGAACAAATGCGGCGCGAGGATGTAGGCCATGACCAGCGGGTCATGAAGCGGGCCGCCGCGCGAGCCGTAACGGCGCACGTCGTTGCGGTCCCAGAAAGCCATGAGTTCGGCCAGCGTTTCGGAAATACGGCCGCTGACGCGCGAAAACTCGGCGACATGCTCCGGCTTCAGCATCACCTGATGGGTCGCGTCGAGCGCCAGCGCCACGATCGGGATGCCGCTCGAAAATACAATATGCGCGGCGTGTGGATCGGCGAGAACGTTGAATTCCGAGGTCATCGTGCGGTTGCCCGGCTCGCGATAGGCACCGCCCATCATGACGATGCGTTCGATACCGTCGGCCAATTGCGGTTTCATCCGTAGGGCCACCGCAACATTGGTGAGCGGTCCAAGGCAGCAGAGCGTGATGCGCTCACCGGTTTCGGCAGCATTGCCAAGCGCTTCGATAAGAAAATCGACGGCGGACATCGCTTCCGCCTTCTTCACCGGCTCCGGCAGCGTCGTGTTGCCGAGGCCCGTCTTGCCATGGAACTGTCCATGGATCGGCTCGCGCAGCATCGGCCGGAAACAACCGGCATAGACGGGGATATCAGTGCGGTTTCCGAGCTCGCAAACCTGCAGCGCATTACGCACCGTACGCTCCAGCGGCTGGTTGCCGCAGACCGGAGTTATACCAAGGATCTTCAGTTCCGGCGAAACGAATGCGGTCAAAAGCGCAATCGTGTCATCGATACCGGGATCACAATCGACGATGATCGAAGTCGGCTTCATACAAAATGCCTTCAATGTGGGAATCAGAAACGTCAAAGGGCGCCGATACTGCGCAAAACGCCGGCGATTTCCTCGCGCGCCGCGTCATTCAGCGGCATTTGCGGATGCATCGGCGCACCAACGGCAAATCCCTGCAGGTCGAGCGCCGTCTTGATGCAGGCGGCGATCGAGTATTTCGCAAAAACCTCGTTCAGCTTCCAGAGCGGCCGCTGCAGCTCCATTGCCCGCGCCCAATCACCCGCCTTGGCGGTTTCGTAGAGTTCAATGCTCTGTCTGGGCGCGATACAGGCCGGTCCAGCCATCCAGCCAACCCCGCCGATCATCATCACGCAGGTCGGAATGTGTGCGGAAGCTGCAAACACTTCCATCCGGCCACGCGTCCGCTCGATGATGGAGAGAAGACGACCGGTATTGGTGGAGGCATCCTTAATGTAACGAATATTGTCGATGCGGCTAAGGCGCTCGATCACCGGGAGCGACAGGTCGGAGCGCTGGAACTGCGGGTTGGTGTAGAGCACCACGGGGCGCCCTTTTGCCGCCTTGGCGATTGCGGTGAAATACGCTTCAACCCCCTCGTCGCTGATCGGGAAGTAGGCTTCCAGGATGGCCAGAATCCCGTCGGCGCCCGAGTTCACCATATATTCGGTCTGGGCAACGGCATCGGCTGTTGATGTCGACGCCACGCCGGCGACAACGGGGACACGGCCACTGCTGGCCGAGATCACCGTGTCGACGACGCGGCGCCTTTGCTCTTGGGAGAGATAGGCAAATTCACCAGTGCTGCCGAGCGGCGCGAGGCCATGGACACCTTCATCGATGAGATGGTCCACCAGATCTGCAAGCAGATTCCGCATCACATTGCCGGCTTCGTCGATCGGCGAAACGAGATAGGGAAATACACCGCTGAAGGACATGGTGAACCGCTCCTCTTTCGATCAGTTCGGCTTCACGTAATAGGGAAGCGTGTAGCCGTCGGAGCGACCCGCATAGTTTATGTCGCTCTTCACCGCCCAGGTATTGGCGAGATAGAAGACCGGGATGACGCCGAGGTCGGTCATCGCGATTTCCGTGGCCTTCTTCAGCAGGTCCTCGCGCTTGGCATCGTCCAGCGTTGCACGGGCTTCGTTGAGCGCCTTGTCGAATTCCGGGTTGGAATAACGACCGCGATTGCCCTGGCCGGCCTTTTCGCCATAGGTCTCAAGGATAGGCCCGAGAACGCCCGAAGCTTCGCCGGTTTCGACGGCAGCACCACCCATGATGAACGAGAACTCGAGGTTCGAGGCGCGGGTGAAATAAACGCTGCCTGGCAGGGTGGCGACTTCGGTCTTCACGCCGACGCGGCTGAAGAACTGGCCGATTGCCTGTGCCACCTTGCTGTCGTTCGGATAACGGTCGTTGGAGGCATGGAAGGTCAGCGCAAAACCATCCGGGTAACCGGCCTTGGCAAGCAGTTCCTTCGCCTTGTTCGGATCATAGGCATCGACCTTGATGGCCGGATCATAACCGAAATAACCCTCCGGCACGACCTGGCCGGCAGGTACGCCCTGCCCGTCCATTATCCGATCGACCAGCGCCTCGCGGTTGATCGACAGCGAAAGCGCACGGCGCACATCGGCGTTCAAGAGCGGGTTCTTGCCGTCAGGACCCTTGGCGAACGGCGATTGTTCGCGGTTCTGGTCCATATGCAGATACATGATGCGGTTGCCGGCAATGTTGACGACCTTCATCTTGTCGGAGGCTTCCAGGCGGCGGGTATCGGCCGTCGGGATGTTTTCGATCATGTCGACATCGCCCGAAAGCATGGCGGCAACACGGGCGCTCGGGTTCTTGAAGACACGGAAGGTGACCTTGTCCCACTGAGCCTTTTCGCCCCAATAGGCATCGTTTTTCTCAACGACGACGTTATCATCCGGAGACCACGAAACGAACTTGAACGGCCCGGTGCCGATGACGCCCTTGCCAGTGTTCATCTCACCGGTCGTGACCTTTTCCATCTCGGCCGGCAGGATGGCGATACGGCTGAGGTTGTTCAAGAGCAGCGGCGTCGGGCCGGAGGTCTTGATGCGCACCGTCAGTGGATCGACTGCCGTCACGTCGGTGATCGCCTTCACATAGGCGGCAAACGAGCTAGGGCTGTTGGTGGATGCAAGCGGAATGCGCTTGATGCTGGCGACCACGTCTTCAGCGGTGAAATCGCTGCCGTCGTGGAATTTCACGCCTTCGCGCAGCTTGAATTCCCAGGTCGTGTCATCAACGATCTGCCAGGAGACTGCCAAAGCCGGCTGGATCTGCTGCTTGTCGTCCTGATTGACAAGGCCGTCGAAAATATTGCGCGCCATCGCGCTATTGGGGCCGACGACATAGAATTGCGGATCCATGGATGTCGTCGAGGCGGAAAGACCGACGGTCAAATCCTTTGCCTGGCTTGCGAGCGGCATGGCGGAAACAGACGCGACCAATGCGGCTGCGAACACAGAAAACTTCATGGTGAGGACTCCTCCGGGTTGTCCAATCTCCGCACTCTCCCTGCGGGGTGGAGATGAGTTAAAGCTTTCTTACAAGAAAGAAAAATTGCATTTTGTACTCGATCCATGCCTAAATGTTATGGAGAGGATACCAGCATGCGATTGAAACCACGTCAGGTAGAGGCATTCAGGGCCGTGATGATGGCCGGGGGCATTACCGCGGCGGCAGATGCCCTCAATGTTACCCAACCCGCCGTCAGCCGGTTGATCCGCGATCTCGAGGACGTCGTTCAGATGACATTGTTCGAGCGGATCGGCGCACGCCTCATACCGACCGCAGAGGCGACCCAGCTCTATCGGGAGGTCGAGCGGCTTTATCTGGGTCTCGACCAGATTGCCCAGGCCGCCGACGATATCCGCCTGCACAAGAATACCGTTCTTCGTATCGGCAGCGTGACATCACTTGTCCGTCCCTATCTGCATCGGGCCATAGTCGACGTGATCGGCGAGCGGCTGGATATTCCTCTGGTTATCGAGGTCGAGAACAGTCGTTACATCTGGGACATGGTCGAGCGGAACCGCTACGATCTCGGCCTGGTCTTCGCTTCACCGCGCATGCCCGACAAAAACGCCGTTCGTCTGCACAGCACGCATGCCGTTGCCGCGATGGCGCCGGGCCATCGTTTGGCGGGGCGTTCCGTCATTACGCCCTCCGATCTCATCGATGAGCGGGTGCTGATACCAGGCCGGAATTCGCCTTTGCGCCTCTCGCTCGACAGGGCCTTTTCTCGCGAGGAGCATCAGCCGGTCAGCACTATGGAAACATCCATGCTGAACTGCTGCTACTTCGCCGCCGCCGGCATGGGAGTGGGGATCGTCGATCACACCAGCCTCAGGTCCGCGGAGGCGGATGTGATCTCCATCCCGTTCGAACCGAATATCGAGGTTTCCTATTTCGCCATACGCCCGAGCGGCGGTCAACGGATCGCCATCCTCGACGAGATCATCAACAGGATCCAGCACCTGATCCAGAACTGACCCAGAGCGAGCCTTTCCTGCCGGCGCTTCGTTACGGCTGATTGGCGGCCTTTCGCACTGGAGCCAGCAATTCCGCCTGATCGGCAACGATGGAAGCAGCCTCGGCCCTCAAGACGTCCTTTGCGTTCTTGCGGGCATTCTCAAGCGCAAGATCCGCACTCAGACTGCGCTCGTTGGCCTGCAAGCCGTCATCCTCGCCACGCAGCACGCCGTCATCACCTTCTGCACGTGCCTTCAGGCGGCTTTCAAGGGCTTTCATCTCTTCTCGGCGCTCGGCCTCATTCAGGGAGATGACGCGCTTTTCCCGTTGCGCCTTCAACTCCGCAGCGTCTTCGACGAAACGCTGAAAATCCTTATCGTCTTTCACGCGGGCTTCATGACGGCTCAGGAGTTGCGGCAGCAACGAAGTCGTCTTGTTTGATGCGGTATATCTGGCAGGCTTGATCTTGTCCCACGGCAAGGCATTGTCATAGCTCGACTCGCCAACGATCTTCGGATCAAGGAGACCCGGCAAAGTAATGTCAGGCGTCACACCACGAAGCTGGGTCGTGCCGCCGTCTATCCTGAAAAACTGCGCGATCGTCAGCTTCAACTGGCCGTATTTCGGCGTATTGTTGCGAACGGCCTGGTCGAGATCGATGACAGTCTGCACTGTGCCCTTGCCGAAACTGGGCTCGCCGATGATCACGCCGCGACCGTAATCCTGTATCGCCGCTGCAAAGATTTCTGATGCCGACGCAGAGCCGCGATTGATCAGCACGCCGACCGGGCCAGCCCAGGCCGGCTTGGAAAGATCATCGCTTTCGACCTCGACCCTGCCCGCCGCATCGCGTTGCTGAACGACCGGACCCTTGCCGACGAACAGACCGGTCAGGTCGATCGCTTCGGTCAGCGAACCGCCGCCATTGTCGCGCAAGTCGATCAGGACGCCATCGACCTTTTCCTGCTTCAACTCCCCGAGAAGCTTGGCGACGTCGCGGCTGGCGCTTCGGTAGTCCTTGTCGCCTTTGCGGCGCGCATCGAAATCCTCGTAGAAGGCCGGCAGGGTAATGACCCCGATCTTGCGGGGCACACCATGATCATCGATGGGCAGGACGGTTTTCTTCGCAGCCTGTTTTTCAAGGCTGATCTTGTCGCGCACCAGGCTGATCACCCGATGGCTTGCATTCGCGGCGGTCTCGGCGGGAAGGATATCGAGCCGCACGACGGAGTCCTTCTCGCCGCGGATAAGCTGGACAACTTCGTCGAGGCGGATGCCGACGACTTCCTTGACCGCGCCATCCTTGCCCTGGCCAACGCCGATGATGCGATCTCCGACCGCCAGCTGCCCGGATAGCTGGGCCGGACCGCCGGGCACGAGTTCGCGAATGGTCGTGTAGCCGTCCCGTTCCTGCAGAACCGCCCCGATGCCGACCAGCGAAAGCTTCATCGAAATGTCGAAATCAGCCGAGGCGGCAGCACCGAAATAGTCGGTATGCGGATCGACGGAGGTTGTGTAGGCAGCCATGAAGGACTGGAACACGTCATCACTCTTGTAGGTGTAGACGCGCTGCTGGATGTTCTCGTAACGCTTGTCGAGCGTATTGCGAATTGTGTCGCTTGTCTGGCCGGCTAGTTTCAGCCGCAGCCAGTCGTTCTTGACACTCTTGCGCCACAGGTCATGAAGCTGTGCTTCCGATTGCGCCCATGGGTCATCCTCACGCGACAGAGGAAAATCTTCCTTGGCGCTGAAATCGAAGCCCTGCTTGAGCAGGTCCCGCGCATATGCCATGCGATCGACAACGCGCTGCGAATAGACGTTGAATATCGAAAACGGGATCTTCAGGTCTTCGTTGACGATGGCATCGTCGATCCTGGTCTTGTTGACCATGAACTTGTCGATATCGGCCTGCAGGAAAAAGCTCCGGTCCGGATCGAGCGACTTCAGATATCGATCCATGATTTTCGCAGACAGGGCATCGTCGAGCGGAACCGGCTTGTAGGCATAGCGCTCAAGGAATTGCGCGCTCAGATTTGCGGCCTCCGCCTGGCTCTTTTGCGGCGCAAGAACCGGTGGCGGGCCAAGCTCCAGGGCATAGGCCGACGGTGCCATTAGAAGAAACAGGCCAACGAAACCGTAACGAGCGCGCATTCAGCTATAATCCCAAGTGCAGAATAAACAGACTGTCAGGTGTTGCATCAACCGTGCCGTTTTAGCAACCCAACTCTATGCGCAATAATTTGTGTCTAACGCCCACATTATCGACAAAATTGCTGTCGCGAGCCGGCTCCCGCTCTGCCCTGCCGTCGCCTTGCGCCATGTTTTCCGGTCGCCATCACATTTTCCTTCATGGTCTTAAGACTGAAACCGGCCTTTCCCTCGCTCCGGTTTTGCTATCTTTATATGTGTCTGCATTCGCACATTCTTTGGGAGGAAATATGTGGGCAATGTTGAACGAGGTCGAGAAGCGTCGCGCGGAGGCGAGGCTGGGCGGCGGCGTCAGGCGGATCGAGGCCCAGCATGCCAAAGGCAAGCTGACGGCCCGCGAACGGATCGAGGTGCTGCTCGACGAGGGTTCGTTCGAAGAATTCGACATGTATGTCACCCATCGCGCCGTAGATTTCGGCATGGCGGACCAGAAAGTCGCCGGTGATGGCGTAGTCACAGGGTGGGGCACGATCAACGGCCGGCAGGTCTACGTCTTTTCCCAGGATTTCACCGTACTCGGCGGCTCGCTGTCGGAAACCCATGCGCAAAAGATCTGCAAGATCATGGATATGGCGGTGCGGGTCGGCGCACCGGTGATCGGCTTGAACGATTCAGGCGGCGCGCGCATCCAGGAAGGTGTCGCCTCGCTTGCCGGTTATGCCGAAGTGTTTCGCCGCAATGCCGAGGCATCCGGCGTCATTCCGCAGATTTCCGTGATCATGGGCCCCTGCGCCGGCGGCGCCGTCTATTCGCCTGCCATGACCGATTTCATCTTCATGGTCCGGGATTCGTCCTACATGTTCGTCACCGGCCCGGATGTGGTGAAAACGGTGACAAACGAGATCGTGACCGCGGAAGAACTGGGAGGCGCAGCCACCCACACGCAAAAGTCATCCGTGGCCGACGCGGCATTTGAAAACGATATCGAGGCGCTGGAAGCGGTTCGCCGGCTTTTCGATTTCCTACCGCTCAACAATCGCGACAGGGTTCCGATCAGGCCGGTTCACGACGACCCATCACGGGTCGAAATGCGGCTCGACACGCTGGTGCCGGACAGCGCGGCCAAACCCTATGACATGAAGGAACTGATAACGGCACTTGCGGACGAAGGCGATTTCTTCGAGATCCAGCAGGCCTTCGCGAAAAACATCGTCACCGGCTTCATCCGCATCGAAGGCCAGACGGTCGGCGTCGTTGCCAACCAGCCGATGGTTCTGGCCGGCTGCCTGGACATCGATTCATCGCGCAAGGCGGCGCGGTTCGTCCGTTTCTGCGATGCCTTTTCCATTCCTATCCTGACGCTGGTCGACGTCCCCGGTTTCCTGCCGGGCACCGCGCAGGAATATGGTGGTGTCATCAAGCATGGCGCAAAACTGCTGTTTGCCTATTCGGAGGCGACTGTACCGATGGTGACGCTGATCACCCGCAAGGCCTATGGCGGCGCCTATGACGTGATGGCATCAAAACATATCGGCGCCGATATCAACTATGCATGGCCAACAGCTGAGATCGCGGTGATGGGCGCCAAGGGGGCGACCGAAATTCTCTATCGCTCCGAACTTTCAGACCCGGACAAGATCGCGGCCCGCACGAAGGAATACGAGGAACGTTTCGCCAATCCCTTCGTTGCCGCCGAGCGCGGTTTCATCGACGAGGTGATCATGCCGCATTCGTCCCGTCGCCGTATCGCCCGCGCCTTTGCCTCGCTGCGCAACAAGCAGGTAACGACGCATTGGAAAAAACACGACACGATACCGCTCTGAAGGCCCGCAACCATGTTCAAGAAAATCCTCATCGCCAATCGTGGCGAAATCGCCTGCCGGGTTATCAGAACAGCGCAGAAGATGGGCATCGCAACCGTCGCCGTCTATTCGGACGCCGATGCGAATGCCCTGCATTTGTCGATGGCCGACGAGGCGGTGCATATCGGCCCCGCACCTTCCAACCAGTCCTATATCGTCATCGACAAGATACTCGATGCGATCGCCCGGACCGGTGCGGATGCCGTACATCCGGGTTATGGCTTTCTGTCGGAAAATGCCGCTTTCGCCGCCGCTCTCGAAAAAGCCGATGTCACCTTCATCGGCCCGCCCGTGAAGGCCATCGAGGCAATGGGCGACAAGATCACCTCGAAAAAGATCGCTTCGAAGGCCGGTGTCTCGACCGTGCCCGGGCATATGGGCCTGATCGAAGATGCCGACGAGGCGGTGAAGATTTCCTCTTCGATCGGCTATCCGGTCATGATCAAGGCCTCCGCAGGCGGCGGCGGCAAGGGCATGCGCATCGCCTGGAACGACGCGGAAGCCCGCGAGGGTTTCCAGTCGTCCCGCAACGAGGCGAAAAGCTCGTTCGGCGACGACCGTATCTTCATCGAGAAGTTCGTCGACCAGCCGCGCCATATCGAGATCCAGGTTCTGGGCGACCAGCATAAAAACACGCTTTATCTCGGCGAACGCGAATGCTCCATCCAGCGGCGCAACCAGAAGGTCATCGAGGAAGCCCCCTCGCCTTTCCTCGATGATGCGACCCGCAAGGCGATGGGGGAACAGGCGGTAGCACTTGCAAAGGCCGTCGGTTATTTCTCCGCGGGCACGGTCGAATTCATCGTCGACGGCAACCGGAATTTCTATTTCCTCGAAATGAATACCCGCCTGCAGGTGGAGCATCCGGTGACCGAACTCGTCACCGGCATCGACCTCGTCGAGCAGATGATCCGCGTTGCAGCTGGCGAAAAGCTTTCGTTCAAGCAGAAGGACGTATCACTCAGGGGATGGGCGATCGAAAGCCGACTTTATGCCGAAGACCCCTATCGCAATTTTCTGCCGTCGATCGGCCGGCTTTCCCGTTACCGCCCGCCGGTCGAGGGGCTGCAAGATAGCGGCGCCGTTATCCGCAACGATACCGGTGTTTTCGAAGGCGGCGAGATATCGATGTATTATGATCCGATGATCGCCAAGCTCTGCAGCTGGGCCGAGGACCGGAAAGCCGCAATAGACGCCATGGGGACGGCTCTCGATGCGTTCGAGGTGGAAGGGATCGGTCACAACCTTCCCTTCCTGTCTGCCGTGATGGGGCAGGAAAGGTTCCGCTCCGGCGAGCTGACGACCGCCTATATCGCTGAAGAGTTTCCGGATGGCTTTTCCGGTGTGGAGCCCGATGTCGGCGACGCGCGCAAGCTTGCGGTCATTGCAGTGCTGGTCAACCAGGCTTTGGAGGAACGCGCAAGCTGGATTTCCGGCACGCTGTCCAAACGCCGCCGGGCGGTGGCGAAGGACTGGGTCGTGACACTTTCGGCCGGGGCAAAGTCCACATTCGAAGGCCCGGTCACGCTCGATACGGCGGCCGATGGAGCCTTCGTGCGTTTCGACGATGCCCATCATATCTCTGCTGCGACCGGCTGGTTTCCGGGGCAGAGTCTTGGGGATTTCCATGTCGGCGGTGAGAGCCTGATGGTGAAGGTTGATCTGGTGGGGTCGGCCATCCGGCTGCGCTGGCACGGCATGGATATTCTGGCGCGGGTGCGCTCGCCGCGCATTGCCGAGCTTGCCAAGCTCATGCCGGTCAAGCTGCCGCCGGACACGTCGAAAATGCTGCTTTGCCCGATGCCCGGGGTCATCACTTCGATCGCAGTGAGCGCGGGTGACAAGGTGGAGGCCGGCCAGACGCTTGCCACGGTCGAGGCGATGAAGATGGAAAACGTTCTGAAGGCCGAGAAAGCGGCGCTTGTCAAACGCGTTGCCGCCACACAAGGCCAAAGCCTTGCCGTGGACGAATTGATCATCGAATTCGAATGATCTGATCGCCGGGTGACATTGCCGCCATTGATCATAACCGCTCATGTCGAGCTTGACGACATGGAGCCATTCGATCGTCTCCGACAGGAGCATTTTCCGCCTGCCCGCAATTTCCTCAAGGCGCATGTCACCATCTTCCACCATCTCCCCGGCCAGCGGCTCGCGGCGGTCAAGGAGATCTTGGCCGAAACGCTGCTGGAGCGGACAGATTTCCTCGCAACCGTCAGCGGCATTCAGCATCTGGGAGCAGGCGTCGCATTCAAGATCGAAAGCCCCGAACTGCAGGAGCTGCGAGCCGAACTCTCCCGTCGTTTCGGCTCCTGGCCCGGCCCGCAGGATCTGCCGAAATTCCGCCCGCATATCACGATCCAGAACAAGGTATCGCGGGCAAAAGCCGACCAGTTGTTTTTCGAGCTGACCAGCCGGTTCGAACCGAAATCCATCCGCATGACCGGGCTCGATCTATGGAGTTATCTGGGCGGCCCGTGGCGTCATGAAGGCTTGATGTCATTATCGGATCGAGAGGGGCAGCAGCCCCAGTCATCCGGCGCGGGACACTGATCCTCCGTACTCTTGGAAACGTTTTCGCAATTTCATCAAAAAACCGAGCCATCGTCGGAACCGGAAGCCCTGACAGGCATTACGCCCTCGTTCTTTCTCTCACCACAAGCTTGATGTCCGAGGATTGATGATATGCCCAACGCAAGCAACCTTTTACGCTTAGGCCACATCGTGCTCACGGACTTTGGACCGTCATTCTCGATCCTCCTGTCGATTTTCGCCTTGGGTGCCTGGGTTTTGGGCCTTCAGTTTGGAAGCGTGCTGCACGACTTTCCCGACTACGGAGACAGCGTGTTTCAGAATATGCGGTCGTCGACGATTTCCGATTTCATCGGATAAACACCGCCCGGCCCTAAACGAGCCGGACGCGTATTGCTTGAGGAAACTACCTTACCACTCGGCGAAGCTTCCATCCTCATGGCGCCAGATCGGATTGCGCCAACGATGGCCTTCCTTGGATCGTTCAATCACATAGGCTTCGTCGACTTCAACACCGAGGCCCGGCCCCTGTGGAATGCTGACAAAGCCATCGGCGTAATGGAAGACTTCCTTGTTTGAGATATAGTCGAGGATGTCATTGCCCTGGTTATAATGGATGCCGAGGCTCTGTTCCTGAATGAACGCGTTATAGGAGACGGCATCGACCTGCAGGCAGGCGGCAAGCGCAATCGGGCCGAGCGGGCAATGTGGCGCCAACGCCACATCATAGGCTTCCGCCATGGCGGCTATCTTGCGGCATTCGGTAATCCCGCCAGCATGCGATAGATCCGGCTGGATGATGTCGACATAACCGTCCGACAGAACCTGCTTGAAATCCCAGCGTGAGAACAGCCGCTCACCGAGCGCGATCGGTGTCGAGCAATGGTTGGCGATCTCTTTCAGCGTCTCGCGGTTCTCGGAAAGCACCGGTTCCTCAATGAACATCAGTTTGTAGGGCTCGAGTTCCTTGGCAAGGACTTTTGCCATCGGCTTGTGGACACGGCCATGGAAATCGACGCCGATGCCGATATGCGGGCCAACGGCTTCACGTATGATGGCGATCGTCTCGACGGCCTTTTCAACCTTTTCATTTGTATCGACGATCTGCATTTCCTCGCAGCCGTTGAGCTTGATGGCCTTGAACCCGCGGGCAACCACGTCCTTTGCATTGTTGGCGACATCCGACGGGCGGTCGCCGCCGATCCAAGAATAGACTTTGATCCGATCCCTTACCTGGCCGCCCAGGAGCGAATGGACCGGCTGGCCCAACGCCTTGCCCTTGATGTCCCAGAGCGCCTGGTCGATGCCGGCGAGCGCCGACATGTGAACGGCCCCTCCCCGATAGAACCCGCCGCGATAAAGAACAGTCCAGTGATCCTCGATCAGAAACGGGTCCTTGCCGATCAGGTAATCGGACATCTCATGCACGGCGGCCTCGACCGTCAGTGCTCTGCCCTCGACCACCGGCTCACCCCAACCGACGATGCCTTCGTCGGTCTCGATCTTCAAAAACAGCCAGCGCGGCGGGACGATGTAGGTGGTAAGCTTGGTAATCTTCATCAAAGTGCTCCAAATATGAAGTCGTGCGGCTGCATTGCCGACTATAGCGCGGACTATGGTGTTCCTTTTGCTCCAGAAACGGTCGGCACCAGGCGATCTAATCCTCTGCTGACAAGGATTAAAATTCATAGGATGGATGTCAATATAAATATGATTTATTTCTGGATTTGATCCAAAAATAAGATCGTTCCATACTATGAATTGCAAACGACAAACGGCACCCCTCAGGAGAGAGATCGAGCAATGACAAAAGAGGGCTCTCTGCTGAGAAACGCTTCGATGACACGGGTGCTGACAGAGGACGGTGAACCGATCGCACAGCGCGGAAAACGAACTGTCCGAGAAGCGCTGCTTCACTGTCTCATCGAAATGATCGTATCGGGAGCGTTTGCCGAAAACTCCACCCTGCCTAACGAGGCCGAGCTTACCGAACGTTTTGGCGTCAGCCGCACCAGCCTGCGGGAAGCCATGCAATATCTCTCTGCCCTCGGCATGGTTCGATCGCGAACAAGGGCCGGCACTACCATCCTGCCGAAGGAAAACTGGAACTATCTTGATCCGATCGTCCTTGAGGTCATACTGTCGGTGGGAGCTGACGACGCCTTTTATTCCTCGCTGATCGACGCGAGACAACTGTTAGAACCTGCAGCAGCCGCGCAAGCGGCCGCCAATGCCAACGCGCGCCAGCTCTACCAGATTTCAAAAGCATTCGAGGACATGGTCGAGGCCAACTCCCGAGATACAGAGGCCTGGAGTCGGGCCGATCTGGAATTCCATACCGCAATCATCAATGCCAGCGGAAACTGGGTCTACCGGCAGTTCGCAAGCGCCATCCAGGCAGCGCTGCTCGCGAGCTTCCGGCTCACCAACCGTGCCAGCCAATCACACGAACAGGCGATCTTGAGCCATCAGGTTGTATTGGAGGCCATTCGCATGCGACGACCCGAGGCAGCGCACCATGCCATGGCACACCTTATCGGCGCGGCACGAATAGAAATGACCGAAGCACTTCGACAAGCAAGTATGGTTTTTCAGCAGCCAAAGCCATAACAGGATATTGAATAAATCCTACAATACATCAAGATCATGCGATTTTCTGCCACTTCATGCGTGAGAGGGCTGCGGACCGCTTGACGTAATCCCGTCAATCGTTGACAACTCCAGCAACGAGAGACAGACCGGTCTTGCTTCCGTCGATTTGGGACCGTCTATGGATCATCGA
Source organism: Rhizobium sp. ZW T2_16 (assembly GCF_044987325.1). Lineage (NCBI taxonomy): Bacteria > Pseudomonadati > Pseudomonadota > Alphaproteobacteria > Hyphomicrobiales > Rhizobiaceae > Rhizobium > Rhizobium sp. ZW T2_16. Next base: position 237,543 of record NZ_JBJDRG010000004.1, read on the forward strand.
AGTAATAGGCCCAAAATTTAAAGCGATGCCATGAGAGAAGCCATACCTGACCAGATCCTCACTGCTGCCGGAACACTTTTCTATAAAGAAGGCATTCGAGCGGTGGGAATTGACCGCATCATAGAAGAAGCGAATGTCGCCAAGGCGACGCTTTATCGGCACTTCCCTTCCAAGGACCATCTGGTCGCAGCCTACCTTCAGGCCCGCCACGATCGAGTTATCCGATCTCTCGAAGACGTCACCGAAGCCGCGATGGCCCCAAGAGACAAGATAAAGCTGATCTTCGAACGCTTGCACGAAAAGGCAGACAGCCCGGAGTTTCGCGGGTGTGCATTTGCGTTGGCAGTCGCGGAACACGGCGATTCCGAACGTGTCGTCTCTGTAGCTCGAACTCACAAAACAATGGTTCGGGACATATTCTCTGCCATTATGTCAAAGGCCAACAGCGGATCTCAACAGGCGTCCGCCCATCTTTCCCTTCTTTACGAAGGCGCGCTGGCTACCGTGGCAGTCGGACGCGACCCGAGTGCCGTACTCATTGCCCGTGATTGCGCACTTTCCGTCTTCGATATGGCAGTGTCCACCAAGCAGCCCTCCTGAAAGCGATAGCAGACCATGACAAAAACGATCGATTTCTTCTTCAGCATTGGCTCACCCTGGGCCTTTATCGGGTTGGAACCATTTGCCACGCTGGCAGCTGAACATGGCGCCACGATCCGTCCTCACGTCATTCCGCTGGTCGAGGACAATGGCGGTATCTACTCCCGCAATCGACCCGAAGCGCGCCGCGCCTACTGGACGAAAGACCTGAAACGTTGGGCGGCGTTGAGAGGCAAGACGCTCAACTTCGACAATCGCACCGCACTTTCCGATCCAGCACCGGCCGGTCTGATGGTCGTCGCCGCGATCGAGGCCAATCAGGACTGGCTCAAGCTGACGAAAGCGCTTCAGGAAGCGTTCTGGGGACGTGGCGAAGATATTGGCGATACCGAGATCCGCCGGTCGATTGCGACGGCAGCGGGCTTTGATGCAGCAGCACTGGATGACCTGGGCCAGGGCGAAGCCGTGCAGGCACGCCGCACATCCAGCTACGAGACTGCAAAGGCTGCCGGCGTCTTCGGGCTACCGACCTTCCTGTATGACGGCGAGCTTTATTGGGGCCAGGACAGCCTGCCTTTCCTTGAACGCCATCTGAAGGGCGAAAAGCTGGTCGCCTGATTTTCACTCAAGCGACCTCATGCGCCGCAGACGCGGCACAGGTTTGTTTATCCGCTTATATTTTCGGAGTTTCCCAATGTCTCTTTCCCTGCCCGGCTCTCTTGTCACCACCGAATGGCTTGCAGCGCATATTGACCAGCCGGATCTCGTCATTCTCGATGGATCTTTCAAACTGCCGGGCGCCACCCCGATCGCGGCTGACGATTTTGCCGCCCGGCACATTCCGAAGGCGCGGTTTTTCGATATCGACAAGATTGCCGACCACGAAACGTCGTTGCCGCATATGCTACCCTCGCCCGAAGCTTTCGAGCAATATGCGGCGGATCTCGGCATTTCGAACGGCAGCATCGTAGTGGTCTATGACACGCCCGGCCTTATGTCGGCTGGCCGCGTCTGGTGGACATTGCGGACTTTCGGACACGACAAGGTCGCAGTTCTAGACGGTGGCCTGCGGAAGTGGCTGGCAGAAGGTCGACCGGTAACCGAGGAGGTTGCACCATTCTCCAGAGGCGTTTTTAAGGCGCATTTCAATCCCGGGGCGGTGCGTTCGAAAGCACAGGTCCTCGATAATATCGCAAGCCAGGCAGAACAGGTAATCGATGCCCGCTCCGCCGGACGCTTCACCGCGACAGAAAAGGAAGCCCGCCCGGGTCTTCGCTCCGGTCATATTCCGGGCAGCCTCAATCTGCCATTCAATGCGCTGACCGATCCCCAGACCGGCGAACTTCTCGATACCCCAAGCATCGCGAAGGCTTTTGAACAGGCCGGGCTCGATCTTTCCGAACCTGTCATCGCAAGCTGCGGCTCAGGTGTAACTGCAGCAGCGCTTGCCTTCGGCCTTCATCTTGCAGGCAAGGACGACGTGGCGATCTACGACGGAGCCTGGACAGAATGGGGGCAGCAAGGCGATACACCTGTTGAGACCGGAGACGGAAAATGAGCGCGCTTCCGCTCTCCCTTTCCGAAGCGCTGAGCAAACGCTTCGGTGATCGTTATTCGATATCGCAGGCCCTGCGCGAACAGCATGGTCGCGGTGAATCCCATCACACGCCTGCCATCCCGGATGCCGTCGTTTTTGCGGAGAACACACAAGAGGTGGCCGATATCGTGCGGCTATGCGCTGCCGAAAGCGTTCCGGTCATCGCCTTTGGCGCGGGAACATCGCTGGAAGGCCACTTGACCGCAGTGCGCGGTGGTATTTCCATCGATCTGTCGCGCATGGCGAAGATCACCCGCATCAGCTCCGAGGATCTCGACTGCACCGTCGAGGCGGGCGTTACGCGTGAACAGTTGAACACCCATCTGCGTGACATGGGTCTGTTCTTCCCGATCGATCCGGGTGCCAATGCCTCGATAGGCGGCATGACGGCTACACGCGCTTCCGGAACCAATGCCGTGCGCTACGGTACCATGCGTGAAAACGTGCTTGGGCTAACCGTCGTATTGCCGAATGGCCAGATCATCCGCACCGGTGGCCGGGCGCGCAAGTCCTCCGCAGGTTACGACCTGACCCGGCTCTTCGTCGGCTCGGAGGGCACGCTTGGCATCATTACTGAGGTCACATTGCGTCTCTACGGTATTCCCGAGACGATCTCTGCTGCGCTCTGCTCTTTCGAAAGCGTCGAACAGGCGGTAGCCGCTGCAATTCAGGTAGTCCAGCTCGGCATTCCCGTTGCCCGTATGGAACTGATGGACCGCGGCCTGATCAAGGCAGTCAACGCCTACTCCAGCCTGTCGCTGAAGATCGAGGATACGCTCGCCTTCGAATTTCACGGCTCACCGGCCGGCGTGCAGGAACAGGTCGAAATGGTTGCCGCAATCGTCGCGGAAAACGACGGTCGGGATTTTGAATGGGCAAATGCAGCAGAAGAGCGAAACCGGCTTTGGAAGGCGCGTCATAGCGCCTTTTATGCTGTCGTCTCCCAGCGAGAAAACGCCAAGGGCTGGTCGTCCGATGTCTGCGTGCCTGTCTCCGAATTAAGTGGCTGCATCCTGAAGACACGCGAACTTCTGAAGGATTGCAGTGTCCCGGCAGCCATTCTCGGACACGTTGGGGACGGCAATTACCACGTCGTCTTCGCCGTCGATCCGAACAACCGGCAGGAACTCGACGAAGTCGCTTCAATTAATAAGAAGATGGTGCAATATGCCATCTCTGTCGGCGGTACATCGACAGGCGAGCATGGGGTCGGCACGGGCAAGATTGCCTATCTTCGGGCTGAGCATGGTGATGCCGTTGATCTCATGGCCGTCATCAAGAATGCTATCGATCCGGCGGGCATCATGAACCCTGGCAAGGTTTTGCCAAATTAGCCCTTGACCGACAGCTGAAACACATTGATCGCCGAGGATACCCGCCATGAGCTCGTTCAAGCCTCACAGCTCACATTGGGGCGCCTTTTCAGGCAGATATGAAAACGGCACCCTCCACATCCGGCCTCATCCCGACGATCCGCACCCGTCTCCCCTGCTGGGCAACATTCCGGCGATTGCCGATAGTCCTGCTCGTGTCAGACGCCCCGCCATCCGGCGTGGCTGGCTTGAGCAAGCACCTGCTCACGCAAAAAAACGTGGCGCCGATGATTATATTGAAGTTAGCTGGCCCCAAGCGGTGGAGCTGGTCGCAAACGAACTTCACCGCGTTTACCGGGATTTTGGCCCGCAAGCCGTATTCGGCGGTTCCTATGGTTGGTCGAGTGCCGGCCGTTTTCATCATGCCCAGAGCCAGATCCATCGTTTTCTAAATGTGCTCGGCGGTTACGTGCGATCCGTCAACACCTACAGTTCCGGCGCGGCATCGGTCATCATCCCGCATGTATTGGGGCCTTATGACACGGTCGACCGCAAGAGCGTCACCTGGGATGCAATCGAGCGCAGCACAGAACTCGTCGTCGCCTTCGGCGGAATGGCGATCAAGAACGCCGACGTGCATGGCGGTGGTATAGGTGCCCATATCGTGCGGCCGAAACTGTCGGGCGCCAGCGCTCGCGGCGCCCGGTTCGTCTCCATCACCCCGCTTAAGGACGACTTTCCTTCTGAAGTGAATTCTGAATGGCTGGCGATCATTCCGGGCACCGACGTTGCGCTCATGCTGGGAATAGCACATGTGCTGGCGGCAGAAGGACTGCATAACCGCGAGTTTCTTGAGCGCTATACGGTCGGATATGAGCGCTTCGAGGACTATCTGCTTGGCCGCAACGATGGATTGCCGAAAACGGCCGAATGGGCAGCGGAAATCTGCGGCATAAGCGCAGAAACAATCAGGGATTTGGCGCGGGCAATGGCACGCTTGCGGACGTTGGTGACCGTCAGTCATTCGCTCCAGCGAGCCGACTACGGCGAACAACCAGTCTGGATGGGTATTGTGCTTGCCGCGATGCTCGGCCAGATCGGTCTTGATGGAGGCGGATATTCCTATTCGCTCGGAGCGCTTGGCAATATCGGAAAACGCCAGCTGGCCGTGCCGCTGCCGACACTCAGCCAGTTCAGGAATCCTCTGGCGGACTATATCCCCGTCGCCCGTATCGCTGACATGCTGCTCAATCCGGGCGGCGAATTCCAGTATAATGGCAATGATCTGCACTATCCGGATATTCGCCTCGTCTATTGGGCAGGCGGCAATCCGTTTCATCACCATCAGGATCTCAACAGGCTGCGCGCCGCATTCAGGCGACCCGAGACAATCATCGTTCATGAGACGGCCTGGACGTCCACCGCGCGTCACGCGGACATCGTTCTGCCCGCAACAACGACGATCGAACGGGACGATATCGGCGCAGCAGACCGCGACGATCTGATGGTCGCGATGAAGAAATTGATCGAACCGGTCGGCGAAGCACGCGACGACTATGAGATTTTTTCCGCCATCGCCCGGCATCTCGGGAAATTCGACGCGTTTACCGAGAACCGCACTGCCCGGGAATGGCTCTCATTCCTGTTCGAGACGACACGTCGGGCGCTCGCAGCCGGCGGCCATGATGCTCCGGATTTCGAAGAGTTCTGGGAACGCGGTGAACTGCGGCTGCCGATCAAACCCGATGATGGCGGCCCAGCACGTACCTTCCGTGACGACCCGTCTGCATCTCCCCTGCAGACCCCATCCGGTAAGATAGAGATATTCTCAAAGACGATCGCAGCTTTCGACTATGACGATTGCGGTGGTCATCCATATTGGTATCCGGCAAGAGCCGAAACGGCGGTCGATAAAACGATCTACCCGCTGCATCTGGTTTGCAACCAGCCGCACCAGCGGCTGCACAGCCAGCTTGATTATGGTGACTTCAGCCGCTCGACGAAGATCAAGGACCGCGAGCCGGTCCGCATCAACCCGACAGATGCGGCAGCGCGCGATATAAAGGATGGCGATATCGTCAGGCTTTTCAACAATCGTGGCAGCTGCCTTGCAGCAGCGATATTGAGCGAAGACGTAAGGCAAGGCGTGATGCAGCTTTCGACAGGTGCGTGGTTCGAGCCGGATGATCCGAAGTCGGAACACCCGATGTGCATCCATGGAAATCCGAATATCCTCACGCAGGATATAGGCACTTCCAGATTGGCCCAAGGCTGCACCGGTCAGATCACCAAAGTGGAGGTCGAGCGGTTTTCCGGCGACACTCCACCGGTCCGAGTCCTCCAGGGCATGACATTCGTGACGAATGAGAATGGTTCCGAGACATAAACCCGGACCGCAAATCCCCACCTTTGTGCCGGCCGATCATCTCTCGTATGCGGCCTCGACCAAGATGTAGGCCGGCAGTTCGCTGCATTTTCCATTTCTCACCGCCTGCCTCGCAATCCGGCGTTCAGGCCTTCCCCATTCCCCGTCACCACGTTTGAAACATCAATCCCAAACGCTTCCCAAACTGTGACAAATTAATCCACTAATTCCATGGAAAAAGAATAACCAGTCTTTCTCCTTGGCGCTGCGCTGATAGGCTGTGTGTCATGATCTTCTTGCTGAACAACGGAGGACCGCGTCATGAACGGAATATGTAGCGCCGAGCGCGCTCTGCGCGCGATACGGCCTGCCAGGACCAGCTAACAGCGGCTCCGCCGAAGTCCAGTCATCGGAATTTGCATTTTCCTATTCGCCCGCTCGGCACGGAACCGCAGCGGCAACGGCTTGACGCGCGCAGTTTCCGCTTATTGCGGACCAGCATGCGCGCTCGCAGAACATCGAAACACAACCTACACCCCGAAACATCAGGATCACCCCATGACCGAACGATCTTCTCTTCTCAATCTCTCCCGGCGCCGCCTGCTGATCACGACATCGGCTACGGTTGCGGCGGCTCTTCTGGTCTCGACAACGGGCTTCAATCCGGCTCAGGCCGCCGAAACGCCGAAAGATGGTGGCGACATAACCTTCCTGATTGACTCTCTCGGTGATACCTGGATCCCCAACAACAGCGCCATCTCCAGCTTCCAAGGACATATCTGGGGGCATGTCACCGACAAGCTTCTTTATGTTGATGCTGAAGGCAAGGTCAGCCCCTGGCTCGCCGAACGCTGGGAGCAGAATGACAATGCCACGGAATTCACGCTACACCTCAAGAACGGTGTGACCTTCTCCGATGGTGCACCGCTCGATTCCGCCGCGGTCGTTGCCAATCTCGACATCTGGTATGCAGGCCGAAAGAACGAAGGCATCAACCCGATCGGCCTTTTCCCCAAGACTTACGATCGCGCCGAGGTTATCGACCCGTCCACCGTCAAGGTGTTCTTCAAGAAGCCTACACTGGGCTTTATTCCGACGCTGGGCTATCACGGCTCGATCCTGGTATCGCCCAAAAGCCTGGCCCAACCGGCTTCCGAACAAGCCGACCTGAGCAAGACTGCCGGCAGCGGACCCTATGTGGTCGAGAGCTGGAAGGAAGGCGATCACGTTACGCTGGTCAAGCGCAAGGATTACAACTGGGGACCGGCCGCCGTCGGCCATACCGGTCCGGCCTTCCTCGACTCAATCACCTACAAGCTTGTGTCAGAACCCTCGCTCCGGGTCGCCTCGGTCCAGTCCGGTCAGGCAGATGTCGCCTATAATGCCTCCCCCCAAGAGCTAAAGTCGCTCAAGGAAGAAGGTTATACGATTGCAACGCCGCGATATCTCGGTTTCGTCAATGGCTGGGCAGTCAATACGAAGATCGCCCCCTATGACGACGTAAAAGTTCGCCAGGCGCTGCAGGCCGGTATCAACCGTCAGGAAATCATCGATACGGTCTACACGCCCGACTGGAAGCTGCCGACCTCTTTCATCCAGAGCAACGTGCCCGGCGCGACCGACCAGAGCGGCCTTTTAGCTTACAATCCCGACAGAGCCGAAAAGCTGCTCGACGAGGCGGGATGGGCAAAGGGCGCAGACGGTGTTCGCACCAAGGACGGCAAACCGCTTACGCTGACGCTCCATTCCAATCCCTATCTCGCCACCTCCAAGTCTGTGGACGAGCTTATCGCCCAGCAGCTCGGCAAGCTTGGCTGGAAGGTCGCTATCCGTGCTTATGACGTCGTGACCTATGGAGAAAAGGTGAAATATGGCGGTCCTGCCATCCCGACATACGAAGTAACACGCAGCTTCATCGACGCCGGAACGGTTGCCGGTATCCTGACAAATGCCAACAATGGCGAGAACTGGTTCGCACTCGATGACCGCGATGCCAGGCTCAACGATCTGCGCGACAAAATCGCGGGGGCAGGCACTTTCGATGAGCGCAACCCGCTGCTGAATGACCTGCAGCAATACGTTCTCGACCAGGGATATTTCATCCCGCGCACGCAGATCGTCCAGCGCATCTATGTGCAATCGCCGACGCTGAAAGGCGAGGTCTATAACGGCGTTGCCTATGCCAGCTACTACACGGCCTTTATTGCCGATTGACGCATAAAGCAACCAACCAATGCGAGGCACCGGCATGAGCAATGCCTACCTAACCTATGCCGCAAAACGGCTCGGCCAGGCGGTCGTCGTCATCCTGCTGGCCTATGTGTTCACCTTCGTGGTCGTCAGCATTCTTCCCGGCGATCCGATCACCAGCGTTCTGCGCAACCCGCAGAACGGCTTCAGTGAAGAAGAAATCGCCGAGATCATCGCCGCACAGGGGCTGGACAAGCCGATCATCGTCCAGCTCTGGCATTCGCTGTCCGGCTTCCTGACCGGCGACCTCGGCATCTCGATGCGGTCCAACCGGCCCGTCTCGACGCTGATTGCCGAGGTCCTGCCCTCGACGCTTATTCTGGCATCGGCGGGTCTCGCCGTCGCGCTGGTCCTGGCCATGCTTGTTGCCTATGGCACCCGTTTTGTTCCCAAGCGATACGGGCAGGGCCTGCTTCGCGGGTTTCCCTCGCTGTTCCTGTCTGTACCGAATTTCGTCATCGGCCTGGTGTTGATCCACCTGTTCGGTTTCCAGCTCGGGCTGTTCCGGGTGATCAATCCGGATAGTTTCTGGGCAACCCTGTTTGCGGCAATCGCGCTCGGCATCCCGATTTCCGCACAGATCGCAGAAGTCCTCATCGCCAATCTCGATAAGGAGGCGGAGCAGGAATATGCCACCGTCGCCCGCAGCCGCGGCCTCGGTCAGGCGCGTCTCTTCGTAAGCCACCTGCTGAAGCCGGCTTCGCTCCCCGTCGTCACCGTCATCGCCCTTACGATCGGTGAACTTCTCGGCGGTTCTCTGATTACAGAAACGGTATTCGGGCGAACCGGTATCGGCAGTCTCGTACAACGATCGGTCAGCACACAGGACCTGCCCGTCCTGCAGGCCATTGTCTCGCTCGGCGCCGTGATCTTCGTTCTTGTCAATCTCGTTGCGGACCTTCTCTACCCCCTCCTCGATCCGCGCGTGAAAATTCTGGGCGGGCGGAAACGCCAGCCGACCACTGCGGACGAGACATCGATCGGCCCCACCAGAGTGGTGATGCCATGACCTTTGTCGCGAATTCCACACTTTCACGCGGAAGCCGAAGCGGCTGGGCGGAAGCGCTTCGAATGCCGCCGATTGTTGCGCTCTCCTTCTTGATCACCGCGACCATCATTGCCTGGTCAATCGCGCCGCAGCTATTCACCACATACAGTCCGGTCGTGGGTGTTCCGGCAGACAAATTGCTCGGCCCCAGTGCCGCGCACTGGTTCGGCACAGATCACCTCGGGCGCGACCTTTACGCTCGCGTTGTCTACGGCACGGCCTCCTCGGTATCGAGCGCATTGGTTGCCGTGGTGATCGGCGTTCTGGCAGGCGGACTGATCGGGCTGCTGGCAGGTTTCCTTGGCGGCTGGGTCGATGTCGTTCTGGCTCGTCTCGTCGATGTCCTGCTTTCCATCCCGAAATTCCTGCTCGCCGTCATCGTCGTCACCGCGATCGGCTTCGAGACGATCAATGCTGCAATAGCGACGGGCGTATCGGCTGTGGCGATCTTTGCACGCGTCACCCGCGCAGAGGTCATCAAGACCAGACAGGCGACATTTGTCGAGGCCGCATTCCTGTCCGGCGGTTCGCGCTGGTACATCCTCTGGCGGCATATCCTGCCGAATGCTTCGCGCTCGGTGCTGCCGCTTGCGGTGCTGCAGTTCGGCGAATCCATTCTGGTCATCGCCAGCCTTGCCTTCCTTGGATACGGCGACCCGCCGCCTGCCTCAGACTGGGGCCTGCTGATCTCGATCGGCAAGGATTACCTCAAATGGCCATGGCTCGTTTATGCGCCCGCCTTCATCACGATCGTAACCGTACTCTCAGTGAACAGGATCAGCCGATGGCTTCGCAAGACAGACTGAGCGCCGCTCTCATTCACGCAATTACGGTCGCTCCGGCGCCGCAACCCGTCACCCCTCTGCTGAGTGTGGACAATCTGTCTGTGTCCTATGGACGGCAGGATGTCGTGCACGATGTTGGGTTCGAACTCGGACGTGGCAAAAGCCTCGCCCTGATCGGCGAGTCCGGCTCCGGAAAATCGACGATTGCCCGCGCCATTCTGCGGTTGTTGCCGAGCGGTGCGACAGCCTCCGGCGCCGTTCGGTTTGGCGGAGACAACCTGCTGGCCCTTCCCGAGCGCCGTTTCCGACCACTGCGCGGACGCCAGATCGGCTTTGTCCCTCAGGATCCCGGCAATGCACTCAACCCGGTGCGTACGATCGGCGCACAGGCGATGGAAGCGGCAGAGCTGACGGACGAGCCGAATGCCTCGATCCGCAAAGCTCTCGTCCTCGAAACCTTTGCCCAGGTGGGGCTCGAAAATCCTCAACGGGTTTTCTCTTCCTACTCTCACCAGCTCTCTGGTGGCATGCTGCAACGTGTGCTGATCGGACTCGCCGTTCTGCCTCGGCCGGCGCTTCTGATTGCCGACGAGCCGACATCCGCGCTCGATGTAACCATCCAGAAGCGGATTCTCGATCTTCTCTCCCGGTTGCAGCATGATCTGAATATTAGCCTGCTGCTCATCACCCACGATCTCGCCATCGCTTCCGAAAGGACGGACAGTCTCGTCGTGCTGAAGAACGGTGTGGTGCAGGAAGCCGGAAAGACGTCCTCGGTATTTTCGTCCCCGACCTCGGCCTATGCGCGGAAATTGCATGCCGATGTACCGGCTCTCAATCCGGATCGGTACGCGAGGCTAAGGGAGACGGGCTTGCGTTTGCGCAGTGCCGACGAGGCTCCGAAGATCGAGGTCAACGCGGTAAGAAAGAGCTTTACGGTTGACGGCAGGACACTGACAGCTGTCAACGATATCTCTTTTGCCGTCGCTCCCGGTACAACTCATGCACTGGTCGGAGAGTCGGGTTCCGGCAAGACGACAACCATCCGGCTGTTGCTCGGGCTTGAAGAGCCGGACGCGGGCGAGATCTCAGTTGCTGGTGAAAGACTGTCCGGCCGCTCGCACGCATCATTGCGTGCCGTATGGCGGCACCTCCAGCTCGTCTACCAGAACCCCTTCACCTCACTCGATCCGACCTGGACCGTCGAGCATCTGGTGGGCGAACCTCTGGACCGTTTCAAAGTTGGAACACCGAAAGAGCGTGCAGAACGGGTACGCGAGGCGCTCGCCAATGTCGGCTTGGCTGAACACCTGCTTACCCGCAAGCCGGGTGCACTTTCAGGCGGGCAAAGGCAGCGTGTGGCAATCGCGAGAGCGCTTGTCCTCAAACCCGATGTGATTGTTCTCGATGAACCGACATCGGCACTCGATGTCAGTGTCCAGGCGGATATCGTCGAGGTTCTTCTGTCGCTGCAGGCCAAGCTGGGCCTCACCTATGTCTTCGTCTCGCATGACCTCGCGCTTGTCCGCCAGCTCGCCCACACTGTCTCCGTCATGCAGCGAGGCAGCATCGTCGAACATGGCAGCGTCGCGGATATTTTTGGCAATCCGCAGCATCCCTACACGGCGACCCTCCTGGAATCGATCCCGGCGGGCATTACCAATCTGGCCAACACCACCCAGCCGAAACCTCGGGAAGTCTTTAGAAAGGAACAGATCGCATGACCATCGCCGTTCCGGCCAAAAGCCTACCCGGCTCATTCCGTCCCAAGCAGCGGCTCGGTTTCAACACACGCGTGTCATTCAATGACGATGCCGGACCAGCTCAAGGACTGCGCGACGGACTGAAGCTGTTCAGACAGGCCGAGCAACTCGGTTACCAGTCGGGTTGGGCCTATCAGCGTCATTTCGATCATTACCTGTCCTCACCGCTTCCATTTTTCGCAGCCGTCGGCCAGCATACGCGGCATATCACGCTCGGATCAGCCGTCATCCCGATGCGTTATCAGGATCCCATCCTTCTCGCAGAAGCTGCCAGTACGACGGACCTTCTGATCGGCGGCCGGCTTGAGCTTGCCATCTCGACCGGGACCAATGGGGCTTTCGATGCTGTCTTCGGCACCGTCGATACCGACGCCCGCACGGAGGCCAAACGCCGCCAGGCACGTTTCCTCTCGGCTGTTTCCGGCGAAATCCTGCATACCGTCACCGAGCCGGTTCAGGGGGCATCACTGGGAGCCGAGCTACGGGTCACCCCACATAGCCCGACCCTGCGCAGCCGTATCCGGCAGGGTTCAGCCAGCCTCGGCTCAGCGATCCAGGCTGCCGAACTCGGTATCGGGCTGATTTCCGGGACCGTGCTGCACGATCAGTCCGAAGGCGAGACCTTCGGCGACTATCAGGCTCGGATCATCGAAGCCTACCGCACGACCTGGCGCAAGCTCTGGGCAACCGAGCCACCGCCGGTAGCCGTCGCCGCCTCTGTTCTTGTTGGCACAACCGCCGAGCTTCGCGAAAAATATGCCGCGTATGATCTGGATCGTCGGACCAATGGCATTGCCGCATCACGTCCCAAGGGCGCGCTCGCACCCGCCAGCCAGCCGGTCGGAGCACTCATATCTCCCGTTTTCCAGGGAACACCCGATCAGGTGATCGAATCCATCTTTAACGATCCAGGTCTCAGCGCAGCTGACGAGCTGGTCCTCTTTTTGCCACCAGCCTTCGGGCTCACCGAAAACATCCGGCTATTGAGCGACCTTGCCCAAACCGTAGCCCCGGCATTCGGCTGGTCGCCCGCCCTGCAGCACTAAGAACGGTCAGGGTCGCGGTAACACCGTCTAAAGCATCATCAACCGCAGAGAATATTTTCTACATACTCCATAGAAAAAGAACGACCTGTCTTCCTCATCCATCTGCCGCTGCTTAACCTTTGCGCATCGGCTGCCAAACTTAAGGAGCTCACATGACCGCGGAATTTATCAGCGTAAGCTTTCCCAATGCGTCGAATGATCTGCACCCCATTCCCGACGCCCCTGTGGATCCACGGTTCCTCGAACGCTACTCTCGTTCGCTGGATGATTACGGCTTCAACTATACGCTGATCCCCTATTCCTCGTCGTCATTCGATCCCTTCACGCTGGGCGCAACGGTGCTGGCACATACCAAGCACATCAAGATCATCGTGGCGCTGCGGCCAAACACTGTCTACCCGACCGTTGCGGCAAAATCGCTCGCTACGCTCGACCAGCTGAGCGGCGGTCGCGTCGTCGTCCACTTCATCGCCGGCGGCAGCGATGAGGAGCAGGCGCGCGAGGGTGACTTCCTCAACAAGGAAGAGCGCTACGAGCGGCAGGAAGAGTATATCCGCATCCTGCGCCTCGCCTGGACATCGAAGGAACCCTTCGATTTCGACGGGAAATATTACCAGTTCAAGCAGTTTCGCAGTGCCGTGCGCCCGACCAACGGGCTGATCCCGATCTCGCTGGGCGGTTCGTCCGACGCGGCTTATCGCATCGGCGGCTCCCTCTGCGATATCTTCGGCCTTTGGGGCGAACCGCTTGCCGAAACAAAACAGCAGATCGAACGGATCTATGCGGAAGCGGCAAAGGCCGGCCGGACAGATCGCCCGCGCATCTGGGTCACCTTCCGTCCCATCGTCGCCGAAACCGACGAACTTGCGTGGCAAAAGGCGCACAGGGTTCTCGACCAGTTGAACGAGAACCGCCAGAAGGGTCTTCATCGTGCTCCGGTAAACGCTCCGCCGCCGGCCAATGTCGGCTCGCAGCGACTACTGGAAATCGCCAAGCGTGGCGACGTGCATGACCGCGCCCTCTGGTATCCGACAGTCACCGCGACCAATGCCAGCGGCGCGACCACGGCACTCGTCGGTTCACCACGTACGATCGCGGACTCGATCCTCGATTATATCGATCTCGGCGCCGATCTGATCTCGATCCGCGGCTACGACAATTACAACGATGCCGTCGATTACGGACGCTACGTGCTTCCACTCGTGCGCGAAGGCATTCGCGAGCGGGAAGAGGCCAAGCGCAAGACGGCCGCGTAAACCTGGAAGGTCCGGCACCTTGCCGGATCTTCACCCACTTCAGGTAAAACAGCGAACTCAATCGCTTCTTCGGGGAGATATTCCCTGCAATCCGGAAAGCCCAGAGCTGCATGTCCTATGATCCAACTCTCCTAGATGCAACGGCACGCATCCTTGCAGAAGCCGCACCCGATGCGGATCAGACCGGCCAGTTCCCATGGGTCGGTATCCGTGCCGTTCATGAGGCGGGTTTGCTGGAAAGCACCGTGGCCAGCCGTTATGGCGGTGAAGGATCAACGCTGAGTGATGCCGCGCATATTCTGGCAGCACTTGGTCGTGGCGATCCTTCGGTGGCACTGATCAGTGCCATGACGATCTTTAACCATCTCGGCCAGGCGACAAAGAGCCATTGGCCGGATGGCCTCTATAGGCAACTGCTGGAAGAGGCCAAACAACGCCCCTTGCTGCTTAACGCGGCTCGCGTGGAGCCTGAACTCGGTTCGCCCGCACGCGGCGGCCTGCCTGCAACGATCGCGCGCCGCACGGCAAACGGATGGTCGATCTCTGGCCGAAAACGTTTCGTGACGGGTGCCCATGGCCTGACGCATTTTCTCGTCTGGGCACATACGGACGAAGTGCCGGCGCGCGTCGGAACCTTCGTCGTGCCAAACGGCCTTCCGGGTATTGAGGTCATCGAGAACTGGAAAAGCCTCGGCATGCGAGCGACCGGGTCCCATGACGTCGCATACACGGATGTTGAAATTCCGACAGAAAACGCGCTGGACCTGGTTGATCCTTCTATCGCCCAACAGGATAACCGAGCTCATGCTGCGATCAATCTGGCATTGACTGCTATCTATCTCGGCGCAGCCGAAGCGGCCCAAGCTGTCTTCATCCAGTTCGCGCATGAACGCATACCGGCCAACCTCGGCCATCCCATCGCTCGGACAGAGCGGTTTGTTACGCTCTCAGGGGAAATTGATCTGGCCATTTCAGGCGCCCGCCAGATCATATTCGGCACGCTGGATCACAATAGTGACGACGCGGAGGCACTGATAAGGGCAAGACTACTTGCCGGCCGGCAGATCCGGGACGCTGTCGAGATTGCGGTACGCGGCATCGGCAATCCGGGCCTGAGCTCGGACCTGGGCCTTGAACGTCATTTCCGGGATATCCAATCCGTACTGGTCCACGCGCCGCAGGAGGATACTACCGTCTCCATCCTTGGACGCGCCGCTTTCGATAAGTGGAAAAGAAGCAATGCCGGCCGGTCCGACGATGTGACCAATGTTGCGATCCTCAAGACCGCCTGAGCAAGCGAGAGAAACCTCACTGACGGCTAACAGCCTGTGACCGCATTTCTGAAAGGGATTTGAATGAGTAACAATCTTATTGTCGGCTTCTCGGGCAACATCTCGCGCCCTTCAGGTACGCGACGCTTCGTGGAGAATGTGACGGAAGCGTTGGCGGCGCAAGCCGGTTTTCAGCACGTGGTCTTCGATGTTGAGGACCTCGGCCCATCGCTGGCGACCGCCAGATCGGTCACGGATCTAGATCCAGCCGCCCGCAAGGTGATCAGGACGATTATCGAGGCAGAAGCCCTCGTCATCGGTTCGCCGACCTATAAGGGAAGTTACACCGGTCTCTTCAAGCATGTGATCGACCTGCTGGATCCTTCCGACCTGCGCGGCAAGCCGATCGTTCTAACCGCTACCGGTGGCGGGGACCGGCACTCGCTTGTGGTCGAACATCAGTTGCGACCGCTCTTTGCCTTCTTCGAAGCCTTTGTCACACCGACTGCAATCTACGCTTCGGGCCGTGATTTCGTCGAAGGTGCTCCCTCACCGGCCATCCTCGGTCGCGTGAACCAGGCGCTTGCCGAAGCGTCTTTGCTGATCAGCGCTCGTTCGATCTCTGCGGCGATTGCAGCCGAATAGGCCGCGGGTTCGCTGGCCTCGGATCCGGAAGATAAGCCAGCGGCATAGGGACAGACGGGATGACAGCCAAAAAATATGTGGTCGGGATTACCGATCACATGATCGGCCGGCCCGATCTCGAAGCGGAAGTGCTTGGTGATGACGTCGAATCGACTTCTTCGCCAGCACGGACGAGACGTCGTTTGACCCCGGTCGTCTGGCCAGGCTTGATGCGCTGATGGTATGGGGCGCGCGGCTTGGACCCAAGACCATAAACCACCTGACCCGCTGCAAGGGCGTAGTTCGTTACGGCGTCGGTTACGAAAAGATCGATCTTGCGGCCCTTGCCGCTGCTGGCATCCCCTTTGCCAATAATCCCGACTATGGGACAGAGGAAGTTGCCGATCATGCGCTTGCGATGATCCTTTCCCTGCATCGGCGTCTCTGGGAACATGACGAACGCGCCCGAGGATATAGTTCCGGTTGGCAAATCCACAGTTTGAAGCCGCTTTCCCGCTCGAACCGTGCTACGGTCGGGGTCATTGGCGTCGGCAGAATCGGAACGGCAGTCATCAACAGATTGAAGCCTTTCGGATTTCGCATGCTTGGTTACGATCCCGGCCAGCCACCCGGGCACGAGAAAGCCATCGGTTATCAACGGGCCGAGCGACTGGATGACGTTTTCGCCCAGTCGGATATCGTCACCCTTCATTGCCCGGCAACAGCGCAGACACGCGGCATTCTGAACGCTGAAGGCCTCGCCCGGTTGAAACACGGCACGATTGTCGTCAACACTGCGCGAGGGGAATTGATCGAAGATCTCGATGCGCTTGAAGCAGCGCTTCGGAGCGGGCAGGTCGCAGCGGCAGCAATCGACACGTTACTGCGTGAACCGCCGGGAAATCACCCTCTGTTGGAAGCATGGCGCAACCGTGAGGATTGGCTCGCAGGCCGCCTGGTCATCACGCCGCACAATGCATTTTACTCCGATCACGCAGCCATAGAGATGCGCACGAATGCAGCAAAAACGGTAAAGCTGTTGTTCGATGAGGGCAGGCTTCGCAACAGAGTGACGGAGTGACCTCGCCGGAGCGGGGTTCGCAAAACTCAGCGCGGCTTCGTACAAGTGACCGCAAGAAGGTTTGCATGACTGATAAACTTCCTGGTGCAGTACTGAGAGAAAAAAACGCTCCGCTAGTCGCGTTATTTAATGCTTTGTTCCTTCTATCGCGATGAGGACCATGGCTGAATATCGCCCTTGTGCAGGAGGGTGCGATGAGCAAGGTCATCAACTTGGCAGGAACGCTCAGGGCCGTTTCCCCTTATATAAGAACTGAAGATGAAGCGATTGAGGTTGCAAAAGCCCTAGCGAATGAAATTCGCAGCGGCGCCAGCCGTCGTGACCGGCAACGTATCCTACCCCATCACGAACTGGAGCGTGTCGCTCAATCCGGCATTCTGGGCATCACGGTTCCGGCTGAATATGGCGGAGCCGATATCTCGAACCCGTTTCTGGCCGAAGTGCTGGCGATCCTGTCCGAGGCGGACAGTTCCATCGGGCAGATCCCCCAGAGCCATTTCCAAATCCTTGAGATACTCCGCCTTGCCGGTACAGAAGAGCAGAAGCGGTATTTCTTCATCAGGGCATTGGCAGGCGATCACTTTGCCAACGCCCTTGCCGAAAGAAATACCGAGGCGGCAGGACTGATAACCACCCGCCTCGTGCCGGATGGGATCGGTTATCGTATTTCCGGCCAGAAATATTACTCCACCGGCGCCTTGTTTGCCGACTGGATTGCCGTCTTCGCGCAGGACGATCGTGAGCATCTTGTCATGGCGATAGTCCCTCGCGACACCGAGGGGCTGACTATCATCGATGATTGGGCAGGCTTCGGCCAAAGGACGACGGCAAGTGGCTCCGTGATCATCGACAACATGTATGTATCGGCAGATTCCGTTATCGCTCACGACAGGGCTCTCGAACAACCGGCAACGCTGGGATCGCTTGGCCAGTTGCTGCACGCAGCCGTCGATCTCGGCATTGCCCGTGCGGCCTTTGCCGACATGATCGATTTCGTCCAGACCAGATCACGGGGCAATCGAAATCTCGACATCGAAAGCACGAGCACCGACCCTCTGGCGATCGCAAAAACGGGATCGATCGCCGTCAAGATCGAAGCGGCGGAAGCAATGATCGAGCGCGCTGGCCGAAAAGTGGACGTAGCCCAGGTATCTCCGTCTGCATCCGCAGCCTCGGATGCCTCTCTGGCCGTGGCAACTGCCAAAATCCTGACGACCGAAGCCGCGCTCGAGGCCGCCAACGCGCTTTTCGAGCTTGCAGGAACGTCCGCGACAGGCGAGGATTTCAATCTCGATCGCCACTGGCGAAATGCACGAACCCACACGGTTCATGATCCGGTACGCTGGAAATATCACGCCATCGGCGACTTTCACCTCAATGGCAGGCTTCCCAGGCCGAACGGCCAATTCTGAACAGGCGATCGCCGGATGCTGAAAGCAGGCATGCCGATTATCTATAGCTTCGGCCTAAAGCCTCGACGAGCTGTCCAGATGGCGACGCGGTGGGGGATGCCCACTGCTCCGTCAATAGAGAACGCCGCACCAGCCGCTCAAAGAATTCATATCCTTCAGGCCAGCGCCCAAAACCGCTTGCAACATTGATGTGGCCGGAAAACCCGATCGTCACCAGATCGCTTCCCCAGGCTTTCACATGACGTTCCAACTGCGGGACGCTCATGTAGGGATCGTTGAGGCTACCGACAACGAGACTTGGAAAGGGAAGATGCTCGAGCGGTTCGGCACCAAATTCAATCATACAGGGATGCATCTGCATGGTTGTTTCCAGCGAACAAGGAGCGACCAGTAGCGCGCCACGGATAAGGCCTGCCCCACGGCGGCTGGCATAGCTTGCTGCAAGGAGGCAACCGAGACTGTGTGCAACGAGAAAGGCGCCATCGGTGTTCGACAGCGCCTCATCGAGCTTCGCCTGCCAATGCGCAAGAACCGGACAGGTCCAGTTCTCTTGTTCCACGACCGACGCGGATACTTGCTCGCGTACCCAGTGTCGCTGCCAATGCTCATCGGAAGAGCCATTCAAACCCGGAATGACAAGCGTCTGGATCATAACCGCCTCATTACGTTTCTAACGCTTGTAGAAGATAGGCGGGCGGTCACGTTGCGTCGGCGAAAGCTCATCCAAAATCTACCAGAAAGATAGATTAATTTGCCTCGTTGCGCGCAACATGATCCGGTAATTTACAGAAATCGAATACAGAACGAATGGAAGTCGGACATGAAAAACTTCATCACTGCAGGCCAAGCCAAAACCAGCCAGTTTGTGGGTTCGTCCGTTTCCCGATGCCACCTTCACTCGCGAATGCAGATGTGTATTGCGCCCATTACGGCCGAGAACATTGAGGAAAGATTGCGAGATTGGAGTGAAGGACATGCAGAAGCAAGTCGTTGAGCATGGTGGGTTGCCGGTCGGTATAGCTATTCCGGATAGCGGGAAGCTGCGTTTTATAGCTGTGAAGTTTCATGTCATCGATCTCGATGATCAGCGTTTTGCAACGCTTGGCGAACTGAGGGCCGCGATCAGCGACCATCTCAGATCCTCAAGGCCGATTGCTGCCTGACGACGACAGACCAAGTGCCAAACTTGGTCGTCGGCGTCACGCCCGCGCTCGACAAACTCGTTTTCCCAGAGAGATCCATGAAAGACATTCTGAAAGTAACCGGCAACCGGACATTGACGGTTGGTGCAGCCCTCATCGTTGCAAGCTTGGTCTTGCGCAATTTCGACACCGGAATACCCAGCTGCCTTGTCGCTGTCAGCCTGGCAGCTGGTCTCGTCTCGGTTATTTTTGCTGCTGGCCGGATGAGCGATTAGTACGCCTGGCACATCCGTTCATCTGAGCTCTCGCACGACGTGAACGGCGACGCGTTTAGCCTTCCGAGCTTGAGGCGACAATGCAACAACCTTGCTCAGCTATGGATAGGCTGGCGGTAACCTGGAGGTAGACGGGAAAAGAGGTTCGTGAACGATCTTGACGAACCCACCTCCCCGACCCACATCCCCGGCGATCAGGACAAGATGCATAGCATGACAACATTTCTAGAAAAGACGTTCGGCCCGACCGAACTTGCCATTGTTGAGGCTGCTTTCAGCGAATGGGTTGATCAAGCAAAAGTTGAAAAACAAAGTCCTGAGGCAGAGTTGGCAGCGGCGATCGTCATCAACCTGTTTCGCGAGGGAAACGACACCATTCCCGCAATGCGAAAAGCAATTTCCGCTCATCGTGGCTTGATCGACCTGCGTTGCTCTTAAATAGCTCAGCGGATTTGGCTGCGGGGAGATACAGCTCTCTCTTACGGTTTGCCGGAATTTGAACGCTATGCGCCGACAGGTCGTCTCATGCTTAAATTTTGGCGGAGATATGATCCGTACCGGCGAAACAGCATCGCTCGCTTGTTGTGAGCGGGCACGCCATCCTTGAGAAAGCACCGGGCTTGGACCGCCTTGAATTGTTCACCCGTGGGTGTTCGCGAAATCATGACCACCCGGCTTCACATCGGTTATGCCGGGCCAGGCAGTCTGTTACCCCGAATACCCCAGAAGCCGCGAAATTCGCACGGCGGTGCTCTTCGTCTTTTCGATATGTTCTTCTGATGGAACCTCGCCGAGGAACTGGATCATGTCGACGATGCCCACAGCGCCACAGACCATGCCTGCTGCGTTGAATATCGGGCTGGCGAGCGTGTTCAAACCGAGAGCGGCCTGATTGGGCGCGACAGCCCAGCCCTGCCGCCGGATGATTTCGTATTCTTGCGCCAGCACGGTCGGCGAAACGATTGTCTCAGGGGTGAAAAGCTCAAGCCGGTTTCGTAATACACGCGCCTGAAAAGCCTGCGAGGAAAAGGCAGTTGCGACTTTGCCCTGAGCAGACCCGTGAAATGACAGGATCGATCCGACCCGAACCCCGATTTCAATCGAAGCCCGCCCAGGAACGGTCGCAATGACAAGCATGCCTTCCGGCGTCAGTTGGGATGCGACAGCAGAGTGGCCCAGCGCATCCCGAAGATCGAGAAGCGGATCGTTGGAGGCACGAATAAGACCCATATTGTCGAAAACGGATTGGCCGAGAGATAGCAGCTTGGAGCCTAATTCATATCGTTCGGAATCATCCTGCTGAAATACATATCCCTGCTGAACAAGCGTCTGGAGATGGCGGTGGATACGGCTTTTGCTTGTCCCTAGCGTATTGGCGAGGCTGGTCACACCTACACCCTTGGGAGTGCGGACGACCTGCTCGATAATATTCATCGTAAGGATGACGGACTGGAGGCCATCTGAATTTTTGTCTTCAGTATCAGTCATCTGCCGTTACACCTTTAAAACTCATCCAAACGTCCATAAAATAATCGGAGCCGCTTTGTGCTTCCGAAGCATGCTAAATCCAGGCATCCGAGATTTCTGGTCGAGTCTGAAACAATAGCAGCCTGCCATTTTTCCATTCCGGAACGCTCTGCTGGAGCGTCTTTCAGAAAATTCATTCCCTCCCAAGACGCCGCAAAACACTCGTGCGCAATTTCGTCCACGGGCGTAACCGCTCATTCGCGAACATAAACTGGTAAGAACAAAGTTCTGAGAAATCAAGGTATTTGGCTTTCCGCTTGCGAAACAGCAAGCCTTCTATCGGCGTTTAAATCCCAGAAATATTGACCGCCGCGTCCGTTTGACGCGCAAGCCGTCCCCAATCAACCGCTTGACGAATGATCGCGGAAAGCAAATAAATCAGAACACCGTTTCTTTCAGCGGAACAAAAGAATGCGGTGCCGTGATTGATGGAATGGCATCCCTCTTCTGGAGGTCCGTCTTGGAATAACGGAAATCGAGCTGGTGACGTGAAGATGCCGCCAGAGGAGAATGGAGGAATATAAATGGCTGAAATTGCCTCAAGGACCTCGGAACTTGACGCCCGTGTCGATGAGATATTGCGCGGGGGCGTCGACCCGCATGTTCACAGCGGCCCATCGATCGCAGCTCGGGCTGTCGATCATCTGGAACTGGCCAGACAACTCTCGGATGCGGGCTTCATTGCGGCCGTCACCAAGGATCACGACTACTCCGGCGTCGTGCCAACGGAGATGATCCGCAAGCATCACCCCGAACTTTCGACAAAGGTTTATTCAGGCATCGTACTGAATAACGTGGTGGGTGGCTTCAATCCTTATGCGGTCGAGCACACCGCTGCCATGGGCGGGAAAATTGTCTGGTTGCCGACACTTGCCGCCGAAAACCATCTTAAATGGGAAAAATCATCGGGCTGGGTTCATCCTGCATCGACGCAGAAAATCCGCCCAGCGACCGCGGTTCCGCTTTTCGACAGCGACGGCAAGCTTCTCGAACCAGTGCTTGATGTTCTCGATGTCGTTGCAGCAACTGGCATGGCCTTAGCCAGCGGCCACATCCACGTCTCAGAGACAAAGGTGATATTCGCGGAGGCTATAAAGCGGGGCGTAGAACACCTCATATTCACTCATCCGGAAGACATCGTCGGTGCGTCCCTGGAAGACGCCCGCGAACTCGCCGGAATGGGGGCCTATGTAGAGCATTCGCTCGCCTTCTTCCTGAACGGTTCGAAGTTCCAGACGCGCAAGGAAGAAGAGCTTAAGGCTCATATCGATATCGTTGGCGTAGATCGGACAATCTTGTGTTCTGATCTCGGACAAGTCGGCACATTCACACCGATTGAAGGTTTCCGAAATGGCGTTCTCGCCTGCATCAAGCTTGGCTACTCCGACAGCCAGATCCACGAAATGGTGGCGACCAATGCGGCGAATGTCCTCGGCCTCACCGGCTGACCATTTGATACTTGCTATCAAGCCAAAAGGTTGGCCTGAAAGCGTATTTCAAAATTATTAGCGCTGTCTGCTTCGGACCGGGAATCCGAAGCAGCTTTTCTGGAGGAAAAAATGTTACAATGGTATCATGAGCTTAACAGCAAAGAACGAAAGACGTTCTATGCTTGCTTTGCCGGGTGGGCGACCGATGCGCTCGACACACAGCTCTTCAGCTTTCTTATTCCGACACTTGTTGCGTTCTGGTCGATTACCAATGCCGAAGCCGGCTGGCTCGGCACATCCGCTTTGATCTCCTCTTCAGTCGGTGGTTGGGTCGCCGGCATTCTTTGTGATCGCATCGGTCGCGTGAAGGTCATGAAGATCGCCATCGCATGGTTCACCGTATTTACCATCGCAAGCGGCTTTGCCGATTCCTATGAGCACCTTCTGATTGCCCGCATTCTCTCCGGCCTCGGCTTCGGTGGCGAATGGGCCGCAGGCGCAGTTCTCATGGGTGAAGTCATTCGCCCTGCCTATCGCGGCAAGGCCGTCGGTAGCGTTCAGAGCGCCTATGCACTCGGATACGGATTTGCGGCCATCCTGTCTTCGGTGCTCTTCGCCACGATCGAACCGTCCGAGGCCTGGCGCTGGATGTTCTGGATCGGCGCACTTCCTGCCGTCTGGGTTTTCTGGGCACTGCGCGGCGTGGAGGAACCGGAAGTCTTCCTCAAAGCCAAGAAGGAACAGCACGCCCGTGGCGAACGTGTCAATCCGCTGGTCATCTTCGCACCACGTTACCTGAAGACGACGATCCTGTGCTCGCTGCTTGCTCTGGGGGTACAGGGCGGCGCATTCTCGATCGTCATGTGGCTGCCGTCGTTCCTCAAGAGCAACTATCACCTCACCTCGGTCGAAGTCGGTTACTATGTCTTCGTACTGACCTTCGGATCGTTCGTCGGCTATATCGTCGCTGCTTATCTCTGCGATTCCATCGGCCGCCGGCTCAGCTTCTTCGTCTTCACCATCCTGAACTGGATCATCATTCCGGTGTTCCTGTTCGTGCCGGAAATGGGTGCGGTGTCGCTGCTGCTCATCTTCCTGCTCGGCTTCTCGCTGCTCGGTATCTACAGTGCGCTTGGCCCTTATTTCACCGAGTTGTTCCCCAGTCTCATCCGTGCGAACGGGCAGGCTTTCAGCTACAATTTCGGCAGAGCCGTGGGTGCCTTCTACCCGGCCATCGTCGGCATGCTGGCATCCGCTGAACTGCTGCCCTTGCACAGCGCAATGGGTGTGACGGCAATGTCCGCTTACGTCTTCGTGTTGCTAGCCGTCGCAATCCTGCCGGAGACCAACGGCCGGGATCTGACCACGACGGATGGAAAAGTCGATGCGACGCCCGTCGCGCCGAGCGGACAGCCAAACGAAGCCAACCCTTAACAATACCGTCAAACGCAATCTGAAATTCCCAACGGCCTCAGGCCGTTGGGGGTCGGTAGTGCGCGACACCCGGAATCTCAACATCTCAGCTGAAATGCGTGACCACCATGACAATTCAGAATCGAAACATCCTGATCGTTACCGCTCACCCTGAACAACGGTCCTTCAATCATGCGTTGACCGAAAGCGCCGCCGCTGCGCTGCGTTCCGCCGGACATGATGTCGTGGTTTCGGATCTTTATGCCGAAAATTTCGGCGCCTCCTCCGGACCTGGCGATTTCACCGCCCGTGCGGATGCCGATCACCTGCACTATCAGAACGAACAGACCAATGCGGTTCGCACCAAATCCTTCGCGCCCGACATAGCACGCGAACAGGCCAAGCTTGCTGCCGCCGATGTCGTCATCTTTCAATTCCCGCTCTGGTGGGGAGGGCCGCCCGCCATCCTAAAGGGCTGGCTCGACCGGGTTCTGGCCTATGGCTTCGCCTATGTGGACGGTTATCGATTTGACACCGGCCTCTTTCGCGGCAGGCATGCGATCCTGTCGGTGACCACAGGCGGAACACCCGCCCGTTTCAGCGACGATGGCGTTTATGGACCGATTGAACAACTCCTGCGCCCGATTAAGCGCGGTGCGCTGGAATATATGGGCTTCGAAGTCGCGCCATCCTTCGTTTGCTACGGCGCACCACGCATGAGCGAGGAGGATCGCCAGACCCATCTGTCGCTCTGGGCGAAACAGGTGCTCGAGATCGCCAGGCTTCCCACGGACAAATCGCTTTATCCCGCCGACCCGCTGTCTCTGGTTGAGGACGGAGCATGGGCGAGAGGCCGATGACGTCGGCAAGGATACATTTGGAACGAGCCTGCCTCGTCACCTCTGATTGGAGTTAAAAATGGAACAGGACATATTCATTCTCGATGGGGCCCGTACCGCGATCGGTACGTTCGGGGGGGCATTGAGCACCTTTACACCGGCGGAACTCGGCGTGATTGCCGCAAAATCAGCGATTGAACGCTCGGGTGTTGCCGCTGCCGATCTCGACAATGCCGTCGCCGGCAATGTCATTCCGAACTCGCCTCGCGATCTTTACCTCGGGCGCGTGATCGGCATGGAAAGCGGCTTGCCTGCCTCTGCACCGGGCCTCACGCTTAACCGGCTCTGCGGCTCCGGCGCCCAGGCAATCGCAACGGCAGCTTCGATGATCCGGGCCGGCGAAAGCAGGCTCTCGCTCGCCGTAGGCTCCGAAGTCATGAGCCGTGCCCCCTATTCGATCGACAGCCTGCGCAAGGGCCAGAAGATGGGGGATGCCGGGCTGACCGATTGGTTGCTCGGATCGCTTACCGATCCGTTTGGCTGTGGGGGAATGGGCATCACGGCGGAAAACATTGCTGCCAAATACGATATCGGCCGCAGCGAGCAGGATGTCTTCGCACTCGACAGCCAGCAGAAGGCAGTGCGCGCGATCGCCGGGCAGCGGTTCGCGTCTCAGATCGTTCCGGTCACGGTCAAGACCCGGAAAGGGGAGCAGATCGTCACGCAAGACGAGCATCCCCGCGCGGATACGACGCTCGAAGGCCTTTCATCTCTGCGACCGACCTTTCGCAAGGACGGTACGGTGACTGCCGGTAATGCGAGCGGCATCAATGATGGTGCTGCAGCCGTCGTGCTGGCAAGCGGCGCAGAAGTTGCTGCCCGAAATCTTCGTCCGCGTGGAAAATTGCTCTCGTGGGCCGTTGCCGGCGTTCCGCCGGAAATCATGGGTATCGGCCCGGCTCATGCCGTTCCGCTGGCGCTGCAGCGCGCGGGCCTCGATCTCGCGCAGATCGACGTGATCGAATCAAACGAGGCATTCGCCGCGCAGGCGATTGCCGTGAACCGGCTGCTCGGTCTGCCTCTCGAAAAGGTCAATCCGAATGGCGGTGCAATCGCGCTCGGGCATCCGCTGGGCGCGACCGGCGTCATCCTGACGGTCAAGGCTCTTTATGAACTGGAGCGCATCGGCGGCCGCTACGGTCTCGTCACCATGTGCATCGGCGGTGGGCAGGGGATCGCTCTTGTTATCGAGAATTGCCTGGCCAATCGCGCGTAGACTTCAAGGAGGAAAAAATGACTTCGAATTTGCGAACACGGATCCACGCAGGTGAGCTGCTTGTCGGGTCATTCATCAAGACGCCTTCCCCGCATGTGATAGAAATCCTTGGTCATGCGAAACTGGATTTTGCGGTGATCGACCAGGAACATGCGCCGATCGGCATCGCCCAGGTGGACATGCTGGCACTTGCCGGCAAGGCGATCGGCCTGCCGCTCCTGTCCCGTCGCTGGGGTGCCTCGGTCGACTGGATCTCTCCGCTGCTCGACCTCGGACTTGCCGGAGTGATGGTGCCGCACGTGCTGAATGCCGAAGGTGCCCGTGCCGTCTGCGATGCAGTGCGTTTCTCTCGTGGGAAACGTGGCCTTTCGCCATCACCACGGGCCGGCAATTACGGTGGCATCGGCATCGCCGACTATCGTGTCAAATGCGACGCGGAGAGTGTCGTTATGGTGCAGATCGAGGACAAGTCGGCGCTCGATCATCTCGATGAGATCGCCGGCGAGCCGGATGTCGATCTACTGTTCATCGGGCCGGCAGACCTCTCGCAATCGATGGGGGTCAGTTATCCCTCGCCGGAACTGGATGCCGCCATCGACCAGATCATCGCAGCCGGCAAGAAGGCGGGCATCGCAATCGGCCTGTTCGTCGGCGATCCCGCCCATATCGCCAAATGGCACGCCCTTGGCGTGACCGTCTTCGTCTGCGGCTCCGATCAGGCGCTTCTGCGCAAATCCGCCACCCAGATGATGATCACAGCAAAAACCGAGAAGGAGTGAAACATGTACAACGACAAGGATCCGCGCGCAGATCTCTTCGCCGCGGCGGCAAAGCCGCCGGCAACGGGTTTGGTTGCAGAAGAGCAACTGGTGACCTTCTATGATACGCCACCGCAGGATGAGCATAATGGAAGCCGCACCTGGTATGTCAGGGGTTGTAATTTCGTCCTCGCTTATTCCGAAACGAAGGACGGGGCGACCCTGGAGCGCAAGGGACAAGCTGACGAATACGTTCTTTATCTTGCCAATCCGGCCGACAGGGCGATCGTCGAGTGGGGTGGTCAGAAGGTCGAGGTTGCGGGTTATTCCGTCACCTTCATACCGCCGGGCGACAGCCGGATCGTCCTGCCGTCTGGCGGCAAGCTCGCACGGCTTTTCACCACGGCCTCGAAGGATCTGGTCAAGGCATGCCCCAATGCCGACGCTTACGATGTGCCGCGCCAGCACATCCCCGCATTCGAGCCCTGGCCGGAACCCGTGGGTGGGTGGAAAGTACGCCAGTATTCGCTGAACGTTCCCGATGAGCCGGGTCGTTTCGGGCGAATCTTCCGCTGCACGACATTCATGGTGAATGCGCTTCCGTCGCAGGTCGGACCGCGCGATCCGGCAAAGATGTCGCCGCATCATCACGACGATTTCGAACAGTGCTCGCTGGCATTGGGCGGGAGCTTTACCCACTACCTGCGCTGGGCCTGGACGACCGATATGGCCGACTGGCGCGAGGACAAGGCGATTGATGTCGGCTCGCCATCGGTGCTCGTCATCCCGCCTCCGGTCATTCACACGACGCGGGCCAGCAGCGACGGCAACAACGATCTGGTCGATATCTTCTGCCCGCCGCGCGTGGACTTTTCGCTTAAGCCCGGCTGGGTTTTGAACGATGCCGACTATCCAATGCCGGGCACCCGGTAATCCAGCGGGAGAGGGCCAGGCTGGCAGCAGTCGGCCCTCTCCTGGAATGTGCCTGTTCGAAAGTGCGCAAGGCGCTGCCTCGGGCGGGCGTTCCAGCACGGCTGCAAAGCTTCAGCTCTTTAGAAATCAAAGGTCTCAAAAATGTACAAGGTGAATACCGCCGAGGAAGCCGTGCGACGGATACCAGATGGAGTCGTCCTGATGATCGGTGGCTTCGTCGGCATCGGGACGCCTCAGGATCTTGTCGATGAACTGGTGCGTCAGGGAAAGAAGGATCTGACGCTCATCGCCAACGATACAGCGCGCCCGAATGTGGGCGTTGGCAAGCTGATCGACGCCGGGCTGGTGAAAAAGGCCATCGTCAGCCACATCGGCACCAATCCGGTCACGCAGAAGCAGATGATCGGCGGAGCGATAGAGGTCGAACTGGTTCCGCAGGGCACGCTCGCCGAGCGGGTACGCGCCGGAGGTTCCGGGCTTGGCGGCGTGTTGACGCCAACCGGTGTCGGCACGGATGCGGCGATCGGCAAGGAAACGATCGAAATCAACGGTATCCCCTATCTGTTGGAAACGGCGCTCAAGGCTGACTTCGCCTTGATCAAGGCACGCAGCGCGGATTACTCCGGGAACCTCCGCTATTCGCTGACATCGCGTAATTTCAATCCGCTGATGGCCATGGCTGCTGAAATCGTTATCGCGGAGCCGGACGAAATCGTGCCGGTTGGTTGCATCGAGCCCGATGCCGTCGTCACGCCGCATGTTCTTGTTGACTTGCTGATTGCGAAGGGAGCCACGATATGAACGACAAAGAGATCATCGCGAGGCGGGTTGCTCAGGAACTCAAGGCCGGCACACTTGTCAATCTCGGGATCGGCTTGCCCACCATGGTCGCATCCTACCTGCCTGCCGGGCTCGACGTTTCGTTCCAGTCGGAAAACGGCATTATCGGCATGAGCGCCTTGCCTGATCCGGGTCTTGCCGGAAGCAATCTCACGGATGCCGGAGGGACACCTGCAGGCGCGTTGCCGGGAGCCTGTGCCTTCGACAGCGCCATGTCGTTCGCACTGGTTCGCGGCGGCCATCTCGATGTCACTGTGCTGGGGGGGCTTCAGGTCGACGAAGAAGGACACCTTGCCAACTGGATGGTGCCCGGCAAGATCGTGCCGGGCATGGGCGGCGCAATGGATCTCGTATCCGGCGCCAAGCGCGTCATCGTTGCGATGACGCATACCGCCAAGGGCGAACCCAAGATCCTGAAGAGATGCACCTTGCCGCTGACATCCGTTCGCCGCGTTGACCTGATTGTCACGGAGATGGGCGTCATCCAGCCAACAGAAGAAGGCCTCGTGCTTCTCGAGACAGCGCCGGGCGTGACAGTCGAACAAATTGTCGCCGCGTCGGAAGCCAAACTGTTAATGCCGAAGGTTCCAGGCGTGATGGGCATCGCAGCCTGAACTATCGGTTCGCGGGAGCGGTGTATCCTCCTCCGTCGCCGCTCCCGCTTCATTCCGCCTCATCCCGAGGCATCATCATGTCCCGGCGTCAGCTTTCCTCTTTCGCCAACGCTACGCCACACCAATCAAGGGCGGCATGCCCACCATTTCACAATCTGCGCCATCCGGGGGATTTGCGTCTCAAGGTTTGAGCGAGCGCACCATATTGGCCAGCCTTTCGCAGGCACTTTCGAGTTCAGGTTCGGATGCCGCGATCGATAGCCGAATAAATCCGTGCGCCGCAAACGCAGCCCCCGGCACACTCGACAGGCCGAATGTCTGCAACAGACACGCCGCAAACGCCGTATCGTCGCCGAGAACGACACCATCGGCAGTCTTGCGGCCAATCAGTTGCTGCACGCCGATGAAAGCGTAAAAGGCTCCATCGGGCGCTATGAAATCGATACCCTCGATCTCGGCCAGCCGGCCGGCCACGATCTTCGCGCGCCCGGCAAATGTTCGGGCACCCTCGCTGACAAAAGTCTGATCTCCGGTGAGGGCCGCGATTGCTGCCGCCTGAGCGACCGGCGACACGCATGAGACGCTTTGCGACTGCATCTTGTTGAGCGTCGAAATCAGCGCTTTCGGACCGGCGGCATAACCCAGCCGCCAACCCGTCATGGCGTAAGCCTTGGAGACGCCGTTGACGATCAGCGTCCGGTCCCGCAACTGCGGGCAGGCCTCGCCGAAGGAGACAAAGGGCGTGTCGTTCAACAGCACATGCTCGTAGATCTCGTCGGAGACGATGAGCACACGCGGATGGCGCGCCAGCACATCTGCAAGCTTGCGATATTCTTCGCCGGAATAGATCGCTCCTGTCGGATTGGACGGAGAATTCAGCATCAGCCATCTGGTCTTCGGCGTGATCGCTGCTTCGAGCTGCTCGGCCGATAACTTGAAACCGGCATCCGCACCGCAGGTCAGATAGACCGGTGTGCCCCCATGCAGCGAGACGATGTCTCCGTAGGATACCCAGCAAGGTGTGGGAATGATGACTTCATCGCCCGCTTCCAGCGTTGCGAGAAACACGTCGAACAGGATCTGCTTGGCGCCATTGGCAACCATCACCTCGTCGGTGGAATAATCCAGTCCGTTTTCCGTCTTGAACTTCTTCACGATCGCCTGACGCAGGCTTTCCATTCCCGCGGGCGCGCCATAGCGGATACCGCCCTTGCGGATCGCTTCGACGGCCGCTTCCGCAACATGCGGCGGCGGTTCGAAATCCGGCTCGCCGAGCGACAGGTCGATAATGTCGTGACCTTCTGATGCCAGCTTCTTTGCCGCCATGGCAATCGCCATGCTCCGAGACGACTTGATGCCCGCGGCACGGCGGTTCTCGAAACTCATTTTCGGCTTCCCTGGAGGATTTGACTTGATCGAAACCGGGCGGGGCCTCTGCCTCGCCCGACACTCTTGGGAGAGTTATTTCGAAGCGACGTAGTCAAAGGCGATATCGCGTTCTGCCGCAGCGACATCCCGTTTGTCAGCCGACCCGTAACCGCCGCCGCCCGGAAGCTGCAGGATTAGCCTGCGACCGGCCGGAACATGCTGGCGACCCTTGGAAGCGAGACGGGTTCCGTCATCCAGCATCACGGCACCGGCGGCACCGTTTTCACCACCTTCGCGACCGCGCGGGGGATGATCGACACGGTCGAACATGGCGTTGAAGTGCATCTCGTGACCCTCGGTCGGCGAGATTTCCACCACCTGACCGAGACCGCCGCGGAACTGACCGGCACCGCCGGACCCGTCGCGCAGTTCCTTGCGCCAGAAGATGACCGGACCGACATGTTCTGTCGCCTCGATCGACATCGAATGCACGCCGCTCGGGAATGCCGTTGCGCTCATGCCGTCGAGCGTCGGGCGTGCGCCGGAGCCACCGCTGTTGAACAGCAGAACCTCGGCACGCTGGCCGCCATCAGCCGGAGCCTTGTCGCCCTGAAGCGGGCGAACGCTGACATGCAGGTTCCACAGCGCGCCAGCACCTTCCGCCGGCACCTTGCCCGGCAACATCTTGTGCACGGCGCCGAGCACTGCATCGGGCACCAGATGGCCAAGTACGTGGCGCACCGAGACAGGCGCCGGATGCTGGGCATTCAGGATGCAATTCTTCGGTGCCACGACGCGGAACGGCAGGAGCGAATAGTGGTTATTTGGAATATCGGGTGCGATCGCGACCTTCATGCCGTAGCATGCATAAGCTGCCGAATAGATGATCGGGCAATTGATGCCCTTCGGGCTCGGCGGCGAGGTCCCGTCAAAATCAGCGAGAATATGATCGCCTTCGACATCTAGACGTACCGCGATATCGATCGGTGAACCGTAACCATCGACCCGCATCGTGTTGGAATAGGAGCCCTTCGGTAAGGCAGCAATTCGCTCGATCGTGGCGTCATAACTGCGCTTGAAAATGAATTCGCCGAGCGTCTCCAGATCGTCGAGCTCGAACTCTTCCATCATGTCCATCAGCCGGCGATGGCCGATCTCGTTGCAGGCGGCCAGCGAATAGACGTCACCGACCACCTGATGGCTCTCACGCACATTGTTGTGCAGGATGTTGACGAGATCCTTGTTGACCTTGCCGCGCTCGGCAAATTTCATGATCGGAACGAAGATACCCTCTTCATAGACCTCGTTCGCATCCGGCCCGAAACCGCGACCACCGACATCGACCACGTGTGCCGTGCAGGCGAAATAACCGACAAGCGCGCCGTTGCGGAAGCTCGGCGAAACGACGGTGAAGTCGTGCAGGTGGCCGGTGCCCTTCCATGGATCGTTGGTGATAAAGACATCGCCTTCGAAAATGTTTTCAGGCCCGATATCGCGGATGAAGTGACCGACGGCTTCCGCCATCGCGTTGACATGGCCGGGCGTGCCGGTGACCGCCTGGGCGATCATCAGGCCGCCGCGGTTGAAGACGCCGGCGGACAAGTCGCCCGATTCACGCACGCTGGTGGAGAATGCCGTGCGGATGAGGGTGACGGCCTGCTCTTCAACGACGGAGATCAGCCGGTTCCACATGATCTGCATGTGAACGTCGGAAAGTGCATTGGTTTTCATGGATAGTATCCTCCGTTCAAGCGCTCTGCTTGACGCGTACGAGCAGGCAGCCATCGGCCTGCATGATGACTTCGCGGCTGGCGGTGATGATGGTCGAGGTTTCGCGTTCGGTGATCACGGCAGGCCCCGAGACGAAATCGCCCGGTTTCATGTCTGTGCGGTCGACGATCGAAGCATTCTGGAAGCTGCCTTCCTGCACATCGAAGATGTCGCGTGTACCACGAACCTTTGCCGCGCCGGCCTTTGCCGTCTTTCCGATCCGCTCCGGCGGCGCGACCTTGGATGTGGCCCGCAGCGACCAGCTGACGATCTCGACATCGAGCCCGTCGATGACGCGACCGAAGAAGTGTTCGTATTGCTCGTCGAACAGTTTGCGGAACAGGTCGCCATCGGCATCCGCATAGTCACGAACTTCGATCGTCACCGGCACTTCCCAGCCCTGACCGACGTAGCGCATGTAGGCGATGCATTCGAGATCCGGATCGGCATCTGGCGCGCCGGAGCGCACGAAGGATGTCGCTTCCGCGATCAGCTCAGACACCGTATGGTTGATCGCGGCCGCATCGAAGCGGCTGAGGCGGCTATAAGCGCTGCGAACGCTTTCGAAACCGAAGGGTGCTCGCAGGAAGCCGATAGCCGAGCCGACACCCGCGCCCGGCGGGATCAGAAGTTCGGCCATGCCGAGCTTTTCGCAAAGGCGCGCGGCGTGGATGGGGGCAGCACCGCCGAAGGCGATCATGGTGAACTCGGAGAGTTCCTTGCCGTTTTCCACGGCGTGCATGCGTGCCGCATTGCTCATGTTTTCGTCGACCACCTCGCTGAGGCCATAGGCGGCTGTGGCGATATCGGTATCGAGCTTGGAGGCAAGATCCGTATCTATCGCCTTGTCAGATGCCGGGCGGTCGAGCTTCATCGCGCCGCCGGCAAACTCGTCGGCATCCAGACGGCCAAGGATGAGGTCGGCATCGGTGACGGTCGGGTTTGCGCCACCGCGGCCGTAGCAGGCCGGACCCGGTTCGGAGCCAGCACTATGCGGGCCGACGCGGATCTGGCGCATGCTGTCGATCGTTGCGATCGAGCCGCCGCCTGCGCCGATTTCCACCA
Source organism: Rhizobium sp. ZW T2_16 (assembly GCF_044987325.1). NCBI lineage: Bacteria > Pseudomonadati > Pseudomonadota > Alphaproteobacteria > Hyphomicrobiales > Rhizobiaceae > Rhizobium > Rhizobium sp. ZW T2_16. The sequence goes on from NZ_JBJDRG010000004.1 coordinate 271,204, forward strand.
TTTCGATGACGGGAATAGAGATCGGCATGCCGCTGCCCTTCTTGAAGCGCCAGGTACGTGCCACTTCGAAGGTCTTTGAGGTTTTCGGCGTCTGCTTTTCGATCAGGCAGATTTTTGCCGTGGTGCCACCCATGTCGTAGGAGAGCACCTGATCGAGACCATAGCTGCTGGCGATATGGGCTGCGAAGATCGCGCCGCCGGCCGGGCCGGATTCAAGCAGGCGTACCGGAAATTCGATGGCGCTTTCAACGCTGATGATGCCGCCGCCCGAGTGGATCATGAAGACCGGGCAACGCGTGCCCTCTTCGGTCAGGCGACCGACGAGGCGATTCAGATAGGACGCCATCAGCGGCTTGACGAAAGCATTGGCGCAGACGGTGTTGAAACGCTGGAACTCGCGCATCTGCGGCGAAACTTCAGAGGAGATCGAAACCGAAATGTCTGCCTTCTTGGCGAGAAGCCGGTCTCTCACGATCTTCTCGTGCGTGCCGTTCAGATAGGAGTGAATGAAGCCGATGGCGACGCTCTCATAGCCGGCGGCGATGATGTGATCGCACAGGGCATCGACCTCATCGAGATCAAGCGGCTTCAGCACGAGACCATCGGCGCCGATACGTTCATCGACGACAAACCGTTCGTTGCGCGGCACGAGCGGCGCCGGCAGAACGATATCAAGATCATACTGTTCGAAACGGCTTTCGGTGCGCATTTCGATGACGTCGCGAAAGCCCTTGGTGGTGACGAAGGCGGTGCGGGCGCCGCGCCGCTCGATCAGCGCATTGGTGGCGAGCGTCGTGCCGTGAATGATCGTATCGATTTCGGAAAGCTCGACACCGGCGACTTCGGCGACCTGCCGAATGCCCTTGACGATCGCATTTTCGGGATAGGAATAGTCGGTCAGCACTTTGATCGAATGGAGCGTGATGCCTACCTCCATCGCAACGTCGGTGAAGGTGCCACCGATATCGACACCGACCCTGATCTGCTTGCCATCTTTCGCCATTGTCTGTCTCATGCTCCATAAGCGAGCTGTTGTTGCGTGCTGCCCGAAAACCCGTTTTTCGGCGTGCAGCGACCTGTCCCCGCCCGCGCGAACAGGCGGGGGCCAAGAGCTCTTCAGTTGTTGATGTTTTCTGTCCGGCGCGGCGGCCTTCAGCGGTCGCGCTGGATCGAGATGTTACTGCTTGCCTGTAAAGTCGACGCCCGGCAGCGTGGTCGGGAGTTTTGCGCGATCGACGCCGATCCACTTCTTGTAGAGCGCGTCGAGCGTGCCGTCAGCGGTGTGACGGGTCACGAAATCGGTGAGGAAGGCGAGCATTTCCTGGTCGCCCTTGCGAACTGCCATGCCCTGAAAGTTGTCGGCAACCTTGTACTTGCGCTCGAACTGCGCATCATAACCAGCCTGCTTGATGACGAGGCCGTAGGTAATGCTGCCGACGATAGCGTCGACCTGGCCGGACAGCAGCGACTGAACCGTCGTCGCGTCATCATCGAAACGCTTGATCTGCGTATTCGGCGGGGCGACCTTGACGAGAAGCGGATCGAAGGCGCTGCCGCGATTGACGCCGATCACGTATTTGCCGAGATCCTCATTGGCCTTTATGGCCGCGTCCTTCTTACCCCAGACGGTGATGTCGTTCGACGAGTAGGGAATGACATACTGGATCACCTTGGCGCGTTCCTCGGTGATCGTCATGGACGGCACGAGGAAATCGACATTGCCGTTGACCAGCAGCGGAATGCGGTTCTGGCCGGTGATGCGCTCGAACTTCACCTCGACGCCGAGTTCTTTGCCGATCAGCTTGGCGATCTCGATGTCAAACCCGTCGTTCTGGCCCTTGGGATCGATGAAGCCCCATGGAAACTGATCCATCTGCACACCGATCGTGGCAGTACCCTTGGCCTTGATCTCTTCCGGCGTCACGGCGAAAGCCGTTGTGGCAAAGGAGGTCGCAGCCAGAAGCACGGCGGCGAACCCGCCCATGACTTTCGAACGCGCAAGGGTCAATGCTGTATTGAACATGTGGTCACCTCTGGTTGGTTTCTTTTCATGCGTTCTTGTTTTACCGAGCGGCGTTGAGGCGCCTTTCGATCTTTGCGCTGCAATAGGTCAGGGGTACGCAGATGATGAAGTAGATCAGTGCGACCGCCCCATAGACCTGCAGCGGCTGAAAGGTGATGTTGGCCATCAGCTGCCCCGATCGGGTAAGCTCGGTGAGGCCAAGCAGGGCGGCGAGCGCCGTGCCCTTGATCAGGTTTACGAGGAAGCTGATGGTCGCCGGCAGGCCGATGCGGAAGGCTTGCGGCAGGACCACATCGATCATCCGGTGCATGTAGCCGATGCCGAGCGCTCGCGCCGCTTCGCTTTGACCATCCGGCACCGCCTGGATGCTGCCGCGCCAGATTTCGCCGAGAAAGGCGCTCGTGTGCAAGGACAGGCCGATCGTCAGCGCCACCCAGATATCCACTTTGAGCCCCAGAAGCGGCAGGCCGAAATAGACGAAGAAGAGCTGGATCAGCAGCGGCGTGCCCTGAAAGATCTGGATATAGGTCGCCATCAGGATGCGCAGCCAGCCCCATTTGCTGGTTCGCCCGAGTGCCACGGCAAGCCCGAGCGCGCCGCCGAGGGTGAAGGCAAGCAGCGACAGGACAACCGTCCAGCGTGCGCCTTCGAGCAGAAAGAGGAACTCACCCCAACCGAATTGACGGATCATCTCGCTGCCTCACTTTGCCGGATAGGAGAAATAGACCCGGCCGATCACGCCGAGAGCGATGGAGAAGAACTGCGACAGCGCCAGGTATATGACGCCGAGCGTCAGATAGATCTCGAAGCTGCGGAATGTCTGGGCATCGAGCGTCTGGGCGAAATAGGTCAGTTCTTCGGCGGAAACCGATGACATCAGGCTGGAGTTCAACATCATGAGGATGAACTGGCTGCACAGAGCCGGATAGACAGCGCGGATCGCCGGGCGAAACACGATGAAGCGGTAGATGTCGACCGCATGCATGCCGAGCGCCCTACCCGCCTCGATCTGGCCGGGGCGAATGGACTGGACGCCGCCGCGGACGATCTCGGCCGCATAGGCCGCACAGTTGAGCGTCATTGCAAGGATTGCGGCCTGTTCGCCGCTCAGGCGAATGCCGATCGCCGGCATGCCGAAGAAGACGAAGAACACCTGCACGAGGATCGGCGTGTTGCGGATCATCTCGATGTAGCCGACGGCGATTGCTTTCAGCGCCGGCTTCTTGCTCATCCGCATCATCATGAAGACGATGCCGAGCGACAGGCCGAAGATCATCGATAGCGACGACATCTTCAGAGTACCGATCACGCCATCGACCAGCGACGGCCAGGCTGCAAACACGGGGGCGAAGTCGAATGTGTAATTCATCACCCGCCCCTCAGTGATTGAGGATCTGGCTGAGGAAGGTCTTGGTACGCTCATGGCTCGGATTGCTGAAGAACACATCCGGCTTGGCGCTTTCAATGATCTCTCCGCGATCCATGAAGATGACGCGGTGCGCCACGGCGCGGGCAAAGCCCATTTCATGCGTCACGCAGATCATCGTGATGCCATCGTCTGCAAGCGAGATCATCGTGTCGAGCACTTCCTTGACCATTTCCGGATCGAGCGCCGATGTCGGCTCATCGAACAGCATGATCTGTGGATCCATGCAAAGCGCCCGAGCGATTGCGACGCGCTGCTGCTGGCCACCGGAGAGCTGAGCGGGATATTTCTGTGCCTGCTCGGCAATATGCACCCGTTCCAGATGGCGCATCGCCTTGTCCTTTGCCTCTGCTGCGGAAGCCTTGCGCACGCGGCGCTGCGCCAGCATGCAGTTCTGCAATACCGTCAAATGCGGGAAGAGATTGAACTGCTGGAACACCATGCCGACATCGCGGCGGATGTGGTCGGCATTGGAGCCCTTCTGGCTGAGCGTCGTGCCGTTGACGGCGATGCTGCCTTCCTGGATTTCCTCCAGATGGTTGATGCAGCGGATCAGCGTCGACTTACCGGATCCGGATGGGCCGCAAAGCACGATATGCTCGCCGCGCCCGACTTCAAGGTTGATCCCCTTCAGCACCTGCAGGTGGCCGTACCACTTGTTGACGCCGCTCATGGAGATGGCTTTTTCCGAAATGCTGGTCTCGTTCATGGCCAGTTCCCCTTTTTGTCAGGCTTCAGGTGCGATTTCGAAGATCGCATCGACTTCGACGGATGATCCGCGCGGCAGCGAACCGGCACCGAGCGCCGTGCGTACATGGCGACCCTTGTCGCCAAAGATCTCGACGAGAAGATCGGACGCACCATCGATGACCGCGGGATGTCCTTTGAAGTCCGCCGGTGCATTGACGAAGCCGCGCAGCTGGACGCACGCAACGACCCGATCCAGATTTCCCTCCAGCGCCGCATTGACGCGTGCCACGATATTCAGTGCGCAAAGCCGGGCAGCCTTGTAGCCATCTTCGGGCAAGAGGTCTTTGCCGACGACACCGACATAATGCTCGACGCCATCGATCCTTGGTATCTGACCTGATACGAAGAGAAGGCTCCCAACGATGCGATGCGATATGTAATTCCCAGAGGCTGGCGCAATCGTAGGCAATACGATACCGAGCTCTGAGAGGCGTGCGGAGACGACACCCATAGCGACTTTCCATCCGATTTTTAAAGATGCGCCAGAAGCGCAACCATGTTCCCGGAGCAGGTCGTCATAGGCTTGATGGCCTTGGCTGATCGCCTGCTCACTTCTTATGGTTTGAGATTATTGAAATACTATCTCTTGTCAATAAGAAAATTAGTGATGCTATCACTTGGTGAATTCAGGCGATTTATCAAATCTAACTATCTGATTTATATGTATTTAGACGTGATAATACGACATGAAGATTGCATCATTTAAAGCATTTATCGGATTCTTTTTACTGCTATCGCAGGGATCGAAACACACGGAAAAATCCAGTGTGCGCACTCTATCAAACAAAAGATGCATTAAAGAGATAGCATCACTACGATAGGTCGTGCTACCTTGCTGCTTATCAAGACATGCGCAGACCGCCAGCGCTTCACAAGACGGGTGATTTTTGGACACTTTGACGGGCCGAACCATACAGGCACTGAAAACGCATATCAGCGACAACCAGCTTTCGGCCGGCATAAAGCTCGGCTCACTCAACGAGCTGTCACAGCAATTCGGAGTGAGCAGAACCGTTATCCGAGAGGCGGTCTCGGCGCTGCGTTCTGAAGGTGTCGTCGAAGCACGGCATGGCGTCGGCGTGTTTGTCCGCGATATCCCACGTGCCGGCGCCGAAGACCCGGGCACATTCGATGCTGACGTTGCCCTCGCCCCTTTATCTCGGCTCAAGACATCCTTCATGGATCTTCTCGAACTCAGGATGGCATTCGAGGTGCATGCGGCAGGCCTCGCCGCCGTCCGGCGCTCTTGGGCGCAGGAATCGAACATATGGAATGCCGCGCGTCAGTTCGAGGCTTCATTGGATGACGAGGCTGCACTCGATCATCTCGATTTCATCTTCCACCGCTCCATTGCGGAAGCGACCAACAACGGCGCCTTCATCGAATTCTTCAGCCTCATGAGCCTGCAGATCCTGCCGCAGCCCGCTTTTTCCAAAGAGCTGAACCCTGCGCTCATAACGTCTGACTATGTGCAGAACACCGTTGTCGAACACCGTGCAATTTGCGAGGCGATCAGCACCGGAAGCCCGGAAAAGGCGCGTGAGGCCATGCGGGCGCACTTGAACCGAAGCCATCTGCGCTATCGCGGCTTTGCGGATGGCGGCGCATCGCCGCTCAGCAATGTGGCAAGAGATGACTGAGAAGCCGCAATTGCAAAAAATACTGCACTGGCGCTGATGTTGTTTAGTAACCTGAGACATCCCGAGCGGCAGAATAATACGGCGCAGTGAGCAAAACTTCGTTGCCCAACTTATAGGGCAACAGGCCAAGAAATTTATTCAGAAAAAATCCGCATCCGAGCGCTTATCTAAAAGCGAAGCGGCGCAGATAGACTGACCTTAACCCGCCGGCAACGGAAATGTGCTCGGGTGAGATTTTATCGCCCATTACCTCAATGGCTCCGATGACCTTATAAGCCACCGGGATCACTTGCTCATCTTCGGTTGTCAACGAGAGCGCGTTGACCGAATGGTGAAACAGTGGTGTGTCGAAATGGTCTCCCAACGCCTATACCTCCGGAGAAGGCGCTAGATCCAAAGCCGCCCGAACCGAAACTGTTGAGAGCGCAGATAAGCGGCGATTGACGGGCTCGGCGTGAAGTGTAGACCTGCATCGACACTGCCCAACCGGAGACCGCCCGCATTTCCAAAACCCTGACCCTTCACCGCAAGATTCTGGCGGATATCGAGGGAAAGATCGTTTCCGGCACATGGCCGCCCGGCCACCGGATCCCTTTCGAGGTCGATCTTGCCGCGCATTACGACGTCTCGCGGATGACTGTGAACAAGGTGATGGGCCAACTGGCACAGGCTGGCCTGATCGAGCGCCGAAAGAAGGGCGGAAGTTTCGTATCCCAGCCCAAGGCACAATCAGCCGTGCTGGAGATCCACGATATTGCCGACGAGGTGCGCTCCCTCAACCTTGAATATTCCTATCAGCGGTTGTCGATCACCCGCCGCAAGGCGATCGGGGAAGAGCTAGCATGGTTTGCTACCGGCACGCCCGGCGACGTCCTCTTCGTCACCTGCCTGCATCTTGCCGCAGGCCAGCCGTTCTGCCTCGAAGAGCGCGCAATCAATCTTGTCACCGTACCGGCCGCGCTCGAAACCGATTTCATCTCGGTCGCACCCGGCCCCTGGCTCTCTTCGCAAATTCCCTGGATCACCGCCCAGCACCGCATCCAGGCCGTGCCTGCCGACCGCAAGGAACACAAGCTCCTCAATCTCACCCCGAAAAATGCCTGCCTCGTCATCGAGCGCCGCACCTGGAATACATCGGGAGCGGTGACCTGGGTGCGCATGACCTATCCCGGCAATCGCCACGTCGTCACCGCGGATTTTCGTCCGGCGTCCGCCTGAGTGGATGTAACGCAGCGGCAGCAAGACCGGAATGCGATTGTTCTAACAGCCTCCAGACAGCAAAGAAACTTCCGCGCTTGCCTTCAAAATAGAATAGCAAATCCATAGAAATCTGAAGCAACTGGATAGGCTCATGGTCATCGATCAACCGCGAGACCGGACCTATGACGCGCTATCGGAAACTTCTTTCTCTCAGCCTCGGATTGCTGGCTGCCACGACACTTGCAACGGCCAGCCTCGCGGCAGACGCGCCGGTCAAGGGCGGCACGCTCGTCTATCTTGAGCAGCAAGCCCACACCAATCTCTACCCGCCGGCGGGCGGCTTTTACCCCAACGGTGGTATTCTCAACCAGATCACCGACAAACTGACCTACCAGAACCCGAAGACGCTGGAGATCGAGCCCTGGCTGGCGGAATCCTGGACGGTCAACGACAACGCCACCGAATACACGTTCAAGCTCCGTCCCGGCGTCACCTTCTCCGATGGCACACCGGTTGATGCCGCAGCCGTCGCGAAGAACTTCGACACCTACGGCCTCGGCAACAAGGAGTTGAAACAGCCGGTTTCCGAAGTGGTCAACAATTACGAGCGTAGCGAAGTCATCGATCCGCTGACGGTAAAGTTCACCTTCAAGAAGCCCTCCCCCGGCTTCCTGCAGGGCACGTCGGTGATCGGCTCCGGCATCGTCTCGCTCTCGACCCTGGCGCTGCCCTTCGAGCAGCTTGGCGATGCAACGAAGATCATCGGCTCCGGCCCCTTCGTGGTCAATGCCGAGACGCTGGGCAAGTCGCTCGATCTGAAGGTTCGCGAGGACTATAACTGGGGACCGGCGAAGCTCGAACATCAGGGCCGCGCCTATCTCGACGAGATCAACTACATCATCACCGCCGAAGACAGCGTGCGTATCGGCGCTCTTCTCGCCGGTCAGGCCGATTTCATTCGTCAGATCCAGGCCTATGACGAAGGCCAGGTCGAGGCGCAGAGTTTTACCATCTATGCGCCCGGCACGCGCGGCGTGAACAACTCGATCGTATTCCGCCCGGATAATCCACTGGTCGCAGACCTCAAGGTGCGCAAGGCGCTGTCGCTCGCGGTCAACCGCGACGAGATTCTCTCGACGATCTTCTCGAAGAACTACCCGAAGGCGACCTCGATCATCGCATCGACCGCAATCGGTTACGTACCGCAGGAAGACAAGCTCGGCTATGATCCGGAAAAGGCGGAAGCGCTGCTCGACGAAGCCGGCTACAAGCTCGGTGCAGACGGCATCCGCGCCAAGGATGGCCAGAAGCTCGTCCTGACTTCCTATGAATCGCTGCCACAGCCGCAGAGCCGTGCGGTTCTGCAGCTGATTGCACAGCAATGGTCGAAACTCGGCGTCAAGCTGAACGTGTTGGCCGGTGACGCCGGCAGCAAAGTGGTCGATGAACTCGATCCGCTGAAAACGCCGGTCGCCGTCGCCATGGTCGGCCGTGCAGATCCGGACGTGATCAAGAGCCAGTATTATCCGACCAACCGCAACGTGCTGGTGCAGAAGGGCGGCGTCAGCGACAAGGTAAAGACCTTCTCCGACGACAAGCTGAACGCCATCCTGAACGAAATCGCCTCGCAGCCGGATCGCGAAAAGCGCCTGAAGGCGGTGGCGGATGCGCAGGCCTATGTTCTCGATCAGGCCTATGCCGTTCCGATTTTCGAGGAGCCGCAGGCCTTCGCTGGAGCACCCTACGTCAAGGGCGTCGCCTTCGAAGCGGTCGGTCGCCCGGCCTTCTATAGCACCTGGCTCGACAAGTAAGCGCCGATAACCAACAGGCCTCCCAAGCCGCACGGATGGCAGCCTTAAGGGCTGCCATCCACCCTTTGCTGGAGATATGAAATGACGCGATATGTCATAGGACGGATCAGCCAGGCGCTGCTCGTTCTCTGGGCGGCCTTCACGCTGTCCTTCATCCTGCTGCAGGCCATGCCCGGCGATGCGGTGCTGATCAAGTTCCTCAATCCGGAATTCGGCCTGAGCGCCGATCAGGTCGCGGAAATCCGCGCCGCCTATGCGGTGGATTCCAGCGTGGTCGTGCAATACGGACACACACTCGTCAATTTCCTGCAAGGCGATTTTGGTTATTCGCTGCAGGCGGGCGTTCCGGTCTCAGCCCAGCTTGCCACCAACCTGCCACCGACATTGAAGCTTGCCGGCCTCGGCTTTCTTGCGGCGACCCTGCTTGCCGTCTTCATCGCCTTTCTCTCCTCGATGGCGCCTTTCGCGTGGCTGAGAAACGCCATCCAGTCACTGCCGTCGCTGTTCATCTCGGTCCCGGTCTTCTGGCTGGCGATCATGCTGATCCAGATATTCTCCTTTCGCTTCCGGCTGGTGTCGGTCATCAATCCCGGCCCGTGGGAAAGCCTTGTTCTGCCGGTCGCAACGCTTGCCGTTCCGATCGCCGCGCCGCTGGCGCAGATCCTTATCCGCAATATCGATGAAATCCGCACTCGTCCCTTCGTGTCCGTCGCCCGCGCCAAGGGCGCCAGCGAGACGCGGCTGCTCTGGCGGCATGTCGCCCGCAATGCCATCCTCCCGACGCTGACGATCGCCGGCGTGCTCTTCGGCGAACTGATCGCCGGCGCGGTCGTCACCGAAACCGTTTTCGGCCTCAACGGTATCGGCGGCCTTACAGAAAAGGCGGTCGGCAATCAGGATCTCTCGGTGCTTCAGGCAGTCGTCGTCATCTCCGCTGCCGCTTTTGTCACCATCAATCTCGCGGTCGACCTTGCCTATCCGTTGCTCGACCCACGCCTCCGGACCGGACAGGGAGCTGCAGCATGACCAGCCTCGACACTTTCGTTCACCTCACTCCAACGGTGGCTGCCGAGACCGCGAGCCGCCCCGGCAATCGTCGCGACGTGCTGAGCGTCCTGCGCAACTTCCCTTATGGTCTCGCGCTTGCCTGGCTGGTGCTTGCCCTTGTGCTTCTGTGGGCAACCGTGCCTTGGGTATTTACCAGCTATGATCCGCTGCAGGGCACGCCCGGCGGCCAGCTCAAGGCGCCCTCAGCCCTGCATATTCTGGGCACGGATTCGCTTGGCCGCGATCTCTTCGCCCGCATCGTCTACGGCGCGGTTCATTCGCTTTCGGGAGCCATTGCTGCCGTCGGCGTCGGGCTTGTCGTCGGCAGCGGGCTCGGCCTGATCGCAGGTTCGGTCCGCGGACGTGTCGATGAAGTCCTGATGCGGCTGGTCGATGTGCTCCTGTCTATCCCGACCCTCTTGCTTTCGCTCAGCATCATCATCCTGCTCGGCTTCGGCACGCTCAATGCAGCAATCGCCGTCGGCGCAACGGCAATTGCCGGTTTCGCCCGCCTCATGCGGTCGGAAGTCGTACGCGTGCGCAATGCCGAATTCGTCGAGGCGGCCTTCGGAAGCGGCGGCACGTTCGGCAAGGTTTTGTGGCGGCATATCCTGCCCAATTCGCTGACCTCGGTCGTAGCCTATACCGCCGTGCAGTTCGGCTGGGCGATCCTGCAGATCTCCACCCTCGGCTTCCTTGGCTATGGCGCACCGCCGCCGACGCCGGAATGGGGCCTGCTGATTGCCGAAGGCCGCAACTACCTCGCAACCGCCTGGTGGCTGACCGCCGCCCCCGGCCTGATCGTCGTTGCCGTCGTTCTGTCGGCCAACCGCATCAGCCAGTCCATCGGAAGGAGCACACGATGAGCACCTCCCCAAATTCCGTACTCGACGTCCGTGACCTGCACATTTCCTACAGCCAGGGCGAGGAGCGCCCGACGGTCGTGCATGGCGTTTCCTTCACCGTTGAGCCGGGCGAAGTCGTGGCTCTGGTCGGCGAAAGCGGATCCGGCAAGACTTCGACCGCACAGGCCGTCATCGGCCTGCTTGCAGAGAACGGTCGGGTCGAAAGCGGTTCCATTCTCCTCAATGGCGAGGATATCAGCCGCTGGAGCGCAAGGCGCCTGCGATCGATCCGCGGCGCCGTCGTCAGCCTCGTTCCGCAGGATCCGGGCAGTTCCCTCAATCCTGTCCTCACTATCGGCGCGCAGGTGCGCGAGATCCTCCAAATTCACGGACGGCTCGATCGCCGCACAGCCGATCGCAAGGTTATCGAGCTTCTCACCAATGTCGGAATCTCCCAGCCGGAACTGCGGATACACCAATATCCCCACGAGCTTTCCGGTGGCATGAAGCAGCGGGTGCTGATCGCCATTGCCATCGCTCTGCGTCCGGCGCTGATCATAGCCGACGAACCCACATCCGCACTCGACGTCACCGTACAGCGCCGTATCCTCGACCTGATCGACGATCTGCGCCGCGAACACGGTACCTCGGTCCTGCTTGTCACCCACGATCTCGGCGTTGCCGCGGACCGGTCGGACCGGCTCATAGTACTGCAGGGCGGGCGTATTCAGGAACAGGGCAAGACCGCAGACGTGCTGGCCTCGCCGCAAAGCGCCTATACCCGCAAGCTGCTTTCCGATGCTCCATCGCTTTCTGTTGCCAAGCCGCGCCCGCCGGTCGAGCCGAGCCGGCCAGCCGCGCTGACTGTCACCAATCTGGTTCAGGATTTTTCGCTGCCGACGGCTAAGAATTTTCGCGCCGTCGATAACATTTCCTTCAGTGTCGCGCGTGGCACGACCCATGCGGTGGTAGGCGAAAGCGGCTCGGGAAAAACCACGACGATCCGTTCGATCGCCGGTTTCCAGAAACCGACATCCGGCGAGATCCGCATCGGCGATCTCGATGTCGCAAGCCTGCGTTCCGAGGCCTTGCGGCAGTTTCGGCGCAAGGTGCAGCTCGTCTACCAGAACCCCTGGGCATCACTCGATCCGCGCCAGACGGTGCAGGCGATCGTCGAGGAACCGCTGCTCAATTTCGACCCGTTACCACGGGCCGAGCGAGAAGCGCGCGTCCGCGCCATCATCGAGCGCGTCGGCCTGCCCGCCACGGTTCTCTCCCGTCTGCCGCACGCCCTTTCCGGCGGCCAGCGCCAGCGTGTGGCAATCGCCCGCGCGCTGGTTCTGGAGCCTGAGGTCGTGGTGCTTGACGAAGCCGTCTCTGCACTCGACGTGACCGTGCAGGCGCAGATCCTCGAACTGCTTGCAGAATTGCAGCGGGATCTCGGCCTTACCTATGTCTTCGTCTCCCATGACCTCGCGGTCGTGCGGCAGATCGCCGACACGGTTTCCGTCCTGCACAATGGCAGGCAGGTCGATTACGGCACCGTTGACGAGGTCTTCTCCTCAACCTCGACCGCCTACACGCGCGAACTCATCGAAGCCATTCCCGGACAGAAATTTCCACGCGCCGAGATATCGCGCCAGCCTATAAAAACAGGACTTTTATCATGACCAGCAAGATTGCCCCCAAACGTCTCGGCTTTTTCACCCGTCTACTCGACGATGTTCCGGCCGGCGAACGTTATCGGCTGGCGGCGGAACAGATCATCCATGCCGAAGAAAACGGTTTTGACAGCGCCTGGATCGCGCAGCACCATTTTCACGCGGAAGAAGGCGGGCTTCCCTCCCCCGCGGTCTTCCTCTCGCATGTCGCTGCCCGCACATCGACCATCCGCCTCGGTACCGGCGTGATCACGCTACCGATGGAAAATGCGCTGCGCGTGGCCGAAGATACTGCCGTGCTAGATCTGCTTTCAGGCCGGCGGCTGGAAGTGGGCTTCGGCACCGGTGGCACGAAGGAATCCTTCGAGGCTTTCGGCATCGACGCTGATCGTCGCGGAGAAGTCTATGCCGAAAACCTCACCGTGGTTCGCGATGCCTGGGCCGGAAAGGTTCTGCATGGCGGCAACCGCCTTTATCCCGATGCCCCGCATCTGCTCGATCGGGTCTGGCTCGCCACCTTCTCCGCCAATGGCGCACGCCTCGCGGGACTTAGCGGCGATGGCCTGATGCTGTCGAGAACCCAGCCCCGCCCGGCCGACAATCCCGATGCGACGCTGGACGACATCCAGAACCCGATCATCGACGCCTATCTTGCCGGCCTGCCTCAGGGCCGCGCACCGCGCATTCTCGGCTCGCGCAGCCTGTTCGTCGCCGACGATCGCAAACGAGCGCTCGCCTTTGCCGAAACCGGCCTCCGACGTGTCGCCGATCGTTTCGCAGCCGCCGGCCACCGGATTGCAGGAGACAGGCTCGAAGACCTGATCAAGGCGCTCGACAGCCACGTCGGCACGCCGGACGATGTTATCGCATCGCTGAAGAAGGACACGGCCCTTGCACGCGCGACGGACATCGTTTTCCAGGTCCATTCCATCGACCCGCCTCATGCAGAAATCCTGCGCTCGATCGAACTGATCGCTGCGGAAGTCGCGCCGGCCCTGGGCTGGACGCGGTCTTCAGCGCCGCAGCTCGTTGCCGCCCAGTAATAGCCGATAATCGAAAGAGACATTCATGACCGATACGATCGACGTTATCGACCACCTCGTCGGGATCACGCCGGGCGCGCCTGCCGACGCGCTGCGCAGCCGGCGCCCGATCACCAAGGAGCACGCACAGAAAAGCTGGACGGCTCTTTTCGAACCCGTAGATGAAAGCCAGGCATCGCTTGTCGAGCGTTTTGCCGTCGCAGTCTTTGTTACAGTCCTGCATGGCGACAAAAGCATCAAGGAATTTTACGGGACAAAACTGGCAGGGCTCGAAAACGGTACGGTCATTCTCGCGACCGTGAAGGCTCTGGCCGAGCTCAATGCGGCGAAAGGCCCCTATGGTCATTATCCCGAAGGGCCTTTGAGCGCGGAAAACACCGATGGGCCGGCTCTTGATATCGGCCCCACCGATCGCGCCATCCTCGGGGATCGGCTCTCCGCAGCGCTCGAACACGCCTATTTGCTGACATACCACCCTCGGGACGCCAGCCCCGCGGAACTGCAAAAACTGCTTTCAGCCGGATGGAGCACGACGGGCGTGGTCACGCTATCCCAGCTCGTCTCCTTCCTCGCCTTCCAGATCCGCGTCGTCGCCGGCCTTCGGGTCCTGGCTGCGGCCTAACGGAGAACCTTCCATGTCTGATACCGTTATTGAACCCACCGTCGAAAACCCACCGGTTGTCTTCACCCAGGACAAGATTGGCTGGACCGCTTGGCTTCAGCCACTGGCAGAGGGCGAACTCACCGACCGCCATTATGAGGCGCTGGTCGACAAGGCGCGCGCCAAGTCTGCCTATTTCGCGCTTCTGGTCCGCGATCCGGATATTCTCGAAGCCCGCACCAAGACGGACAACGACATCTTCTACAACACCAAGGATGGATTGCCGCGCGCAGAGCGGGAGCTTGCTGCAACGGCTGCCTCAAGGCTGAACGGTTGCATTCTCTGCGCTTCGGTCCATTCGCGCTTTGCCTCGCAATATTCCAAGCGTGAAGCGGATGTGCAGAAGCTGCTGGACGAAGGAGTGGGGGCCGATCTTGGCGAACGCTGGAACGCAATCGTCTCGGCTTCGGTGGCGCTCAGCACCACGCCGCCCAGCTTCACTGCAGACCACGCAAAGCGTCTACGTGAAGCCGGATTGTCAGACGAAGAAATTTCCGACGTCGTTCATGGCGCCGCGTTCTTCAACTGGGCAAACAGGCTGATGCTCTCGATCGGCGAGCCGACCCCTGCGGGCTGACCATATCCGAACACATTCGCAACACTCGAGCTGTTGATCACGGATCAATGGCGTCGGCATGGAAGACCATTCTTGCCATGCCGACCTGTTGTCGTCATATACGGGCCATGACGTCTGATTCAAAAATTTTCGTAAGCCTGAAGTCCACTAAGAAGCGGGCTGCCAAGCCTGCTGAACCCGTTGGCCCCAAGTGTCAGTGGGATGGTTGCGACAAGGTCGCTCCGCATCGCGCGCCTGTCGGCGGCGCGGCAGATGGGTTGTATCTGTCCTTCTGTATCGAGCATGTGAAGGAATACAACAAGGGCTATAATTACTCCCCGGCCCTCTCCACGCCTGAAGTTGCCCGTTACCAAAAGGAAGCTGCGGCAGGCAGCCGGGTAACATCCGGCACGGCCTTTACCGAGGCGAAAGAGGCTCCGCTTCCTTCCACCGCCCGGTCCGGCTCGGCCAAGTCGATCAACGCCCGCAAGTCCGCAGCGCAGCGCCTGCTTGAGAAACGACAAACTCAAGCGCGCAAGCTGAAAGTCCTCGAAGCAAAAGCTTTCGAGGTGCTCGGACTTTCGGAGGATGCGACGCCTGAGGAAATCAGAACCCGTTACAAGGAACGTCTGAAGATGCACCATCCTGATGCAAATCAGGGCAATCGCAATTCAGAAGACCTGCTTCGAGCGTCAATCGAGGCGCATAAAATCCTGAAGCTGAACGGATTTTGCTAGAGGAAGCGTTCAAACGGTTTACCTGAGCACCCAGTTCGGGATATGTAACGATTAAGCGTCTTGCGGCGTGGTATCTGTATGGCGAGGCTTTCAGCGTCGCCATATAAAATGGTGGGGCGAGTTCCCCAAGTGAACAGGGATTTCTGATGGCGACCGGCACAGTTAAATTTTTCAACCAAGACAAGGGCTTCGGCTTTATCACGCCTGAAAATGGCGGCGCGGACGTGTTCGTGCACATTTCGGCAGTAGCCTACGGCGCCGCTCTGCGTGACGGCCAGAAGGTCAGCTACGAACTGGGCCAGGATCGCAAGACCGGCAAGTCGAAGGCTGAGAACGTCAACCCGCTGTAAGCGGATTCTTTGACGGAATAGATGATGTCGCGTGCAAAAACGCGGCATCATTTCCGAAGGCGGGTTCAGATATTCAGCTCCCGGCGAGCTTAAGAACGTCGACCTTCCGCTGATTGGGCGAATACATTTCCCATTAGCTGTGTCGTAGATGATGTCTGCACACAACGAACACTGCGGCGCCTGATGGCCTGAGTGTCTTATTTCCCAAGAGAATTCGATTGTCGGGCGATACGCTATCAGCCCCCGAATTAGCAGATTTGAAGGGCCACCGAATGCTGATCAAGCAGAGCGACTATCATCGAATCTACAGGGTCATCAACAGCCTTCTTGTTAATGAAAATGCTGACCCCGCAACAGCTTCCATGTATTTCAGCACATTCGGAGCCTTTATCCTAAAACAGCACTATAAGCTGGATGCGACACCGAAGGGTGGTTTGGCGGCCTATAATCTTGGCGGAACCGTCATCCTTTTTGCCGATCACCGCGAGGACGGTTTTGTAACCGGAGCCGGTGAAAACTTTCATTGCTGGGTGGAAGTGGATGGCTGGGCAATCGATTTCATGGCGCCTGCGTTTTCCGAAAGCGCAAAAGAACTCTCGGTTTCCTCCAGGATGTTTCAACGTCCGATGTCCGATGTGGCGATCTCGATCAATCAGATCGAAAAGTCGGGCGACTTCTTCTATATGTCGGAACCTGAAGCAACTGCCCGGCGCTTCGCCGAATGGCGCAAACACGCGATGATCGGAGATCTGGCTACGATTGCTGCAAAATGGTTTCGCAAATCGCCGAGACAAATCCCGTCATCCATTTCGATTGAGGGGCAGCACGGGGCGATCAAGGAAGTTCCGCTTGTCGGCCACAGTCTCGTTGGGGCCTGGTGACAGAGCCTCGGAGAAGAGGATGCCCCATTTCCTGCCGTGGCAGACCGGGAGATCGCTGTTTCCCATAAACACATCCCGCTTCATCGATGAAAGCAAGGAAAAGTGCGATTGACGCGTGCTGACCACCATGGTCAGAACAGTTCGCCCAAGGCGAGGAAATGATATGATCGGTGAACGCCAACTGCTGAAGATGCTGTTCGATGCCGCTGTAAAGGCCGCTGATCCTCTTAACGGAATTCGCAAGTATCTACCTAATCCACCCGCGAACGCTCGCACAGTCGTGATCGGTGCAGGCAAGGGAGCCGCACAGATGGCCGCGGCGCTGGAGGCCGTCTGGAATGGCCCTCCGCTCAGCGGCCTGGTCGTCACGCGATACGGTTATGGCTGCGAGACAAAGAGTATCGAGATCATCGAAGCTGCCCACCCGGTACCGGATGAGGCAGGACTTACGGCAAGCCGCCGGCTGATCGAGACTATTTCAGGCCTCTCGGAAGGTGATCTGGTCATAGCGCTTGTCTGCGGTGGTGGGTCCGCCTTGCTTCCGTCACCTCCGGAAGGGCTGACGCTTCAGGACGAGATTGCGCTGAACGAGGCGCTGCTAGCCTCCGGCGCACCCATTTCGGCCATGAACGTGGTGCGCAAGCACGTCTCGACAATCAAGGGGGGCCGGTTGGCGGCAGCGACGAAGGCACGTGTCGTCAGCCTGATCGTCTCGGATATACCAGGCGACAATCCAGCCTTCGTCGCCTCCGGCCCGACCGTACCTGATGACAGCACGCGCCATGAGGCTCTGGCAATCATAGAACAATATCGAATGAACCTGCCGTCGGCCATCATTGCCCATCTGAATTCGCAGGCAGCCGACGCGCCGATGCCGCAAGAGCCACATTTTGCGAAAAACGAACACTACATCATTGCCTCTGCCGGCGTCTCGCTTCGCGCTGCAGCGGATCTCGCCCGCAGCAATGGCGTCGAAGCGCATGTCCTCTCGGATTCCATTGAAGGAGAGGCACGTGATGTCGCCCTCGTTCATGCGGCCATCGCCCGAGAAGTTGCCTTGAAAGACCAGCCATTTACCAAGCCGACCGTGCTGCTCTCCGGTGGAGAGACAACCGTAACCATCCGCTCGAAAGGCGGCAGAGGCGGACGGAACGGTGAATTCGCCCTATCGTTTGCTTTGGCAATTGGCGGCACCGGGATCGTGGCGCTTGCCGCCGACACGGACGGGATCGATGGTTCGGAAGATAATGCCGGCGCCTTTGTTGATGGCACGACTGCACAACGTCTGCTGCATGCCGGAACCGAAGGCCGCGCTCTGCTCGAGCGCAACGACAGCTATTCAGGCTTTGTTGCAATCGGCGACCTGTTCGAAACCGGACCAACAGGAACAAATGTCAATGATTTCAGGGCTATCCTGATACGCTAGACTATTTATTGCAACGACGGCTTTATCAAGAAGTCGTTTCTGTCTGCAGATTTCACCCTGAGCCAGGCTTCACGTCCGTCACGAAGTATGCGCATAGGAATTTCGGCGCCCGGTGAGCCGCTCTCCCAGACTTTCCGATAGAAGTCCGCCAATCCATCGACTTCACCGTCCCGGATTTCGGAAATGACATCACCGCTGCGCAACCCCGCCTTGGCGGCCGGCCCGTTTTCCGTAACGCTCATGACCACGACTTCGCCATTGGTCTCAGCCGAATATGCCCCAAGCCAGGGTCTTGGCGGTTTATTGATTATTCCCTGGCTCAGGACGTCATCGAGTATAGGCTTCAGCAGATTGATGGGGACCGCCATATTGATGTCGGCGATCTCACCGCCCTTGCTCATCTGTAATCGCAGTGATCCCAGCCCGACGAGCTTGCCTTCACTGTCGATCAAAGCAGCTCCCCCCCACGACGGATGGGCGGGCGTAATAAAGATCGCTTCCTCCAGCAAGTATTCCCAATAACCGGCGAATTCCTGTTTTGCGACGATATGCCCCCGCACATATTGTCCCTCACCGTCGGCAAAGACGATAGCATCTTCGATAGATGCCTCATCTGAATCACCGATGGGAAGCGCCGGCAGTTCGAGTGGCGCAAGCGCCTGAACTAAACCGAAACCGCTTTCCTGATCATAGGCCGTAACATAAGCCGGCACGACGCGACCGTCGTGACGTGTCAACCAGACTTCCGTTGCCTCTGTAATCAGGTAACCGATTGTAAGCACCAAGCCGTTTTCGCGGATCACCACGCCGCTACCCTCCCGGCGCGTGCCGAGCGTGCCAGCCGTGAAGGCCTTTTCCGGAACGGAGGCACGGACAGCGACGAGCGACCGCAAGGTTTTTTCGAAATCCATTGTGCAAATCCTCAAAACAAGCCGGGGAGGATCCCGGAAGATATTGCCGTATGATGATAAACTTAGCGCACGAGAAACGTAAGCTAACCAGCATGGGACGTCCAGGCGAGCAATTTGTTCCATGAGATACGCCCGAGTGTTCCTTACCATTTACTGGTCGGTATAGCGTCTGCCTGGCAATCCGTCTGGAGCATATGCAAACCCGGCATTCAACCAGGATATCGAAGCCTGCAGATTATCTGCAGATTAAGGATATACTGATCGATACCTTTGAAAGCAGTATCCTCAATGACTTGGGGAGGTGTCCAATCCTTATCACCTTTGACGCTGCCATGCCCAAGCTCTGCAAGACGAAGCTCTATAAGGCCCGCTCTAAGGCCCTCCCGGATGCGCTGAACCTGCAACTGTCTTTCAATGCAAGCGCTGCTGCTTGACCAAAAATATTCGGCGGCATTGCCTGGGCCGGCCAGGGCCAGTGAACAGGCGAGAAATGCGGAGAGCTCCGGCCTGACTTTCATGTTTGCACCGCGGCGAATCCGCAGGTTTTTCTTATGGTGACACCCATGTTTGACATTGATGCTCCTCTGCGAGAATGCAGAAAACCGATTTGGATCGGGATAAAACAAAATTCAAGAAGAGTCTCGATTAATCTTGCGTTTCTTACGCCTTCGATCCATCATATATTCGAATAAGTCGAGCTTAAACTCTGCAATATCATATAAAAACAAGAATTTAACTTAAATAAAACACACGTTACGTTGCTTGCCATGAATACATAGACACATCTCTTCTGTTAAATCAGATCCGATGTTTCTTCTGGGACAGTCAATCGAAATCAGAAGGCGGCAAGGCAGGCCTTCGACCATGTAACGAGGCGATATCGGTCATGTTGGGCGCACTATCGGCGCATGAACAATATGACTGACCAGTGACGGGGGTATCTTCATGCTGTCCAGCCGCGACGTCCTGAATAGCGGATTCGATGTATGCGTTGTCGGCGCCGGCCCTGTCGGCGTCTGTATTGCAATTACTCTCAGCCAGGCCGGCGTTCGAACACTCCTTCTCGAACGTGGCGCACGGAATGCAATACCGCCCAAGAGACGGGAAGGAGTGCGATTGGATGATACTGTCCCTCACGCACCCGATCACGATACGCTGGCATTTGGCCTGGGAGGCACTTCAAGCAGATGGGGAGGGCGATGCGTCGAACTCGACGACATTGATTTCGAGCATCGCGACTATCTTGGCGAGGATGCACGCTGGCCAATCAGTCATAGCGAACTTGAGCCGCATTACGTGGAAGCGGCGAAACTCATGAAGGCGCCGCGCCCACACAATACGCCGCTGGCAAACGAAGCATTCCTGGAATCGATGGAAAGCTGGGCTTTTCCTCGAAACACTGCGACAGCAAATCGCTCTGCTCTTCTGTCTTCGAAATCTCTGCACATTCTTCTCGACGCCCAACTGATCAAATTGAATTTTGATAGTGCAACAGGCCGGACGACCTCGGCGGCCATTCGATGCGACAAGCAATTGGGTACGGTTCACGCGAACCACTTCGTTCTGGCATGTGGAGGCAGGGAGAATTCGCGTCTCCTGCTGAACCTGCAGGCCCAATTTCCAGATCTGTTTGCCGGCAAGGAAGGGCCGCTCGGGCGGTATTACATGGGGCATCTGACGGGCCAGATTGCTCAAATCCGGTTTCGGTCAGAGGCAATCGCAGAGCAGTTTTTCTTCAGGCGGCAGCAGGATGGTCGCTTCACGCGCAGACGCCTGCAGCCATCTCCACAGACCCAACGAAATCTAGGCGTACTGAACACGGTAATGTGGCCACACAATTCAGACGTAGGCAAACTACCGCCGCGTCAGCCGTTGGCTTCTGCCGTATTCCTGCGAGAAGTGCTGCAGGGCAAACGCAGTGCATCCCGCCAGGACTGCATTACGCATGGAATGTACCTGATGCGGCATCCCATCAACGGTCTGGCTTCGATTTCCAAGGTTGCGCATGAAAGATATTTTTACGGACTGCCGCACCTTCAGATGCGTGACGTCCATAACGAATACAGCCTGACCTATCATGCAGAGCAGGCGCCGCGCAGGCTAAGCCGTGTTGGCTTGATCAACGATGCCGACCGGGATGGTCAATTCGGGATAAGCACCGAATTCAGTTACTGCCCGGAGGATTATCAATCCGTGCTGAAGATACATCATAGTTTTGACGAGTGGTTGAGGGCAGCGGGCCTCGGTTCACTTCGTTTCCTGGAAGGCGACCTCGAAGAAATGGTGATATCGCAGGCTCATGACGGTTATCATCAGATCGGACTGACGCGAATGGGCACTAACCGTCGGGAGGGTGTCGTTGATGCGGACTGCCGTGCCTTCGACATCGATAACCTCTTCGTTGCAGGCAGCTCGGTTTTCCCGACTTCGGGACAAGCCAATCCGACATTTCCTGCCGTCGCTTTCGGGATTCGACTGGCTCATCATCTCGTGCAGATCGTCGGTCGTGTCCAACCGGCAAGGACTGCCTGAGCGCAAAGCGTGATGCAATCAATCCGCACCCGCGACGAGATTGCAAATGGCCTTGCCTTTTGCGGACATGGATCCGCGAAAGGAAGGCCATTTCAAAGTTTTACTCAGCGGCAATCTTCGGCTGACTGGCGTTGAGAGCCATCAGCCATTTTGCACGTTCAAGGCTTTCGGGCTGTTCCGCATGGTAGCGGCGGCCGATCTCCATCATCAGCACGGTACCCGGCAGAAAGGTGAGTTCTGAAAAGATATCTTCCCAGTCGATATCGCCCCAACCGAGCGGCATATGCAGGTCGCCGATACCGAGCGCGGTGTTTTCCTGCAGATGATACGGCTTGTAGAAAGCCTGCGGGCGGCCAAACGAGTCATGGACATGCAGATGGCCGGCTACCGATGCCATGGCCCGCAGTTCTTCGCGGAAATTCAGGCCGCGATAGGTGGATTCGAGATAGGCGTGGCTGAAGTCGATCAGTGCCACGAGGTTGGGATGATTGACCGCCTTGACCGTTTCAGCAACCTGTGTCGGTGTCTGGCGATATTGGCCAAGCTCGGTGGTGAAGATGTTCTCGAACGCGATGCGAACACCATAAGGCTTGCAGAATTCGGCAAGTTCGAACAGCGCTTCACGCTCTCTTCTGTCAGCTTCAGCGCGTTCCGCCAACTGATCGGCACGCAGATTGCCGCCGTGCTGGACGAGGATGCGCGCGCCGATCCGGTCGCAGACCTGAGCCAATGCCTTGGCGGCATCGATCTGGTACCGGCAGGTGTCGGGATCCATGAAATTGGAGGAAACGAGGCCGTGCACCGTATAGCGGAAATCGAACTGCTTGGTGATAGCGACCAGTCTCTCGGCGCGCTCCTCGATGATGCGGCCGCCGGCAATCAGATCGAGGCTGGTGAGGCCCAATTCGACCGTATCGACGCCGATCCCAGCCAGGACACGCAGTTCCTCTTCAAGGCTTGCCAGTTCCCCGTTGACGGAGCCGGCGTTGAAGCCTGTACCAATAATATTGCCCATGGTTGATCTTTCCTCTTCAGACAGGTTCGGATTGTGATTGGATTTTTCCGCGCAGGGTCAGCGCGAGATCGGGACTGTCGGAAGTCAGGTGACCGATGCCACGCTCCAGCCACGGCCGGATCAGTGCCTCGTCATTCAGAGTCCAGACACAGAGACGATCAAGCGGCAGCTTGGAGGTGATGAGGTCCCACTCGGCCGCCATCAGCTCGTGGTGAATGGCGACGATATCGACGAGGCCATCGACATTATCGATGAAGCTTGAAAGGCCGCCCTGTTTGGCTGCCCATTCCGCATTCACCGAAACGAGGCGCTCGACCTTCGGCGCCACGCGGCGGCATTCCTCCAGTACCGACACATCGAACGAGGTCAGGTGGCAGCGGTGAGCGAGGCCGAAACGTTCGATCTCGGCGACCACCTTTTCGGTGATACCGGGATAGGGATTCTTCGCTTCATCGGACTTGATCTCGACATGCAGCTGACGCTCACCGGCATCGACCAGAATGGCCAGCACTTCAGCAAGCGTCGGCACCGTATCTGCCGTCGCTTCGAGATGCGTCTCGGTGCGCGACTGCGGCGTCAGATGACGTACGAGGCCGGACTTGTCTGTGGTGCGCTCCAGCGTCGCGTCATGGATAACGACCAGTTCGCCGGCATCGGTGAGGTGCACGTCGAATTCGATCGCGTCGACACCAAGCGCCAGCACGTTGCGAAAGCCGGTCAGTGAGTTTTCCGGCCACAGATTACGGGCGCCGCGGTGGCCGGTGATCTTGGTTCTAGTCATGAGAAAATCCTTGAATGAAACGGAAGAGATTATCGAAGTGTCGGATCGAGCTCGTCGCGCAGCCAGTCGCCGACCAGCGAGATGGAGAGCGTCGTCATCATGATGACGAAGGCGGGGGCAAGCATGATCCATGGCGCACGCGTGAGATATTCGCGGCCAAAGCCCACCATGTTTCCGAGGCTGGTTTCCGGCGGCTGAACGCCGAGCCCGAGGAAGGAAAGCCCGCTTTCCATCAAGATGATTTCCGGAAAAGTCAGCGTCATCGAGACGATCAGCGTCGAGGCGACGTTGGGCAGGATGTGCTTCATGTAGACCCGGGTCGGCGTCGCACCGAGCTGCACGACTGCCGCGGCATATCCTTGCGCGCTTGCCGAGATCGCCAGACCGCGGGCAATGCGGGCGTAACGCTCCCAGCCGTAGAAACCCATCAGGCCGATCAGAAGCGGCATGGACGAACCGAAGAAGGCCAGAACCGCAAGCGACATGATGAGAAACGGTAGAGCCGCCTGAAAATCGGCTAGGACCAGAACGAGATGTTCGACCGCACCGCGGAACTTTGCGGCGGCAAAACCAAGTGCCGTGCCGAAGACAGCCGAGATGATGGTTGCGCCGAAGGCAATCGCGAGCGACACGCGGATCGACTGGATGAGGCGGGACAAGACATCACGCCCGAGTTCATCGGTTCCCAGAAGATGCGCCGGGGTGCCGGGCAGCGACAGACGCGCACGTAAATCTATGGCGGTAATGCCATAGGGACGGATCAGGTCGGCGAGGAAGGCGACGAGCACCATGGCAACGAGCCATGCGATACCGAAACCGACGGAGAAAGGCAGTTTGCGCACCTGCTTGATGAAGCGGATGAAGAAGGACAGTTCGGAGGCCGGCTGACGCGATGTATCGACGATGGTCATGTCCGTCTCTCCTTAATGGGCGCTTTGGGCACGAAGCCGCGGGTCGAGCCAGCCATAGAGCAGGTCGACGATCAGGTTGGACACGACCATGGTGGCGGCGATCATCAAGAGAATGCACTGGACGACGGCAAGATCGCGGTTGGTGACCGAGACGACCAGAAGGCGGCCGATGCCGGGCCAAGAGAAGATCGATTCCACCACGACCGCACCGGCGATCAGCGAGCCGACCATGAAGCCGACAATGGTGACGATCGGCACGGCGGCATTGGGAAGCGCATGACGCCAGACGACATCCTGCCATGCCATGCCCTTGGCCGAGGCCGTGCGAATATAGGGCTGGCTCATCACTTCGATCATCGCGCTGCGCGAGAAGCGGGCGAGGATGCCTATGCCACCGATGCTCATTGTCAGCGTCGGGAGAATGCCGTGCTGCCAGGTGTCCTGACCGCCGGAGGGGAGCAGGCCGAGCGTGATCGAGAAGATCAGCACCAAAAGCAGGCCCATGACGAAGGACGGAATGGTGAAGCCGAAGATGGCAGCCAGGATGACGCCGCGATCGACGGCGCTCTGGCGATGCAGCGCGGCGTAGACGCCGGCCGGAATGCCGATCACGACCTTAAGGAACAGCGCCGGAATGGTGAGCTGCAGGGTGGCGGGAATTCGATCGATGACCAGCTGCATGGCAGACGCCTTGTCGCGCATGGATACACCGAAATCGCCGGTAAAGATCGCCTTGATATAGGCGAGATACTGGATCCACAGCGGCTGATCGAGACCCCAGGCCTTGCGGAAGGCATCGACGGATTCCTTCGGCACGTCAGGCCCGAGCATGACCTGCGCCGGATCACCGGACATGCGCAGGACCACGAAGGCGAAGGTCAGGACCGCCAGAATGGTAATCATCGCGCGGAGAAGACGAATGGAGGCAAAACGTAACATGTCTCTGGCGCTCCTTATGCAGCAACAGGCTGATCGGCGCCGGCCACAAGATGGCAGGCGGCAGTGCGGCCATCTGCAACCTGACGGAGCTGAGGCACGCTTGTGCGGCAGATATCGGTCGCCAACGGGCAGCGCGGGTGAAAGGCGCATCCGGACGGGCGATTGGCCGGGTTCGGCGGTTCGCCCTGCAGGATCACGCGCCCTTTGAGAGGTTTTCCCGGCACCGGCACGCTGGACACCAGAGCCTTGGTGTAGGGATGCAGCGGTGCTGAAAAAATGACATCGGACGAGGCTTCTTCGACGATCCGCCCCAGATACATGACCGCAACCCGGTCAGCCATGTTGCGCACCACCTTCAGGTCATGGCTGATGAACACCATGGCGATGCCGTTCTTTTCCTGCAGGTCGCGCAGCATGTTGACGACCTGGGCCTGGATCGACACATCCAGCGCCGAAACCGGTTCGTCGCAGACGAGGAGTTTCGGGCGCGAGGCGAGCGCACGGGCAATCACGACGCGCTGGCGCTGTCCGCCGGAAAGCTCATGCGGATAACGATCCGCCTGATCGGGACGCAGGCCCACGGCGGTCATCAGTTCGGCCACGCGGGTCGCACGATGTTCCTTCGGCACCAGCTTGTGGATCGCAAGCGGCTCACCGATCTGCTCTGCTATCGTCAGCCGCCGATCGAGAGCCGCGAGCGGGTCCTGATAGACGAGCTGCATCCTGGCCCGTAACGCGCGCCATTCCGGCGTGCCGAGCTTCGGCATCGGCTTGCCTTCAAAAAAGGTCTCACCTTCCTGCGACGGGTCGATGCCGAGCAACATGCGCCCAAGTGTCGACTTGCCTGAACCGGATTCGCCGACCACGCCAAGCGTTTCGCCCGGCATGACAGTGAGATTGATGCCATCAACGGCGCGCACCGGCGTCGCCTTGCCGAACATGCCTTGGCGAACCTCATAGGTCCTGACCAGATCTTTCGCTTCAATCAAAGGGGCATTCGCAGTATGGGAAATCACGCTACGGCCTCCGCAACGCGGCTTGCCGCAACAGTCGCCAGATCGGAGGACTGGCTGACCGGGTGAAAACAGGAAAGAAGGCGGCCATCATCCATCGGAGAGAGATTAGGCCTGCGGCTGCGACAGTCTATGGCAGCATGCGAGCATCGTGGCGAGAAGGCGCAGCCTTCCGGCAGATCGCGAGGATGGGGAACGGTGCCCGGAATGGGGATCAGCCGTTCGCGCGGACCATCAAGCCGTGGAATGGCATCGAACAGGCCACGCGTATAGGGATGGCGCGGATTGTCGAACAGTGCCTCGATCGTGCCCTGTTCGACGATGCGGCCGGCATACATGACGCAGGCGCGTTCGCAGACCTGGGAAACGGCACCGAGATCGTGGCTGATGAAAATCGTCGCCATGCCGGTTTCGGCGCGAAGCTCGATCAGGAGGTCAAGAATCTGCGCCTGAATGGTCGCGTCGAGTGCCGTGGTCGGCTCATCAGCCACCAGCAGGTCAGGTTCGCCGGCAAGCGCCATGGCGATCATCAGGCGCTGACACTGACCGCCGGAAAATTCATGCGGAAAAAGATCGAAACGCCGGCGTGCGTCGGGAATGCCGACCATGTCCATCAGGCGCAGGGCTTCGGCCTTTGCCGCCTGGCCGGTCAAGGCACGGTGAAGGACGAGCGCTTCAATGATCTGACGGCCGATCTTCAGAACAGGATTGAGCGAGCTGGATGGATCCTGAAAGATCATCGCGATCCGTTTGCCGCGCACACTTTCGAGCACGCTGCGCGGGGTGCCGAGGATCTCCTGCCCGTCAACGCGCACCGAACCAGCAACCGTTGCCTTGCCCGGGAGCAAACCGAGTGCTGCAAGCCATGTGACCGACTTGCCACAGCCGGATTCGCCGACAAGGCCGATCGCCTCACCACGGCCGACCGTGAGATCAATACCGTGCAGCACCTGGATACCGTCAAAAGCAACCTTCAGGTCGCGCAGTTCCACGAGGTTGTTGGAAACCATCGGAGCTCATCTCCATTTCAGCAATAGAAGACGCCGGCCGCTGGGGGCGGCCGGCGCGCGATATCGAACGGTTAGGAGGCGTTCCAGTTACCAGTGCGGAAATCCATGGCGAAAGCCGGGGCAGCCTTCCACTTCAGCGAGGACTTCATGCCGGTGAAGACGGCGTTCTGGTGCAGGACCTGATAGGCAGGGTCTTCACGTTCGGCGATTTCCAGCATGCGGGTGATTGCTTTCTTGCGAAGATCGCGATCGGTGGAGGTTTCCATCACGACGGAGAGCTTATTTAGCTCCTCGTTGCTCCAGTCCTTCTTCTGCTGGGCTTCACCGTTCGGGCCGAACTGGACGACAAGCGGGGTGATCGGATCGTTGATCGTGTTCGAAGCCGACCAGTCACGTACACCCTTGACGCCTGCCGGGTCGTGGATCTGCGCCCAGTTTTCCTTCATCTGGATCTCGACATTGAGACCGACCTGCTTCCACATCTCAACCATGATCTGCGCATTGGCAGTCTGGTTGGTGTAGTAGTTGTTGAGCAGGCGATAGGGGATCGCATCACCCTTGTAGTTGGCTTCCTTGAGAAGCTTCTTGGCGAGATCCGGATTGTACTCCGGTGCTGCCCAGCCTTCGACGAACATGTTCGAGGTCTTGAAGGATTCGAACTGCAGGCCGGCAGGAACCACGGTCTGACCGGCCCAGAGTGCCTCAACGATCGCCTGGCGATCGATCGAATGGGTCATGGCGCGGCGAACCAGCGGGTTTGCCAGAATGGGGTTCTGGGTATTGAAAGTAGAAACGCGATGGTTCCAGATCGTTGAGCTCTGCACTTCAAGGCCGGGAGCAGCCTTGACCGTGGCAATCTGATCCGGCGGCAGGTCGCAGGCAAAGTCATATTCGCCCGACAGAAGGCCGTTGACGCGGGACGCCACTTCCGGAACCTCGACGAAACGGATCTGCTGCAGCGGCGGGCGACCACCCCAGTATTCATCGAAGGCAACCAGCGTCAGCGAGACGTCCGGCTTGTATTCGCCAACCATGTAAGGGCCGGTGGTGATCGGCTTGCGCGCCCAGTCAGTATAGCTCTTGGCTTCGTCCCAGGAACGGCGGCTGGTGATCTGGCTGCCGAAGGAATAAAGACGACCTTCAAGCGTCACGTCCGGCGTCGCGTTGTGGAAACGGACAGTGTACTTGTCCACCACTTCGACGCCGGTGAGTGCCGGCCACAGGCGACGGGCAACGCCCGGAACAATCGCCGGCAGTTCCTTGACAGTGGTCGGCTTGTTATCGGCTTCAAAGATGGTCTTGCCGCCGACTGGTTCGGTATTGCCGAACACGCGCTCCTTCGAGAAGGAGAAGGCAACATCTTCGGCGGTCAGCTCGTCGCCGTTATGGAACTTCACACCCTGGCGCAGCTTCAGTTCCAGCGTCTTGTCGTCAATACGCTTCCATTCGGTGGCCAGACCCGCAACCGGACCCTGATTGCCCATCCAGTCACGGTTAATCAGGCCTTCCCAGAGGTTGGGGAAGAACACGCGTTCGCCGACGTTGGACTGTTCATTCCAAACATCGAGCGTGTTGTTGTTGGTGATCTTCTGTACGGCGATCGTGATCGACGGACGTGCACCCTGGCTGAACGACATGCGTGGCAGGATGATGGTGCCGGCCGCAGCAGACATCAGTCCCAGCGCATGGCGACGGTTGATAGAAAGCATGGATCTCTCCTGTTGAACCAAATGAACGATATGGACGCGCGGACGCCTTCGCCGGTCGGGAGGACCTCGGCGTCGGGCGTCGCATGGAAATCGACAGACAAAATTTCGTCAGGAGGCTGTGGTTGATGAAAGCCGCTTTACCGCCCCGCCGACTTCGCGTAGCTCTAGGTTACAAATGTTACGGTGATGTGACATTTGGGCGGGAGGCAACATGTCCAATCAGCAGCTCATGGTAAGAGCGTCGTGGCTCTATCACGTGGAAGGATTGACGCAGGCGCAGATTGCCGAGCGGATGCTGCTCACACGCCGCAAGGTCAACGAGCTGCTCTCAGCAGCGCTTGATCAGGGTGTCGTCAAGATCAGCTTCAACTCTCCACTGACCGAAAACATCGAGCTGGAGGCTGAGCTGCGGCAGCGATTTGGCCTGACTGACGTGGTCATCGTTCCGACTCCCGAGGACAAAAAACAGATGGCGACCGTGATCGGTCGCGCGGCTGCAATGTTTCTGGAGCGACTGATCCAGGCAAGCGAGCCGGCGTCACTTGGGGTCGGTTGGGGCGCAACGCTACGCGAGACCGTCCACCATATGGCGCCGGCGAATGTACCGAACGTCAAGGTTCGATCGATGATGGGTGGCTTGACGCGCGGCTCGGAAATCAACACGTTCGAAATCGTGCGGCGCTTCGCCAAGGTCATGAATGCGGAATGTCACTATCTGGCAGCACCGATCTATGCGGACGATCCGGCTTCGTGTGACACGATCGTTGCGCAGACGGTGTTCCAGAGCCTGCTTCAAGAAGCAACCGCGGTAGATGTCTCTATCCTCAGCATCGGCGACATTTCACCGGAATCGCTTCAGGTTCGATACGGCCTGCCCACTGGTACCGATGTTGGGAAATTGACGGATGCCGGTGCTGTCGGCGATCTTCTGGGACGATATCTCGATGGTAATGGCCAGGAGATTGATCACCCCTTGAACCGGCAGGTCATATCTCCATCGATCGACGATTATCGCCGAATTCCAACACGGATCATTGCGTCTGGAGGAGCGCATAAGAGGGCGATTTTGACTGCGTGCCTCCGTGCAGGCCTGGCGACCACCGTGATTACCGATACGGATAGCGCTTATCGCCTGTTGGGCAGGAACCTATCTGAATAAGCGGTGAGGCTCGACAATCACATTTATCATCTACGGCGAGCGAGCTGCGGCATGACCTGGCTTCGAGCCAATTCATGAATTTTAAGCATAAGTTCATGCCGTATCCAGCGCCTAATAGAATGACTGCTTAAGGTTTACATCTCCATCCACGGTGAGGTGATCGCCAGCGAAAACTGGCCGGAAGACACCCGCTCGTTATGTCCGTGAATGGAGACAGGATATGAAAAAGCGCGTCCTCGGAAAGGCCGGCCTTGAAGTGTCGGCACTCGGTTTTGGCTGCATGGGGCTGGATTTTGGTTATGCCAACAAGGTCAGCAAAGAGGAAGGCATCACCCTGATCCGTCAGGCGGTCGAACGCGGCGTAACGTTTTTCGACACGGCTGAGGTCTACGGCCCCTTTACCAACGAGGAAATGGTCGGCGAGGCATTGAAGCCTTTCCGCGATCAGGTCGTCATCGCCACCAAGTTTGCCTTCAACTTCGTCGACGGCAAGCAGTCCGGCCTGAACAGCCAGCCGGCGCATATCAGGCAAGCCGTCGAAGGCAGCCTGAAGCGCCTCGGCGTCGAGGTGATCGATCTGCTCTATCAGCATCGCGTCGATCCCAATGTGCCGATCGAGGATGTCGCCGGCACGGTGAAAGACCTGATTACCGAGGGCAAGGTCAAGCATTTCGGCATGTCGGAACCGGGCGCCAACACCGTGCGCCGCGCCCATGCGGTGCAGCCGGTCACCGTGCTGCAGAACGAGTATTCGCTGTGGACCCG
This sequence comes from Rhizobium sp. ZW T2_16, assembly GCF_044987325.1. Lineage (NCBI taxonomy): Bacteria > Pseudomonadati > Pseudomonadota > Alphaproteobacteria > Hyphomicrobiales > Rhizobiaceae > Rhizobium > Rhizobium sp. ZW T2_16. The sequence continues at coordinate 302,006 of NZ_JBJDRG010000004.1, forward strand.
CGGTGTCGAGACCAACGGCATTCTTGAGACCTGCGAGGAACTCGGCATCGGCCTCGTTCCCTACAGCCCGCTCGGCAAGGGGTTCCTCACCGGCGCTATGAACAAGGATACGAAGCTCGGCGAAGGCGATTTCCGCAATATCCTGCCGCGTTTCACGCCGGAGGCGATGGAGAAAAACCAGGCGCTGGTCGATCTTTTGAAGACGATTGCCGATGAAAAGGGTGGTACGCCTGCCCAGATCGCGCTTGCATGGCTTTTGGCGCAGAAGCCATGGATCGTTCCGATCCCCGGTACCACCAAGCTGCACCGGCTCGAAGAGAACCTAGCAGCCGCGGATGTCGAACTGACATCGGGTGAGCTTGCACGGATAGAAAAAGCCGCCGCCGAGATCCGGATCGAGGGTGAGCGTTATCCCGAACATCTGCTCAGGACGACCGGTCTCTAACATTCCCGCATTATTTCAGGCCGGCAGGAGCAGCATGCCCTGCCGGGCGCTGGCACTTATCCGGCAACAGGACACCCACACCCTCATGCCATCCCAAACTCAGCTCTGTTCGGCGGATACCATCATCGACAGCGCCCCCACACCGCACACGCAGCGCTGGCAGGTGCTCGCCATCCTCAGCGCATTGATGGGCTTTGCGTCGATCTCGACCGATTTTTATCTGCCGGCGATGCCGGAAATGGCCGATCAGCTGGGCGCCGATGCAGGCAGTGTCGAGTTCACCATTTCAGGCTTCCTGATCGGCTTCAGCCTTGGACAGCTTTTATGGGGAGCCCTGAGCGACAAATACGGACGGAGGCTCCCGGTCGCGATCGGCCTTGTCCTGTTCGTCATCGGTTCGATCGGCTGTGCGCTCTCGGCAAGCGTTGAGGAGATCATTCTGTGGCGCATCCTGCAGGCGATAGGCGCCTGTGCGGGTGTGGTTCTGTCACGTGCCATCGTCCGTGATCTTTATCAAGGTGCGCGCGCCGCACAGATGCTCTCCACGCTGATTGCCGTGATGGCAATCGCCCCGTTGCTGGGGCCCATCCTCGGCAGCCAGATCGCGGCCATCGCCGGTTGGCGCGCAATATTCTGGGTGCTGGTACTGCTCGGGCTTTTGGCGCTCGTAGGTCTTTTCACCTTGCCGGAAACATTGCCGGCCGAGCGGCGGAGTACGGAGCCACTGACAGGGGCATTCCGTCGTTACGCGAACCTGCTCACCCATAAGAAGATCATCGGTTATGCCGGTACGGGCGCCTTCTTCTACTCGGGCATGTATGCCTATATCGCCGGAACCCCGTTCGCCTTCATCACCTACCACAAGGTTCCGGTCGAATATTACGGGCTGCTTTTCGGTTCAGGCATCATCGGCATCGTCATCACCAACCTGATCAACGCGCGGCTCGTCCATCGCTTCGGCATGAACCGGATTCTGGCAGGTGGTACGGGTTTTGCGATGCTCTCGGGCATCGTCCTTGCGATAAATTCCTATTTCGATTTCGGCGGATTATGGGGGCTTTTCCTACCGCTTCTGGCTTTCGTTTCCGTCACCGGCTTCGTCGTCGCCAATTCGATCGCCGGTGCGATGGCCGATTACCCCGAACAGGCCGGCTCGGTTTCGGCGCTTGTCGGCGCCATTCAATATGGCAGCGGCATTGCCGGGTCGGGATTGGTCGGCGCTCTTGCGGACGGCACGCCCTGGCCGATGGGCTGGGTGATCGCGGTGATGGCGACAGGTGCAGCACTCTGCGCCTGGCTCGTCATCTCGACATCTCGACATCTTCGAAGGACTGATCGAACCTCTCATCCGTTCCCGACAACAAAGTTGAAATCAGAAGGAAGCACATAATGCTTGCGACAATTCTCCATGGTCCCGGCGACGTTCGCTGCGAGGAAGTCTCCGAACCGAAGATCCTCAAGCCGACGGATGCCATCATCAAACTGTCGGCATCCTGCATCTGCGGATCGGATCTGTGGCCCTATCGCGGCGCCAACGAAGTCACCGCACCGCTCTCCATGGGCCATGAATATTGCGGCGTGGTGGTTGAAGTCGGCGGTGCGGTCAGAAACGTCAAGCCGGGTCAGTTCGTCGTCGGCTCCTTCTGCCTCTCGGACAATACCTGCCCGCATTGCCGCTTCGGTTTCCAGTCGTCCTGCGAGCAGCGCGAGTTCATGACCGGCGCTCAGGCGCCCTATGCCCGCGTGCCTCTGGCCGACGGAACGCTTGTCGCAACCGCCGACCTGCCCGCCGACGATCTGATCCCGAGCCTTCTTGCCACCTCCGACGTGCTGGGGACCGGCTGGTATGCGGCCGACGCGGCAGGCGTCCAGGAGGGATCGACCGCCGTCGTCGTGGGTGACGGCGCTGTCGGCCTGATGGGCGTTCTCGCCGCCAGACAGATGGGTGCCGAACGCATCATCGCGATGAGCCGCCACAAGACCCGCCAGGATCTGGCGATGGAATTCGGCGCAACCGATATCGTTTCTGAACGTGGTGACGCAGGCGTGGCCCGCATCAAGGAACTGACCGAGGGCGTAGGTGCTACTTCCGTTCTGGAATGCGTCGGAACGCAGGAATCCATGCACCAGGCGCTCGCCTGCGCCCGTCCGGGCGGCAAGATCGGCTTTGTCGGTGTTCCGCATGGCGTGACATTCGACGGCCAGAACCTGTTCTTCCAGCAGAAGAGCCTGCTTGGCGGCCCCGCCCCGGTGCGCCGCTTCCTACCCTATCTGATGGATCTGGTTCTCGACCGCGCGATCAATCCCGGCAAGGTTTTCGACCTCGAACTGCCTTTGGCCGACGTGGCGGAGGGATACAGGGCGATGGACGAGCGCCGGGCGATCAAGACCCTGCTGCGTTTCTAAAACTCCTGCGCTTCTAAAAAGAGACCGGTCGCGTCGCCGATATCGATGGCGCGACCGGCCGACCATTCATGAACCCGTCGCATAGGCCCAATCGGTTTCAACCATCTAATCCTGCGGCAATTCCGGCCCACATCAAGGGCGGGAAATCCGCGCTTTTGGCCAACCGACACCGTATGAAGAGGAAAATCCGGATGAAGAACATCGCCGCCAGCATCGCCATGTCCACGCTCGCCGTCACAGGCGTCGAAGCCCAGGAGGAACGGCGGCGCGTCGCTCCGCCGGCGGTCTATGACGTTGCACCGGGGCTTGGCCATTTCACCGATAGCGTCCTCTTCGGCGAGGTGTGGGAGCGAACCGAACTTGCGCCCCGCGACCGCAGCCTCGTGACGGTCGCGGTTCTCGTTTCCACCGGCAAGTCGGCACAGATCGGCAGCCATGTGCGGCGCGCGCTCGATAACGGTGTAAAGCCCGAGGAGATCGGTGAACTGATCACCCAACTCGCGCTTTATTCCGGCTGGCCCAATTCGATTTCAGCGGTGCAGGAAGTCGCCCAGGTCTTCGGTGAACGCAATATCGCGCCGGTGAGAAACAGCGATGCCGCACGCATCGAACTTGAAGCGGCGGCGGAAGCTGCTCGTACCGCGACGGTCAATACGGCGGTCGCTCCGACTGCCCCTGCCCTTGCCGACCTGACCAACCGCGTGCTGTTCGGTGATCTCTGGCAGAGGCCGGATATTTCCGCCCGCGACCGAAGCCTGATTACCATGGTCGCACTCGTGGCGATCGGCCAGCCGGAACAGCTGCCATTTCACGCCAACCGCGCGATGGATAACGGCCTGAGCGCTTCCGAGGCATCCGAAGCGATAACCCATGTCGCCTTTTATGCAGGCTGGCCACGCGCCATGTCCGCAGTCCCTGTGCTGAAGGCGGTCTTCGAAAGCCGTAACGCTGCGGCTCAAGCAAAGCCGACACAAGTCAAATCCCAAGGAGCAGACATGGACCTTCAGGTCACACGCGCCAACAGCAATTCCGGCCCCGGGCCGGACGCCTATTTCACCGGAGAAGTGAGCGTTGCCGGCCACTACAAGGGCACCGATCCGGCGCGCATCAGTGGCGCAACCGTTTCCTTCTCGGCCGGCGCGCGCACCGCATGGCATACCCATCCTCTCGGACAGACGCTTTTCATCACCTCCGGCAAGGGCTGGGTGCAGAAGGAAGGCGGCCCGGTCGAAACGGTCGGTCCCGGTGATGTCGTCTGGATCCCGCCGCATCTGAAACATTGGCATGGCGCGTCCGCCGATGAAGCCATGACACATTTCGCCGTGGCCGAGGCGGAAAACGGCAGTGTCGTCACCTGGATGGAGAAGGTTTCCGACGAGGATTACGCCACGGCCGGTGCCATAGACTGACGAAACCGGGAGCCGGAGGCAGCCGATCATGGGAACCGAATTGCCGAGAAGAAACCTGCTGAAGGCTCTGCCGCTGACTGCCGCCGGCCTGGTGCTGGCAGCATCTGAGACATCGGCCGAACAGCGCCCTGCTGAAGCGGGGCGCATCCTCGTCGCCTATTATTCGCGAACGGGAAACACCGCCGTCATCGCCCGCCAGATCAGGCGGGCCATGGATGCGACACAGTTCGAGATCAAGACGGAGACGCCCTATCCGGAGGACTACGAAGCGACTGTCGAACAGGCACGCCGCGAAACGCAGTCGCAATATCTGCCGCCGCTCGGGCATTTCGTTGCCGATATCGGTCGCTACGATACCGTCTATCTGGGCATGCCGATCTGGGGCATGACCGCCCCGCCGGTGATCCGCTCGTTCCTTCGCGCCCATAACCTCTCCGGCAAAGTAGTCATTCCCTTCATCACCCATGGGGGATATGGGCTGGGCAACAGTATCGACGTGCTGCGCGCCCATATGCCGGGCGCCGACCTGCGCCCGGCCTTTTCGATGGAGGCGGACCAGGAGCGCAAAACCCTGGAGCAGGTCTCCAGCTGGCTGGTGGAAAACTAGCTCAGCTCGCCATTCCTATTCCGCCGCCATATAACCTCCCGCCGTCGGCGTCACGACCGTGACGGCTTCGCCCGCCTCGATCAGCGTCTGGGCGCAGCCGGCAAGTTCTTCCACCGAGCCGCCGAGACGGCGCACGGTGGTGAGGCCGAGTTCGCCCTCTCCGCCACCGGCAAGCCCATGCGGCCGGATCGTGCGATGTGACGAGAGAATGGCGCAATCCATCTTTTCGAGAAAGCGGATCGTCCGCTTCGTGCCGTCACCGGCCGAAAACGCACCCCTGCCGCCGGATGCTTCACGGATATGAAAATCTTCCAGCAGCACCGGATAACGCGTCTCGAGAATTTCCGGGTCGGTCAGGCGGGAATTGGTCATGTGAACATGCACCGCATCCGTACCGGCAAAACCGGTGCCGTCGTTGAACCGGCCTGCGGGCGAGCCGGAGCACAGGGTTTCGTAATATTGGTAGGTGGCGTTGCCGAAAGTGAGATTGTTCATCGTTCCCTGGCTGGCAGCAATCGCGCCCAAGGCGCCGAACAGCGCGTTGGTGACATGCTGCGAGGTCTCCACATTACCCGCAACGACCGCTGCCGGATATTGCGGCTTGAGCATCGAGCCATCCGGCACGATGATCCTGATCGGCTTCAGGCAGCCGGCATTCATCGGGATCGAGCTTTCCACCATGACGCGGAAGACATAGAGAACCGCCGCCCGTGTCACGGGCTCGGGCGCGTTGAAATTGTTCTTTTTCTGCTCGCTGGTTCCGGTGAAATCGACGGTCGCCTCGCGCTTCGCTCTATCGACGGTGATCTTCACCCTGATCGTACTGCCCTGGTCGGTCGCATAGGAGAATTCGGCATCGCCGAGCTTTTCCAGAACCCGGCGAACGCTCTCTTCCGCGTTATCCTGCACATGGCCCATATAGGCCTGAACCACATCCAGGCCGAATTGCGCGATCATCTTGCGCATCTCGTGCACGCCCTTTTCGTTGGCGGCGATCTGGGCGCGAAGGTCGGCAACGTTCTGGGCAACGTTGCGGGCCGGATAGGGGTGATCGGAAAGCAGCTTCGTGATGCCCGCCTCGTCGAACCTGCCGCGATCGACAAGCAGGACGTTGTCGAACAACACGCCTTCCTCATCGACCGTCGTCGCAAGCGGCGTCATCGAGCCGGGAGCCGTACCGCCGACATCAGCATGGTGACCGCGCGAGGCAACGTAGAACAGGATTTTTTCAGCTGCCTCATCGAAAACCGGCGTGACCACCGTGATATCCGGCAGATGCGTCCCGCCATTATAGGGCGCGTTGAGCGCGAACACGTCGCCGGGACGGATCCTGCCCTTGTTCTGCGCGATGATGCTTTCGACAGAACGGTCCATCGAGCCGAGATGCACCGGCATATGCGGAGCATTGGCGACAAGCGCACCGTTTTCGTCGAACACCGCGCAGGAGAAGTCCAGCCGTTCCTTAATATTGACCGAAGACGCCGTGTTCTGCAGCGTCACGCCCATCTGCTCGGCAATCGACATGAACAGGTTGTTGAAGACCTCGAGCAGGACCGGATCGGCCTGAGTGCCGACCGCCTTTGCACGGGAAAGCTCCGCGACGCGTTTCAGCACCACATGGTTGAGTTTTGTGATCTCGAAAGCCCAGCCATCCTCGACGACGATCGTCTGATGCGGTTCGACGATCAGGCAGGGGCCATTGGCTCGGGCACCAGGTGAAATGTCGGCACGGCGATAGATGGGAGCATCGCGCCAGGCTCCGCCGGAGAAGAATTTCGTCGCTTCCGTGGATGTTGGCGCTGCAGTCTCCAGCGCGAATTCCGGCTCTGAACTATCCGCCCCGCCGCCGATCGCCTCGACTTCATAGGCTTCGAAAATGATCTCGCGATTCTCGAAGATGAAACCGAACTGCTTCCTATGCGCCGTCTCGAAAGCGGCAGTCATCTCGGCTGCATCGGAAACAGCGATGGACAGGGTCGTATCCGTGCCCTGATACCGCAGATGGGCGCGATGCAGGACTTCGATATCCGTCTCCGCCACGCCCTGACTCTTCATTTCGCCAAGCACGGCCGCCGTCAGCTCATCACGAACCGGGCCCAGCGATGCAAGTGCCGCCGCAAGACCTTCAGAGATCGTGCGCTGGCGGGTGGCGCGGATATCGGCAAGCCCCATGCCATAGGCCGACAGAATGCCGGAAAACGGATGGATCAGCACGGTCGAAATGCCAAGCGCATCGGCCGTCAGGCAGGCATGCTGACCGCCGGCACCGCCGAAGCAGGTCAGCGCATAATGCGTGACATCATAACCGCGCTGAACGCTAATCTTCTTCACCGCATTCGCCATGTTTTCCACCGCAATGGCGAGAAAACCGTCGGCCACCTGTTCGGGCGAGCGGCCATCGCCGACCACCTCGGCCATCTCCTCGAAAGCCTTGCGGACGGCCGCTGCATCGAGCGGCTGGTCACGGTTGGGACCGAAGATTTTCGGGAAAAGATCGGGAGAGAGCTTGCCGAGCATCACGTTTGCGTCGGTGACGGTGAGCGGCCCGCCGCGGCGGTAGGCCTTCGGTCCGGGATTGGCGCCGGCGGAATCCGGGCCGGCGCGAAAACGGCCATTCTCGAAATGCAGGATCGAGCCACCACCGGCAGCAACAGTGTGGATCGACATCATCGGCGCGCGCATGCGCACGCCTGCGACCTCCGTCTCGAAGGAGCGTTCGAGTTCTCCGTCATAGTGGGAAACGTCTGTCGACGTTCCGCCCATGTCGAAGCCGACCATCTTGTCGAACCCGGCAAGCCGTGATGTCTCCACCGCGCCAACCACACCGCCGGCGGGACCGGAAAGGATCGCATCCTTGCCCTGGAACAGCCGTGCGGCGGTGAGGCCGCCGGAAGACTGCATGAACATCAGTTGCGGGCCATCGTCACCCGACCCGTTCGCATCCGCCCCGAGTTCTTCCGCCACCTGCTCGACGTAACGGCGCAGGATCGGCGACAGATAGGCATCGACCACCGTCGTATCACCGCGGCCGACAAGCTTGATCAGCGGTGAGACTTGGTTGCTGACGGAAATCTGGGTAAAGCCGATCTCGCCGGCAATTCGCGAGACAAGCTGCTCGTGAGCCGGATACCGATAGGCATGCATGAAGACGATGGCGATGGCGCGGTAACCGGCATCGAACTCAGCCTGCAGGTTGGCGCGGACGGTTGCCTCATCCGGCACCGCCTCGACCTGGCCATCGGCACGGACACGCTCGTCGACTTCGACGACGGCGCTGTAAAGCAATTCGGGCTTGATGATCCTTTTGGCAAAGATGTCGGCACGGGCCTGATAACCGATCGCCAGCGCATCGCGGAAACCGCGTGTGGTGACGAGCAGCGTCTTTTCGCCCTTGCGCTCCAGAAGCGCATTGGTGGCGACCGTCGTGCCCATTTTTACCGCGCCGATCAATCCTGAGGGGATCGGCTCTCCGGTGGAGACACCCAGAAGCTCGCGAATGCCCTGCACCGCCGCATCCCGGTAAGCCTCCGGATTTTCCGAGAGAACCTTGTGCGCAACGAGGGTTCCGTCCGGTTTGCGACCGACGATATCGGTGAATGTACCGCCTCGATCGACCCAGAAATCCCACTTACTGCCGGTTGCGTTGCCAGCCATGCTGTCCCCCTTGGAAGCTCGATCTGACCCAACGAAAACAGTTCGTCGATAAAACGTCAATGATTAGTTGACAGGAAAATGCACAATGCTGCATCATGCCTATCGAACAGGCAAAGGGCCGCAAAGAGCCTTGCCTGCAACGGCAACCGAGGGGAAGCCACATGAGCGATTTCCGCATTTTCGAGCGGAGGACACGTCATGTCCGCCGCTGATCCGCACCACAGCATTTTCCCCGAATGGCTCCGAAAGGGGCTGGATGGGTTGTATCTCGTCTCCGGCTGGCTGGCCGGGCTTTTCCTCATCTTGATCTTCGTCATCATGCTGGCGCTTTCCGCCGGCCGCCCCTTGGGCATCGACGTCCCGGCCGGTGACGACTTCGCCTCCTGGGCGATGGCGGCTTCCGCCTTTCTCGGCCTGGCGCATACTTTTCGTTCAGGAGAAATGATCCGCGTCGGCCTGCTGATCGAGCGGATGACCGGACGCACCCGCCAGCTCTTCGAGGTCGTGGCCCTGCTGATCGGGTCTGCTGCTGCGGTCTATTTCGCCTGGTATGCGTTTGACATGAACCGCACCTCATGGGCGTTTAACGACCTAGCCCAGGGCGTGATCGCCATGCCTTTATGGATCCCGCAGATCGGCTTTTCCGGCGGTCTGATCATTCTTGCCGTCGCCATGGTCGACGAGCTTGTGCATGTGCTGTTCGGCGGCCTGCCCCGTTACGAAAAACCCGCGCCGGACACACCGGAAGAAGCCATCGAACGCGCCATCCAGAGCGGGGCCTGATCTCATGGGTACAGTCGAACTTGTCGAAATTTCCGGCATCATTCTGGTTGCCCTTCTCGCACTTCTGGCAAGCGGCGTGTGGATCGGCTTTTCGCTGCTGATCTGCGGCTTCATCGCCATGCTGTTCATGCCCGGCATCCCGATCGGCGCCGTGCTTGCCACCAATTCCTGGAGCAATGGCGCGTCGTGGTCGCTCGCAGCGCTGCCGCTCTTCGTTTGGATGGGCGAAATCCTGTTTCGAACAAAACTTTCAGAAGAGATGTTCCGCGGCCTCGCACCCTGGCTCGGCTGGCTTCCAGGCCGGCTCATGCATGTCAACGTGCTCGGCTGCGGCCTGTTCGGCTCGATTTCCGGATCATCGGCGGCAACAACGGCGATGATCGCCAAGATCGCCCTGCCGGAACTGAAGAAGCGCGGTTATGACGAAATGGTCAGCCTCGGCTCGCTTGCCGGCGCCGGCACGCTCGGCATCCTCATCCCGCCGTCGATCACCATGGTCGTCTATGCGGTGGCCGCCAACGTCTCGATCATCCAGATTTTTCTCGCCGGCTTCCTGCCGAGCCTGATCGTGATGGTCCTCTATTGCGGCTATATCGCCGTCTGGTCGCTGCTCAACCCGGACAAGACGCCGCCTGCCCCGCCGAAGATGAGCTTCAAGGAAAAGCTGAAGGAATCGGCCAACCTCATCCCGGTCACGCTGCTGATCATCCTCGTCTTCGCAACGCTGCTGCTCGGCTGGGCGACGGCAACGGAATGCGCTGCATGGGGCGTACTCGGCTCGCTCGGTATTGCCGCATGGTCGAGGTCACTGACCTGGAAATCCTTCTGGGACAGCGTCATGGGCGCAACCCGGCTGACCTGCATGATCATGCTGATCCTCACCGGCGCCGGCTTCATGTCGATCGCCATGGGTTATACCGGCATTCCGAACGCGCTGGCCGCCTGGGTCGACAGCTTCAACCTCAGCCCCTTCGCGCTGATCGCCGTCCTGACGGTCATGTACATCCTGTTGGGTGCGGCGCTCGACGGTCTTTCGATGATCGTATTGACCACCGTCGTCGTCTTGCCGATGATCCAGCAGGCCGGTTTCGATCTTGTCTGGTTCGGCATCTTCCTCGTGCTGATCGTCGAAATGGCCGAGGTCTCGCCGCCTGTCGGCTTCAATCTCTTCGTGCTCCAGACGATGAGCGGCCGTGACAGCCTGACGGTAGCGAAGGCTTCGTTACCGTTCTTCTTCCTGCTCGTGGCGACAGTCGCCATCATCACGGTCTTCCCGGAAATCGTGATGGTTCTGCCGCAAATGGCGTTTCCGGGATAACAAGAGAGGGAACTGACAAGATGAACGTAACTGCAAGATTTGCGCGATGGGGCCTCGCTGCTGCCGCCCTTCTCGCCACCACCGCACCGTCCTTCGCAGCCAATTGGGTCCTGCCGTCGGCCTACCCGCCGGCAAACTACCATGTCGAGAACCTCAACCAGTTCGCCAAGGATATCGACGAGGCGACCAAGGGCGAGTTGAAGATAACCGTCCATCCGAACGCCTCGCTGTTTAAGGCACCGGATATCAAGCGCGCCGTCCAGACCGGCCAGGCGCAGGTCGGCGAAGTTCTGCTGTCGCTGCATGAAAACGAAAACCCCGTCTTCGGCCTCGATGTCGTGCCCTTCCTGGCAACCAGCTTCGATCAGTCGAAGAAGCTTTACGACGCTTCCAAGCCGGCTATCGAACAGGCGCTCGACAAGCAGGGTCTGAAGCTTCTCTACACCACACCGTGGCCGCCGCAGGGCATCTTCACCAAGAAGGACGTCAATTCCGTTGCCGACCTCAAGGGCCTCAAATGGCGCGCCTATAATGTCGGCACGTCGCGCATTGCTGAAATCGTCGGCGCGCAGCCGGTCACCGTCCAGGCCGCCGAACTGCCGCAGGCACTGGCAACCGGCGTGGTCGACGGTCTGATGACCTCATCGGCGACCGGTGTCGATTCGAAGATCTGGGAATCGCTCACCCACTATTACGACACGCAGGCCTGGATCCCGAAGAACGCCATCTTCGTCAACAAAGCCGCCTTTGCGGCACTCGATCCCGCCACGCAGAAGGCCGTGACCGATGCGGCGGCGGCGGCCGAAACCCGTGGCTGGGCGCTCGCCGCCGAGAGGACAAAGTCTTATATGGACACGCTCAAGAAGAACGGCATGCAGGTCCTTGAGCCGAGCGCCGAACTGAAGACTGGCCTGTCGGAAGTCGGCGCCAAGCTGACGGAAGACTGGTCAAAGAAGGCCGGAGCCGACGGCCAGGCCATTCTCGACGCATACAAGAAATAATCGGATGGCGCTGCGGCGACCATGCCGTGGCGCCTTTCCTTCGCGGGAGAGGAGGGATCATGTCACAGGAAAAGCTGCCTCTGGCGGAGCATAGCCTCGGCCCCATCGTATCCTCGGAACATCTAGCAAGCGGCGCGCTGCCCGCACTCTCCGAGATCGAGTTCGGCCTCGTCATGCTCAACCACGCCTTCAGCCGCTGGATGATACGCTGCATGGCAGCAGCCGGCGTGCCAGATTTGTCGCCGGTCGATATCCTCGTCCTGCACAACATCAACAGCCGCAACAAGCCGAAAACTCTAGCCGACATCGCCCTCGTCCTCAATATCGAGGACACGCATGTGGTTACCTACGCGCTGAAAAAGCTGGAGCGAATGAAGCTGATCAAGTCCGGCCGTCGCGGCAAGGAAAAACTGGTCATGGTCACCGAAGCCGGTGCCAATGCCTGCGCCCGCTACAAGGCGACGCGCGAAAGCCTTCTGGTCAAATCGGTGCTGTCTACGGAGGTTGCGACCGACAGCCTGTCTCAGGTGGCGGCAAGATTGCGGGCGCTTTCGGGCCACTATGATCAGGCCGCGCGTGCTGCAGCGTCGCTTTGAACTGAAAACCGATAAATACATCGGTCGCAATTTCGGCCTGCCTTACGAAAATCGCGAGGCAGGCCGATTGATCGGATTACATTGCTGCAGGCGACAGCGTCACCGAAGTGCCGGTGGCAGCAAGGTTGAGGCCGAGTTGGCCCGTCACGCTCACCGTCTGCAGGTGGATCGATCCGGACGTGCCGCCGACCAGGATGTTTGCGCCGATGCCTGCGCCAACCGTGGCTTCCGCCGTTGCGCCCTGATAAAGGCCGCCGAGCGAACCGTGGTGGTAGCCTGCGGTCGGTGCGAAGACCGCCCAGATCAAACGGCTGCGGGTGGTGAAGCCGAGATCGACGCCCATCTTGCGAACGACGCCGGTGTAGCGGTCAAGCGGCTCGCTGCCCATGGTCGACTTGAAGACGCAGTCTGCTTCCTTGGCGGAACCGAGAACGTAGCCAACACCGCCGCCGATCGAGCAATCCAGGTAACCGATGCGAACACCGCCGCGCTGATCATTTTCCTGATAGGTCGGCACGCTGTCGCGCCGGCTGATGACGTCGGCTGCGGATGCGGCCGTTGCAACGAATGCGACCGGGAGGGCTGCGAGGGCCACGGCAATTGTCTTTTTCATCCCTGTACTCCTTGTAATATTATGTTCATCCGTTCGGGTGCGGATGACACACAGCGATTACTAACGCATGTGGCAGAAGAATGATCCAAAGATAGCGAAACACGAAATATCTCGTCCTGCGCGCCAACGTGACTGCGTGTATCAGGAGATTGTATCAGGGCTTGCGAGAACCAAGCCGAGCTTCTTGCTCACTGGTTTCACGCTCTCCCTCCTGTACAATGGCCGGCTTTGTCACCGACTCGGCAATATAACGATCACGGTTTGCGCCAGTTAGACGGATCCAGCGCTATGTCCAGGCATAGCGGACAATATGGAAAAAGACGGGCGCTGCAAAAACCAAGCTGTCGGCCCGGTCCAGCATGCCGCCATGGCCTTCGATCATGTGGCCCCAGTCCTTGACGCCACGATCACGCTTGATGGCAGAGGCAACGAGGCCGCCGAAAAAGCCCATGACGCAGGAAAGTGCTGCCAGCACTCCCGCTTCAACAGGCGAGAAGGGAGTAAGCCAGTAAAGCCCTGCGCCCATAAGCGAGGCACTGGCGATCCCGCCGATCAGTCCCTCCCAGGTCTTGGACGGCGAGATGCTCGGAGCAACCTTGTGACGACCGAAAAGCTTGCCGAAGACATATTGCAGCACATCGCTGCCCTGCACTGTCGCGATCAGGAAGGCGATCAGCAGCAGCCCCCGCCCTTCATTACCTGGAATGGGCAAGGTCACCAGCGCCGGCACATGGCTGATGCAGTAGACGGATAGCATGATGCCCCATTGCTGCTCGCTGACCCGCTCGAGGAAACGAGACGTGTCTCCCCGCATCGCAGTCAGCGCCGGCATGGCCAGGAAGCAGTAGACGGGAATGAAAATCGAATAGAGCCCGTACCAGTCGATCCAGATCAGATAATACTGCACCGGGTTGATGATCAGGAACATGCCGAGCAGCGTCCATCGATCCGCATTGCGCGTATTGGTCAGCGTCACATATTCCCGCAGCGCGGCAAAGGACACGAAGGCGAAAAGCAGGATCACGCCGCCTGTACCGAACAGGAAGGCGAAGCTGATGCCCGCCACCATGATCCACCAGGCCTTGATCCGCGCATTGAGATTGTCGAGCGTCGGCGGCAACGGCTTCGGGCTGCGCCAGGAGAGCACACCCGCAATCACGCTTGCCGTCAAAAGCACGCCGACCAGTCCGATAAAAAGGCGCGTCGTGTCATCGCTCATCGGCTGTTTCCATCCTTTTGGGGTGCAAGCGCGAGAAGGGCTTGCCGGGCGCGGTCGAGGAAGACCTTGCGGTCTTCGCCTTCGTCGAGCCTCACCGGCTCACCGAAAACGACTCGGCAGAGAAGCGGGATCGGCAGAAGCGCGCCCTTGGGCAGGACGCGCGACATGTTCTCGATCCAGCAGGGCACCAGCTCGACATCCGGCCGGGCGGCAGCAAGATTGTAGAGGCCAGACCGAAACCGCAAGAGCGGCTCCTCCGTCATGTTGCGCGTGCCTTCCGGAAAGAAGATCAGCGATTGCCCCGTATCAAGCGCAGCAAACATCACCTGCATCGGATCGGCCGTTCGCTCCACCCAGTTGCGCTCGACAAGCACGGTGCGCAGCAACCGGCGGGAGATGAACCGGCGCAGGCGGCCTGCCCCCCAGTAATCCGCCCCGGCAACGGCCGCCGTCCTGCTGCGCTCGAAAGGCGTCAGGCAGGTCGAGACGAGAATGAAATCGCCATGGCTGGCGTGATTGGCGAAATAGATGCGCTGGCGGCCATTCGGTGCCGATCCCGCCCATATGGGACGCACGCCGGTTACCACGCGCGCAAGAACGGCGAGCACAGAACCGGAGGCAACCTGAAGCAGCGATGCACCGCCTCTCATGCTGGACCTCCATTCATCGCATCGAGGAGAAGAATGCCGTAAAGCACAATGCCGGCGACAAGGCTCAGCCATTGCAGCAGGATAAGCCGACGGCATCCGAAAAACCGTTGCGACAAGGGTGCCGGAACGGCAGGCTTCGCCCTCAGCCCCATTCGCACCAGAACGTCATCGATCGCAGCCAGGCCCGCCTCTTTGCCATCATGCGAAAGCGCTATGCGAAACAGTGCGGCATCGAACAGGAGATGAACCGTCAGTGCGAGAGCGACAAGGCAGAAAGCGAGCAGAAGCAACCAGCCAAGTGCCGAGCCGAACCCGTTTGAACCTGCCGTCAATGGTGCGATGGCCAGCAGAAACAGAGCGACCAGGCCACCACCGATGCCGTTGCAGCATAATCGCCGGACCGCTTTTGCCGTCGCTGGTTTCCAGTCGCTCATCGCGCCGCCTCGTCGATTGCCGCATAGGTTTGCGGCTTGAGATGAACAGGACGGCCGAGCGCCTTGATCTGCTCAGCTGCCGCAGCAGCATTAGCCGCATGACCGGACCGCACGAGCCAGCATGCGACGACCGCCGCACTACGCTGAAACCCGAGTGCACAGCAGACGAGCACCGGGCCACGGCTGCGGACGTCCTCGACAGCAAGCGCCCCATCACGAATACTTGCCACCGATAGCGGCAGCAGATCGAGCGACGGTATCGCACGCCAAACGAGACCGGCAGCGCGGCGCGCCGGAAATTCAGCCGTCATGTCGACGACCGAGGCATAGGCCCTAAGTTCGTCACGGCCCGGAGCGCGCCCGAGGAACACCCCGTCGCCAACTTTGACCGCAGCCGGAAGCCTGTGCGTCCACCACCAGCGGTTCGCCCGCGCACCGAGACGATAGGGCCAGAGCAGATAACGGCTCGCAAGGCTCGTCACCCCGTCTCCTTGCTTTTGAAAGACCCGCGGTCCTGCTCCGGCATAACCGATGGCAACGAGCGCCAGAGCAAGGCTCGGCCACAGCCACAACAGGCCTGCACCATTGCTGCGCGCCGAAATCACCGCAATCAGCAGGAAGATTGTCGCGCCAACCGCATAAACGATCGCCAGCCGCCGCGCCTTTCGATCCTTCGTGAGGCGGAAGTCGGCAAGCGGTGAGGCTTTGTCCGCAGGAAACAACCAGAGCGCAAACAGGCCGAGCAGCATTCCGGTCGGAATGTCGATGACATGGTGCTGCCAGGTGGTCAGCACCGAAAGCCCGATCAGCACACACCAGACATGCCAGACTGTGCGCGGAAAACCCTTCAAGCGGCAACGCCAATGGTCCCAGATGATCACCAGAAGGGCGATATGCAGCGACGGCGCCTGATTGAACGGCTTGTCGAAACCGCCGAGAACAACGAACATGAAGCCCGGAAGGCCATCGGTTTCCGGCCGCACGAAAATCGCCTGCAGGGGAAACGCGATGAAGCAGATAACCGCCACGACCTGCGCAGTCAGATACCGGCGCGCCAGACGGCCGACATCCTGCGGCGTATCGTTGACGAAGAGAGACAGCGCATAAAACGCGTTGATTGACCAATAGGGAATGATCGTCCAGGCGAAGAACGGAATGTATTTTTCCCAGCCGAAGGCAAGGTTCGGCACGTCGGCGCGCAGCGAAGCCAGCCAGTTCGCCACGCCATAGGTGAGATAGAAAAACGGAGCGAGGAAAAGCAGCCACAGCGCTGCCGTTCGCATCACAGCGCCGCGCACGCCAACCGGAACAGATGCAATCCCCTCCCCCATCTCGGCCTCAGATACGCTCGGCCAGCGACACGGTGAAAATGCCCCATTTGTCGATACGCTGCTCGATCTTGCGGAAACCGGCAGCGGCGACCAACTGGTCCATCTCCTGCTGTGTGCGTCGGCGCATGATCCATGCCTCGCCGCCGCGGTGAGAGGTGAGCGCCCGCGCGATCATCTCAAGCTGCGGATGCCATGGCTGGCCGGTATAGAGCAGCAGCGATCCCGGCTCCAGCGCCTGCGAAAGACCGCGCAGAGAGGCTTCGATGGCGTGATTATCCGGGAACAGTTCGTAAAGGCCGGAAACCACGGCGAGCGTAGGCCTGGGCTCGATCGAAGTCAGGCCGGCCGTATCGAAGGCATCGGCGCGATGGAAGCTCGCAATGTCACTCAGGCCACGCTCGGCGATGAGCGCGGTGCCTTTCTCGACATTGATCGGCGAATAATCCTGCAGCCGGATGCTGTCCGGTTTCACCTCGGATGCCGCTACTGCGTCGAGAATGTAGCGCCCGTGACCGGCGGCGATATCGAGCACCCGTACCGGCTTGTTCTCGGCTTTCAGGCGCGCAAACGCCCTTCCGATCAGTTCTTCGAGATGCACCTTACGCTGCCGGATACCGCGCCAGCCTATCGCATCGAGAAACTGCCGGTCAATCAGCCGGCCACCTGGACCAAGGCCCCGCGCATCGTTCTCATAAATGTAATCGAGTGTCGAACCGGAATCGAAACCGGTCCGCAGGCCCGTCTTGATACCGTCGGAAAAGAGACCGCCGAAGCGGATCGAGGCGCGCGTGAAAGCCCAATACAATCCGCGCGGCGAGGCTATCGACAATGGCGTCGCCAGCCGGTCGGCCTCGTCGCGGCTGTAACCGGATAGGTGAGCCTGCCGAAGATCAGCAACGACCGGCACCTCCTCGAAGCGTTCGGTGATGAACGAACGTACCTTTTTCACGGCCTTGGCCCGGTCCCGTTCGCCGAGCGTGTCGTGATAGAAACCGGGCAGCACATGACGTTCCTTGATCGTGCTGCCGAGGTTTTCGAAAAAGCGATGTTGCGGCGCGTGGCGCACGACGAAATCGCTGCCGGAAATAAGCAACTGCGTCGGCACCGTGATCGCGCGGGCGTCCGCGACAACCCTGTCAGCAGCCTCGTAAAGCTCGAGAAGAACATTGGACGCAATCGGCCGGGTAATCAGCGGATCGCTCTCGAACGATGCGATGCGCTCGGCATCATGCGTCAGAAACCGTGCCTTGACGTAGGAGTTGACGAAAAACGTGCCTTTCAGCTTCTGCCACAGCGCAATCCCCTCCCGGGCGAAAGGCACGTAAAGCTTGACGTCGAATGCCGGCGAAGCCAGCACCAGGGCGCGGATGCCAGGCGCATAATCATGCACCCATGTGGATGCGAGCACCGCGCCGACACTTTGGGCCACGACGGCGACCTGATCCATGGCAAAGCCGCCGGTCTCGCGGATATGACGAACGAAGCAGTCGAGATCGCGCACCGAATGAGCAAAAGATGGCGAGTGGCCGCGTTCGCCGGGAGAGCGGCCATTCCCGCGCGCATCCCAGGCGTAGAAGGCGAAATCGTCGAGACCAAGCTCTTCGACAAGATGGGCGACCCTGCCGCCATGCTCGTGGCCGCGGTGCAGAAGAACGATTGCACCCTTCGTCGTACCGGAGCGAGCGGGCCAGTGGCGATAGAAGAGTTCGACGCCGTCATGGCTCGCAAACGCGGTTTCGATCATGCTTTTGTCACTCCCGCCCATCTGTTCCGTAACCTATACGGATGAAAGCCCCAGGTTTGCAGTTGATTTCTTCAACTTGCGTCTGCATTTGTTGAACGCAATCAAGCGGATTCGAGCTTTCATGTCGATCTACAAACTGAAGTCGTCATTCCAGGCCCTCCTTCGCCCGCTGGTTGGGCACCTCGCAGCAATAGGGGTGACCGCCAACCAGGTGACACTGTTCGCCTCCTTCGTTTCCGTTGCGATCGGCGTCCTGTTGATCATCGAACCGCTGCCTGCGCTGTTTGCGCTCGTGCCGATCTGGATGTTTCTCCGCATGGCCTTCAATGCCGTCGATGGCATGCTGGCGCGCGAACATGGCCAAAGGTCCGCGCTTGGCGGCTATCTGAACGAGATTACCGACGTCGTGTCGGACGCAGCGCTCTACATCCCCTTCGCGCTGATTGCGCCTTTCTCCCTGCCATGGATCGCAACCATCGTCTTTCTTGCGGTACTGACGGAATTTGCCGGCGTTCTCGGCATCGCGCATGGAAACGGCCGCAATTACGAAGGGCCGATGGGCAAGAGCGACCGTGCCCTGCTCTTCGGAGCCCTGGGCGCGCTCGTCGCCATATTCGAGACCCTGCCCGACTGGACATGGCATATCCAGCCAATGGCCTGCGTCCTGCTGATCTGGACGGTGGTCAACCGTGTGCAAGCCGGTCTGGTCGATCCGCGCTGATCGGTTAAGCCAATATCAGTGTTTGTCGCCGAAACGCCGCGCCGTGGCGCGGCCGGTCACCTGCTCCCAATGTTCGTCCGCCCGCCGCTCGAAGGTTGCGGCATCGCGCGCATCGCTCTGGTAGAAGGAGCCATGCGGCACGTCCGGCGCATAGACCTGATCGCTCCAGCCGCGACCATCGTCATGCGGAAAGGCATAACCGACGTGGCCGAGCGCCGCCGCTCCCTTGTAGTGCGCGTCGCGCAGATGCATCGGCACGGATGACGGCGCCTCGCTTGCCACATGGGCAAGCGCCAATGAAATGCCGCGGCAGGCGGAATTCGATTTCGGCGCGCGCGCCACATGAAGGGCTGCATGCGCAAGCACGATCTGCGCCTCCGGATAACCGATCTTCTCCACCGCATGAAGTGCGGCAACAGCCGTCTGCAACGCGGTGTTATCGGCCAGCCCGACATCTTCCGAGGCGTGGATCATGATGCGGCGGGCGATGTAGCGCGGATCCTCGCCGCCATGCACCAACCGCGCCAGCCAGTAGAGCGTTGCATCCGGATCCGAGCCACGCATGGATTTCACGAAGGCCGACACCACATCATAATGCGCGTCACCGGACCGGTCGTGATTGACCGGCGCCGCCGAATAGGCCTCATCGACCATCTCCTCCGTTATCACCACAGGCTTTCCCGAAGGATGGCCGACGGCAAGGCTTTCGAGCACGGTGAGAGCACGGCGCGCGTCTCCGCCGGAGCGACCGGCAATGCGCCGCAGCAGTGCCGGGGCAAGCTCAACCGCAATGCCTTTGCCGGCGAGATGATCGAGGCCGCGCCGCACGACCTCCTCCATCTCCTCGATCGCCAGGGGCTCCAGCTTCAGGATGGTCGATCGGGAAATCAGAGCGGGCGTCAGCGAGTGATAGGGGTTGCCGGTCGTCGCGCCGATGAAATCGGCAATCCCTTCCTCGCAGAGCGCCAGAAGATGATCCTGTTGCGTCGCACTGAACCGATGCACCTCGTCGGCGAACAGCAGCGTCGGCCGCATGCGCGCCTCGTCGGCAATCTTGCGGATATCGGCGACATTGTTATGCGCCGCATGCAGCGGCCTGAAATTCTTGCCCAGCATGTTGCCGATGGCGCGGGCAATCGAGGTCTTTCCAAGCCCGGGCGGGCCATAGAGAATGATGCTGCCCAGCCGCCCAGCAGCGATGCGCCGACGCAGCATCGTTCCTTCGCCGAGAACCTTCTCCTGACCGATGACGTCGTCGAGCGTCGTCGGACGCAATTCCGCCGCGAGCGGCATGGAGCCGGTACGGGGTGCGGCATCGAAAAGATCGGTCATGGGAGCCTCATCGAAAGGATTTCCATTCCGACGGCCGCATCTAAATTGCTGCCCGCCGGATCAGGTTCGTCTACCGGCCTCCGCAGGCTGGGTCAAATACAGCAATTCGCTCCGCGATCTGACGCGGATATTCAACTGGTTCATCCTCCGTCGCATTGACTGGCACGGTCAGGCTCTATGATCTCACATACCTGAACAACAACAGATATCCCCAATGCATTCATTCCCAAATTCTGCCCGCTCTGATAGCAAATCAAACAGGAGACATGACGATAGATTTGAGACCAGACAGGACCTCGTTTGCCGGATAGCCAAACACATATCGAGCTCATTGCCGCGCTGACTGCCGTGACGAGCGATGTTCCGCGTGTCATGACGGTAAAATCGGGAGAGGCGCTACCGTCTGGTCCGTTCGAGCTGGGGCACCGCAGCCTGCAATCGGGTTTGCGCGAATGGATTGGCGACCAGACCGGGCACCCAATCGGCTATCTCGAGCAACTCTACACATTCGCCGACCGGGATCGTTCATCGGCAGGGAGCGATGACGGCAGGACGATTTCGATCAGCTATCTTGGGCTTGTCCGCGAACAGGCCGCGCCCGGTGCAGGCAAGCCCGGCTGGCATGGCTGGTACGAATATTTTCCCTGGGAAGATCATCGCAATGGAAGACCCAATAGTCTGCAGTCCATCGCAGAAAGTCTGCACGCTTGGATCATCGCCGAGCCTTCCCGCCGCGAACATCGCCAGCGCCGAACCGATTTCGCCTTCGGGCTGGACGGCAGCCCTTGGAACGAAGACCTGACACTGCAGCGATATGAATTGCTTTACGAGGCCGGGATCGTGGCCGAGGCTGGGGGAAAAGCCGACCCTGCGACCGGACGCCCGATGTTTGCGGATCATCGCCGTATTCTTGCGACTGGAATCGCAAGGCTGCGCGCCAAGATCAAATATCGACCGGTCGTCTTCGAACTGATGCCGGAAAATTTCACACTGCTGCAGCTGCAGCGAACCGTCGAGTCGCTGGCGGGGCTGACACTGCACAAACCAAATTTCCGGCGGCTCATAGATCAACAGGAGTTGATCGAGGAAACCGGCGGCATGAGCAGCGAAAGCGGTGGCCGTCCGGCAAAGCTCTTTCGTTATCGGCATGCGGTCCTCGAAGAACGTGCCCTGTCGGGTTCGAAACTTCCGCTCTCGCGTAATTGACATAATCTCGAATCGAGAATAACTATTTGCCGCACATATACTCAAATAGAGTATTAAAGGGGGTTATCGATGAATTCGCCGATTTCCATGTCGTCGCTCTATGAGCGCGTTCGCAGAGTGATGCCTGAAGCGGAGTGGTTGTCGCACCAGGAAAACGTTAAAACGATCCTCGAGTTGAAACGAAGCCGTAATGCGGTAATCCTCGCACATAACTACCAGACACCGGAAATCTTCCATGGCGTTGCCGATATCGTTGGCGACAGTCTGGCGCTCGCTCGCAAGGCAATCGATGTAGAGGCAGACGTGATCGTTCTGGCCGGCGTTCATTTCATGGCGGAAACCGCAAAGCTGCTCAACCCGGAAAAAACCGTGCTCATCCCGGACATGGGCGCCGGCTGTTCGCTGGCAGAATCCATCACGCCGGAAGACGTGGCGCTTCTGCGTCAGGCCCATCCCGGCGTGCCGGTCATCACCTATGTCAACACGTCGGCGGCCGTCAAAGCGGCGTCGGATATATGCTGCACGTCAGGCAACGCAAAGAAGGTTGTCGAATCCCTCGGTGTGTCGAAAGTCCTGATGATCCCGGATGAATATCTGGCACAAAACGTGGCCCGCGAGACAGATGTCGAGATCATAGCCTGGCACGGCCATTGCGAAGTGCATGAGCTTTTTACCTCCCAGGATGTGCGCGACCTGCGTGATGCGCATCCCGGCATCACCATTCTGGCGCATCCCGAATGTCCACCTGACGTGGTGGCGGCAGCTGATTTTGCCGGCTCCACGGCTGTCATGTCGGACTATGTCGGAGCCAAGAGCCCGGCGCGCGTCGTTCTTCTGACGGAGTGCTCGATGAGCGACAACGTCGCGGTCGACCATCCAGGCGTGGAATTCATCAGACCCTGCAACCTCTGCCCGCATATGAAGCGCATCACGCTCTCCAATATCCGCCAGGCGTTGGAAGAAAATCGCCATGAAGTGACAGTCGATCCCGCCGTGGCAGCAGGCGCACGGCTTGCTGTCGAAAGGATGCTGGCGATATGACGGAGTATCTCGATCGCTTCGCCGACCAAGTCGTGGTGGTCGGAAGCGGGCTCGCGGGACTGGTCACGGCGTTGACGCTGGCGCCGCAGCCGGTTCTGCTCCTGACACGGGCGGCACTGGGGGCCGAAAGCTCCAGCGCATGGGCGCAAGGCGGCATCGCCGCAAGCCTTGGCGATGACGACAGCGTCGGCCTGCATCTAGCAGACACGCTGGCAGCAGGCGACGGATTGTGTGACGCCGACGTCGCGGCTGCGATCCTCGCAGACGCACCGGCCGCGATCGCATCGCTTGAGAGTTTCGGCGTGCAGTTCGACCGGAGCCCTGACGGAGCCTATTTGCTTGGACTGGAGGCTGCACATTCACGGCACCGCATCGCCCATGTCGCCGGCGACGGATCGGGAGCTGCGATTGTGCACGCCCTCGTGGAGAAGGTTAGCCGCACACCATCGATCACAGTCATGGAAGGCATCGAAGTCCGCCGCTTGCTGAAGACAGATGATGTGTTGTCCGGTCTTATCTGCGCAAGCCGATCGGGGCCTCTCGTCATTCCTGCAACGCGGATCGTTCTCGCCACGGGCGGACTTGGCGGTCTTTACGAAACGACCACGACCCCGAGCGGCAATTACGGGCAAGGCATCATGCTCGCCGCCCGTGCCGGCGCCAAGCTTGCCGACATGGAATTCGTACAATTCCATCCAACCGCGCTCGACGCCGCCAACTGGTCCGCCGGGCGGCCGCTGGCACTTGTCAGCGAGGCGGTGCGTGGCGAGGGCGCTATTCTTGTCAATGACAGGAACGAGCGGTTTCTGGCCGATCAACCGGCTGCCGAGCTTGCCCCACGCGATGTCGTTGCCAGAGCTATCAGCGCCGAAATTGCCAAAGGCAGCAGGGTGTTCCTCGATGCGAGAGAGGCTTTGGGGCAAGGCTTTGCCAACCGTTTCCCGACAATAACGCTTCTATGCCGAGAAGCCGGTGTTGACCCGTTGCGAGAGCGCATTCCCGTTCGGCCTGCCGTTCACTATCACATGGGCGGCGTCGCAACCGATCGTCAAGGACGCAGTACTCTCGATGGCCTCTGGGTTGTCGGCGAGGCCGCCTCGACCGGCCTGCATGGCGCAAACCGCCTAGCCAGCAACTCGCTTCTTGAAGCCGCGGTCATGGGCATGAACGCCGCCCGCGATATCCTTGCGAGGCCAAGGTCAATGGCCCCGATATGCAACGCGATCGAGCTGCCGGTATCATCGGATCTTTCGTTTGTACGACCCATCGTCTCTCGCAGTCTCGGTGTGCTGCGCAATTCACAGACGATGAGATCTGCGATCGGAAGCCTGCTGCCATTGGTGGAACAGGATGGGGCGGCGGCAGATCCCGCTCTTGTCGCTATTTCCATCGCCGTCTTTGCATTAATGCGGGAAGAGTCACGTGGCGCCCATGCCCGAACCGATTACCCGCTCAGCCTCCCGGACGCTCGGCGCCAAAGAATGACACTCAGTGCAGTGCTGGCCGCCGCGCGCCAAATGGCGCCCCTATCCCTCATTCACAGTGCTTAAAGAGCGACATACGAGATGATTGCAACGCTTCCCCGGATCGTTATCGAACCCACAGTACGCAACGCCCTAATCGAGGACTTGGGACTTGCCGGCGATATTACGTCAGCAGCTGTTATTCCTGTAGGACATCGCTCACGCCTTGCAATGGTCAGCCGCAACCCAGGCGTGATTGCCGGTCTCGATGCCGCCGAGCTTGCGTTTCAACTCATAGATCCGGCGGTTGGCATGGTTCGCCATATGGAGGACGGTTCTGTGGTGAAGCCCGGCGATGTGATCGCCACCATCGAAGGGCCTTCCTGCGCCTTGCTGACCGGCGAACGTACTGCACTGAACTTTCTCGGCCACCTCTCCGGTATAGCGACCGTGACAACGAGCATCGTGTCAGCCATATCAGGCAGCAAAGCGTCGGTCGTCTGCACCCGCAAGACGACCCCGGGATTAAGGTCGCTCGAAAAATACGCAGTACGAGCCGGGGGCGGCATGAACCATCGTTTCGCGCTGAACGATGCGGTTCTCATCAAGGACAATCATATCGCGATTGCCGGCGGCATTGCAGAAGCTATCCGGCGCGCGAAGGCGGGCGTTGGGCACATGGTCAAGATAGAAGTTGAGGTCGACACGCTCGATCAGCTGCTAGAAGCCCTGCAGATCGGGGTAGATGCCGTCCTGCTCGACAACATGACGCCGGTCCAATTGCGTCAGGCGGTCGATCTCGTCGCCGGTCGGGCGATTACCGAGGCTTCCGGCAATATCAATCCGACGACAGCAGCTGAAATCGCTGCCTCCGGCGTGGATCTGCTATCAGTCGGCTGGATCACCCATAGCGCACAGGTGCTGGATATCGGATTGGACTACATTTAGAGCGCGATATGCCTCGACGATATGAAGTTTGCCGTCCGAACGCCGCACAAGAAACCCGACAAGACGCCCACCCTCAAGGCGATCGGGCCAGAGCTTTGACCGGCCATCTACAGCTGCATATTTCCAAAGCCTCGCCAATGGCGAGGCTTTGAAGCGTTGGCTGCACGCGGCCAGGATGGCTTCAGATATCACGAAGTGAAGACATCTGAAGGATTTCTCGACGTTCAATGTACGGTCGCGGTCTTTGCGTGATGCGACCGGCTTGGCCAAAGGCTGATCGAGCACAGAAGCGAGGCGAACAGCAGCAGCAGCGACAGGTAGAATGTCGGCAGGAAGCCGCCGAGGACGAAGGAAACGATCGAACCGACGACACTGCCGATACCGAAGCCCAGATAGATCAGGCCGTAGTTGCGGGCGAGGTTGGTCAGGCCGAAGAAATCGCTGACGAGGCCCGGATAGACGGTGATCGTTCCGCCGAACGAGAAGGCAACGCAGGCGACAGCGAAGAAGAACGAATATTCATTCAGCGGCACGAAAAGCAGCATGGCCATGCCGGTCAGGGCGCAGGCAAGCGCGATACTGATGATGTGGATACGGGCAATCTTGTCCGACAAGATGCCGAGAACGAGCCTGCCCAGCAGGTTAGCGGCAGCGATGATGGCGACGGTATCGGCTGCAACCGAAGTCGACAGGCCGACGTAACGCTCACCGACATCCTTTGCGACACCGATCAGGTATAGGCCACTCATGCAGACGGTGAGGAACATCAGCGCCAGCAGCCAGTACCTTGGCTGACGGACGGCCTCTGCCAACGTGTAATCCCTTGCGCCGGCACCGGCTGTCTGAGCACGGGTTTGCGGAGCCTCGCTGATGAGCAGCGCGCCGCCGACAACCAGAACCAGGGCCGCAATCGCCCACAGGCCGAAAGCGCTTTCCATGCCGAAACGGTTGATCAGCTCGAGGTTCAGGTATTTGAAGCCGAGACTGCCGAGACCATAGGCGCCGATCGAAAATGCCGAAGCCAGGCCCTTGCGCTCGGGAAACCATTTGACGCAATTCGACAGGGTGAGCAGATAGCCGGCGCCATCGGCCGCGCCGATCAGAATGCCGCCGTAGATATAGAGCAGCGCGAGATTGCTTGCCGTCGAGGTCAGATAAAGGCCGAGGCCAAGCGCAAGGCCGGCGGTGATTGCGACGCTGCGAAGCCCGAACTTCTCCTGCAGTTTTCCCGAGAGCGACGAGCCGACGGCAAGTGCCAGGCTCAGCAGACCGAAGGTGAACGCAACCTGGGTCAGCGGCTGCGAAAGCTTGGCTGAAAGTCCCTCGTTGAACAGGCTCCATGTGTAGACCGAACCGAGGCCGAACTGGCACAAAATGGTGCCGACAAGTGTGAAATAACGCTTTGAATTGGAAAGAGCGGTCATCCGCGTTTCCTCCTTTATGAATATGGAGGAAACCTAGGCCGCTCTTTATTCCGCCTGTTCGAAAAAGGCGTGAACTGCACGATCGGTGGAATGAATGGCAGTCAGAGCTGCATGAGTTGCTTGAACTCTTTCAAGTGAGACCGGCTGACCGGAATTTCGACATCATCGAAATTGTGCAGCTTGATGACATAGGTACCATTGAACCACGGTGAGATCTCGCGGATCTTGGACGTGTTGATGCACCAGGAGCGATGGCAGCGGAAGAATGTGTCTGCCGGCAGCTTTTCGGCGAAATCGCCGATGCTGGTCGGAATGACGAAATGCCCTTTGACGGTATGTACATAGGTCAGCTTCTCGTCGGCACGGGCGTAATAGATAAGGTCCGCCGGCAGCACGAGGATGCTGTCCTTGCGCGGAATGTTGACCGTGCGCTTGGCTGCGGTAACCGGCTGGGGTACCGGCTCCGCCGATGCTGCCGGGGCCGGTTGATTTTCCAGCTTCTTCAGCGTGTTGGCGACACGCTGCTCATTGAAGGGCTTGAGGATATAATCGAACACTTCGAGCTCGAAGGCTTCGGCCGCATGTTCCTTGTAAGCCGTGACGATGACGATCTTGGGCGGATTGCTCTGCTTGTGAAGGCTGCGCGCCAGCGTCATCCCGTCGATCGACGGAATGTTGATGTCGAGAAACACGACGTCGAGATCATGTTCCTGCATATAACGCAGGGCCGCAAGGCCATCTTCCTGCGTTGCCACGACCTCGATGGAACTATGGTTCTCGATCAACCATTTCAGCTCGTCCCGCGCCAGATATTCGTCTTCAACGATCAGGGCCTTCATGCGGCTTCCTTGTTTTCGAGCGGCAGATCGAAGCTCACGGACGTACCCGGTTCAAGCCTCTGGATCGTCAGCCCCTGGCCATGCAGCAGCTTCAGGCGCTCATTCACGTTCATCAGACCAATCCGGTCGCGCACGGCCTGGCCATTGGCAACCGCTTCGATGACTTCGGGATCGATACCCTTGCCCGTATCGCGAATGGTGACATTGACCCGATCGGTAAGGCGCTTCACTGCGATATGGACTTCGCCCGGCTTCGGCTGTGACTGGATGCCGTGCAGGATGGCGTTTTCGACCAGCGGCTGAAGTGAGAGGCTTGGGATCTCGACATTCACGTCATCAACATCGAACGTGACCGTCAATTTTGGCCCGAAACGCGCCTGCTCGATCGCCACATAGTCCTGCACCTGCCGCAACTCGTCCTTTATGTCGATCATGCCGTCGCTGAGCGAGAGGTTCTGGCGCAGATAATCCGCAAGCTTGGCAATCACCTGCCGCGCCTCGTCGGGGCGAAGCCTTACAAGAGACGAGATGGCGTTGAGCGCATTGAAAAGGAAATGCGGATTGATCTTGCTCTGAAGTGCGCGGAATTCCGCCTTTGCCGCCATCTCGCGCAGAGCTTTTACGCGCGACAGTTCCATCTGCGTCGAGATCAGCTGCGACAGGCCGACACCGAGTTCACGCAGTGAATCCGTGATCATGTCCGGCTTGGCGAAGAAGATCTTCAGCGTGCCGGTGACAAGGCCGTTCTCGCGCAGCGGCACGATCGCCACGGAACGGAAATCCGCGGCCGGATAACGATGCAGGTTGTTGTCGATGGTGATACGGTCGTTGCGGATGGCATCGGCCGTCAGTTCACTCAGATGCTTGTGCTTTTTCTCGTCGTAATATTCGTGACCGATACCGACATAGGCAAGGACATGGTCGCGGTCGGTGATCGCCACCGCGTCCGCCCCCAGGCATTCGTGAATCACGCCGCAGACCTTTGCGAAAGTATCATCCTGCACGTTCTGGAAAAACGGCAGGGTTCGGTTGGCGATGATGAGTGCAAGCTTTGCCTCATGGGCTGCCGTCAGCTCCTTCTCGTCCTCGATATCCTGAATGCGCTTGATGATCATCCCGGTACACATGGAGCCGATGATCATCGGCCAGGCGATTTCCGCAACGATCGCGCTGCCGACACCAACTGGGGCCAGAAGCAGGATGAGCAGCATGGTCAGGCATTCGCAGGCCATGCCGGCAAGGCTGCCGGTCAGCCAAAGCCACCTGCGGCGACCGCGATAGTGGATAACGGTCGATAGAAGCCCGGCGCAGATGCTGCTGATCAGGCAGGCGGTTGCCGACGGGCCGTGGATGTCGATCAGGAAACGGTGCAGGCCGGAAATGATGCCTGCGGGGATGCCGACCCACGGCCCAAACAGAATACCGCCGGACATGATGGCGATGGTGCGGACGTTGACGAGCGCGCCTTCGACCGGAATGCCCATATAGGTGCCGCCGACCGCAAAGCCGGAAAACAGTGCGGACAGAAAGGCAAGTTCAAGCCCGCTGAGCCTGCCTTTCCAGAGCACGTTCTTGAAAAGGCGCGTGCGTCCGAGAAAGAACAGCACCATCAGCATCAGCGCTGCGCGTTCGAAAAGAGCAAGTAGAATCATAATGAACCGAAAAACGAGCGAGTGAACCGAATCTCGGCCGCTCTGAATGGGTCGAATTGAAAAACTGACGGGATTGTGCGACTTTTGAGCAGGAATTGAAACCGGCTATTTCTGCCGGATGTGCCGCTCGATGAGTGTCCTCAGCCGCATCTCGTCCTGGTCTTCGATTGCATTGACCATCTCGTGGTGTTCCGCAGCCGAAACCTCGATCCTCGATCGCGTATGCCACTGCGACACCGGGGCGGAGGACGTACGCTGCCGCAGTTCCGCAATCACGCTGTGCAGTTCCACGTTTCCGGCAAGATCGACATAAGCGCGGTGAAAGGCGAGGTTTGCCTCGTAAAGCTCGAGCACCGTGCCCGAAAGAAGCAGGCCCTGAAACCGGTTCGCCAGATCTCTGAGACCCGCGATATCCGCCGTCGTCGCATGTGCAATGACTTTTCCGGCAATACCGGTCTCCAGCATGATGCGGATCTCGGCGATATCGTCCCACTGCTTTCCGTCACTCAGATAGACATGATAGCCGCGATTGGGGACATGCTCGACAACCCGCTTGAGGGCGAGACGATCGAGTGCGCGGCGAATTTCGTTGCGGCCGCGGCCATAACGCGTCTCGAGATCGATCTGCTTGAGCCACGTGCCGGGCGCATATATGCCGGACTGAATATCCTGCAGGATCAACTGGGTCGCATCCCGCTCTCCATCCACGTCGGTAACCGTCTGGGAACCCGTCATCACCACTCTCGAAGCCCGCATACCTGCTCAATAAATAATCAAAAAGAAATGTTGCGCAAATGTTATTCCGTAAATAGGATTGGTACCAATTTTGTCAACAAAAGACCGATAGCATGAAAAATTCCGACGCCGTCTGGGAACTCGTCGACAACAAGACGCCCGATTATGCCCGCCTCGCCGACCAGGTATGGGACACACCAGAGGTGAATTACGAGGAATTTTCTTCCAGTGAAGCGCATGCGGCACAGCTTGAGGCGGAAGGTTTTCGGATCATCCGCAATGTCGCAGGCATGCCGACAGCGGTGATGGGCGAAGCCGGCGAAGGCGGCCCGGTCATCGCCATTCTTGGTGAATACGATGCCCTGCCCGGCCTCAGCCAGGAAGCCGGTCTCGCCGAAGAGCGCCCGCTGGTCGCCGGCGGTCACGGCCATGGCTGTGGGCATAACCTGCTTGGTTCCGGCTCCCTGCTCGCGGCAGCAGCCGTCAAGGATTACCTCGCCGCCAACAACCTGCCCGGCCGTATCCGTTATTATGGCTGCCCGGCGGAAGAAGGCGGCTCCTCGAAAGGTTTCATGGTTCGCGCCGGCGTGTTCGATGATGTCGATATCGCCATCTGCTGGCATCCGGCCGCTTTTGTCGGCGTCAACAATCCGGTCTCGCTTGCCTGCAATGAGCTGAATTTCCATTTTTCCGGCCGCGCATCGCATGCGGCTGCCACGCCCCACCTCGGACGTTCCGCTCTCGATGCTGTCGAGCTGATGAATGTCGGCGTCAATTATCTGCGCGAACACATGCCGTCGAGCGCACGCATTCACTACGCCGTCACGGATACTGGCGGCCATGCCCCGAACGTCGTCCAGGCCCGTGCCACGGTCCGTTACCTTGTGCGCGCACGCGACCTGCCGGACCTCCTCGAACTCGTGGATCGCGTCAAGGATGTCGCAGCCGGCGCTGCCCTGATGACCGGCACGACAGTCAGAAGCGAAATCATAAGCGGTGACGCCAACCTCGTCGGCAACACGCCGCTCGAGACCCTGATGCACGGCCATATCGAGCGTATCGGCCTGCCGGATTTCGATGATGCCGATCGCGCCAAGGCTGCCGAATTCCAGAAGACGTTCACGCCGGCCGACATCAAGTCGTCCTTCCAGCGTTTCGGTCTCAAACCCCGCTCCGGCGTGTCGCTCTGCGACGTGATCTTCCCGCCGGAAAGCGGCGATACATCGATCGTCGGCTCCACCGATGTCGGCACCGTCAGCTGGGTGGTTCCGACCGTGCAGGTGCGCGGCGCCACTTACGCAATCGGCACGCCCGGCCATTCCTGGCAGCTGGTCGCGCAGGGCAAGCTGCCGGCAGCCCACAAGGGCATGGCCCATGCAGCCAAGGTCATGGCCTCGACGGCTGCGGATCTCTTCGCAAATCCAGAACGGATTGCCGAGGCAAAGGCCGATTTCGCCTATCGCCTCGAAGGCACGCCCTTCGTCAACCCGATCCCGGATGACGTCGATCCTCCGATCCCGCTCGTCCAGGATGCTGCATGACACAACCCTCCTTTCTCGATCTGATCGGCAGCGGGCCGGATGGCTGGGGACCGGCGCTTGCCGCCGGTGCGATGATGACGATCCTGATCGCGCTCGCAGGCTATGCCATCGGCATGGTCTTCGGCGCGCTCGGCGCATGGGCAAAGATTGCAGGCGGACCGGTTGCCCGCGGCGTTGCCGGCACCTACACCACGGTGCTGCGCGGCATTCCTGATCTGCTCGTCATCTACCTCTTCTATTTCGGCGGCAGCACGGTCATTTCCGCCTTCGGCCATCTCTTCGGCGCAAGCGGCTTCATCAGCTTTCCCGGTTTTCTCGCCGGTGCACTCGCCGTCGGCGTCACCTCCGGCGCTCAGCAGACGGAAGTGTTTCGCGGCGCCTACAAGGCCGTCCATGCCGGCGAACTTGAAGCGGCGATTGCCTGCGGCATGCCTCCCTTCCTGCGCTTTCGCCGCATCATCGCGCCGCTGACCTTGCGCTACGCCCTGCCCGGCATGGGCAATGTCTGGCAGATCGTGCTGAAGGAATCCGCCCTCGTGTCGATCACCGGCGTTGTCGAATTGCTGCGCCAGTCGCAGATTGGTGCCGGCTCCACCGGTCGCCCTTTCGACTTCTATTTCATCGCCGCCATGATCTATCTCGCCATCTCGACCTTGTCGGGCGCGCTGCTGCAGTTCAGCGAAAAGCAGTTCACCCGCGGTGTCCGGAGGGGCTGATGGATTTCCTGTTTCTCTACGAGACGTTTGTCACGCTGATCTCGGCCATTCCGACGACGCTGCAACTGGCTGCAACATCGGTGGCTTTGGGAACCGTCCTCGCACTCGGGCTGGCGCTCTGCCGGCTCTCCGGCATTGCCCCTCTCGACTGGTTCGCCCGCGCTTATATTTTCATCTTCCGCGGCACGCCGCTGCTCGTGCAGATCTTCCTGATCTATTACGGCCTCAGCCAGTTCCGCGGCGTACGCCGCAGCATGTTCTGGTTTATCCTGCGCGATCCCTACTGGTGCGCGATCATCGCGCTGATGCTATGCACCGCCGCCTATTCCGCCGAAATCATCCGCGGCGGCCTGCTGTCCGTACCGCATGGCCAGGTGGAAGCCGGCCGCGCCTGCGGAATGTCACGTTTTCTGGTGTTCCGCCGCATCGTCATGCCGCTGGCAATCCGCCAGTCGCTGCCGGCCTATTCCAACGAGATCATCTCCATGGTCAAGGCGACCTCGCTCGCCTCGATCATCACCATCATGGAAGTGACGGGCGTTGCCGCGAAGCTGATTTCCGAAACCTACCGGGCGATCGAAGTCTTTATCGTTGCAGGCGCGATCTATCTCGCCATCAATTTCCTGCTCACCCGCATCGTCGTCCTGACAGAATATCGCCTGAGCCCGCATTTGCGACAAGCGCCCAGCCTTCAGCCCGTTGCGGCAGGAGAAATGAAATGACCGCAATGACACCCAATACTACACCTGCGATCGAGGTCCGCGGACTGCGCAAGAGCTTCGGCCCGGTCGAAGTGCTGAAAGGCATAGACCTGACGGCGCATGAGGGCGAAGTCATCTCCATTCTCGGTTCGTCCGGTTCCGGCAAATCGACCATGCTTCGCTGCATCAACATGCTGGAAACACCCGATGCCGGCGATATCAGCGTGGCTGGCGAAAAAATATCTCTCAAGCGCGATGCAAGGGGTCACGGGCATATTGTCGACCGTCGGCAGGTCGAACGCATCCGCTCCGAACTCGGCATGGTGTTCCAGAGCTTCAATCTCTGGTCCCACAAGACGGTGATCGAGAACATCATCGAGGCGCCGATCCATGTGCAGAAACGGCCGAAGGCCGATGTGATCGCCGAAGCCGAAGCGCTGCTCGAAAAGGTCGGCATTGCCGACAAGCGCAATCATTATCCCTCGCATCTTTCCGGCGGCCAGCAGCAGCGTGCGGCAATTGCACGAGCGCTCGCCATGCGCCCCAAGGTCATGCTGTTCGACGAGCCGACATCGGCGCTCGACCCGGAACTGGTCGGCGAGGTCCTGCGTGTCATGCGCTCGCTTGCCGACGAGGGCCGCACGATGCTGGTCGTCACCCACGAAATGGGCTTTGCCCGCGACGTATCCAGCCGGGTGATCTTCCTCCATCAGGGCGCAATCGAGGAACAGGGTAGCCCGGAGGAGATGTTCACCCACGCGCAGTCGGAGCGTTTTCGCAAATTCATCAACGCCTGAGACCAATGAATACCCAACAAGGAGACGGGTAACGACAATGACAATCATCAAGACACTGGCTGCCGGCATGTTCGCAGCGATGACGCTTGCGACCGGCGCTTTCGCGCAGGAAAAGACGGAAATCACCATCGCCACCGAAGGTGCATTTCCTCCCTATAACCTCACCCGCCCGGATGGCACGCTGGACGGGTACGATGTCGAGCTGGCGCACTATCTGTGTGATCACATGAAGATCAAGTGCACCATCGTTGCCCAGGCTTTCGACGGCATGATCCCCGCGCTTAACGCCGGCAAGTTCGACGCCATCATGGCCGGCATGTCCGCCACCGAAAAGCGTAAGGAAGTCATCGATTTCTCGATGTCCTACGGCAGCACCGGCCAGGCTTTCGCCGTGCTGAAGGACAGCGACCTTTCCAGCATGCCGCTGAAGGACGCGCTTTATTCGCTCTCCAGCAATCAGGAAGGCGCACGCAAGGCCGTCGAAGAGCTGAAGCCGCTTTTGAAGGGCAAGATCATCGGCGTGCAGACCGCCTCGATCGCGTCGCGCTTCATCGACGAATATCTCAAGGACACCGTCGAAAAGCGCGAATACAAGACCACCGAACAGCATGACCTCGACCTGATCGCCGGCCGCGTCGACGTGATCATGGCGTCGATGGGCTATCTGAAGACCGCCGTCGAAAAGCCGACCAACAGCGATATCGAAATCGTCGGCCCGCGCTTCCAGGGTGGCTTCCTCGGCGCCGGCAGCTCCGTCGGCCTGCGCAAGAGCGATACGGCCCTGAAGGCTAAGTTCGACGAGGCGATCACCGCCGCCAAGGCTGACGGCACGCTGAAGACCTTGTCGATGAAATGGTTCGGCTTCGATCTGACCCCGCAATAATTCTGCGATCGAGGGGCAGGCGCCGCTGAAAGCGCGGCGCCTGCCCCTCACGAAAGATTTTTTACCGACATTAAAGACGGTAATCACACTACGAATGATCGCCTGCGGCGCATTCCGGAATTTATCGATCGCCTTGAATATCTTCCATTTTCTGGACCCCGCGCCACGTTGCGCCAGGAGCAAGAGAGATAGGCGCGTCAATAGCCGCAGCCTCGACGCAGACAAAATGCCGCCAGGCATCATCGGGCAGATCGGCGATGGTGGCGCAACGTTCCGGGCCAGGATTCCATACCACGGTATCGGGCATGCCCTGCGTAGAAATCCGTAACTGACGAGCGCCCTCTTCGAGGGTGAGTGCCCCCGTGGTGTTGTAATAAATGCGGTCGAGCGGGCGGTCGATCAGCAACCGCGCGCTCGTCTCAGTATCGATGACATTTTCCTTTAGCTTGTCCAGATAGCGGACATTCTGCAAGCCCGCGATGGCTACGTTCGCGATCTCTGTCACCCGGAAGTAAGTGTGGATCGCTGCGGTAAAGGAGAAAACCTCAGCCCCTGTATTCGATACCGAAAAAACGATCTCCAGGCTGTGGTCCGCAACTGTCACTTGAAGTTCAGCTTGGAAAGCGTGCGGCCACAGCGCGCGAGTCTCGTCTGTGTCGCGAAGCTGTAACCGCGCAATCTCGGCGCCATCTCCACCGCCCGGAACCGGCGTCCAGATCTGGTTGCGGAAGAAACCGTGCAGCGGCAGATCGCCGAGGGTGGAGAATTGCGGAAAGCAGATTGGCGCGCCGCCACGCACCGCGCTACCCGGAGAAAAATCGGCCAGCTCCGACAGATAGATGTTCTCCGTACCTTTCGCAGACTGCCAGGAAGCCAGTTGAGCGCCATGATGCAGAACGGCGGCCGCCGCGCCTCCCGGTGTCGTCAGGTACGATTTCGAGGGAGCTGGTTGAAATGAATTCATGATGTCTTTCTCTTCCCATGGAGCCGCGCCAGGCGACGTTGTCATTTTTGTACAGCAGACACATGGAGTTGAGTATGCGGCAAAGCTACCACGTACGGTCAGCGGAGCTTGGCTGCACGATCCTGCTTCAAGCCCGCCAGCGCCATTTGTGGAAAGCCCGTTTTAAGATTATCTGCCGGAGAACATGCATTCTCCCAAAGGCATCTCGATGAAGTCGGCTCGGTTCGGACCAAAATCCTGAATATCTCCTCATGGCCTGCACATAATCTGCAAATGCCATGGGCATTCTGCCGACATGAAAAAGCACCTCATTCCCGATCGCTCCACCCTTCCCCGCTTGCCCTATCGCCTCCTCGCCGAGGACTGGTGGCTTGGAGAAGATTTTCGCCGTGAAGGCCCAGATCCATCTGTCGGCCGCGGTGAGGAAATTCATCTCCATTGGCATGAGCGCGGAATTCAACCATGCAACTGACCCATCCCCAATTCATCATTACGAACGCCTTCTCAAACGGCAAGAGGCGTGTAGCCGTTCTTGCCGCGACGGTCGCACTTGCGGATTTTCTCTCTTTCAGACAAGCATTTGGCCTGAATCTTTTTCTTTTGCCGATCTTACTTACTTGCGCCATTCTGATTTCGGCACGCAAACCGACGCATCCAGTTACCGCCGCTGTCTATCTCTGCCTCTCCGCCATCGCATCAGCACCATTGCTGGAAGCACCGACGGCGAGCGGGTTCATTATCTCGATGGCAGCAGTGATCCTTATCGCCCTCAAAGCCGCAAAACTTCTGCCGAAAAGACCGGGCGCAATCCCTCTCGTTCTTCTGCGTTTCATGCCATCGATGTTGACCGGATTGCCGAAAACCTACCGACGATATTCACGTTCTCTATCCGGTCGAACGATCTTTGGTGCAGCGCTGAAATCGCTTACCGGCTGGATGCTGCCACTCGGTATGGGGCTGGTTTTCCTGCTTCTGTTCAGCGCCGCCAATCCGTTGATCGAGATGGGCCTTCACACTATCGATCTGCGGTTCATGTTGAACCTGCTCGATATCAGCCGGCTGGCGTTCTGGCTGGCTGCGGCAAGCTTGATCTGGGCTATGATACGCCCACGATTGACACCAAAACGCAGGCGATCGTCGATAGATCCCGTGGGGGATAGCCCAATAACCGGCCTCCTCGATCACAGGGCACTTGTCCGCTCCCTGGCGATATTCAATCTGCTCTTTGCCATGCAAACCGCGCTCGACCTCATCTACCTTTGGGGCGGTGCAGAATTGCCGGCAGGAATGAGCCATGCCGAATATGCACATCAAGGCGCCTATCCATTGGCGGCAACCGCATTGCTGGCCGCAGCATTCGTGCTCATTGCCATGCGCCGGGGCGGGCCAGGGGACGCGAGCCGATTAATTCGCGCTCTCGTCATTGCATGGATCATCCAGAACGTCCTTCTCTGCCTGTCATCCATTCTAAGGCTCGATCTTTACGTGGAAGCCTATTCGCTGACGCATCTGCGGCTTGCTGCGGGTGTGTGGATGGGACTGGTTGCAACCGGCCTGATGTTCATCCTCTTGCGGATAGCATTGCGACGTTCCAACGAATGGCTGATTTCGATGAACCTCTTAACTTTGGCAACAGTTCTATACTTTGGGGCATTCCTCGACTCTTCAGCGTTTATCGCGCGGTTCAATGTCGAGAACAGTCTGGAATTTTCCCAACATGGAACGCCACTGGATATCCACTATCTTGCCTCGCTTGGCCCCTCAGCCATTCCGGCGCTTGATCTTTACCTATCCGCCGCGCCCGAAGATGGCGACAAAAGACGTCTGGCAAGCTTTGCGAGACAGCACCTTGCTTTCCCGATCACATCGCGGCCCCAGGCGTGGCGCAGCTGGAGCTACCGGCAAGAGAGGATGAAAAACTATTTGCTGACAAGGCTTTGATTGGGCCATGAAACGACGATATCACCGACATGGTCGAATATCTCGGGAGACATCATGCCACTCCGCATCCTTGTTGTTGATGACGAGCCGAACATCCGCGACGTCATCTGCTTTGCGCTGGAACGTGCCGGCATGATGACCGAAACGGCACGGAACGGATCTCAGGCCATGATGGCGTTTCGTTCCGGCAGGGTTGACCTCATCATTCTCGACATCGGCATGCCGGATATGGACGGGCTGGATCTCTGCCGTCAGATCCGAAAGACTTCTTCGATCCCGATCCTTTTTCTCTCTGCAAGGGATGAAGAGATCGATCGGGTTTTGGGATTGGAAATCGGCGGAGATGACTATGTTACAAAACCTTTCAGCCCACGCGAATTGGTTGCGCGGGTCAAAACCATCCTCAAGCGCAGCGGTGTTTCGGGCATAACCGAAAAAAATGAGCAGGGTGTGGTCGCTGGTGGTCTGCGGCTGGAACGAGCTAGCCGCACTGTAAACGTCAATGGCACTCCCATGACGCCCACCGCTCTCGAATTTTCGATCCTCGAAACCCTGATGACGCGCCCGGACATGGTTTTCAGTCGCGAGCAATTGATGCAGGCCGCCTACGGACCCGGAACGTATGTCTCCGACCGTACGATCGACAGTCATATCCGCAATATAAGGGCGAAGCTGGCAGCGACCGGCGCCGATAACATCATCACAACGGTCCATGGCGTCGGCTTCAAGCTGCGCGCGAACAATGAGCGAGGCAGCTGAAATGCCGGCTCCGCAGGTCAAATCGAAATGGCGGCCACCGATCGCGCTCATCGTCTATTCGGTGCTTCTATCGATCATGATGTTGCCAATCATCAGCATCATCTGGTTTCGAGCAACAGACAGCGCTTCCTTGACGACGTCGACGGAGGCCGCCGTACTTCTTGTTGTGTTTCTCGTAACCCTAGCGGTTGCCTATGTTCTCAATCGAAACATTGCCGGCCCTATCAATGCGCTGATTGTGCGATCGAACGAGATTGCCCAAGGCGGGAGAGCCGCGATCCGGCCGCTTGAAAGCTACGGCACGCGCGAAGTCGCAACCTTGTCCCAGAGCTTTCTGGATCTCGCCGGCAAACTTGTCGATCGCAGCGAATATGTGCGTTCCTTTGCTGCACATGTGTCGCATGAACTAAAATCGCCCCTGACCTCGATCCGCGGGGCGGCAGAGTTGATGCTCGACGATGGTGACGATCAGGTTATGACCAAGGCCGAACGCCTGCATTTTCTCGAAAACATCATCGACGATTCGAAGCGGCTTGACCTGTTGCTGGAGAGACTTCGCGAACTCGCTCAAGCAGAAACAGCGCTCCCCGTCGACAAAATCTGTGCCGACGAGATCCAAAGCATGCTTCAGGTCCGCTTTCCCGATTATGTGATTGCTGTATCAGGACAATCGGCGGCTCGCTTCGCGCTTCCGATTGAGGCGGCCAATGTGGTCTTCGCAAACCTCGCGGAAAATGCTTTCCAGAATGGTGCAACGCGCCTCGATCTTAGGGTGGAAGCCAACCGGCTTTCCACCAAGATCTTCGTAGCGGACGATGGGAGCGGGATATCGGACGCAAACAAGGACCGTGTGTTCCAGCCATTTTTCTCGACCCGGCGACTGGATGGCGGAACAGGAATGGGGCTTGAAATCGCCCGTACGATGCTCGCCTCGCACGCAGCAACAATCACGCTGCAAAAATCATCCTGCCAGGGCACCGTTTTCCTGGTTACCGTTCCGCAATCGAGAGGCTAGATGGTTGGTCCAGGCACTTCCGGCACTTCTCCGCCAAGAATGCGGTCCGCAAACGAGATTTTGGAGATGCCATGGCGAGTGAGAAGCTCCTGGTCCTCATGCGAACGGAATTCCGCCTGCTGGGTCGGTGACGAGTAATATTTGCCGATCAGCATCGGCAGACGCACCATTTTTAGCCCTTTTTGATGCACCGCGCCCCAAAACAACGTATCGCCAATCGATTTGATGATCGATCCATCGTTGAAATAACTCGGATAATATTTCCCCAACGCTGCGGCATGCCAGAGGGTCGCCGGACCAAAAGTGCCGCGTTCACCGGACCCCGAGCCCAATCTCAGCCGCGAATGTGGTTTGGGCGGCCACTCGGATACGAATTCCGAAGCGATAAGCAAAGGCGCCTTGAACGGCTGATCCAGATGGGAGTCATCGAAACAGATCAGCCACTCGCCGCCAACGAGCGCCGCCGACGAGGCGCAGGACGCTCCAACCATCATTTCCACTGCATTGGTGGCCAGGCGATCGTCAAGATTGAGGTTCATGACATAGAACGACTTGTTGAGCGCGACGGCTGCAGCCCACGCTTCGTAGATCGAAAGTGGGCCTGAGAACACGTAGCAATCCGCATCCAGCCAATCCGGCGGCGTATCACCATTGTCGAAAATGTAGATCATGCGCACGCCAATACTCTGGCGGCGCAGATTAACATAATGGGATTTTAGAAGATCGAGCTTGTTTTGCTGCCGATGCCAGACCGCGCAATACACGGTAACCAGAGCGCCCTCAAAATCGCTCTGCGTCCTCACTCGGGTATAATGCATATCGGGGAATTCCTTCGCCGTAAGGTTCGCGCATGGAACAAGCGTCATTTATTGTTAACGAGGGATGGCATGCGTCGGGCGTTCACGTCAATTGCCATAACCACGATTTCTGGGGCCTGAACCGTGAGTCTTCAAGCCTGTTACTTGGATGAATCTCTGCGCTGCGAAACCCTTCGTCACGCATAACAAGGGCATAGAATGCAGCAGGCAGTCGGCTCCACTTCTTATTGTCGATGGGCTTCGTCTCCGGCCCATGTCCGTAGATGGTGTGATCAATGCGAATCCTGGTGACCGGTGCAGGCGGGATACTGGGGCGGCATGTGATTTCACATCTGGCCCGCCTGTGTCCTGATGCGGAAGTAATCATCAACAAGATCGACCTGACCAGCCTGGATGCCGTGCGGGCGCAGTATACGGCAGCCTCAGTCGATAAGATTATCCACCTTGCTGCTCTGGTTCCTGTCGCCTCGGTCAAGGCAGATCCTGCTCGTGCCTACGCGGTGAATGTCGGCGGCACGATCAACCTTCTTTCCGCGCTGGAGGGGCAGAAGGCTTCGTTTGTGTTTTGCTCTTCAAGCCACATTTACGCGCCATCAGCAGAGCCAATTTACGAAGAAGCGGAGAAGGTGCCGGCATCGCTTTACGGTCGCACCAAGTGGCAGGCGGAAAGCGTTGCTGCAGATATATGCGACGCCACAGGGCGGGCCTTTCTCGCAACGCGGCTTTTCTCCATTCACGACCCTGCCCAAACGGGCTCGTTCCTGCGCCCTTCTGTAGAACGTCGTCTTGCCAATGAAGATCTGACGCAGCCTTTCGAACTGCCTGGCGCAGACAGCATCCGTGATTTTCTGCCTGCTGAGAAGGCAGCCGAATACGTGGTGCGCCTTGCCCTTTCTTCAGCAACCGGTCCTGTCAATGTCGCCTCTGGCAGTGGCACGACGATACGCGATTTTGTTCAGGGATTGAGCCCGCATCCTCTCGAAATCCGAGCTACCGGCAGCGCCGATACTCTCGTTGCCAATATTTCGCGGCTTAGACAGATCCTAGGAGACCTTAATGTCTGAGACTGTTTCCATTGTCATTCCAACCTTCAATCGCGCGGGCATGCTACCTGTGGCGATAGAGAGTTCGCTGAACCAGACGCGCCCCGTCGAGGTTATCGTTGTCGACCACGGATCGACAGATAACACAGCGGAGGTGGCGTCATCCTACGGTGATCGTATCCTCTACATTCGCCGCGAACGCGACTTCGGCCCGCATTTTTGCTGGCTGGAAGGCGTGCTGCATGCCAAGGGTGACTTCGTGCACCTTCAGTATGATGACGACTGGATCGCTCCGAATTTCATCGAGGCTTGCCTTTCCGTTATCGGCGAAGACACCGGCTTCGCATTCAGCGGCGCGGATGTGGTCGATGGACCGGGGCTTCCGACCAAGCTTCGCCAGTTCGTAGAGTGGCTACCCGAAACCGGCATATTCGCTGTCGAGGCTGTCGAGAAACAGATCCTCGGCTCGCTGATTTCGCCCGGTGCAGCCGTCTATCGCCGCCAGATCCTGCTCGATGCTCTCTATCAAGGCCGGCTGCCGCTGCAGACGCACGAATATCGCGGCGTCGGCCCTGACGCCTTTGTCTCGCTACTCTCGATGCTGCGTTATCCCAAGGTCGGCTTTGTCAAAGAGCCGCTCGCCTTCTTCCGCGCTCATGAGGGATCCATCACCATCGATGCTTTTGCGTCCGGCGAGAAGACCCTGAAACTTCGCGCCGCCTATGCCGAAGTCACCCGCTATTATCTGGAAATGAAAGTGATGCGCTCGGTGCGCATCAGGGAGGCATCTTGATGTCCGCACTTCGTCCTATCCGCCTCGCCGAGGAAACCATTGCCCAGGACGAGCTTGAGGCGCTCTCCGAATGGATGCTCGCGGGCAATCGACTGACCAAGGCCGAGCAGACGCTCGCCTTCGAAGAAGAGTTCGCGACCTGGATGGGCAGCCGGCATGCGGTCTATGTGAATTCCGGCTCCTCCGCCAACCTCCTGATGATCGCCGCGCTGAAAGAAGCCGGCCGTCTGCGCAATAACAAGGCGATCGCCGCCGGCGTCAGCTGGGTCACCACCGTCTCGCCCCTGTTGCAATTGGGCTTCGACGTCCGCCTGTGCGATTGCGATCCCAATTCGCTCGGTATCGACCTCAACCACCTGGAGGATCTGTGCCGCACTGATCCCCCGTCGCTGCTGATCCTTGTGCATGTGCTCGGCCACTCCGGCGACATGGATGCGATCCGCGACATCTGCCAGCGTTATGACATCGAGCTTTTAGAAGATTCGTGCGAAGCGCTAGGCTCTACATACAAGGGCCGGAAACTCGGCTCGATCGGGACGGCAGGCAGCTTCTCGTTCTATTATGGCCACCATATTTCCACCATTGAGGGCGGCATGGTCGTCACCGACGACAGCGACCTGCACCAGCTGATGCTATCGCTGCGATCGCATGGATGGAGCCGCGACCTGCGGCCGGACCTGCGCAAATCTCTGGCTGACGAGAATGGTATCGACGAGTTCAAGAACCTCTACACCTTCTATCACGCCGGATATAACCTGCGCTCGACCGACCTTCAGGCGTTCCTCGGACGTTCGCAGCTGAAAAAACTCGACCATATCGTTGAGCGCCGGCGCATCAATTTCGAGCTCTATCGCAAGGCATTGCCGGACTTCTTTTGCCAGTCGGGCAATACGGAAGTTCTTTCTTCCTTCGCCTATGGGACGTTCATTGAAAACCGGCTTGAAACCTACAAGCACATCAATGCGCTCGATATCGAATGCCGTCCGTTGATCTGCGGCAACATCGCGCGCCATCCCTTCTGGCTCAGGGACCATTCGCAGCCCGCGCTACCGAACGCAGACAAGGTGCACGATTACGGTATCTACCTGCCGAACCATCATAACCTGAACGAGGCGGATATTGCGCGTGTGGCTGAAGCCTTCGCAGCAGTCGCTCGTCCCTGCTAAGGAATGACTACCATGACCAACAAGGCTGTGAAACGCGCACTGATTACTGGCGTCACCGGGCAGGACGGTTCCTATCTGGCTGAACTCCTGCTCGAGAAAGGTTATGATGTTCACGCCATCAAGCGCCGTTCATCGAGCTTCAATTCCGGGCGCATCGACCATCTTTACGAAGACCCGCACGAAACCGAACGCCATTTTACCCTGCATTACGGCGACATGACCGACTCCACCAACCTGATCCGCATCATTCAGGAAGTGCAGCCGGATGAGATTTATAACCTTGCCGCACAGAGCCACGTGCATGTGAGCTTCGAAACGCCGGAATACACCGCAAACGCGGACGGCATGGGCACATTGCGCATCCTCGAAGCGATCCGCATTCTGGGCATGGAAAAGAAGACTCGCTTCTATCAGGCCTCGACATCCGAACTTTACGGCAAGGTGGTCGAGACACCCCAGAAGGAAACCACCCCGTTTTATCCGCGTTCGCCTTACGGCGTCGCCAAGCTCTACGCCTTCTGGATCACGGTCAATTACCGTGAATCCTATGGCATGCATGCCTCCAATGGCATCCTTTTCAATCATGAAAGCCCGCGTCGCGGCGAAACTTTCGTGACCCGCAAGATCACCCGCGCCGTGGCCGCCATCGCTGCTGGCGATCAGGATCGGTTGTATCTCGGCAATCTCGACGCCAAGCGCGACTGGGGCCACGCCCGTGACTATGTCGAAGGCATGTGGCGGATTCTCCAGCAGGATGAACCAGACGACTACGTCCTGGCCACCGGCCGCACCGTCAGCGTGCGTGATTTTGTCAGTACGGCCTTCAAGGTTGCCGGCATCGATATCGAATGGAAGGGCGAAGGTGTCGATGAACGCGGCTTCGAGCGTTGCACGGATCGCTGCCTCATCGAGGTCGATCCGCGTTACTTCCGCCCGACGGAAGTCGATCTCTTGCTGGGGGATCCTGCCAAGGCTAAGGAAAAGCTCGGCTGGACAGCAACCACCACGCTGGAAGAAATGATTACCGAGATGGTCCAGTCCGATATTCGCGAACATGGGAATTCGGTGCATCAAAGGGACAAGGACTGACAGATGAAGCCGCTGTTCGAGCTTGAGGGAAAACGGGTCTGGGTGGCTGGCCATCGCGGTATGGTCGGCTCGGCGCTCGTGCGGCTTCTCTCAAGGGAAAACTGCGAGGTACTGACCGTGCCGCGCAGCGAAGTAGACCTGCGGGATCAGGCTGCGACGCGGCGCTGGCTTGTGGACACACAGCCGGATGCCGTCATCATGGCGGCAGCCCGTGTTGGCGGCATTGCGGCCAACAGCGCGTCGCCAGTCTCCTTTCTCTACGACAATCTGATGATCGAGGCGAATGTCATCGAGGGTTCGGCGCGCGCCGGGGTGGAGAAGCTTCTTCTTCTCGGCTCGACCTGCATCTATCCGCGTGACGCGGAACAGCCGATCCGCGAGGAATCGCTGCTGACAGGTCCATTGGAAAAGACCAACGAATGGTATGCCATTGCCAAGATTGCCGGCATCAAGCTTTGCCAGGCCTATCGGCAGGAGCAGGGACTGGATTTCATTTCGGCACAACCCACCAACCTTTACGGTCCCGGCGACAATTACGACCTGGAAACAAGTCATGTTCTGCCGGCGCTGATCCGCAAGGCACATGAGGCCAAACTGAACA
Organism: Rhizobium sp. ZW T2_16; assembly: GCF_044987325.1. Classification (NCBI taxonomy): domain Bacteria; kingdom Pseudomonadati; phylum Pseudomonadota; class Alphaproteobacteria; order Hyphomicrobiales; family Rhizobiaceae; genus Rhizobium; species Rhizobium sp. ZW T2_16. Next base: position 346,404 of record NZ_JBJDRG010000004.1, read on the forward strand.
ATGCAGACAGTCTGACGATCTGGGGCAGCGGTAAGCCGCTTCGGGAGTTTCTTCACGTCGACGATCTGGCAGAGGCAGTCGTCTTCCTGTTGCGTAACTATTCCGACGCTTTGCCGGTCAATATCGGCTCGGGCGAAGAGCTTTCGATCGCCGATGTCGCCCATCTTGTCTGTGAAACCGTAGGCTTCGAGGGACCGCTCTCCTTTGATCGTTCGCGACCGGACGGTACGCCGCGCAAGCTTGCCGATCTCACTCGCCTGCATGGCCTCGGCTGGGACAATGCCCGGCCGCTGAGAGTGGGCTTGAAGCAGACCTACGAGAGTTTTCTGGCCAGCCAGTAGGCAGGTGGGGAGCCGTTCAAAGTCCGGAGCGGAAGACGCTCAGGCCTTTCGACGCATCATCAGCATCAGGAATGGCGCGCCGATGAGTGCTGAAACGAGCCCCGCCGGGATCTGGTAGGGCGACACGATCGTCCGGCCGACGAAATCGGCGGCCACCATCAATCCGCCGCCAATCAGGGATGCGCCGATCATTTGCGGCATGGCACGCGTCAGGCCGGCCTCCCGCGCCAGATGCGGTCCCATCAGCCCGACAAAGGACAGAGGGCCGATTGTCAGCGTTGCAGTTGCAGTCAGCAATCCGGCAAGCCCGAACAGTGCCAGTCTGGCGCGCGCCAGAGGTACACCGACCGCAGCGGATGGCGCGGGTCCGAGCGGCAGGATATCAAGCCATCGCCGTGCGGCAAATGCAGTTGCGATGAGGATAACTGCAATCACTGTCTCTGCTGCGGCACTCATGCCGTCGACCAGATAGGTGGAACCGCTCATCCAGCGCATCAAAAGCACAGCGCGCGGATCCCCCGTCGAACTCAGCACGCCGACAACGGCATCGACCATTGCACTGAGCGCGATACCGGCAAGCAATACCCGCTCGGGTGCGAAGGATGATCGACGGGAACCAAGCAATATCATCGAAAGCACGATGATTGCCCCTATCACCGCAAACAGGAACTGGCCGGAAAACCCCGGCGCGATCGAAAAAAGTGCGATCGCGACACCGAATGTCGACCCGGCGCTGATCCCGAGAACTTCGGGGCTTGCCATCTCGTTTCCGGTCAGCCGTTGGAGGATCGCGCCCGCGACGGCGAGCATCGCCCCGGATGCCAGGACAGCGAATATCTTCGGTATTCGGATGGACAGAATATCGAGAGAATATTCACCGGAAACAAGCGTCCAGCTTCCATCGACACCTCGCCCGACAAACATGCTGAGCAGCAACAGAAGAACGAGGATTGAAAAAGCGATGATGATCGGGATTTTTGTATCCCATCGGCGCGACCGTTTTTGTATCGCGGCCTGTTGAATTCGGTGGCGGATCTTCAGTCGCGGCAAAAGCGCCAGAAGTAAAGGCGAGCCGAAGATCGCCGTGACCGCTCCGGTCGGCAGGAAATCGCCAAGCTCGCCTGCGACAAGCTGCAGGACGGAATCGGCAAAGAAGAGCAGCCCGGCGCCGACCAGCGGAGACCATAAGATCAATTGCGCCGGCCGCCGCGCACCGGCAAGCCGGGTAATCGTCGGCGCCACCAGTCCGATAAAGCCGATCACACCCACAGCGCTGGTGACGAAGGCTGCAAGCGCAACGGCGCAGACAATGACGATGGCACGAAGACGGATCAACTTCACCCCGAGCGCCGAGGAACTGCTCTCCCCCAGATCAAGCAGGGAGAGCGGCCGGATGAGCACCGCGCAGATGATGGAAACGACGGCAAGTTTCCAGATCAGCGACACGGGAATGACCCAGCTTTGCTGTGCGAGCGAGCCCGCGCCCCAGATGAACAGGCTCGCCAGGTATTTCTGGTTCAGATAGGTCAGGATGGCCGCAAGGCCGCCGCACCAGAGGCTCAGCACCAGGCCGGAGAGCACGAGCGAATAGGGTGAGAACCCTCGGCGCGCACCGAGGCTGACGACGATTGCGGCTGCGACACCACTGCCGACTAGAGCAACGAGATCACGGCCGGCTCCCAAAAGACCGGGCAGGAAAAGCGATGTGATGACCAAGGCGAGGTTTGCTCCTGCCGAAACGCCGAGCGTCGTCGGATCGGCCAGCGGATTGCGCAGGACCTGCTGGAAAAGCGCGCCCGACAAGGCAAGGGCAGCACCGGCAAGCAGCGCCGTCGCGAGCCGCGGGAGCGTTGAATAATAGAGCACCATCCGCTCGATATCGTATGCGGACATCGTTGGCGCGGACAAGGCGGGGGCGGCAAGAAACCAGGATGCCACTCCGCCGGCGCAAAACAGCAATAACGTCACGAGGGCCGGCCCGAGAATGTCGCGACGGGATGCAGTCATGAATCTTTTTCCAAAAGCTCAGTCAACAGACCGGCGAAGCGCACGGCCTCGTTCACCATGCCGAACATCAGGGCCGGTGGAAGAACGGAAAAATGTCCTGGCTGGGAAAATGGAAGGCGTTGCCAGAGCGGACTATCGGCGAGCCTCGGCAATACATCCGGCGGGATGGGATCGAAGGCGATCAGGCGCGCATCCGGATCCTTGATCGCCGACAATTCCTCGATGCCGATCGTCTCAAATCCCCAGTAATTCGACTGTTTTTCCCAGGCGTTGCGCACGCCGATACGCTCCAGCGCATTGTGAAACAGGCCCGGCGCCGAATAGATCCGGGCGTGGCGGGCGTCCATGAAATTGACCAGCGCCACCGGCGGCAATTTCCTGCCGGAAAGTCTATTCCTGCAGGATTCGAAAAAGGCGTCGGAATGCGCCAGAAACCGCTCCGCCTCGTTCTGCCGTCCGATTTCCGCCGCAAGCCTGCGTGTCGCGGCAATGGCCGCCGGCAGGATAGGACCGGCGCCTGGCGTAAAAACTTCCAATCGAACGACCTTTGCGAAGGGCTGGAGCCTGGACAAAAGTTCATTGAGATAAGGTGTCGTCAGGATGATATCGGGCTTCAACTGCACGAGGATTTCGAAATTGATCTCGTTGGCGCTGCCGATATCGATCACGGAGGATGGCAGAACTGGCTCGACGACCCATCGGCCCCAATCGGCGAGATCCGAAATTCCGACAGGCGGCAGACCAAGCGACAGAAGCGTGGATGATAGCCCATAATCAAGGCTGACAATTCGCAATCCGGCCATTTCGGCAAATACCGGCTTCGGCATCATTGCTGCTGCCGCCGCCGCGCATTGCAGGAAAGATCGCCGCAAGACCGTCATCTTGTCATGGCCTCAGCGGGCATAGGCAAGGGGATGCGACAGGCTGGATGCGGCAATCACATCCATGTCGATTCCGTAAATGCTGCGTAAAGTCTCTGGCACAAGTATGCCATCCGGCGTTCCACTGGCGACCACGCGTCCGCCCTTCAGCGCATGGATCCGATCGCAGAAGCGTGCGGCCATGTTGATATCGTGAAGCACGATGACGATGCTTCGACCACCCTCATGCGCAAGCCGCCGCACCAACGACAGGACTTCGATCTGATGGGCGATATCGAGTGCAGCAGTCGGCTCGTCGAGCAACAGGCAGTTTGCGTCCTGTGCGATCAGCATGGCGATCCATGCCCGCTGGCGCTCCCCGCCGGACAGCGTGCCCACCATTCGGTCGGCAAATCTTTCGATATGCGTCGCCTCGATCGCAGCCTCGACCTTCTGCCGGTCGAGATCGGAAAACCGGCCAAGTGCACCATGCCAGGGATAACGCCCGCAGGCGACAAGCTCGCGGATCGTCATGTCGGATCCGGTGCTCAGATCTTGCGGCAAATAGGCGACGGACCGTGCGAAATCGCGGCCGTCATACTGCTTGAGATCGCGGCCAGCATAAGCGACGGATCCCGCGGTTGGCGTCAGCTGTCGTGCAAGTATTTTCAAAAGGCTTGATTTGCCCGAGCCATTATGGCCGACCAAAGCCACCACTTCTCCTGCCGGAAAATCGAGGCCGACATCCGACAGGATCGCATTGCCATCGATCGAAAGACCGAGGTCCTGCACGGTAAAGGCTTTCGTCATATCGAGCGTTTCCTGCGCGAGCGGAACCAAGGTCATGCCGCCCGCCCGTATGTCTAGGATGACATCGGAAGGACGGCTGCCAGTTTTACCACTTGTACTTGAGCGAACCCAAGACCGTGCGGCCTCGGCCGGTATAGCAATAACCGTCCGTGCAAACCTGTTCGCGTCGATCCGCAAGATTGGTGGCACTGACAGCAAGCGATAGTCCCTTGAGGTCGGGAGCGGTGGCGCCGAAGTCATAGGACAGTGCGGCGTCGAGATAGGCAACGCCGGCATTCTTGCCGGTATTCGCGTCGCTGGTGAAGGATTCGCTCATCGCACGTACACCACCACCGATGCTAAGACCGCTCAATGCAGTGTCTTCCGGCACGGCATAGTTCACCCACAGAGATGCGACGTGACGCGGCACCGTCGAAGGCGTGTTGCCGATCAGGGTTGGGTCGAAGTTTTCCGTGATTTCGGCGTGAGCATAGGTATAGGCAGCGATCAGGCTGATGCCGTTATCGAACTCGGTACGTCCTTCGATTTCAAAGCCGGTATAGGTGTTTTCGCCGGAATTGTGCGAGAACAGGTAGCTCGGGACATCGTACTGAGGCTTGCCCGTTTCCACCAGCCTGTATACGGCACCACTCAACGAATAGTTCTCGCCCTGCGGCTGGTATTTCAAGCCAACTTCGATCTGGCGGCCCTTGGTTGGTTCGAGAACCGAACCATCGGCTGCAAGCGCTGTGGATGGAATGAATGATGTTCCATAGCTGATATAGGGCGCAAGACCGTTGTCAAACAGGTAAAGCAGTCCCACTTGGCCGGAGAGGACACCGTCATCCTTCTCGCTGGTGGAGCCGCCCTCTACAGCGGTCTTCTGGTGCGCCCAGTCATAGCGAAGACCCGCCACAGCGCGCCATTTGCCGAATTCAATCTGGTCCTGGGCATAGATGCCTGTCTGGCTGAGGCTGCTGTCGGTGAAGTCGGTGAGCGCGGGGATTGCCACCGTGGAGCCGGGAGTACCTGGCGCAACCTCATCATCGCCCATAGCGAATTCCGACATGACCCGGGTGTAGTCAAGCCCCATGAGCAGCGTATGCGAAAGGCTGCCGGTGTCAAACTGGCTCTCGAGCTGATTGTCGATCTGATAGGCGCGCATGTCCTCCGTCACCGCAGTCGTTGGCCAATTGCCAGCGGCATTAAGGTATACGCGGTTCAGGTAATGCGCCTTGAGATCGACATCGCCGATACGCGCATTCTGGCGGAAGGTCAGGCCGTTATCGAACTTGTGCTCAAGCTGATAGCCGAGCTGGTACTGCTCCACCTTCTGGCTGTTGAAGTCAGGGTCGGTATAGAGGAAGACGTCCTTGCCCTGAAGGTAGCTCCACGCGCTCGCGCCTGTTTCACCCTTCTGCGCCAGACCGTAGACCGTGAGGGTCGTGTCGTCGCTTGGCTTCCAGGTAAACGATGGCTGGAGGAGGTAGCGATCATCGGGGATGTCGTAGCTTCCCTCTCCCTCTCGGGCAAGGCCGACCAAGCGGTAGAACAGCTCGTCACTCTCGCCAACTGGACCTCCGAAATCGAAGGCAGCCTGCTTGCGGCCAACGGTGCCGTATTGCAATTCGACTTCGTGGTGAGCCTCTTCCTGCGGCATCTTGGAGATACGGTTGACGATACCCGCGGCGCTCGCCGCACCATACATCACCGAGACTGGCCCCTTGAGGATCTCGATGCGATCCAGCGTATAGACTTCAGTAGCAAACGAGCCGTAGTTCATGATCGGCTGGCGTAGACTGTCGCGAAAGTCACCGGTGGTCGTGGTTTCGATACCGCGGATGTAGATCTGGTCAAAACGAGGATCGTAACCGAAAGCGCCGGTGGTGACGCCCGAGCTGTAGCGGGCTGCCTGGATCATGTCGGTGACGGCACGCTGCTCCATTTCCTCGTGTGTCACCACCGAAATGGCGCGTGGCGTTTCTACCAAAGGCGTGTCCGTCTTGGTGGCTGAAACGGTGCGCCTGGGCACCACCGTGTCGTTGTCTTCGCCGATTGTCGTTGCTCCGCTTTGGAGAACGATCGGAGCAAGCTGAGTTGCCTCACCAGCTGCGTCCTGCGCAATAGCCGTGGCCGGTACGAAAGCTACGGTCATGGCACCAACCAGTATAGTGGAACCAAGAAGACGATGGCGCGCGTGGAACCGGTGAAGAGAGAACGTCATTGCCCGATCCTTTTGACAAGGGACAAACTGAATTGAATGATCCGAAAAGATCGTGGATGTGAGACGCGCGAAAGCGAGTTTCTCTCGACGAAGTCAACTCACGGGGTCAGCTATAAAAGCTCGATTTCGAGTGATCAATAAAATATGATGCATATAGTCATCTTTTTCCCAGGCGGCGTAAATTTGTCACGCCTCAGTCGAGGCACATATGCCAGAGGCCTTTGATATTAAAGATCACTTTCTGACTGCGAATGCGATGTTGACGGCCCGGTTTACAGCAGGTCCAAGCACCGACATGTGCGTCTCACCAGGGAAAATTTCAAATTCGGTGCGAATACTGTCTGCAGTGCCGTTCAGACGAACAGCCATTTCCCTGGCAAGCGATATAGTCCTCTCCGTTTTCCGCTTTTCGAGGCGTGCCTCGGCATCCTCGTTCCGATACTGAAACGGCGCCAGTTCATCGCCTTCGTACTCCCCGGCAGATAGATGCAGGAATGGTGCGTTACCGGGTGCATCCTGTCGCCGCGCCTCATTATTGAGGATTTCGCTTCCTTCCCAATAAATGGTCGGGCTGGCGGCAATCCAATTTTTGAACAGACCCGGTCGCTCGAACAGCGAAAAAAGCGTGAAGAGGCCGCCGAACGAATGGCCGAAAAGCGATCGGCGCGCAGGATCGAGCCGCACCATGTCCGCGATTTTCGGCAGCAGTTCGTGTTCGATGAAATCGAGCAATTCTCCCGTGCCGCCGATCAGAACCGGAGGACCACCTTCGAAATAAGGCGGATAGGATTTGACCGGCGGAGGTCCGAGATCCCAGGCTCGGCGCATCGCATTATAGGGCTCGTCCGAAGGATAACCGATGGCTGCAACGACGCCCCAACCGACATTCGTTCCCGTGGAATAGGGGGCCTGAGTAACAAGGCTCGCTACCGCGAAGGGAAAGGTGGCATTGCCGTCGGTCGTCACCAGAAGCGGCCATCCCTCCGCAGGCGGCTCGCCGGTCGGAATTGAAAGGAAGATCCGATAGGGTTCACCACCCTTTGCGGGCATCAGATCGAAAAAACATGTCCCGGGCATCGCATAGACTTGTGTCCCCTCGGTCATGCTCTCTCCCATCAGTCAATCGTGCATCACGTAAGTGATCGCTAGGGGATCGATCGAATGGCTGCAAGCCACCCGGGATAAATCTTGACAAGAAATCACAGGTATTGAGCGGTCATTTCAATCGCCAAGGCGGATGGGCAGGATGACTACGGCTGCCCCTCAGCACCCGATCAGTGCCCGCAATCTCCCCATGGTGCGACATACAGCCTCGCAATGGCATTTGCCAAAGCCGGACAGTGGCACTTCGGCTACGCTGAAAATTATCGGAACGTCGTTCTATAATATAGAACATATGAGAAATTTCTAACGTCCAACCATTTCGCATGTTCCGATATCGCTTTTGACAAAAGGAGGTTTGTTAATGTCCAGATTGATGAAATTTTCCGGCATCATTCCACCCGTACCCACGGTCTTCAAAGATGATGGCAGCTTTGACACGGCCGGCATGGCACTGGTCATTGACCATCTCGTCAATGCAGGCGTGGACGGCATGTTCTTCCTCGGCACCGGGGGAGAGTTCTCCCAGATGTCCCATGAGGAGCGTCTGGCGCTTGCCGAATTTGTCGTCGGTTACACTGCCGGCCGCGTGCCGGTACTGATCGGCACCGGCAGCACCAATACGCGCGAGGCAGTCACGCTCAGCCGGCACGCCCAGTCGATCGGCGCCAACGGCGTCGTGGCCATCAATCCCTACTACTGGAAGGTGACGGAAGAAAACCTGTTCGGTTACTTCTCCGCAATCGCCAACGCGGTCGAACTGCCAGTGCTGCTGTATAATTTCCCGGCGCTTACCGGCCAGGATCTCCATCCTGCCTTCGTCAAGCGGCTGGTCGATGCACATCCCAATATCGTCGGCCTTAAGGATACGATCGATTCGGTGGCGCATCTGCGAGACATGGTCGATATCGTGAAGGGCGCACATCCCGAATTCAGTGTCTTCTGCGGCTATGACGATCATCTGTTGAATACGCTGCTTCTGGGCGGTGACGGCGCCATTTCTGCCAGCGCAAATTTCGCGCCGAATGTTTCGACGGGCATTTATCGCGCAGTCAAGGACGGCGATCTTGCAAGGGCCACCGCTCTCCATCGCACCATCCTGCAGCTGCCGCGCATCTACAAGGTCGATGTGCCGTTCGTCGGCGTGGTCAAGGAAGCGATGAAAGCCTGCGGGCTGCCGATCTCCTCCTATTCGCTGCCACCGGCAGCGCCGCTCAGCGAGGAGAAGATTGCGGTGGTCCGTCGCGTGCTCACCGATGCGGGCATCATCTGAGCCTGCCTTGGCGAGATCGGAACCATCGAAGGGAACCGCCTCCCGGCTGGTTACCGCGAGCCGGGCCATATGTCGCGCACCTGCAAGACAGCCGGAACTGTGCTAGACATCATTCAATTTCAGGCGAGCCGGTGGACATCGGCTTGCTCTCATCCCAGCGGGTAAGCATGCCGATCATCCAGTCCGTAGACAGAGCACTGCAGATTCTCGACCTGTTCGACGATCAGAACAGGGAGATCAAGATCACGGACATCAGTATCCGGACCGGATTGAACAAGAGCACGCTGCATGCGCTGCTTAAGACCATGCAGGCGCGCGGCTACATCGACCAGAATGAGGATAACGGGCGTTATCGCCTGGGGATGAAACTGGTCGAACGCGGCAATTTTGTCATCAGTTCGATAGACATCCGCAAGATCTGCAACAGCTTTCTTGTCAGCCTCTCCGAACAGACCGGCCAGACGGTGCATCTCGGCATCCTCAATGGAAAGCATGGCGTCTATATCGACAAGGTGGAGGGGCAGGCAGCCGTCATCACTTATTCACGGATAGGTCGGCAACTCCCGCTTCACTGTACGGCAATCGGCAAGGTGCTGGTTGCCTTTCAGGATCGGGAGACCCGAGAGCGCATCCTGACAGGATATTCCTACGAGGCGGCGACACCGCGTTCCATCGGCAGCGAAGCAGCCTTTGTCAAAGAGGTTACCAACGTTCGTGAGCAGGGATATGCGATCGACGACCAGGAACATGTAAAAGGCGTGCGCTGCACCGCCGTGCCGATCTTCGACCACAAGGGTAAGATTGCCGCAGCCATCAGCCTCTCCACGCTCACGCCGATCGTCAACAATCGTGACTTCGAACGTTACATCGGCCTGTTGAATTCCGTCAGTAGCGAAATTTCTGCTCTGATCGGGCACCGTTCCTAACGCGAGCCGGCCTGCTTGGCTTGCCACGGTATGGACGGGTGATCCAGGCAACTGCATTTCACTGCCACCGGAAATTTGAGGCTGGGCGTCGAGACATCGACCAATCATTACTGTGGGCAAGTCATCCAACTGTCACATGGCGGGACTAGGAGGGGGCGTCGTTTTTTCACATGTCCGTGAGGGGAATATGCGCAAACTCTTTTCCGCCTTGGTCGCTACGACCATTCTCGCCGGCGCCGCTCAGGCTGCCGAAGTCTACCCGCTCGATCGCGCGACGATCCTGACTGGTTCGCCGTTCGATTTCAAAGTCGAGTTCGATAAAGTCGTAAAGCCGGAAGACGTCAAGATCACCGTCAACGGCCAGGATTACAAGGCAGCTCTCAGCAAGGAAGCTGAGTTCGTTGCCGAAGAGAAGAACAAGGACAAGGTCCTCGGTTCGGCCGTCATCCTGCGCGGCGTGACACTTGCAAAAGCCGGCGACTACAAGGTTGAAGTTGCCGCCGGCAGCGAGACCAAGAGCATCACCTGGAACGTCTACGGCACGCCGGAACAGGCCAAGGCCAAGAACGTCATCTTCCTGATCGCCGACGGCCTGTCGGTTGCTCACCGCACCGCTGCTCGCATCATGTCCAAGGGCATGACCGAGGGCAAGGCCAATGGCCGCCTGAACATGGACGACGTTCCGCCGGCAGCCTTCATCGGCACCTCGGCCACCGACGCCGTCGCCACCGACAGCGCCAACACCATGTCGGCCTACATGACAGGTCACAAGACCGCCGTGAACGCCATCGGTGTTTATGCCGACCGTACTCCTTCCTCGATGGACGACCCGAAGGTCGAAAACATCGCGGAAGCGCTGCGCCGCCAGACCAAGAAGTCGATCGGCATAATCTCGACCGCCGAACTGCAGGACGCAACGCCGGCAGCCGTCGTCGCCCATACCCGCAAGCGCGGCGACAAGGCCGAAATCAACGGCATGCTGTTCGACGTCAAGCCGGACGTTCTGCTCGGCGGCGGTTCCGCCTACTTCCTGCCACAGGCAACTGCCGGCTCGAAGCGCAAGGACGACAAGGACTATATCGCCATGTTCAAGGATGCCGGTTACACGCTGGCAACCAGCAAGAGTGAACTTGCAACGGCTGCCGGCACCAATACCGGCAAGATCCTCGGCCTGTTCCACACCGGCAACATGGACACGACGCTTGACCGCGAGTTCCTGAAGAAGGGCACCGTCGGCAAATTCCCGGAACAGCCGGGCCTCGTCGAAATGACCAAGGTTGCTCTCGACAACCTGTCGAAGAACCCGGAAGGCTTCTTCCTGATGGTTGAAGCCGCAAACGTCGACAAGATGTCCCATCCGCTGGATTGGGATCGCGCTGTCGTCGACACGATCGAATTCGACAAGGCGATCGGTGTTGCGCGCGAATTCGCCGCCAAGAACCCCGACACACTGATCGTCGTTACCGGCGACCACACGCACGGCGTTTCCATCATCGGCACCGTCGATGACGAAAAGCCGGGCACCGAGATGCGCGAAAAGGTCGGCACCTATGCCGAAGCCGGCTTCCCGAACTACGAAGACAAGGACGGCGACGGCTACCCGGACAAGGTCGACGTATCGCGTCGCCTGTTCCTCAACGCCAACAACGGCCCGGACCATTACGAAACCTTCCGCCCGAAGCTTGATGCTCCGTTCGTTCCAGCCATCCAGAACGAAAAGAAGGAATATGTCGCCAACGAAGCCTATAAGGATGTGCCCGGCGCAGTTCTCGTAACCGGCATCATCCCGAAGAGCGCAGACAGCGGCGTGCACGCCGTTGACGATATCGTTCTGCAGGCAGAAGGCCCCGGCGCCGAAGGTTTCCGTGGCTATATGGAGCAGAGCGACGTCTACAAGGCTCTCGCCGAAGCTTTCGCGCTTGGCGCAAAGCAGACCAACTAAGACTTGAAAACAATGAGGGTACGCCGCCGTGGCGTGCCCTCATCGTATTTTTCCGGGTTCAGCTGTCCCTGGTTTTGCCCGGCTTGCATTGTCCGCCGTCCCGCGTGACGATGAGCGAATATTTCAGGAAGGAGAAGGGTCATGAAGCAGCTTCATCCGGCGCGTTTCAGTCGCCGCCAGGCGCTCACCATGACACTCGGCCTCATGTCCGGCCTGCCGCTGCTGGCGGCTGCGGGTCGTGCACAGGCCAATAGCGACATCACTTTCGACGAACTTTACGGCAAGGTCAGCGTCCTCGGCTTGGAATTCTCCGAAAAGGTCAAGCAGCTGAACGGCAAGGAGATCGCCATGCGCGGTTTCATGGCCCCACCGCTGAAAGCCGAAGCGCAGTTCTTCGTGCTGACCGAAATTCCAATGTCGATCTGCCCCTTCTGCTCGACCGATAGCGACTGGCCCGACAACATCGTCGTCGTCTATCTCGATGAAAAACAGACCTTCACCCAGCCCAGCCAGACGATCGAAGTGCGCGGCAAGCTGGAAATGGGCTCCTGGACGGATCCGGAAACCGGATTCGTCAGTCTTCTTCGTATTCGCCAGGCCGAATACGCCACGGTTTGAAAACATGCTGTCGCTGAAAATTGAAAATCTCGCCGTCGCGTTTCCCGGCCTGACGGCACCGGTGCTCGCCATAGATCATCTCGAAATCGCAGCAGGCAGCGGTGTTGCGCTGACGGGTGGTTCCGGCTCGGGAAAAAGCACGCTCATCAACATCATTGCCGGCCTTGAACGCACGCGTGCGGGTCACGTCTTCTGGGGTGATCAAAACTTTGCGGATCTTTCCGAAGGCAGGCGCGACCGCTGGCGCGCCGCCAATATCGGCTTGGTCATGCAGGATTTTCATCTCTTTCCCGGCCTGTCGGCGATCGACAACATTCTGCTGCCGGCGCGCCTGTCGCGCGTGGTGACGGCCGATCTTGTGAAGCGCGCCCACATGCTGTTTCAAACGGTTGGCCTCAAGCGGCCCGAACAGCATGTCGAGACCATGTCTCGTGGTGAGATGCAGCGTGTCGCGATTGCCCGCGCGCTTCTGCGCAAGCCGGGCGTCATCATCGCCGACGAGCCGACCGCCAGCCTCGATCTCGAAAGCGGTGAGGCAGTCGGTGATCTTCTTCTGTCGGTTGCCGCGGATGCCGGCTCGACCCTGATCGTCGCCAGCCACGACCCGCGCCTCATCGAACGGCTTGGTCGCCGCCTGTCGTTGAAGGGCGGCCAGATCGTCGGCGACACGCAGACCGGGGAGATGGCGGCATGATCCGGTTCATCCTTGCAGATCTGCGTCGCCTTTGGCTCGGCGGTGCCGTCGTGGTGCTTCTGGTGGCACTTGCCACCGCACTCGGCGTTGCCGTCACACTCCAGGAGCGTTCTCTTCGTCTCGGCAGCGCCCGCGCCGCAGACAAGTTCGATCTGATTGTCGGCGCCGCCGGAAGCGAAACCCAGCTTGTCCTCTCCTCCATCTTCCTGCAGGCCGCCCCTCTACCTCTGATCGATGGTTCTGTCTTGACCAAGCTTTCCGCCGATCCGCGCGTCGATTGGGCTGCCCCGGTCGGTTTTGGCGACAGTTTTGCCGGTTATCCGATCATCGGTACGACCACGAAACTCGTTGCGGGCACCACGCCCGGCTTTGCCGAAGGCAGGATGTTTGCCCTGGAAGGTGAAGCGGTTCTCGGCGCTACCGTCAATCTGCCGCTCGGCGCGGAAATCAAGCCGATGCACGGCACGGCCGAGACGGGTGGCCATACGCATGCCGGCCCGGCCTATAAAGTCACTGGAAAGCTGCGACCGACCGGCACGCCTTGGGACCGCGCCATTCTTGTGCCCATTCAGGCAGTCTGGCACGTCCATGGTCTCGGCGAAGAGCATGGGCATGAGGAAGAGCATCGCGACGGAGACGGTCACCACCACGCCCATGAAGGCAAGGAACACCACGAGGACGGCGAAACGCATGTCGAGGGCGAGACGGAGGAACACGCCACACCGGTCGCGGAGATACCCGCCGTGCAGCCTGCCAAACCAGCCTTCGCCCTCGGTGCAGCGTCCTCCGCTCATATCGAAGAGGATCATCACGGCAGCATCGATCCGGATGCGCTGATAGTCGAAACCTTTGGTCCCTCCACGCCCGGCCTGCCGGCCATTCTCGTCAAGCCGAAAACGATTGCCGATGCCTATCGGCTGCGTCAGGAATATCGAACCGGCAGCACGCTTGGCGTCTTTCCCGGCGAAGTGCTGACGAGGCTTTATGCGACGCTCGGGGATGCGAAGATGATCCTGAGCGCGGTCGCTGCCGGCTCTCAGGGGCTTGTTGCGGCAGCACTGGTTCTGGTCACAGTCATCCATGTCGGCCAGAGGCGTCGTCAGATCGGTGCGCTGCGAGCCTTTGGCGCTCCCCGCCTTTCCGTATTCACCATCGTCTGGCTGGAGCTTTTCCTGCTTGTTGCGCTCGGCATCGGCATCGGCTTCCTCATCGGCCTGGCGGCCGCCCAGATCGGCGCGCAGCTTTTCGCCGCCAAAAGCGGCGTCATCCTGCCAGTCGGATTTACGCGTGAAGATCTGCGTTTGGCGCTGGTATTCCTCGGCTTCGCCGCCATTCTGGCAGCCGTGCCGGCACTGCTTGCCTATCGCCAGTCCCCCGCAACCGCCCTGCGCGCCTGATCAGCGCGCAGGATTTCGTCTTCACAGTCGCTTGCCGGCTTCGTCGAAACGATGCGTCATCTCCGGAGCGTAGGAGAGCCATACAGTCTCCCCTGCCCCATAAACCGCGTCGCCCACAGCACGGGCAATAACGATGCCGATGCCCTCCATCGCGACATGCAGATAGGTGTCGCTGCCCAGCCGTTCCGAGAACTGCACGCTGCCGGAAAGAAGTCCGTCCTTGCGATCAACGTCCAGATGCTCGGGCCGGACACCAAGCGTATGCGCGCCGACTGCCGCAGCCAGCGGCCCGGTGAAGAAATTCATCTTCGGCGAGCCGATGAAGCCGGCGACGAACAGGGTCTCCGGCTTGTTGTAGAGATCGATCGGCGCGCCGACCTGCTCTATCAGCCCCTTGTTGAGCACGACAATCTGGTCAGCCAGCGTCATGGCCTCTACCTGGTCATGGGTCACGTAGATCATCGTCGCGCCAAGCCGCTTGTGCAGCTGCGCCAGTTCGACCCGCATCTGGGTGCGTAGGGCTGCATCGAGGTTCGACAGCGGTTCGTCGAACAGGAAGACCTTGGGCTGGCGCACGATGGCGCGGCCGATGGCGACACGCTGCCGCTGGCCACCGGATAGCTCCGCCGGCTTGCGTTTCAAAAGCGGCGTCAGTTGGAGCACATCAGCGGCGGCTTCAACCTTCGCCTTGATTTCCGCCTTAGGAACCTTGGCCATTTTCAGCGCGAAGCCAATATTTTCGGCCACATCCATATGCGGGTAAAGCGCATAGGACTGGAAGACCATGGCAATGCCGCGTTCGGTTGGGCGTTCCTCGGTCACATCGCGCGCGTCGATGAAGATCTTTCCGTCGGTCGCATCTTCCAGCCCCGCCGTGAGGCGCAGCAAGGTCGATTTTCCGCAGCCCGACGGACCGACGAAGACCGTGAAGGAACCGTCCGGAATATGCAGCGAGGCATCCGGAATGACGGTGACCGCACCGAAAACCTTCTTGATGTTTTGATATTCGACAACGGCCATCGGATCATTCCTTGGGAAGGTTCTTGTAGGTGAAATGCGAGAAGTCGGCCGGCATCGCCAGCCCACCGAGATCGTGGGCCGCCATGCCCACAAAGGCGCCTGTAAAATTACCGATGCCTACGAAGGAGCCGGTGATCTTGCTCTGCTCGCCCTCGCCGCTTTCGTCGGAAAGCACGGAATTGTCGAGAACCGGACCGATGCGGGTCCAGGCGCCATCCTTCATGTAGAAGAAGCGCAACGCCGCCCCGCGCACCTCGACCCGGAGGCGCACCGGACCGTCCGGAACGGAAATCGGATTGTCCAGTCCTAGCATCGTCATGCCGTTCGGCCATTGGCCGTTGCAGTAGAAGATCTGCAGCGAACGCCCGGCCTTCTCGTCCTGGCTGACGCAGAGATAGTGGTAGGCGAAGCGATTGTAGTAGGCGATCAGTCCGGCCATCTGCAGATGCGAGGTCGGATCGCAATCGACTTCCGTCTCCGCATCGTAATCGAAATCCGTCTGGCGTCGTGCAACAAGCGACTGTTCGAACCATGAGCCGACCGACTCGCGCCCGAACAGACGCAGATGGCCGGGGCGTTCCGTCAGGGAAAAAAGCCGTTCGGGATAAGGAGAACGCAGCCACTGGAAAGCCAGCGGCAATCCGCTGTCCGGGTTGAACTCATACCGCTCCGGTTCTGCCGGGAACGGATGCGCCGGCAGGTTCGGGGCCGGCACCTCGTCCTGCGGCACGAATTTTTCGCCATCCAGACGCAGCCAGCCATCTTCACCCCATACGCATTTTTGGATGGAGGTCTCGCGGCCAAGAACCGAGCGGTAGAGGCCGGGCAGCGGTCGACTGCACAGATGCACCATGTAGGTCCCGCCATCCGGCGTCTCGACGAAATCGCCATGCCCGCCGCGCTGCAGCGTTGCATCCGGGTGGAACCGTGAAGTGACGACATGGGTGTCGGGATGCAGTTCGTAAGGGCCGGTCAGATTGCGCGAACGCGCCATCGTCACGGCGTGGCTGTAGCCTGTGCCGCCTTCGGCAACGATCAGGTAATACCAGCCGTCACGCTTGTAGAGATGCGGCCCTTCCGAAAGACCGAGCGGCGATCCCTTGAAGATGGTGGAGATCGCCCCGACGAGCTTCTTTTCTACCGGGTCATATTCCTGCATCACGATGCCGCCGAAGCGGGATGGACGTCCGCGATGATCCCAAAGCAGGTTCACGTGCCATTTGCGGCCATCGTCATCATGAAAGAGCGACGGATCGAAGCCGGAGGAATTCAGATAGACCGGGTCCGACCACGGACCTTCGATCGAAGGCGCGGTGACCACATAGTTATGCGCATCCTTGAACGAGCCGCTCTTGCGCTTCACATCCGTATAGACCAGCCAGAACAGACCGTCGGAATAGGTGAGGCATGGTGCCCAGATGCCGCAGCTGTCCGGATCGCCGCGCATGTCGAGCTGCGAGGCCCGGTTGAGCGGCCTTGTGACGAGACGCCAGTTCACGAGATCACGCGAATGGTGGATCTGTACGCCCGGATACCATTCGAAGGTCGAAACGGCGATGTAGTAATCGTCGCCGGCGCGGCAGATCGAAGGGTCGGCATTGAAGCCGGGCAGGATCGGGTTTCGGATTACGGGTGTCATGAGGTCATCCTTTCACGGAGCCGCGGGTGAGACCGGCCACGATGTATTTCTGGGTGAAGGTGAAGAAGATCAGCGCCGGCAGGATGGTCAGCGAAACGAAGGCGAGGATGCGGTTCCACTCGACCATGAACTCGCCGCGATACCGCATGATGCCGAGCGGCCAGGTGTAGCCTGCGCTGTCATTGATCACGACCAGAGGCAGGAGATAGTTGTTCCAGCTCTGAACGAAGACGAAAGTGCCGACAGTGGCAAGAATCGGCGTCGACAGCGGCAGGGTGAAGCGGAAGAAGAAACCGATATACCCGCAGCCATCCACATAGGCGGCCTCGAACAGCTCCTTCGGCAATTGCTGGAAGAAGCTGCGCAGGAGCACGATCGCAAAGGCCATGGAGAAGGCCGTCTGGGGCAGGATCACACCGAGCGGATTGTCTAGCAGGCCGAAATTGCGGATCTGCAGGAAGAGCGGCACGATCGCCGTGGCAAACGGGAACATCAGCCCCAGCAGCAGATAGGCCTGGATATATTTCGAGCCGAAAAAGTGGATCTGCGCGAAGATATAGGCTGCCATCGAGGCTAGCATCAGGGTGAGAAACACCGCCGAAAACGAAATGATCAGCGAGTTCTGGATATAACCCCAGAAGACCGGTCCACCGAGAATATCCGTATAGGTTTCGATGCGCCACACAGGCGGCAGGCCGAAGGGCGAGGCCCTCAATTCGCCGACGGATTTGAAACCGCCGAGAAAGGTTGCAATCAGCGGCACGATGACCAGCGCCGCGACGATCGAGAGCACTGCGGCGCGGGCAAGCGCCAGGAAAAAGCCAGGGCGGTTCATAATGCGCCTCCTTTACCCATGGCGAGGCGCCGGTAGCTGAAAGCGGTCACCATGCAGAGAA
Source organism: Rhizobium sp. ZW T2_16 (assembly GCF_044987325.1). Classification (NCBI taxonomy): domain Bacteria; kingdom Pseudomonadati; phylum Pseudomonadota; class Alphaproteobacteria; order Hyphomicrobiales; family Rhizobiaceae; genus Rhizobium; species Rhizobium sp. ZW T2_16. Next base: position 364,131 of record NZ_JBJDRG010000004.1, read on the forward strand.
TGAACAGGACGACACCGACGGCAGCGCCATAACCGACATTCAGCTGCGCAAGCCCATAGGTGTAGAGATAGCTGACGATCGAATGGGTGGAGTTCGACGGGCCGCCATTGGTGAGCGGAATGATGATGTCGAAGACCTGCAGCGCGCCAACGATTGCGAAGAATGCGGAGAGCTTGATCGCGTGCATGATCAGCGGCAGCTTGACGTAGAACACCTTCTGCCAGCGGCCTGCACCGTCGATTTCGGCAGCCTCGATCAGATCATCCGGCACTGCCTGCAAGGCGGCGATGAAGATCATCATGTGGTAGCCGAAATATTTCCACACGACGACGGTGATGATGGCCAGGAAGGCGAATTGCCGGTCGGCGAGGATATAGAAAGGCTCGATCCCGAGTGCGGTGGCGATCTGGCCGGACACCCCGAAATCACCGTCGAAGATGAAGCTCCAGATCACGCCGGAGGCGATCTCGGCGAGAATATAGGGGGCGAAGAAGATCAGCCGGAACGCCGTGTTGATCGAAGTCTTCTTGTAGATGAGCAGAGCCAGCATAAGGGCCAGCGGAATCTGGATGAACAGCGACGCCAGGATCAGCTTTACCGAATTCCACAAGGACTGGTGAAAGACGGAATGGTTGGCAAGCCGCTGATAGTTCTGCGTGCCGACAAAATTGTCGATCGCGCCGTAACCGCTCCACTTGAAGAAGCTGAGATTGGCGGCGTTGAAGATCGGCCAGATGACGAAAAGGGTGAACAGCACCAGGGCCGGCGGCAGAAACAGCAAGAGAGCGGTGAGCTTCCCCTGTCTATGCATGCGCGCAATGCGCGCCGCCGGGCTCAGCTGTGGGCGTGAGCCGGTCATGGTCGTCATGTCATTCCTCGATATGTCCGGTGTTGGGTGAGGCGCGGCGAATGCATCGCCACGCCCACTTTCAAGCAAGGGATCAGCGCATTTCGCGTGCTTCTTCCACCAGGGCTGCAGCCTCTTCCGGGGAGATGTCGCCGGTGACGATCTGTGCTGCGGCGTCGTTCAAGGCCGCACCGACGCTTGCACCGAGCATCTGGTCGAGATAGAGCTGGTGATGTGGTGCCTTGGAAAGACCTTCTGCTATCCGGCGCAGGCGCGGATCGGCAATGCCGGACTGGGCGTCGGTGCCGATCGGTAACCAGATCTTCAGGCGGCCGCCTTCCGTCTGGTTCTTGTTGTTGGTCAGGAATTTGAGGAAATCGACCGTCGATTTGCCAGCATCCTTGGTGACCAGCCAGCCGTTGACGCCGCCGAACGTGTCGGCCGGATTGCCCTTGCCGCCGTCAACAGAAGGGAAGGTGATGAAGTCGAGATCGTCTCCAAGCCCCTTGCCCGAGGCGGAATTCTGCGCCTGTGCACCGACCAGGAAGTTACCGGCCAGATAAAAGGCACCCTTGCCGTCACCGAACAGGCCAGCCGCCTTCGGCTGTGTCGTATCCATGTAACCCGGCTGGAATGGCTTTATATCGGCCAGCTGCTTCAGGGCTTCGCCAGCCTGAACAAAGGCAGGATTGTTGAAGCCTTCGTTCTCGCCCTTGTCGGCGGCTGCGACGCCATCGGTGCCGGCGATACGGGCAGCAAGCTGGCCGTAGAAGAGGGCGATCGGCCACTTGTCCTTGCCGCCCATGACGATCGGCACGATGCCGGCGCCCTGGATTTTCTTGGAAGCGGCAAGCAGGTCTTGCCAGTTCTTGATCGCCTTGGGATCGACACCGGCCTTTTCGACAAGCGCCTTGTTGTACCAAAGCACGACGCTTGCGGCATACATCGGCACACCATAGAGTTTGCCATCATGGCTCATCGACTGGATGCCAGAGGGCGAATAGTTCTTGCGGTCCGCATCCGTAAAATCGACCGAAATATCCTTCAGCACGCCGGCCTTGGCCTGTTCGTAGAACACACCGCCGGTCCAGGTGAAAAAGGCGTCAGGACGTGCGGAAGACTGCAGCAGGGTCGGCAGCTTGGACTTGAACGACGTGTCGTCGAGAAAGTCGAACTGCACCTTTGTGCCCGGATTTGCAGCCTCATATGCCTTCGCGACATCGAGATAATATTGCCGTCCTTCCGGAACATTCGGCTCGATCGCCAGCATGCGGACGTCATCGGCCAGCACCGAGCCAGCCAGGGTCAATCCCAGGACCGTAGCGGCCCCGAGGCAAAATGATTTCATGACAATTTCCTCCAATAAGCCTGGCAGATGACGCCAGATCCCTCCGAGCCGAGGCTCCACCCCCGGTTCATTCTCGGAACCTAGACCATGCAGTTTTGCACCCCCCGTTATAATTTTTAACAGTCTTGATGATTGCGAAGGTTTTTCTTGCAAACACCGACAAGTTGATATCGCTGATGAATCGGGGTCTGATGGAGGAGATGATGACCGCGAAGAAACGCAATGAATTTCAGGTCGCGCTGCTTTTCAAGGCGCGTGGAAGTTACGGGCGGGAGATCATTGCAGGTGTCTGCGATTACGTGAAATCGACACGTGCCGTCTGGGACATGCTGCTGCACGAGGATTTTCGCGACAGCGTTGCAGGGATCGCTGACTGGTCGGGAAACGGTATCATCGCGGATTTCGACGATCCGGAATTCGTCAAGGCGCTGTCGGAGGTGTCGATACCGGTTATCGGCGTCGGCGGCTCCTATCACCGGGACGCCGATTATCCCCGCAATTTTCCTTACGTGGCGACGGATAACGAAAAGCTGGTAACGGAAGCTTATACCCATCTGGTCGACATGGGCCTGCCGCGCTTTGCGTTTTACGGGCTGCCGGAGACCCGTTCATATCGCTGGTCGGAAGAACGCGAGAAAGCCTATCTGAAGCTCTGCGCGCGGGATCGTGCCAAGCCGGAAGTTTTCAAGGGACAAGGTACATTCGGGCCGGACTGGGACGACATCCTTGCCGATGTGATCGCGTGGCTGAAAGGCCTGCCGAAGCCGATCGGCGTGATCGCCGTGACGGACTCCCGTGCGCGCCACATCCTGCAGGCCTGCATTCTGGCGGATATCGCGGTTCCTGAACAGGTCTCGATCGTTGGTATCGACGACGACCCTCTGCTGCGCATGCTCACACGTATTCCGATCAGCTCCGTGCGGCAGGGGACCCGCATCATGGGGCGCACCGCCGCCGCGATGCTGCACCGCAGGCTGATCGGCGCCACATTGGATGAGACCCGTGTGATCGTCCCGCCGGAAGGTTTGAATGCTCAAATGTCTTCCCGTTACCAGCCGATCTACGACCCTTACGTGATGCGGGCGCGTCATTATATTCGCCAGTTCGCCGGCCAGGGGATCAAGGTCGCGCAGGTCGCCGCCTATGTCGGCGTCTCCCGAACGACGCTGGAGACTCATTTCCGCCGCACCTTCGGTTACACGGTTCACGACGACATGCTCGCCTATCGGCTGCAGCTTGCGCAGGAGATGCTCGGCGACGAAAGCCTGCCTCTGGAACGTGTCGCGGAACTCAGCGGCTTCAACAACAGCCAGTATATGCACACGGTCTTCAAGCGCGAGCTAGGCTGCAGCCCACGCGAATATCAGCGAAACAGATTCACCCGCTAGGCTGCAGATCGGGTTATGCCCGCGCGGGAGCTGGCTTTTTGACTAGCCAAAACCTGCCATTTCTTAAGTCTTTCCGTACCTCAAGTGCGACAAATTGTCGCACTTGAGGTACGTGCATCAAATCCGCTTTCCAACCCGAAGGAACAGCCGTATCAAATACACCAAGAGGAGGTAACTACCGCATCTTCGCGGAATGGTTACGACGTGGCGACAGCCACGATAGGAGGCAACAACCACATACTGGCATCTTGCATGGGTCTGTGGGCTGCATGCTCGGGGAGCATGGGCGTTGGGAGCGTGCCGGTCTCGGCCGCATCATAGAGGAGGTAAGTTCATGAAGAAATTTCTTTTGTTGACGACTGCAACACTTGGTCTCGCGGCAGGCACCTTTGCCGGCATCAGCACTGCGGCCGCATCACCCGACAAGCCGGTCATCGGCTTCTCGATCGACGATCTGCGCGTCGAACGGTGGGTGCGTGACCGTGACTATTTCATCCAGGCGGCCGAAGGGCTGGGCGCCAAGGTCAGCGTCCAGTCTGCAGATGGAAATGAGGAAAAGCAGGTCAAGCAGGTTGAAAACCTGATCGCCCAAGGCGTTGACGCGATCGTCATCGTGCCGATGAACTCCAAGGTTTTCGACGCGGTTGTCGCAGATGCCAAGGCGTCCGGTATCAAGGTCCTGTCCTATGACCGCCTGATCCTCAATGCCGATATCGACGCCTATATTTCCTTCGACAACGAGCGCGTCGGTTTCATGCAGGCCGAAAACGTTCTGAAGGTGAAGCCGGAAGGCAATTATTACCTGCTTGGTGGCTCTCCAACCGACAATAACGCCAAATATCTGCGTGCCGGCCAGGAAAAGGCCCTTAAGGCAGCAGTAGATTCCGGCAAGGTAAAGATCGTCGGCTCGCAGTGGGTCAAGGAGTGGAGCCCGACCGAAGCGCTTTCGATCATGGAAAACGCGCTGACGGCCGCCGACAACAAGATCGATGCCGTGGTCGCCTCCAATGATGGTACGGCAGGTGGTGCAATCCAGGCGCTTGCCGCCCAAGGCCTTGCCGGCAAGACTGCCGTTTCCGGGCAGGATTCCGACCTTGCTGCCGTCAAGCGGCTGCTCGACGGAACCCAGACGGTCACCGTCTACAAGCCGCTGAAGCTGATCGCCTCCGAAGCTGCAAAACTTACGGTACAGCTGGTTAAGGGTGAAAAGCCGGCATTCACCTCGAAAATCAACAACGGGACCAAGGATGTGGACACCCTGTTGCTGACGCCGACCGCTGTCACCAAGGAGAATATCGACATCTATGTGAAGGATGGGTTCTACACCAAGGAACAGATCGGCCTGAAGTAAACGAGCGAACGGCCCCGGGACATCAACCGGTTCCGGGGCCTTCAAGCATTACGAGGGTACGATGAGTGAATTTCTTCTCGAAATGAAGAACATCTCCAAGAGCTTTTCCGGTGTGAAGGCTCTGGATGGGATTCATCTTCAGGTCCGCCGTGGGGAATGTGTCGGCCTCTGCGGTGAAAATGGGGCCGGCAAATCGACGCTGATGAAGGTCCTGTCCGCAGTCTATCCCTATGGCACCTGGGAAGGCGAAATCCTATGGGAGGGGCACGAACTGAAGGCCTCGTCCATCCGCGAAACGGAAAAGGCGGGCATCGCCATCATCCACCAGGAATTGATGATGGTTCCGCATCTGTCCGTCGCGGAAAACATCTTCCTCGGGTCCGAAATCAGCAATCACGGTTTTCTCGACTATGATGCGATGAACGCCCGGGCGCAGGAACTGCTCGCCAAGCTGAATGTCCATGACATCAACCCGGCGCTGCCCGTTCTCAACTATTCCGGCGGCAAGCAGCAGCTCATCGAGATCGCCAAGGCGCTCAACAAGGACGCCAAGCTGCTGATCCTCGATGAGCCAACATCGGCACTGACGGCAACCGAAATCCGAACCCTGCTCGATCTGATCAAGAGTTTGAAGGCCGGAGGTCTCGCCTGTGTCTACATTTCTCACAAGCTCGAGGAAGTGGCCGAGATTTCCGACACCGTCACCGTCATTCGCGACGGCACACATATCGCCACACGTCCGATCAGCGAGCTGACGACGGCCAACATCGTGACGATGATGGTCGGCCGGGAAATGAAGAACCTCTATCCCAAGGAAGAGCATGCGATCGGCGAAGTCGTTCTCGAGGCCCACAATGTCTCCTGCTGGGATGTCACCAATCCCGACCGGAAGGTGGTCGACGATGTTTCCTTCCAGATCCGCAGGGGTGAAATCTTGGGCATAGCGGGATTGGTCGGCGCCGGTCGGACCGAACTGGTCTCAACGCTATTCGGCGCCTATGCTGGCAGCCACAAGGGAAGTGTCCATCTCGACGGGCGCGAGATCACGATCCGTTCGCCGCGCGACGCCGTCAAGGCCGGGATCTGCATGGTGCCGGAAGATCGCAAGCGAAGCGGCATCCTTCCGATCATCGGCGTCGGGCATAACATGACGATCTCGGTGCTCAATCGCTTTGCCGCTTTCGGGCTTATCGACGAGCATGAGGAACTTGCCCAGATCCAGGCGGAAATCCTGCGTCTGAAGATCAAGACGGCCGATCCGATGCTGCCCATTGCCTCCCTTTCGGGCGGCAACCAGCAAAAGGCAGTGCTTTCCAAGATGATGCTGCCCGATCCGCGCATACTCATCCTCGACGAACCGACCCGTGGCGTCGATGTCGGCGCAAAATACGAAATCTACAAATTGATCTTCGCGCTAGCCAAGGCCGGGGTGGCGGTTCTGATGGTGTCGTCTGAACTGACTGAAGTTTTGGGGATATCCGACCGTGTCCTTGTGATTGGGGAAGGCCGGCTGCGCGGCGATTTCGTCAATGACAACCTGACCCAGGAACACGTGCTGGCTGCGGCTTTGGGCCAGTCCACGCAGATGGCCTGAATTTGCGGTTACCGCTGTAGAAGGCGCTTTAAACATGGCGAATGTAAATCTTCGAAAATTCCTTTCCGAAAACAAGATTGTAGCCCTGCTGATCGTGGTCGGCCTGATCTGGGCTCTGTTTGGATATCTCACCTATAATGCCGATACGGGTGTCTCAGGCTTCCTGACCGCGCGTAACTTCTCCAACCTGCTGCGCCAGATGGCGATCACCGGGATATTGGCGGCCGCGATGGTCTTCGTCATCGTGGCGGGCGAAATCGATCTATCCGTAGGCTCCCTGCTTGGCCTTCTGGGCGGTATCGCGGCCATTCTTGATGCGGTGTATGGCTGGCCCTTGGCCGGCACTATCTCCTTCGTTCTGCTTGCCGGCGCGGCCCTTGGCCTGATGAACGGCTGGCTGACGGCCTATCTCGGTATTCCTTCCTTCATCGTCACTCTCGGCGGGCAGCTTGCCTTTCGAGGGGCGGTACTGGGCCTGACAGGCGGCATCACCATTGCCCCGGTTTCTCCCAGCCTGCGCTATATCGGCCAGGGCTATCTTCCCGGCTGGCTCGGCAACGGATGCGCCGTTCTGCTCTTCCTTGTCCTGCTTGTCATGGCATTCAGGACGCGCCGCAAACGTCTGCAGCATAACCTGCAAGTACCGACCCCGGTGATGGAAGCGGTCAGACTGGTCGTCATCGCTCTGTTCATCCTCGGCTTCGTGCTGGTGCTGAATTCCTACCAAGGCATTCCTGTCCCCGTGCTGATGCTGCTCTTCGTGCTGGGCATCTTCACGATCATCGCCAAGGGAACAGTATTCGGCCGCTATATCTATGCCGTCGGCTCGAATTCCGAAGCCACGCGTCTGTCCGGCGTCAACGTCAATCTGGTCAAGATGGTGGTGTTCGGCCTGATGGGCCTGATGGCGGCACTGGCCGGGATCACGACAACGGCACGCCTCGCCGCTGGTACGCCATCGGCCGGTTTCGGCGGCGAGCTGGATGCAATCGCGTCCTGCTTCATCGGCGGCACCTCGATGCGCGGCGGTGTCGGCTCCGTTATCGGCGCGCTTGTTGGCGCATTGATCATGGCCAGCCTCGATAACGGCATGTCCATGCTCGGCGTCGATACGTTCTGGCAGCAGATCATCAAGGGCATCATCCTTGTCATCGCCGTCTATCTCGACATCATCTCCTCGGGCGTGAAGCGCCTCTGAGCGCTACGTTCCCGACGAAAGACATGTCGCCAAGACCTACCCTGTCGAACTTTACCCGGTTCGGCAGGGTGTCTGTTTCGTTAGAAAGTCGGACTTCACAGTTTCCGAAGAAAAGATCTGGGCGACATCTCCTTCCAACCGCTGCGAAAAGCCCCAGATCTAAGACAGAGCTAGGCGGTATTTTCCGCCGCAAGTCGTATCAGGAGAGCATCATGACCTCGCCGCATCCCTCGAAGACCAGCATCGGCAATCACGAGCTGCACCCGGAAACGCAGATGCTGAACTACGGCTACGATCCCGAGCTTTCCGAAGGCGCGGTCAAGCCGCCGGTATTCCTCACATCAACCTTCGTCTTCAAATCGGCGGAAGATGGTCGCGATTTCTTCGACTACGTATCGGGCCGCAAGGTCCCGCCGGAGGGCCGCGGCGCGGGACTGGTCTATTCGCGCTTCAACCATCCCAATAGCGAGATCGTCGAGGATCGTCTTGCGGTCTATGAACGTGCGGAAAGCGGAGCCGTCTTTTCCTCGGGTATGGCCGCGATCTCGACCACTCTGCTGGCCTTCGTCCGTCCCGGCGATGTAATCGTGCATTCCCAGCCACTTTACGGCGGAACGGAAACCCTGCTTTCGAAGACATTTGCGAACCTCGGCGTTGCGGCCGTCGGTTTTGCCGATGGCGTCGATGAGAGTTCGATCAATGCGGCGGCGGAAGAGGCGATGAAAAAAGGACGTGTTTCGGTGATCCTCATCGAGACGCCGGCCAATCCGACCAACGGCCTCGTTGATGTCGCTCTGGTCAGACGGATCGCCGACAGGATCGGCGAGCAACAGGGACACATCCCCATTGTCGCCTGCGACAACACCCTTCTTGGCCCCGTTTTTCAGAGACCTCTGCAGCATGGTGCAGATATCTCGCTTTATTCCCTGACCAAATATGTTGGGGGCCATTCGGATCTGATCGCCGGGGCTGCCCTCGGCAGCAAGGCGATCATCACGCAGATCCGGTCCTTGCGAGGGTCGATCGGAACTCAGCTCGACCCTCATTCATGCTGGATGCTCGGCCGATCGCTGGAGACGCTGCAGATCCGGATGGAGCGCGCGAACAGCAATGCGAAAGCCACTGCCGATTTCCTGAAGGATCATCCCAAGGTCGGCAAGCTTCACTATCTCGGTTTAGCGGAACCTGAATCCCCCATCGGGCGCGTCTACGCCTCCCAGTGCAGCGGTGCCGGCTCGACATTTTCGTTCGATATAAAGGGCGGCCAGCCCGCAGCTTTCCGGTTTCTCAACGCGCTGCAGATCATCAAGCTCGCGGTCAGTCTCGGAGGCACGGAATCTCTCGGTTCCCACCCCGCCAGCATGACGCATTCAGGTGTACCTGCAGACGTGCGTCAGCGCATCGGTGTACTCGATTCGACGATCCGGTTGTCGATCGGGATTGAGCATCCGGACGACCTAATTGCCGACCTTGCTCAGGCGCTCGACAAGGCATGAAGCCCCGCGCCGGCGCTGCACGTCGGCTCGCTCGATCACGCCCGGATCAGAATGCCCGCTTCGCGCGCAGCATCGACGAAAGCCTGTCGGGCATCTTCAGGCTTTTTCCTGCCGGCATCGACTGCAGCACAGATTTCCAGCGCCTTGTCGAGAAACGTGCCATCCTCGGTTGGCCAGTCCTCGATCATCGCCCAGGCAGCGGCTTGCGTCGTCTCGATGAGTGTCTCCTCCGGTGGCTCTCCAACGGATACGACAACCGGCTTTTTCCAGGGCGTGTTCATAGGTCTCGTTCCATCGCTTCAATCGCAGGCCTCTTAGCCCGATTCAATTCAGCTGGCGAGGCCACAAATATAAAGCGGCATGACCGGATCGGACATTCAAGGCTTGGGTGCAGGCATTGGTGACGCGAGACAACTTATCGCGCGGCGATCTCGTTCTCGACCGATGATCCTTTGGCAACCATCTGCTCAAGCGTCATGTTATCCAGAACTGCTGAAATCGCATCGCGAACTTCCACCATCGAATGGCGCACCTGACAGTCTTCCGGATGATCGCAATCGTCACAAGGCTCGAAAGCAGTCTTGCTGGCACACAGGATCGGCGCAAGCGGGCCGTCGAGAATTCTCACGGCATGACCGATGGAGATCTCCGATGCCGGTTTCGACAAGGCATAACCGCCACCCGGCCCCTTCTTCGAACGAAGAATCCCGCCCTTGCGCAATTCCAGAAGGATCGCGTCGAGAAACTTCTTTGAGATATTGTTCTGCTGAGCAATGTCGCTCACGAACGCGGTCTTGCCAGGTTCGAGTTGCGCCAGATGGACAAGCGCCTTGAGCCCGTATTTTCCTTTTTTGGTCAGCATCGATGCCTGAGAACCCGGTTTGCCGGCATGATTGCCGGCCTACCAAAGACCGATACAGGACGGGAGCAAAAGCTTCAATAATCGCTTGTCGGCAACAGTTTCGACAGACTGCCCCTTTGTATTTGCGACAATCAAGCCGCGGTGCCCATTCAAGGTGCTAAACCTCGAAAACCTCGCCGTGTGTTGCAACGAAGAACTGGCCCTCCGGCGTCACCCAGCCACGGAACATTCCATCCGTGTTATAAGGCGCGGCGATTGATCCGTCCGCAGCCACTGCCACCAACCCAGCGCCGATATCGTGGGGTTTGAGGTCCTCCATGATGACCTTGCCAGCTGCCTTTTCCAGATCTTCTCCGAGATAGTTTATCCGGCTCGCCACTTCATGGCCGACAGCATAACGGATGAAGAATTCCCCTTTGCCCGTTCCCGAAACGGCGCAGGCGCCGTCGCGCGCATAGGTCCCTGCCCCGACGATCGGTGTGTCGCCAATACGCCCGGCCGGCTTGTTGTTATAGCCGCCAGTAGATGTCGCAGCCGCCAGATGACCTGCGCGGTCGAGCGCCACTGCCCCGACCGTGCCGTGTTTTTCAGCCTCACTCGCCTTGACTGCGGTCCCAGCTGTAACATGCGCCTTCATCGCGGCCAGTGCCTTCACGCGGCGCTCGGTGGTGAAATAATCGGGTTCGACGATATCGAGGCCTTCTGCTTGCGCGAATGCGTCCGCTGCCGGGCCTCCGAGAAGAACAGCCTCACCCTTTTCCATGACGCGGCGCGCTGCCTTGATCGGATTGCGGATGCGCTTGGCGAGTGTCACGGCACCGGCTTCCAATGTCCTGCCATCCATGATCGATGCATCGAGCTCATGCTCGCCATTGGTATTCAGCGCCGCCCCATAACCGGCATTGAAATGCGGGCTGTCTTCCATGACGACCACCGCCGCCTGGACCGCATCAAGCGCCGAACCGCCAGTATTCAGAACTGCCCAGCCAGCCTGCAACGAGCGATGAAGGTCTGCGCGGGCAGCCGTCCACTCCTCCTCACTCAGATCGAGCTTCGCCATAACTCCGCAGCCACCGTGAATGGCGAGTGCAATCCTATTCATCGTCTGTCCTGTCCTCAACCTGCAAAAAGGCCGGGCAAAGCGCCCGGCCGATTGTTCTCGTGTCCGACCCGTTATTGTGCCGGGCGAATATTCATCGCAAGCGTATCTTCGTCCGAACGCGGCGTGATCTTGATCGCTTTTTTCATGCCCCAGGCCGAGACGATCGAAGCAATCGACAGGTTGGGACGGTCGCTGGCGACCAGCGCATTGGCATCCTTCAAAAACTGCTCGCGCTTCTTGGCATCCATCTCGACGCCAGCATCCTCGATCAGCTTGTCCATCGAAGGATTGGAATAACCTCGGATGTTGAAGGCGCCGAGCTTCTTCGCCGGATCGTTTGTGTGGACGAGCGAGGACAGCGTGTAGTTCGCTTCGCCCGTCAGCGTGCCCCAGCCCGACATGGTCAGCGAATAGTCGCCGCGCGTATTTGCCGGGAAGTAGACGGCACCCGGTTGGGCATTGGCCTCGACCTGAATGCCGATCGCCGTCAGCATCTGGGCAATCGTCGTGCCCGTATCCTTGTCGCCGGGCAAGCGGTCGTTGGTGAAGCTGAACACGACCTTGAACCCGTCCGGATAACCGGCCTCGGTCAGGAGCTTCTTGGCCTTCTCGACATCCGATGCTGGTGCCTTCACATCAGGATTGTAGCCGAAGATGTTGGGGGTCACGAGCTGCGACTGTACTGTTCCCATGCCTTCCATGGCGATTTCTGTGATGGTCTCACGATCGATGGCAAGATCGAAAGCCTCACGAACCTTCGGGTCGAGGAAGGGGTTCTTCGGCAGAGGCGAACCGTCCTTGGCCGTGACCTGCGGCGGCTTTTCGCGGAAATCGAAGGCTATGTTGAAGAGGTAGACGCTATCCTGGCGGACGATGCTGAGTTTGCTGTCGGTTTCCAGCGTCGGAACGTCCGATGCGGGAATGCGGGCGATCAAATCGACCTGGCCGGCCTTCAGCTGTGCAACGCGGGCTGCGTCATTCGGGATTTCCTTGCGGGTAACCTTGCCCCAAGGCTCCTTGCCACCCCAGTAGCCGTCGAAGCTCTCCAGCACGAGCTGTTCCTTCGGCGTCCAGGACACGAATTTGTAGGGACCGGTGCCGATTGCGGCCTTGCCGGAATTGAAGCCTTCGGCTGCCTTTTCAGCGCTATCGGAATAATCCTTGGCTGCGACATGCGACACGACGAAGAGGCGGATGAAATCGTTCGGCAGGTTCGGAGCGGGACCATCGGTCTTGACCCGAATGGTATGTGCATCGACGATCTCGGTGCTTTTCACGCGGCGAACATAGATCGTCGTCGGATTGGGGCCGGCAACCTTCGGAATGCGCTCGATGGAGAATTTAACGTCTTCCGCGGTGAAGTCGGACCCGTCATGGAATTTCACGCCTTCGCGCAGCTTGAACTCCCAGGTCGTATCGTCGATCGCCGTCCAGGAGGTGGCAAGGCCCGGCTCCAGTTCGAGATTGTTACCCGACTTGATGAGTGAATCGTAGATATGCTTCATCGCCTCGGCATGGGTGCCGGCGGCGGTGAAATCCGGATCGATGGACAGCGGACCGGCGCGGACACCGATAGTGAGATCAGCTGCCAAAGCCGAGCCCGAAACGCCGCTGAGCAGCATCGTTGCAAGCGCAACTGTGCGAAATGTCTTGGAAATCGTCATTCCTCGTTCTCCTCAATACTTGTGATTAATGGCCAGTTCGGTGAATCCACGACGATCTTGGCGAGTAGCTCCGACAGCATCAGCTGTTCGGCCGGCGTCAGCGCGGAGGCCATGGCCTTTTCCCGCTCTACCATCGGCTGCATGGCCTGATCGACGATACGTCTGCCTTCGTCTGTGATGTAGAGAACGAAGCTTCTCAAATCCGCCTGATCGACTTCACGGCGGATGATGTTCTTGTCGATCAGCTTCTGTATCGCCCGGCTGATCGTATTCTTGGGAAAGCCCGAGGAACTGCAGATGGCGCTTGCCGTCAGCCCATCCGACAGGCCGAGCGAATAGAGCACTACGAATTCGGGACGGGGGAGCCCGTACTCCTTCTCGAACCGGCGATAGATCGGCTCGTTGAACTGAAGTGCCAGGAAGTTGATGCGGAACGACAGCCAGCATGGATTTTGCCAGAGCTTGACGGCGACGAGATCTTCCACATGGCGGTGGCCGGCCGCAGCCAGACCGCCTTCACGCAAAAGATTATCCAGCGCCTTTTCATCCGTTTCACGCACGCGTCGATTTCCATCCATATCCAATTTAGTCCCGTATGGAACTTGACGCTGCATTAATTGGCTGTCAATTTCTTTTTTTAGTCCCGTATGGAACTTTGCATTTGGCGCAACATCGCGCCTAAAAGCATATTTTTTGTGCGTTTTGGCTGTACTCAGCAAATTCTTTGCGCATGCCGGCCGAAACGGAGAATGGAGATGAGATAAGTGAAGATCGCGGATATGAACTGGATGCAGGTGGAGACGCGAGCCGCTGGTGACGATCGTTGTATTTTGCCGATCGGCAGCGTCGAACAGCACGCCTATCTCAGCCTTGCGACCGACATGATCCTGGCGGAAAAAGTCTCAGTCGATGCCGCCGAGCCGCTCGGTGTCCCGGTCTTCCCGGCCCTGCCCTATGGCCTCGCCTCATCCTTCGCGAGCTTTCCCGGCACGCTGACCCTGTCGCTTGCAACCTATATCGGCGTGATCCGCGACCTTCTCGACAGCATCTACCGCTCCGGCTTCCGCCGGATCCTCGTCGTCAACGGCCATGGCGGCAACACACCGGCAATGACAGTGATCTCCGAATGGCTGAACGATCACCCCGACGCATCGGTGAAATTCCACGACTGGTGGCGCGCGCCGAAGACGATGGCGAAAGTCGTCGAAATCGATCCGGCAGCTTCGCACGCCTCCTGGATGGAAAACTTCCCTTGGACACGTACCGGTGATGCGCGCCAACCCTCGACGCAGAAGCCGAGAATAGACTTTGCCGCGCTGGCGCGGGTCGATACGGAGCGCAAGCGCGCCCTGCTCGGCGACGGCAACTATCACGGTCTCTATCAGCGCCCCGATGAGGACATGCTGGCAATCTGGTCGGTCGCGGTTTCGGAGACACGTGAACTTCTGGAGAGTGACTGGCACTAAACGCCACCATCAAGGGCCGCGAAGGCGCGCCGCACTTTGAAACCCGCACGAGACGGGAGAACGGGAACAGATGTTGGGCTTCATCTTGCAAAGACTATGGCAGGCGGCGATCGTCGTGCTGGCCATGTCGGCGCTGGTTTTCTGCGGCGTTTATGCCGTGGGCAACCCGATCGACGTGTTGATCTCGCCGGATGCGACACAGGACATCCGCGCCGCCGTCATCGCGCAATACGGATTGGACCTGCCGCTCTGGCAGCAATATTTCGGCTTTCTCGGCCGGGTGTTCGAAGGCGATTTCGGCCGTTCCTTCGTTTATAATATGCCTGTCAGTGAGTTGATCCTGTCGCGCCTGCCGGCAACGCTGGAACTGACGCTGGCGGCCGTGCTTTTTGCCAGCCTCGTCGGCATCCCGATCGGCATGTATGCCGGTTATCGGCCCAACAGCCCGGTGTCGCGGACCATCATGGCGCTGTCCATTCTCGGCTTTTCCGTGCCTACCTTTTGGTTCGGCCTGATGCTGATCATGCTGTTTGCCGTGCAATGCGGTTGCATGCCCGCGGGCGGGCGCGGTGATACGGTGAGCCTGTTCGGCGTCGATTTCAGTTTTCTGACGGCTGACGGCCTGTCGCACATGATCCTGCCGGCCTTGAACCTCGCACTTTTCAAGTTCTCGCTGATGATCCGGCTGGCGCGCGCAGGCACCCGCGAACTGATGCTCAGCGATACGGTCAAGTTCGCCCGCGCGGCCGGCATTTCGGAATTCACCATTCTTAGCCGCCATGTGCTGAGATTGATTTCGATCCCGCTCGTCACCGTCTTCGGCCTGGAACTCGGCTCCACGCTCGCATTTGCAGTGGTAACCGAGACGATCTTCTCCTGGCCCGGCCTCGGCAAGCTCATCATCGACAGCATAACATCGCTCGATCGTCCCGTTATGGTCGCCTATCTTATGCTGGTCGCCATGCTGTTCATCGTCATCAATCTTGTGGTCGACCTTACCTATGCGCTGCTCGACCCGCGCCTGCGGAAGGGAAGAGCCTGATGCGCGACACGCCATTTTTCCACTTTCTTGAAGAGTTCCGTCGCAACAGGGTCGCGTTCGGTGCGGCCATCGTTGTCGGCCTCATCGTCATCATCGCGCTTGTCGCTCCGCTGGTAACTCCGCAGGACCCTTACGATCTTGCCCATCTCGTGCTGCGCGATGCAAGAAGGCCCCCGGGTTATGTCGGCACGGGTGGCTATACCCATTGGCTGGGCACGGATTCGCAAGGGCGCGATCTCCTGTCGGCGATTATCTACGGTCTGCGTATTTCGCTGCAGATGGGCGTGATTGCCGGCGGCATCGCGCTCGTCATTGGCGCGGTCGTCGGCTGTGCTGCGGCCTATATCGGCGGGCGGTTCGAAAGCCTCGTCATGCGCATCGTCGATCTGCAGCTTTCGTTTCCGGCAATCCTGCTCGCCTTCGTCATCGCAGCCATTCTCGGTCAGGGACGTTATCAGCTTATTCTCGCGCTGATCTTCGCCCAATATGCCTATTTCGCCCGCACCGCCCATGGCGCGGCATCGGCCGAACGGCAGAAGGATTATGTCGAGGCTGCACTCTCCATCCCGCTGTCTCCATTACGTGTGGTGTTGCGGCATATCCTGCCCAATTCCTTGCCGCCGCTGATCGTGGTTGCGACGGTCCAGGTGGCAAGCGCCATCTCGCTCGAAGCTACGCTTTCCTTCCTTGGTGTCGGGCTGCCGCCGACCGAACCGTCACTCGGCATGCTGATTGCCAACGGCTTTCAGTACCTCCTCTCCGGCCGTTACTGGATTTCGATCTATCCCGGCGTAGCGCTGATCCTATTCATCGTCTCGCTCAATCTCGTCGGCGACCAGATCCGCGACCAGCTCAACCCGAGGCTTCGCCGATGACCGAAGAAACCACTGCACCACTTCTGGAAGTCTCCAATCTTCGCACCTGGTTCCCCAGTGCAAGGGGCGAGATCAAGGCAGTCGACAGCGTCTCCTTCTCGCTGGCCCCCGGTGAGGTTCTCGGCCTTGTCGGGGAATCCGGATCGGGAAAGTCTATCACCGGCTTCTCTATTATCGGCCTGATCGATGAACCCGGCCGGATCGTCGAGGGCTCGATCAAGCTTGAAGGCCGTGAACTGATCGGCCTTCAACCGCACGAGTTGAGGAAGATCCGTGGCAAGACCATTTCCATGGTTTTCCAGGACCCGATGATGACGCTGAACCCGGTGCTCAGCATCGGCACGCAGATCAGGCTTGCACTCGAAGCCCATGAGAACATCAGCGCGGCAGAAGCACGCGAAAGGGCGATCAAGGCACTGGCGCAGGTTCGCATCACCGATCCCGAGCGTAAAGTCGACTTTTTCCCGCACCAGTTTTCCGGCGGCATGCGCCAGCGCGTGGCGATCGCGATCGCACTGCTTCATCGCCCCAAGCTGATTATCTGCGACGAGCCGACGACCGCGCTGGACGTCTCGATCCAGGCTGAAATTCTCGCAGAAATGAAAGAACTCGTCGCTGAACTCGGTACAGCGCTGATCTGGATCAGCCATGATCTCGCAACCGTTGCCTCTATTGCCGACCGGGTGGCCGTCATGCGCTTCGGCAAGATAGTCGAGATCGGGCCGGCACTCGGCGTGCTGACCAGACCGCAGCACGATTACACCAAGGCGCTGCTCGATGCCCTGCCCTCACGGGCAAAACCGGGCGAGCTTCTGCTGCGCGGCAGCGGTATCGCGGATGCTACCCCGCCGTCCCGAAAGACCGCAACAGGCGACCTGCCACCCCTGGGCAGCCCGTATCTGGTGATCGATACCGCCGTCAAACGCTTCGAAAAGCAGGCCGGCCTGTTCAAGAACCTGGCGATCCGCACCGGCATCGCTCAGCCTCAGGCAGTCGTGCAGGCCGTGGATGGCGTCTCGATCACGCTGAAACGAGGCGAGGTGCTTGGCCTTGTCGGTGAATCGGGTTCGGGCAAGTCGACGCTCGGACGCATGGCAGCCGGCATAACCGTGCCGACATCCGGCACCATTCGTCTCGCGGGCAAGCCGGTCATGAGCGCCGGTCGTAGTCCGCGCAAGGTGACCACCCGCGTGCAGACCATCTTTCAGGACCCGTTCGCCTCGCTCAACAGCCGCATGCGCGTCGGTGATATCGTTGCGGAAGGCCCGCTGGCACACAAACTCGTCTCACGTGCCGAGGCGCCTGAATATGTTGCCCAATGGCTGTCGGCAGTCGGCCTCGATCCGTCCTTTGCCAATCGCTTCCCGCACCAGTTTTCCGGCGGGCAGCGGCAGCGCATCGCGATCGCCCGCGCTCTCGCCATGCAGCCGGATGTCATCGTCTGCGACGAACCGGTCGCCTCGCTCGACGTGTCGATCCAGGCGCAGATCATCAACCTGCTGATCCGTCTGCGGTCCGAACTCAACCTGTCGCTGATTTTCATCAGCCATGACCTCTCCGTCGTGCGGCACCTCTGCGACCGGGTGGCGATCATGTATCGCGGCCGGATCGTCGAAGAAGGCGGTGCCGCGGCAATCTACGACAACCCGCAACACGACTACACCAAGCGGCTGCTGGCAGCCGTTCCCGTTTTGCCGACCGCGGCATAATCATTACTGGAGGATCACTCACATGGAACCATGGGAATGGGAAGAAGGGACCTGGCGCGGCAAGGTCGAGAAGGTTCGCGCGGGCCGGTCGCTGAAGCCGAAGGCCTGGAAGGACGGCGCGCGTTGCGCCGTGGCACTTTCTTTCGATAGCGACCACGAGACCAATGAGTTACGCGACGGCGGCGACTCCATCGGCCGCATGTCGCAAGGCCAGTATGGCAATCGCAAGGGCGTGCCGCGTATTCTCGAAACGCTCTCCGCTGCCTCGATTCCGGCGACCTTCTTCGTGCCGGCCGTCACCGCCCTGCTCTATCCAGACGAGCAACGGCGCGTGATTGCCGAAGGCCACGAGATCGGCCTGCATGGCTGGATCCATGAGGTGAACACCAAGGTGCCGGCTGATAAGGAACGCGAACTGCATTTCCGCGCCGCCGATACGCTGGAGAAAATCACGGGCATCCGCCCCGTCGGCATGCGCACGCCGTCCTGGGATTTTTCCTCAGTGACGCTTGAGATCGAGCGCGAACTCGGGCTGATCTACGATTCCTCGCTGATGGCCGACGATGACCCTTATGAGCTCGTCGAAGAGGGCGAAGCGACGGGCATGGTCGAGTTGCCGGTCGAATGGATCCGTGACGACGCGGTCTATTTCAACATGAACCGTTTCACAGCGCTCAGGCCCTACACGCCACCGACCGCCGTTCTCGACATCTTCAAGCGCGAATTCGACCGCGCCTACCAGGAAGGCGGGCTGTTTCTGCTCACCATGCATCCGCATGTCTCGGGTTATCGCTCACGCATCTTCATTCTTGAAGAACTGATCCGGCATATCCAGGGTCATGAGGATGTCTGGTTCGCCACTCATGCGGATATCGCCCGTTTCGTGAAGGAGGATGCCGGTGTCTGACGGACAGAGGAAGGTTGCGATCGTCACCGGCGGCGGTCGCGGCATCGGCCGTGGCTGCGCGCTCGATCTCGCCCGCCACGGCTTCGATATCGTGATTGTCGACCTGATCAAGGGTGATCTCGTCAGCACGGCTGCGGAAATCCGTGAGCTCGGCCAGGAAGCCTTGACGTTCATCGCGGATGTCAGCGATCACGCGCGTGCGGCCGAAATCGTGACCGAGGTCGATAGGCACTGGGGGCGCATCGACGTCCTGTTCAACAATGCCGGTCGTTCGATGTCGAAGGGGATCGAGGAAATTTCCGAGCAGGAATTCGACGATACGATCGCCATCAATCTCAAGGGCGCATTCAACTATATCCAGCCGACAGTTCCGATCATGCGTCGCAATGGCGGTGGGCGGATCATCAACATGTCGTCGATGAACGCCCATACCGGCGGCGTCACCAGCGCCGTCAGCAAGTTTTCCTACACCGCTGCCAAGGCGGGCATCATCGGCATGACGAAAGCACTGGCCAAGGAGCTTGCGCCGGAAATCGTCGTCAATGCCGTCTGCCCCGGCGTGATCAAAACCGAACGATCGAACGCGATGATCGACGCGCGGGAGGCCAGCCTTTCTGCCGGCATATCGCTCGGACGTGTGGGAACCCCGCAGGATGTTGCAAGCGTGGTGACGTTTCTGGCAACTGCCGAACCGAATTTCATAACCGGCCAGGACATCCAGATCGACGGCATGCAGTGGGTGAGGTGAAACGACCGGTTACCGCAACGTGAGGCAGCAAGCGCCTGCCTTACATTCTTTGCTTATCTGACGAAAGATGAGTGTTCCTTAGGTTACTCTTCTTCGACGCCTTCCGTCAGGCCGTCATAGACCTCCATCAGCGCATTGGTGATCGCTTGGCCTAGCGCATTGCCGGCTGCGCGAACATCATCGTCGTTTCCGTCGCGCGCCGCGCGTGCAAGTTCGAAGCCTTGGTCGGCGACAAGCTGCTTTGCGACCTCTATCGCCCAAAGACCGAAGTCCCCGCGATTGCCGATCTCGATCGTGTCGTCCATATCATTGCTCCCTCAGTTGTGGCTCCCATCTAACGTAAACGACGCTCAAGACAAGCTCCGAACCGGCCTCTGTCATACGCAGCGCCTTCCGCAGAAGCATGATCATCATATTTGAAATTCGTATAATTCTAATTCGATTATAATAAATAATTATATTGCAGTGCGGAATTTTCGATGGAACTATGGAGGTAACAAGGGTCGCTAAAGGCCTGGACCACCAGTAGGAGAACATCGATGAAACCGTTTATAAAGGCCGGCATTGTCGGCTTATCGACACTTTTTGCCTGCAGTTCAGCCTTCGCGCTTGGCGACCCGATCAAGACCGCGATCGACGCGACCTTTGCGCCGCACGCCATGCCTACCCTCGACGGCAAGATCGAGGGCTTCAATGTCGATATGGCCAACCTGATCGGTGAACGCCTCGGCAAGAAGGTCGATCTGACCGGCGCCCAGTTTTCCGGTCTCATCCCTGCACTCCAGGCCGGCACCTACGACTTTCTCGTCGCACCGGTGACGGTAAACAAGGAGCGTGCCGCGAACCTTCTCTTCACCGAAGGCTTCATGGACACCAATTTCGGCTTCGTCGTCCCGGCCAATGCCCCGGAATACAAGACGCTCGAAGACTTCAAGGGCAAGACGATCGCCGTCAACAAGGGCTCTGCCTATGACAGCTTCCTGCGCGAGAAGGAAAAGGAATTCGGCTGGAAGGTCGAAAGCTATGGCACCAATACGGATGCAGTCGCAGCCGTAATGGCAGGCCGTGCGGATGCCAATCTTGCGGGCAACACCGTTGCCGCATGGTCGGTGAAGCAGAACCCACGCCTGAAACTGTCCTTCGAATATCAGACCGGCCTCGTCTGGGCGCTTTCCTTCCGCAAGGGCGATGAGGAAAACCGCGATCTGGTGGACCGCGCAATCGAATGCCTGAAGCTGGACGGCTCCATGGCCAAGCTTTCCGAAAAATGGTTCGGCGTCACGCCGGTTTCCGGAACGACAATCGTTACTCCGACCAAGGGTTTCGGCGTGCCGGGCTTCGAAGGTTACAAGGACGATGACCACAAGGCATCCTGTGAGAACCTGAAGTAATCCTTGCATCGTGGACGGGCGGGGCCTCCCACTCGCCTGTTCGCACTCTTTTACAGATCAAGATGCGACCGGCCGCTACAGGTCGTATCCACGCGGGCTTTCTTGCGGCCGAGATCAGATCAGCCAGCCCGCCTTGCACCGAGCCTGCACGGAGTAGCCTGAATGGCCAATCGCCCCATGCTGGAAATCGTCTCGCTGGAAAAGCGCTTCGGTACCAACACCATTCTGAAGAAGATCGATCTCAAGGTTGCAGAGGGCGAACTCGTCTTCGTCATCGGACCGTCCGGTTCCGGCAAAAGCACGATGCTGCGCTGCTGCAATCGTCTTGAAGAGCCGACATCCGGCGACATCATTGTCGATGGCCGCAACATCATGGCCGGCACCCGCCGCGATCTCGACAGCATGCGGCTGCAGATCGGCATGGTCTTCCAGGGCTTTCACCTCTATCCGCATATGACCGTGTTGAGGAATGTCACGCTTGCCCAGCGCAAGGCGCTCAAGCGTACGAAGGCGGAAGCCGATGCGCGCGCGATCGACATGCTCGAACAGGTCGGCATGGCCCACAAGGCGGATGCCTATCCCGGCGAACTCTCCGGCGGCCAGCAGCAGCGCGTCGCGATTGCCCGCTCGCTGGCGCTCGATCCGAAAGTCATGCTGTTCGACGAACCGACGTCGGCGCTCGATCCCGAACTGGTCGGCTCTGTGCTGAAGGTGATGAAAGACCTCAAATCCAAGGGCATGACGATGGTCGTCGTCAGCCACGAAATGGGCTTTGCCCGCGAGACTGCCGATCGTGTCGTCTTCATGGATGGCGGTGTCGTCGTCGAGCAGGGCACTCCGGAGGAGATTTTCGGCGCGCCGAAAGCCGAGCGCACTCGCGCCTTCCTTTCGCGCGTTTCCGGGTAACCGCCATGGACCGGTTTCTGCAAACCTTCTTCAACCCTGTGGTGATGGCGCAATATACGCCGGATATCATTGCCGGCGTCTGGGTGACGCTCCAGATCGCTGCAGCCGTCATCGTCGCCGGCATTGCAGGCGGTCTGGCGCTCGCCTGCCTGCGCAGCTATCGCATCAGGGCGTTGAATTTCTTCATCATCTGTTATGCCGACATCTTTCGCGCGCTGCCGCCGCTCGTCGTCATCCTCATCCTCTATTTCGGCTTTCCCTCGATCGGTATCCAGCTCTCCGGGCCGATGGTGCTGTTCATCGTGCTGGCCGCGACGCTTGCGGCCTTCGCCGAGGAAATTTTCTGGGCCGGTTTCTCGTCGGTCGAAAAGGGTCAGTGGGAAGCCGGTATTGCCACGGGTCTCGGTTTCACCCGCACGCTCGCCTATGTCGCCCTGCCCCAGGCCGTGCGGCTCGCCATTCCGCCGCTCGTCAACCGTGTTCTGGCGATCACCAAGATGACGGCGCTCGGCTCCGCCATCGGCGTATCCGAAATCCTGTCGAGCGCCACGACGGCGCAGAGTTTTTCCGGCAGCGCCACGCCGCTCACCATGTCGGTCGTCGCCTATCTGGTGATTTTCCTGCCGATGGTTGTTGTCGCCCGCTGGCTGGAAAGCCGCACCGCCTGGAAGAAGCGGTAGGAGGCCGACATGGATATCTTTATCGATCAGTTCTTCAATATCGAGATCATGCGCAAGTCGCTGCCGCTGCTCTTCAAGGGCCTGTGGATGACATTGCAGCTCTGCAGCGCCGTCATCCTGCTCGGGCTTATCGGCGGCCTGTTCGTCGCACTCGGCAATATGAGCGAGCGCCGCTGGCTGCGCTGGATCTCGATTGCCTATACCGATCTCTTCCGGGCGCTGCCGCCGCTGGTTCTGTTGATCTTCATCTATGCCGGCCTGCCCTTTGCCGGCATCAACATTTCGCCCTTTGCCGCCGTCGTCATTGCCTTCCTGCTTAACAATTCCTCCTACTATGCGGAAGTCTATCGCGCTGGCCTCATCTCCGTCGCGAAGGGCCAGTGGGAAGCGGCACAATCGACAGGCCTCAGCCCCGCGCAGACGCTGATCCATGTCGTCCTGCCACAGGCAGTGCGCAACATCCTGCCGGACCTTTTGTCGAACACGGTGGAGGTGGTGAAGCTCACCTCGCTCGCCTCCGTCATCTCGCTGTCCGAGCTTCTCTACAATGCCGGCATGGCCCGCTCGGTTACCTACAATGCCTCACCACTGGTGCTGGCCGCTCTCTTTTATCTCGTGCTGCTGTGGCCGCTGGTGCGCCTCGTCAGCCATTTCCAGCGGCGCCTGGCCGCCTGATCGCTTCGAAAGGAAAAACATCATGACCGTCATGAAGATCGCAGGCGCCCAGCTCGGCGCCATCCAGAAAGCCGGCAGCCGCGAAAGCGTGGTCAAGCGCATGATCGCCCTGCTCGATGAGGCAGCCGGAAAGGGTGCCGATCTGGTCGTCTACCCGGAACTGGCGCTGACCACCTTCTTCCCCCGCTGGTATATGGAAAATCAGGCCGAGATCGATTTCTGGTTCGAAACGGAAATGCCGAATGCGGCTACCCAGCCGCTGTTCGACCGCGCCCGCGAACTCAATATCGCGATCACCTTCGGTTACGCCGAAAAGACGCCGGACGGCCATTACTACAACACATCGATCATCACGGACCGGCAGGCCAATATTGTTGGCAAGTACCGCAAGATCCATCTTCCGGGCCATTCCGAATACGATAGCGAACGCGCCTTCCAGCATCTCGAAAAGCGCTATTTCGAACCCGGCGACCTGGGCTTCAACGTATGGCGCAACGAGGGCGTCATCATGGGCATGGCGATCTGCAACGATCGCCGCTGGCCGGAAACGTTCCGCTGCCTCGGCCTGCAGGGCGTCGAACTGGTGACGATCGGCTACAACACGCCTTCGGTGAATGCCCAGATGAGCGCCGAAGGCCTTGAAAAGCGCCTGTTCCACTCGGAACTCTCGCTGCAGGCGGGCGCCTATCAGAACGCCACCTATGTCGCCGGCATCGCCAAGGCAGGTGTCGAGGATGGCCATCCGCTGATGGGCGGCTCGATCATCGTCGATCCGGACGGCTTCATTCTGGCAAGGGCGGTCACTGAGGAAGACGAGCTGATAATAGCCGAATGCGATTTTGCCAAATGCGACTTCGGCAAGAAGACGATCTTTGATTTCGAGCGCCATCGTCGTATCGAACACTATGGCCGCATCACGAGCCAGACCGGCGTTATCGTCGAAGTATAGGGAATAGCGAAATGACAGAGTTCGATACCGTCATCCATGGCGGCCGTATTGCCACCGCATCCGATGTTTTCGATGCCGATATCGGCATCATCGACGGTCGCGTCGCCGCAATCGGCGAGAAGATCGCCGGCGGCGCTCGACGTATCGATGCGGGCGGCAAGCTGGTGGTTCCAGGCGGCATCGAAGCACACGCCCATATCGCCCAGGAAAGTTCGAGCGGCCTGATGTCCGCCGACGACTATTATTCGGGCTCTGTCTCCGCCGCCTTCGGTGGCAATTCCTCCTTCATTCCGTTTGCAGCACAGCATCGCGGTCAGTCGATTGCCGATGTCATTTCCACCTATGACGGCCGCGCGGCGCCGCAATCGGTGCTCGACTATTCTTACCATCTGATCATTTCCGACCCGTCCGCCGCTGTGCTGGAAGAGCTGCCCGGCGTCTTTGCTCGCGGTATCACCTCCTTCAAGGTGTTCATGACTTACGACCTGATGAACATCGGCGATGGCGGCATGCTCGACATTCTGACGGTGGCGAAGACGCATGGCGCGCTGACCATGGTCCATGCCGAAAACAACGACATGGTCAAATGGATGAACAAGCGGCTGGCCGCTTCCGGCCTCACCGCGCCGAAATACCATGCCATCAGCCGTCCGGAACTGGCCGAAGAAGAAGCGATCAACCGCGCCGTCTCACTGGCGAAACTCGTCGACGCCGCGCTCTTCATCGTCCATGTCTCGACCGCTGGCGGTGCCGCCATCGTCCAGCGGGAAAAGCTTGCCGGCACGAAACTGTTTGCCGAAACCTGCCCGCAATATCTGGCGCTGACCCGCGAAGACCTCGACCGGCCGGGCATGGAAGGTGCAAAATTCATCTGCTCGCCGCCGGTGCGCGATACGGCAACCCAGGCCGCACTCTGGCGGCATGTGCAGTCCGGCACATTCGAAAGCGTGTCTTCCGACCACGCGCCTTACCGCTTCGATGCCACAGGCAAGTTCGCCAATGGCACCGATGCACCCTACCCCAGGATTGCCAACGGCATGCCCGGCATTGCCATGCGCCTGCCCTACCTCTTCTCCGAAGGCGTCGCCAAGGGCCGGATCACGCTGCAGCAGTTCGTTGCGCTTTCAAGCACGAACGCGGCCAAGACATTCGGAGTGGCGAAAAAGGGCACAATCGCGCCTGGTTACGATGCCGACATCGTCATCTGGGACCCGGAAGCCCGCCGCACGGCAACGCTTGCCGATCAGCATGACAACATGGACTACACGCCCTTCGAGGGCATGGAGATTGAGGGCTGGCCGGTCCTCACGATGAACCGTGGCGACGTCATCGTCGAGAACGGCGAGTTGAAGGCGGAGCGCGGCCGCGGCCGCTTTATCGCCCGCAACCCGGTCAATCTCACGGGCAAGCCCGGCTACCGCGCCAAGGAACTCGATCCGGTGCAGAATTTTGGCGTGGAGATCGCACCATGAGCAATATCGGCCCGATCCTCGTCATCAATCCGAACAGTTCCGAAAGCGTAACCGAAGGCCTTCGTGAAGCAGTTGCCGGCATGCAGTTTCCCGGCGGCCCGGTTATCGAATGCGTCACCATTAAGGAAGGCCCGCCCGGCGTCGTCACCCAGCGCCATGTCGACGAGGCTTCGCTTCGCACGGCAGACCTGATCGAAAGCCGGCCGGATGCGTCCGCCTATGTACTGGCCTGCTATTCGCAGCCCGGCCTTGATCTCGCCCGGTCGATCACCACCAAACCCGTCTATGGCATTCAGGACGCCGGTGTGTTGAGTGCGCTGGCGCTTGCCGATCTCTTCGGTGTCATCGCTGTCGCCGAAGGCTCGATCCCGCGCCACCTGCGCAATCTTCGTCGGCTCGGTGTCGATGGCAGGCTTGCCGGTGAGGTCGCGCTCGAAGGTTCGATCAGCGTCGCGGAAAGCGGCCATGGCGAGGAGAGCTATTCGGCACTGCTCAAGGCCGGCACGAAACTGCGCCAGATGGCCGCCGGTGCCGTCGTGCTCGGCTGCGCCGGCATGTCCGGCCACCGCCGCAGGCTGGAAGGAGAACTCGGCATCCGCGTCATCGACCCGACCCAGGCGGCCGTTGCCATGGCCCTCGGCGCAGTTTTGACCTGACAGCCATGACCGAAATCGAGCACAAGCCGGATATCTCGCTGCGCCTTCTCGAAATCTTCGGCGCGATGATGCGTTGTGAGACGACAGTCGAGGCAGCCGAGCAGCTGGGCATCTCCCAGCCGGCCGTGTCGAACGGCATCCGCCAGCTCGAAAACCAGCTTGGCGTGACCCTGTTCGAACGCCTGCATCGGCGGCTGGAGCCGACCGAGGAAGCCCTGCTTCTATTCGAGGAAGTCCGCCCGGTCTTCAGCATGCTGCGCAACTTTTCCGCCCGCGCCCGTTCGATCAGGCATGGCACGTCGGGCCGGTTGCGGATCATGTCGACGCCGCCCCTCGGCAATACGGTCGCGCCGATGGCGCTCGCCCGTTTTCTAAAGGACCGGCCGGATGTTTCGGTCGCCTATGACGTACGTCGCCTCGAACACGTCATCGATGCCGTCCAGAGCGGTGCTGCCGATATCGGCCTCGCCATCGCGCTTGAGCGCCATCCATCAGTCAATGTCGAGGTTTTGGCGCGCACTCACATGGTCGCACTGGTGCCGAAGGAGCACGAGGTCGCGGCACGCCAGGAAGTGACGGTCAACGATCTCACGGAACATGGGTTCATCGGCCTGGAGGTCGAATCGCGCATGGGCCAGATGCTGCGCGACGCCTTCGAGCGCGACGGCATGACCTATGAGCCGCGTGTCGAAGTCCGTTATTGCGCGACGGCAGCGGTTCTGGCCGGTGCCGGGGTTGGCGCCGCTATCGTTGATCCCTATAGCGCCGCCTATCAGCCGTCTGAAGGACTGGTACAGCTTCCCTTCCAGCCGCCCTGCGAGATCCCGGCGGTGATGATCACCCGCAAGGGCGTTCCACGCTCGCGCCTGCTGCATGGTTTCATCGCCGAACTGAAACGAGCCGTCGGCGATGTGTTGTGATCCCTATTTTGCCTTATCGGCGCTGCACAGCATTCGCTGACCGCCACTCATCATCCTGAAGGAGAATCCGTCTTGTCCCGTATCGTCTATCTCAATGGCGAATGGCTGCCTGAAGCCGATGCCAAGGTTTCCATTTTCGATCGCGGCTTTCTGTTTGCCGATGCGATCTACGAAGTGACCGGCGTCATCGGTGGCAAGCTTCTCGAATATGACGGTCATTCAGCCCGCCTGAAGCGCTCGATCAGCGAACTGGGCATCGAATTACCGATCTCGACCGAGGAACTGCTGGAAGTCCATCGCGAGATCGTCCGTCGCAACGATCTGACGGAGGGCCTGATCTACCTGCAGATTTCCCGGGGCGCCGCCGATCGCGACTTCGCCTTCCCGAAAGAGCCGAAGCCGACGCTGGTTCTCTTCACCCAGGCGAAATCGGTGATCGAAAATCCCAAGGTGAAAACCGGCATGTCCGTGGCGCTGCTGCCCGACTGGCGCTGGGAGCGTCGCGACATCAAGACCGTGCAACTGCTCTATCCGTCCATGGCCAAGATGCAGGCAATGGAAAAGGGCGCCGATGACGCCTGGCTGGTGGAAGACGGCTACGTTACCGAAGCAAGTTCGGCGACTGCCCATATCATCGACAAGAGCGGCAAGCTGATCACCCGGCCGCTGTCGAATGCCATCCTGCACGGCATTACCCGAGCCAGCGTCCTCGACATCGCCGACAAGGCCGGCATCCCTTACGAGGAACGCCCGTTCTCGCCGGAAGAGGCGAAGGGAGCAGCCGAAGCCTTCATCACATCGGCAACAAGTTTCGTCCTGCCGGTCACCGTGATCGACGGCCAGCCGGTGGGCGACGGCAAGCCCGGCCCGCTGACCCTGAAGCTGCGCGAGCTTTATATCGCGCACAAGACCGCCAGCGCGATCTGATCGTCAGTATCACTTTGAGACGAGCAAGGATGAAGCCATCCTTGTTCGTCGCAAGTTCTGTAAACCGCTTCCATACCGCGACTTCTCAGGTAGACCCACACCATCTCGGCCGGTCGCCGGAGTGTTGTTGTGCGATGCAAAAACGATTAAACTTGACTCATTATATCACATTATATAGGTCAGCACAGTTGACTTATTTCCTGTGGGAGTCTGAGCATGGAAGCGATAAACAAGGGCTTCGGTCTATATGATCCCGCAGAGGAAAAAAGCAGCTGCGGCGTCGGCTTTATAACGAGAAAGAGCGGCGTTCAGACCCACGACGTATTGCTGAAGGGACACGAAGCTCTTTGCGCCGTCCCCCATCGCGGCGGCATGTCCGCAGAAGGTGTCGGTGACGGAGCTGGTATCTCCGTGGACCTATCTCTGGGCTTTTTCCGAAAGCTGACCGGACGCCCAGATCTTCAGCGGCGCCGCTTCGGCGTCGGCAACTTTTTCCTGCCAGCTAATCCCGCATTCTACGAAGAAGCAGAGCGCCTCGTCGAGGCGGCGCTGGCGGAACAGGGTTTCGGAATTCTCCTAAAGCGTGACGTGCCGGTCGACAATGATGCGATCCGTCCTGCCGCCATCCGTTATCAGCTGACGATTCGCCAATGGGTCTTTGGCTGTCACAGCGAGGCCGCTTCGCAGGCCGAATTCGACTTCCGCATCCACAAGGCGCTGCTTGCGATCGAGGCGGAAGCCTATACGCGCGCCGAACTTGGCGGTCTTTACCCGATTTCGCTCAGCGCCCGCACCCAGGTTCTGAAGGGCCGCCTCAATTCGGATGAGGTCATTCCTTATTTCCGCGATCTGGTGGATCCAGACCACATGATCCACACCATGTATTTCCACACTCGGTTTTCCACCAACACGGACCCGCATCCGTCCATGGCCCAGCCGTTCCGGCAGATGGCGCATAACGGCGAACTCAACACCGACCGCAAGAACCGCCTGTCCGAGGCAGCGATTGCGGCTGCGAAGAATGCTGCGATCATCCGTCCCAAGGGACAGTCGGACAGCTGCCGTCTCGACCAGACGCTGCAGTCCCGCGTTCTGGAAGACGGCCTCGATCTGGTAACCGCCGTTGTCTCGATGATGCCGCCGGCATGGGAAAACGACAAGACGCTATCGGCCGAAGTCGTCGCCATGCTCGAATATTTCTCGCTCTACGAGGAGAAGAACGACGGGCCGGCAGCGCTGATCTTCGGCAATGGCGATGTCATTGGCGCGCGTCTCGACCGCCTCGGCCTGCGCCCGCTACGCACTGTCGAGACGGAAGACTATCTCTGCGTCATGTCGGAAGCCGGTCAGATCGCCTTTCCGCCGGAAACCGTGCTCAACCGCGGCCGCATCGAAGCCGGCGGCATGCTCATTTACGATCACGTCGAAAAGCGCAGCTATGGCACGGTCGAAGCGCTGGAAATGCTGGCTGCCAGCAGGCCATACCGCGACCTGCTGGTCGAAGCCCGCGTGCGCCTTTCAGACCTGCCGGAAATCCCCGCCGAAGCTCAGGGCTCGCCGCTTCGCTATAATGGCGACCTTGATCGCCACCAGCGTTACGTTGCCTATTCCCACAATCAGGAAAGCTTCAAGTTCCTGATGGACCCGATGCTTCAGACCGGCGCGGAAAAGATCTCCGCCATGGGCTATGGCAACGCCATCAACGCGCTGTCCGACCAGGAAGGCGGCGTCGCGAAGTATTTCTCGCAGCGTTTTGCCCAGGTGACCAACCCGCCGCTCGACAGCATCCGCGAGGCCGACGGCATGACGCTCAGGATCGCGCTCGGCGCCAAGCCGAATATCGGCGCGAAGGCAGCAAGGCAGATCGTCATCCCCTCGCCCATCCTCACTCATCTCGACATGCTGAAGCTGCGCGAGCAGACGGAAACACCTTTCCGCTGCTTCGAGATGCTCTACACGCCGATCCTCGACGATGCGGATGCCAATGCGCTGGCGCTTGAGGCCGGCATAGGCACGCTTTGCGATGCGATTGCAGCCTTTGCCCGCGAGGAAGGCGGGATTGCCGTCGTCACAGACCGGCATGTGTCACGCGACCGCGCGGCGCTTCCGATGATCCTTGTCGTCTCGGCAATCAACCAGAAGCTCATTGAGGAAGGCGCACGTCTGCGCGTTTCACTCGTCGTCGAAAGCGGCCAGATCTCGTCCTCCCACCATGTCGCGGCGGCGCTCGGCTTCGGCGCTTCGGCTGTTTACCCGCTCGGCGTGCAGTTCCGCGCCGAGGAAAAGTTCGGGGCGGAGGCCGACAAGGCCTTCAAGCGCTTCGCCAAGGCGGCCGAAAGGTCGCTGATGAAGACCATGGGCAAGGTCGGTCTCTGCACCGCCGAAAGCTATGTCGCCGGCGAATTTTTCGAGCCGAATTTCCTCGATACCAGCGATCCGGTGCTCAAGCGCTACTTCCCGAACGTCAAGACGCCGGTCGGTGGCGTCAACTTCAAGGTCATCGCCCAGGCGGTCGCCGACTGGCATGCCAAGGCATTGACGGTGAAGAGCGAGGATGAGATCCCGTTGCTTGGCCTGTTCAAGGAACGTGCAGAGGGTGCCGGTCATTCCTTCGGCACCACGGCCGTGCGTGGCTTCGTCGATATGACGGAGGAAATGCCCTCATTCGCCGAACCGGATGGCGAGGAAGATCCCTTCCTGCGCCTGCTCACCCTCAACCGCCTCGACGACGCTTTCGGCATCGACGACGCGGCCTATACCAACACGAGCTACGACCGCCTGTCTTCCGAAGCGATCGACCGTTTCACCATCACGCCCGGTTACCGTTCCTTCGCCCGGATGATGGCAGAAGAACGCGCCCGTCGTCCCGCCGCTCTTCGCGACGTGCTGGCCTTCCCGGCAGATGTCACCTACGCGACCTCACCGGACGATTTCCGCAAGGAGATGAAGCGGTTTTCCCGCAAGGGGAACAACAGCTTCCTCGTGCGTGGACTGTGCTGCGAGGCCTTACCCGACGATGTCTTCCGCCTGACCCTGACCGGTCCGCAGGGCGGCGATCTTGCCCGGCTTGCAGCGCTCGGCCAGTCGCTCGTCGTCCGCTTCGGCGCAGATATCCTCGGCCATTGGCTGGAAGGCGGTGCGCTTGCCGTCCACGCGAGCGGCCAGGCTCTCGCTTACCTGAAGCTTCTCGGCACCGCCCCCACCGGCATTGCGCTCGATGAGGTTCAGCCGGCGAGCGAAATCACGCCGCTTCTCGCATCGGGCGCCATGAGCCATGGTGCGCTGGTGGCAACCGCTCACGAAGCCGTCGCCCACGGCACCAACATGGTCGGCGGCATGTCGAATTCCGGCGAAGGCGGCGAACATATTTCCCGTTACGGCACGATCCGTGCCTCGCGCATCAAGCAGTTCGCGTCAGGCCGTTTCGGCATCTGGGCAGGTTACCTCGCCGATCCGATGCTGGATGAGCTGGAAATCAAGATCGGCCAGGGCGCAAAGCCCGGCGAAGGCGGACAGCTGCCTGCCGCCAAGGTGACGGTCGAGATCGCTGCGGCGCGCGGCGGCACGCCGGGCGTCGAACTGGTCTCGCCGCCACCGCATCACGATACCTATTCGATCGAGGATCTGGCGCAGCTCATCCACGACTGCAAGGCGGCGCGCGTGCGCGTCATCGTCAAGCTCGTCTCGTCGGAAGGTATCGGCACGATCGCCGTCGGCGTCGCCAAGGCGGGTGCCGATGTCATCAACGTCGCCGGCAATACCGGCGGTACCGGGGCGGCTGCCGTCACCAGCCTCAAATACACCGGCCGCGCCGCTGAAATCGGCATTGCCGAAGTGCATCAGGCGCTCTGCGCCAACGGGTTGCGCCAGAAGGTGCTGCTGCGTTGCTCCGGCGCGCACCAGACCGCCAGCGACGTGGTAAAGTCCGCCCTACTCGGCGGCGACAGTTTTGAATTCGGTACGACGGCGCTGATGATGCTGAAATGCGTCATGGCGAAGAACTGCAACATCAAGTGCCCGGCAGGCCTCACCACCAATGCCGAAGTGTTTGACGGCGACCCACGGGCGCTGGCGCAGTATCTCCTGAACATCGCCCATGAAACCCGCGAAATCCTCGCGTCCCTCGGCTTCCGGTCTCTTCGCGAAGCGCGGGGACGCAGCGACCTTCTTCACCTTCTCGATCACCCGTCCAGCGTCGGGCAGCTTGACCTCCGCGCGATGCTGCAGGTGGTCGAGGAGGTGAAGATCACCGATCCGGTCTATATGGAAAAGGATTACGCAGTCGATGATGCCTTCATCGACATGGTGCGCTCGGCATTGATCGACGGCGGCCTGCCGGTGGTCGAGCTTGGCGGCAACCAGCATCTCAACAACCGCAACAAGAGCGTCGGCGGCCAGCTGGCGGTCGATATCGAGCGGATGCTGAACCACGAACTGAGCGAGGACGAGACACGTCATCTTCCGGCGGTGCGGCAGGACAAGCGCGGTCGCCGTTTCCTCGATGCGGGTTCGGTCAAGATCGCCACATCCGGCTCCGCCGGCCAGTCCTATGGCGCATTCTGCAACGACGGCATGATGCTGACACATACCGGCACCTGCAATGACGGCGTGGCTAAGAGCGCCAATGGCGGCACGATCTCCGTTCGTTCGCCGGGCGGCGGTTCGGTCGAGGCAGGCGGCAACGTGCTGATCGGCAATTTCGCCCTGTTCGGTGCAACCGGCGGCCGCCTCTTCGTCGAAGGCCAGGCGGGCGACCGGTTTGCCGTGCGCAATTCCGGCTCCACCGCGGTCGTCGAAGGCGTTGGCGATTTCTGCTGCGAATACATGACCAACGGCGCCGTCCTCAATCTCGGCTCCTTCGGCAAGGGCGTCGGCAACGGCATGAGCGGCGGCTTCTTCTATCAGTACGATCCCTATCGCGACCTGCCGAAGAAGATGAGCCACGATTCCATCCTGATCGGCTCGATCGCCGATCCGACCGACCCTTATGTGGCCTTCCACGCCGACGCGATCCGCATGATGCTGCAATGGCATGTGGAAGCGACGGGATCGGAAAAGGCGCGCTGGCTGCTCGAAAACTTCGAAAGCGAACGCTCGAATTTCGTCTATTGCCTGCCGCGCGCACTGCTCCTCTATCAGGATAGCGATGCCATCCTGAAGGCGAAGAGCCGCAAGGACCTGATCGAGGAACTGTCGACCGCACTTGCCGGCCATCAGGTGCGCAAGTTCAAGCTCGCCTATCGCGATCGCAAGCCGATATTGAACGGCAAGGCTCCCGGCCATGGTGAGACGGACACCGAAGAGATGTTCACGCTCATCAACAACTACACGGTGCTTTCCATGGCGCAGTCGCTTGCGATGGCGCGGGTTCCCAACGCACTCGGCCCGTCCGAACCGGCGGTCGAAAAGGCGGTGCGCAACCTGATCCTGACCGAGGATTTCGCGCTGATGCAGAAACTGTCGCGTTATGCCCGCGAGGCGATTGCCGATTACGACGACCAGGGCCTTGCGGTTCTCGTCTCCGAAAAGCGGCTTTCGGATTATCGCCAAGCGCTCGCCGGCCGCAACACGCTGTCGATCGACAGCCCCGGCACCTATGGCTGGATCATCCAGCAGACGGAAAGCAACCGCGACCGGATCGGACGCATCCCGAGCTTCGAGGAGCTCTTTGCAGCCAAGGCCGTCGGTGGCCTTGCAACAGCCAGAGCCTGAGACCGTGCCGATGATGATCCCGCATATCCCCGAGGACGCTCCCTTCAACGGCGAACAGCGCGCCTGGCTGTCCGGTTTCATGGCCGGCCTCAATTCGCGCCTCATCGCTGGTGAAAATACCGCCAGCGCTCCGGCTTCTAGTGCCGCGCAGCCGATCCATATCCTTTACGGCACCCAGACCGGCAATTCCGAAAATCTGGCCATGGATGCCGCCGCTTCCGCCAAAGGCCTCGGGATGGCGCCGGAGGTGCGCGGCCTCGACGATATCGAGATGGAAGCGCTCGCGGCAATGCGCCATGTGGTGATCGTCACCTCCACCTATGGCGAGGGCGAGATGCCGGACAATGCCCAGCTTTTCTGGGAGGCATTGTCCGCCGATACCGCGCCGCGTCTCGAGGGCATGAAGTTCGCCGTCTTGGCTCTTGGCGATACCGGCTATGACGGCTTCTGCCAGGCGGGCAAGTTGATCGACACACGCCTCGAACAGCTCGGCGCCACGCGTATCGCCACCCGTCTAGATTGCGATATCGATTTCGAGGATGCCGCTGCCGCATGGTTTGGCGAAACCCTGCCGCTTGCGGCCGAAAAGCCGGTCGCCGGCGCAGCCACCGCGACGGCACCATCACGAGAACAAACCGGCTGGAGCCGTAAGAACCCTTACGTCTCGACAATGGCGGTCAATCGCCGCCTCTCCGGGGCAGCTTCGACCAAGGAAATCCGTCATTTCGAATTCGATCTGGCAGATAGTGGTCTCGTTTACGAAGCAGGTGATGCGCTCGGTGTCATGCCGGTCAACGATCCGGCACTGGTCGATCTGCTGATCGCAAGGCTCGGCGCTGCGGCCGAAACAGAAATCAGCGGTGCCTCACTCGGCGCGCGGCTCTCGACCCAATATGAAATCTCGACGCCGTCGCGCGACCTGATTGCCGAAGTCGAACGCCGTGCCGGCCACGAGGAACTCACCCATGTCGTCCGCAATGGCGACAAGGAAGCGCTCGATGCGTTTCTGTGGAGCAAGGACACGCTCGACCTGATCTCACTCATTCCGCAAGGCAGCCTGAATGCCTTGGAGTTTGCAGCTCTTTTGAAGCCGCTTCAACATCGCGCCTATTCGATCTCGTCCAGCCCGAAAGAGGCAGAAGGTAGCGTCCATCTCACCGTTGCAAGCGTCCGTTATCACGCTGCCAACCGCGATCGAGGCGGTGTCTGCTCGACCTATATGGCGGATCGGGTGACTGAGGGTGCCTCCGCAGGCATTTTCGTCTCGCCGAACAAGGCTTTTCGCGTACCCGGCAATGACGATGCGCCGATGATCATGGTCGGTCCCGGCACCGGAATTGCCCCCTTCCGCGCCTTCCTGCAGGAACGTCGTGCCCGCGGGGCAAAGGGCCGCAACTGGCTGTTCTTCGGTGACCAACGCCGCGAAAGCGACTTCATCTATGAAGACGAGCTTTCGACGATGAGCCGCGACGGCCTACTGACCCGCCTCGATCTCGCTTTCTCGCGCGATCAGGATGCCAAGATCTATGTCCAGACGCGGATGAAGGAAAACGGCAAGGCGCTGTTTTCCTGGCTGGAAGACGGTGCCTCCTTCTACGTCTGCGGCGATGCCAGCCGCATGGCCCGCGATGTCGACACTGCGCTCGGTGAGATCATCGCCGAACATGGCGGCATGACCGCGGAAAAGGCAGCGGACTATCTGGCCGGCCTGAAGAAGGACAAGCGGTATCTCCGCGACGTCTACTGACGGCTGACTTATGCGGTTGCGAGCCTGACAGGTCAGTGGCTCGCGGACGCGAAGATCTCGATGACGAAACAGGGCTCTTGGGTCTCAAGCCTCAAGTCACGGCTATCTGCCGGATTATCAAGGATCACGGCGTCGAGCGGGCCAAGCTCGACCGGTGACACCTGCGCCTTGCCCGTCACAACGAGGATGACGAGTGTCGCCTCAGCAGAGAACCCGATCTCGCCGCCGTGCTCTGCCCGTGTCACACGATGCGAAAAGCGCC
This sequence comes from Rhizobium sp. ZW T2_16, assembly GCF_044987325.1. NCBI lineage: Bacteria > Pseudomonadati > Pseudomonadota > Alphaproteobacteria > Hyphomicrobiales > Rhizobiaceae > Rhizobium > Rhizobium sp. ZW T2_16. The sequence continues at coordinate 400,025 of NZ_JBJDRG010000004.1, forward strand.
CGCGCCGGGTCATCACATTCAGATCGGTAATCGGCCCTTCCTGAAGCACGGCTTCGGTCTTGGCATCACCCGCAAACGAAAACGGCATAGATTTACGGCCAAGTATCGTCGACGCCATGCCTTCGACCGAAAGCATCATGCCATCCCCGGTCAGGATGCTCAGCGTCCGGTCAATGCCCGGAAAGATGGAGAACGGGCCATCGGACACGACCGGCGCCATGCTGATGCGCCAGTCGAATGTGTCGACGTTCGCGCTTTCAGGAAAGACGGCGATCTCGACCGTCTCTCCCTTGCCGTTCTTCCACGGCATGCGCTCGTGGTCGCCTGCACGAAGAATGCGCATCGGCTCAGTTTCCGAGGATGCCAGGGAGACGCAATCCCTTTTCGGTCGCGCATTCAACGGCGATCTCATATCCCGCATCCGCGTGGCGCATGACGCCGGTCGCCGGGTCATTCCACAGCACTCGCTCCAGACGGCGCTCGGCATCTTCCGACCCGTCAGCGCAGATCACCATGCCGGAATGCTGCGAATAGCCCATGCCGACGCCGCCGCCGTGATGCAGCGACACCCATGTGGCGCCCGATGCGGTATTCAGGAGCGCATTGAGCAGTGGCCAGTCGGAGACGGCATCCGATCCATCCTTCATCGCTTCCGTCTCACGGTTCGGCGACGCGACCGAGCCACTGTCGAGATGATCGCGGCCGATGACGATCGGGGCGGAAAGCTCGCCATTGCGGACCATTTCGTTGAAGGCGAGGCCGAGCTTGTGGCGATCACCGAGACCCACCCAGCAAATTCGTGCCGGAAGTCCCTGAAACGCAATACGTTCCTTCGCCATGTCCAGCCAGTTGTGCAGGTGCTTGTTGTCCGGCAGCAGTTCCTTCACCTTGGCATCGGTCTTGTAGATATCCTCCGGATCGCCGGAGAGTGCGGCCCAGCGGAACGGGCCGATGCCGCGGCAAAAGAGCGGACGGATGTAGGCTGGCACAAAACCGGGGAAGGCAAAGGCGTTTTCCAGCCCCTCATCCTTGGCCACCTGACGGATATTGTTGCCGTAATCGAGCGTCGGCACACCGGCATCCCAGAAGGCAACCATGGCTTCGACATGCGCCTTCATCGATGCGCGGGCGGCGACTTCAACCGACTTCGGATCGCTTTCGCGCTTGGCCTTGGCCTCCTCGACCGTCCAGCCGATCGGCAGATAACCGTTGCGCGGATCATGCGCCGAGGTCTGGTCGGTAACGATATCGGGGCGTGGGCCACCGGCCTGCATGCGCTTGACCAGTTCCGGGAAGATTTCGGCGGCATTGCCGAGCAGGCCGACCGATTTGGCTTCGCCCATGGCCGTCCACTCGGCGATTAAGGCCAATGCTTCGTCCAGCGTCTTCGCCTTGGCATCGACATATCGAGTGCGCAGGCGAAAATCGATGCGGGTCTCGTCGCATTCCACCGCAAGGCAGCAGGCGCCGGCCATGACGGCTGCGAGCGGCTGGGCGCCGCCCATGCCACCGAGGCCACCGGTCAGGATCCACTTCCCCTTGAGGCTGCCGTTATAGTGCTGGCGACCGGCCTCGACGAAGGTTTCATACGTACCCTGAACGATGCCCTGCGTGCCGATATAGATCCACGAACCGGCGGTCATCTGGCCGTACATGGCGAGACCCTTCTTATCCAGCTCGTTGAAATGGTCCCAGGTCGCCCAATGCGGCACGAGGTTGGAATTGGCGATCAGCACACGCGGCGCATCCTTGTGGGTGCGGAACACGCCGACCGGCTTGCCGGATTGCACAAGCAGGGTTTCTTCTTCGGTCAGCGTCTTCAGCGTTGCGGCGATCTTGTCGAAATCGTCCCAGGTGCGGGCCGCGCGGCCGATACCGCCATAGACGACCAGCTCATGCGGGTTCTCGGCCACGTCCGGGTCGAGATTGTTCATCAGCATGCGAAGCGGCGCTTCCGTCGTCCAGCTCTTGGCATTGAGTTCAGATCCCCGCGGGGAGCGGACGTCGCGGATATTGTGGCGCGGATTGGTCATGACTTCTGTTCCCGTTGTTCTTCTGCAATCAGATGTCGAGCACCGGCAGGATGCCGGGAGAAATAGCGGAGGCGAGTGCACCGGATGAAACGAGGACACTCGCGGCAGCAAGATCCGGCGCCATGTAGCGATCGTCTTCGAGCGACGGAATGGCAGCGCGCAGCACCGCCACGGCCTTTTCCAACTCCGGGCTGGTCTTCAGCGGACCGCGCAGCTCGACGCCCTGAACCGCAGCAAGGGCCTCGATGCCGAGAATGCCGAACAGGTTTTCCGTCATCGCCAGCAGGCGGCGGGCACCGTGGCATGCCATGGAAACATGATCTTCCTGGTTGGCCGAAGTCGGCGTCGAATCCACCGAGGCCGGATGCGACATCTGCTTGTTTTCGCTCATCAGCGCGGCAGACGTGACTTCGGCGATCATCAGGCCGGAATTCAGGCCCGGTTTTTGCGAGAGAAACGCCGGCAGGCCATAAGAGAGGGCGGGATCGACCAGAAGCGCTACACGGCGCTGGGCAATCGCGCCGATTTCGCAGATGGCGAGCGCCGTCTGGTCGGCGGCGAAGGCGACCGGTTCGGCGTGGAAATTGCCGCCCGAAACGACTTCGCTATCGGAGAGAACCAGCGGATTGTCGGTCACCGCATTGGCTTCGATTTCCAGCGTGCGGGCGACCTGTCGCAACAGGTCGAGGCAGGCGCCATCCACCTGCGGCTGGCAGCGGATGCAATAGGGATCCTGCACACGTTCGTCACCCTCGATATGGCTTTCGCGGATTTCGGAACCGGTCAGAAGCTGGCGCAGCGCGGCACCGGCATCGATCTGCCCCTTGTGACCACGCAAAGTATGGATGTCCGGATGGAAAGGGGCGGAAGACCCCATTGCCGCATCGGTGGACAATGCGCCAGTAACCAGTGCAGTCTGTGCGGCGCGATGGGCGCGGAACAGACCGGCAAGCGCCAGCGCGGTCGAGGTCTGGGTACCGTTGATGAGGGCCAGTCCTTCCTTGGCAGCGAGCACGACCGGCGTCAGGCCTGCCTTTGCAAGCGCATCGGCGGAAGCCATCCGCTCGCCGGCGAAAAAGGCCTCACCCTCGCCCATCATCGAGGCTGCCATATGGGCAAGCGGTGCAAGGTCGCCGGAAGCGCCGACCGAGCCCTTTTCAGGGATGACCGGGATGACGCCCTTTGCCAGCATGCCCTCGATCAACCGCACCAGATCCAGCCGGACGCCCGAAGCGCCGCGACCAAGCGAGATCAGCTTCAGCGCCATGATCAACCGCACGACGTTTTCCGGCAAGGCAGCGCCGATACCGCAGCAATGCGACAGGATGAGATTGCGCTGCAGCGTGGCAAGATCGGCACTGTCGATCTTGATCGAGGCGAGCTTGCCGAAGCCGGTATTGATGCCATAGACGGGCGCGTTGCCGGCGGCGATCTCGGCGATGCGACGAGCGCCCTTCTCTATGCCCGCATCGAAGGAGCGGTCGAGAACGGCCGGTTCATTGTCCCAATAGATGTTTGCGAGATCGGCAAGCGGGACGCTGCCCGGATGAAGCGTGATCGTCATGCGGATACCTGCTGGCCCTTGATGGTCTGGCCTTTGAAGATGCGGGAATAGAGCGGATTGAAGCCGATGCGATAAACAAGCTCCGCAGGGCGCTGGATATTCCAGATCGCGAGATCGGCGGACTTGCCGACTTCCAGCGTACCGGTTTGGCGCAGAAGTCCGAGAGCCCGGGCCGCCTCGCGCGTGACGCCGGCAATGCACTCATCCACCGTCAGGCGAAAGAGCGTTGCCGACATGTTCATCGTCAGAAGCAGTGAGGTCAGCGGAGAGGTGCCGGGATTGCAGTCGGTGGCGATTGCTATCTTCACACCAGCATCGCGCAGCGCCTGGATTGGCGGCTTTTGGGTTTCATTGATGGCGTAAAAAGCACCGGGCAGGATTACGGCCACCGTGCCCGCCTCGGCCATCGCGGCAGCACCCTCGGCATCGAGATATTCCAGATGATCGGCAGACAGCGCGCCATAGGACGCCGCCATTTTTGCCCCGCCAAGGTTCGACAACTGTTCGGCGTGCAGCTTTACCGGAATGCCGAACGCCTTGGCGTGATCGAAGACACGAGCCATCTCCTCGACCGAAAAGGCGATGCCTTCGCAAAATCCGTCGACGGCATCGATCAGACCTTCGGCATGCGCCTTGTCCATGCCCGGCAGCACGATATCGGTGATGTAATCGCCGTTGCGACCCCTGTATTCGACCGGCGTCGCGTGGGCTGCGAGATAGGAGGTTACGACGCGAACGGGGCGAACCTTTTCCAGCGCGCGCGCGGCGCGCAGCATGTTGAGCTCACCTTCGATCGAAAGCCCGTAACCGGACTTGATCTCAAGCGTCGAGACAGCTTCGGCAAGCAGAGTATCCACGCGCGGCAGCGCCGCCTCGACCAAACCTTCAACGGAAAGCGCATTGGTTGCCTTGACGGAGGAAACGATGCCGCCGCCGGCGCGCGCCACCTCTTCATAGGTCGCGCCTTCGAGCCGCATCTCGAATTCCATCGCACGATCGCCGCCGAAGACGATATGCGTATGGCAATCGATCAGACCCGGCGTGATCCAGCGCCCCTCGCAATCGATGATCGAGGCAGCATCCTTCAAATCCGCCGGTAGATCGACCTCAGCGCCGACGAATACGATCCGCCCATCCTTGGCCGCGATCGCGCCATTCTCCATGACGCCAAGCCCATTCGCGCCCTCGGCAAGGGTCGCCAGATGCGCATTTGTCCAGACCGTGATGCCCGCATGAGGCTCGGAATGACTGGAAGAAACACTGCCCAAGTTTTCGTTCCCGCACATTGATTGCGCCTTTCATTATGGGTAAACATGTATATACATAATAGCCATCTTGGCAAGCGTTTATCTTCACCTGAAGATACACCCGTGATCAGACAATCCAACGACGGACCGGCAATCATGACCAATTCGGCTGCTTCGACGCTTCATGCAGGCTCGGCACTCCTGCCTCAGGGATGGGCTTCCAATGTGCGCATCTCGATCACGGGCGGGATTATCTCGGATATCGATTTCGGCGTTGACGCCAAGGCAACCGACGAGCGTCATTCGGTTCTCGTCCCTGCCATGAGCAATCTTCACAGCCACGCATTCCAGCGCGCCATGTCCGGCTTGGCCGAACTTCGCGGACCGACAGACGACAGTTTTTGGAGCTGGCGCGTCCTGATGTATCGTTTCGCCCTGCAGATGACGCCGGAACAGATCGAGGCGGTTGCGGCACAGCTCTATATGGAAATGCTCGAATCCGGGTTCTGCCGCGTCGGTGAGTTCCACTATCTGCATCACGACCGCGACGGCTCGCTTTATGCCAATATCGCAGAACATGCCGAGCGGATCGGCGCGGCGAGCGCCGAGACGGGTATCGGCCTCACCTTGCTGCCGGTCTTTTATGCGCATTCCGGCTTCGGCGGGCAGGCTCCGATCGACGGCCAGCGCCGTTTCATCAATTCGACAGAGAGTTTTGGCCAACTGATAGAGGCTTGCCGGACAATGCAGGCCTCACTACCCGGCATGCAGCTCGGCATAGCGCCGCACAGCCTGCGCGCAGTCACGCCCGACGAGCTGACCGCTATTCTGCCCTTCGCCGAAGGCGGCCCCGTGCATATCCATATCGCCGAACAGACCAAGGAAGTGGAGGACTGTATCGCATGGTCCGGTGCGCGCCCGGTCGAATGGCTGCTGGATCATGCTCCGGTCGATGATCGCTGGTGCCTGATCCACGCCACCCACCTGACGGATCAGGAAGTGGCGAATATGGCCACAAGCGGCGCGGTCGCCGGTCTCTGCCCGATCACCGAGGCCAATCTCGGTGACGGTACGTTCGCAGCCTCCGCATTCCTTTCAAAGGGCGGCCGCTTCGGCGTCGGGTCGGATTCCAACGTGCAGATTTCTCTCGCGGGCGAATTGCGCCAGCTCGAATATTCGCAACGTCTCGCTCATCGCGCCCGCAACGTCATTGCGGCACCGAACGGATCAACCGGTCGCCGACTTTTCGACGCGGCTATTTATGGCGGGGCACAGGCTCTTGCGACGAAGGCGGGGCTGGCTGCAGGCGCCCCCGCCGATATCGTTGCTCTCGATACCGGCAATGCCTCCTATCTCGCAGAGGACAGCCTGCTTGATAACTGGATTTTCGGTGGAGATGTCACAGTCGAAAGCGTCTGGGCTGCAGGCAACAAGAAGGTCGTCAACGGCCGGCACGTAGCACGAGACAAGATCCGGAAACACTTCGCAAAAACAATGCAGGCCCTGCTTAGCGGTTAAGCGGCTACTGAATAGGGCGACTCGCGCCGGACCGATTTAGACACGACAACCAGCAAGCTTTTGAAGCGGACTTTGCTGCACAAGATGCCATCAGGCTGTGAGCAGCTGGGCCTGAACATGAGACACTAAGGGGGGTATTTCGCCCCCTCAACGCTTGCTTAATTGATCACCGGCTCAGACACTTTGGCACCGAATTCTGTCTTTAGAAAATCGAAGTCACAGCCCTTGTCTGCCTGTTCGATATGTTTGGTGAACATAAAGCCATAGCCCCGCTCGTAGAGCGGCTCGGGTGATACCCAGGCAGCCTTGCGTGCCGCCAGTTCATCATCCGGGACGAGCATGTTGAGGCTGCGGGCCGGAATATCGAGTTCCACCATATCCCCGGTTTTCAACAGGGCCAGCGGTCCACCGACAAAGGCTTCCGGTGCGGCGTGCAGCACGCAGGCCCCGAAACTCGTTCCCGACATGCGGGCATCGGAAATCCGCACCATGTCCCGCAGGCCGAGTTTCAAAAGCGCTTTCGGCATCGGGATCATCCCCCATTCCGGCATTCCCGGTCCGCCCTGCGGCCCTGCATTGCGCAGCACCAGCACCGTTTCCGGCGTCAGTGGATAATCGGGATCGTCGATAATCTTCTTCAGTTCCGAATAGCTGTCGGCCACCAATGCCGGACCCTGGTGCCGGTGAAATTTCGGATCGCAGGCCGCGGGCTTGATCACTGCTCCATCCGGGCAAAGATTGCCCTTCAAGACGGCCAGCGACCCTTCGTGATAGACGGGATTGGACAGCGGCCGGATGACATCCTCGTTCCAGATCTTCACATCATCCAGCCCATCCGTGAGCGGCTTGCCTGTGACGGTGATAGCGGCCGGATCCAGCTTGTCGCCAAGCTGCTTCATCAGCGCCCGCAAGCCCCCGGCATAGAAGAAATCCTCCATCAGATAGGTCGCGCCTGAAGGACGGATGTTTGCGATAACCGGCGTCGTGCGGCCGATGCGGTCAAGATCCTCTAGTTCCAACGGCACGCCGGCGCGGCGCGCCATGGCGATCAGGTGGATGATCGCATTGGTCGAACAGCCCGTCGCCATCGCCACTGTGACGGCGTTGGTGACAGCAGCCGGCGTGATCACCTTTTCGGGCGTCAGATCCTCCCACACCATCTCGACGATCCGCCGGCCGCAGGTGGCCGACATGCGCTGATGGTTGGCATCGGCCGCCGGAATGGAGGAAGCATTCGGCAAGGTGAGCCCCATCGCCTCGGCAATCGCCGTCATCGTGGACGCTGTGCCCATGGTCATGCAATGGCCGTAGCTGCGGGCGATACCGCCTTCGATCCCCTGCCATTCCTCTTTTGAAATCGTTCCGGCCCGCCGTTCATCCCAATATTTGAAGCCGTCTGTGCCGGAGCCCAGAGCCTTTCCGGCATAGTTACCGCGCAGCATCGGCCCGGCCGGCAGGTAGATGAAAGGCAGTCCCATCGACACCGCGCCCATGACCAGTCCCGGCGTGGTCTTGTCACAACCACCCATCAGCACCGCACCATCAATCGGGTGCGATCTGAGCAGTTCCTCTGTCTCCATTGCCAGCATGTTGCGATAGAGCATGGTCGTCGGTTTGACGAAATTTTCCGAGAGCGACAGCGCCGGCAGTTCCATCGGAAAGCCGCCTGCCTGCAAGACACCACGCTTCACCCATTCAGCCCGTTCGCGAAAGTGCATGTGGCAGGGCTGCGCATCCGACCATGTGTTGATGATCGCAATGATCGGCCGACCTTCCCAGTCTTCCGGCGCATAGCCCATCTGCATGGTCCGCGACCGATGGCCGAACGACCGCTGGTCGTCCGGCATCATCCAGCGCGCCGAGCGCAGTTCCTCATACGTCTTTTTCCTGATCGTCATTCTTCACTCCTCGCACCATAAGGCGCTGCCAATCGGCTCATCAGAAGCTGATTCCGTTGCCTGAAATGAAAGCCGAAAGCGCAGCTTGCTGCTGTGCCGTCAAAGGCCAGGCCGAGGGCGGGCGTGCTGGGCCACAATCATGCCCAATCAGCGCCAGCGCGGCCTTCACCCCGGTCACATTCGTCCCGTTCATCTCTTCAGCCCGAACCGACTCGAAGTCCTTCATGCCGTCGATCAGCCGGTTGGCGCCCGTATAGTCACCCGTTGCAAGTGCGGCATGAATGGCAACTGACCTTTGCAGCCAGACATTGATGAGGCCGGACGTGAAACCTCGCGCACCAACCGCATAGAATACCGGTGCCCAGATCTCCGCCAGACCGCCCACCCAAACGATCTCCGGATCGCAGGCCGCCATCGCTTCCGATAGTGTCAATGGGTTTGGCATTGCCCATTTGACGCCGATGACGGAGGGCAGCGCGCACAGATCCGCAATCGCCCTGGTGCCGATTGCATCGTTGCGCAAATAAAGCACGACCGGCAACCCGTCTGCCGCATCCGCCACCGTCCGTACGTAATCGACAAGCCCGCGCGGGGAGGAAAACGGATCCGGTGACTGATGGACCATCAGCGCCGAAGCGCCGGCTTGACGCGACACGGATGCCAGCCGACAGGCATCACGTATGCCTCGCCCGACGCCGGCTACCAGTGGCACCCGGCCGGCCACATGTTCGGCCGAAGATTGCACCATCGCCTCTGCCTCGTCGAGCGTCAGGGCGTAAAACTCGCCGGTATTGCCATTGGCGACCATGATATGGACGCCCGCGGCGATCGCCCGATCGATGATCGGCTCCTGCATCTCCGGCAGGATATCGCCGTTATGATCGTAAGGCGTGACCAGAATGCCGGATATGCCGGTAAGGGCGGATTTCAGATCCTGCATCATTGCGTCCTACTCCGTAAATGCCTCTTCGCGCTTGCGGCTGATGCTCGGCGAAAGCACGAGCGCCAGAACCACGACGGCGAAGATCAGAAGCGAAAGGCTGAGCGGGCTGCGCACGAAAATCGACGGATCGCCCTGGCTGATCAGCATCGCACGGCGCAAATTCTCCTCCAGCATCGGCCCAAGAATGAAGCCCAGAAGCAACGGCGCCGGTTCGAACCGCATTTTGCTGAGCGCAAAGCCGATGACGCTGAAACCCGCCATGACGAATACGTCGAAGACGCTGTTGTTGATGCTGTAGGCGCCGATGCAACAGAAGCCGATAATAGCAGGGAAGAGGAGATGATACGGCACGGTTAGCATTTTCACCCAGAACCCGATCAGCGGCAGGTTGAGGATGACAAGCATGAGGTTGCCCGACCACATTGAAACAATCATACCCCAGAACAGAGCCGGTTCGTCCGAGATGACGTTCGGACCGGGGGTAATACCCTGTATGATCATGGCGCCGACCATCAACGCCATCACCGGGTTGCCAGGAATGCCGAGCGTCAGCATCGGAATGAATGAGGTCTGCGCGCCGGCATTGTTGGCGGATTCCGGTGCTGCAACGCCTTCGATCGCCCCTTTGCCGAATTCGGCGCGGTTTGGGGAAATCCGTTTTTCCATCGCATAGGAAGCAAACGAGGCAAGCATCGCTCCACCGCCGGGCAGGATCCCGAGAAAGGAACCGAGGGCGGTGCCGCGAAGGACGGGGGCGATGATCCGCTTGATATCCTGCCTGGTCAGCATCAGTCCGGTGACGCGTTTCACACCCACCGAACGTTCATGCTCGCTTTCCAGGTTGCGCAGGATCTCGCAGATCCCGAAGATACCCATGCTAACGGCAACGAAGTTCAAACCGTCATAGAGTTCGGGAATATCAAAAACATAACGCGGCGTGCCGCTCTCCACATCGGTGCCGACCGTGCCGAGGATCAATCCGAAGACGATCATTGCAAATGCCTTCAACAGCGACCCACTGGCGAGCGCAACCGAAGCGACGAGACCCAGCACCATCAGCGAAAAATATTCCGCCGGCCCGAAATTCAGCGCTACGGCTGCCAGAGGCGGTGCGGCAACAGCAAGAAGGATGGTTGCCACTGTACCTGCGAAAAACGAACCGAGTGCCGCCGTAGCAAGCGCAGCACCGGCTCGGCCGTTGCGCGCCATCTGATACCCGTCGATTGCAGTAACAACCGAGGAGCTTTCGCCCGGCAGATTGATCAGGATCGCCGTTGTCGAGCCACCATACTGCGCACCGTAGAAGATGCCAGCCAGCATGATCAGTGCCGATTCCGGCGGCAAGCCGAAAGTGATCGGCAACAGCATGGCGATCGTCGCCGTCGGCCCTAGCCCCGGCAGTACACCGATCGCGGTGCCGAGCAGGCAGCCGATAAAGCCATAGAACAGGTTCATCGGCATGAAGGCGGTCGAAGCACCGAGCCAGAGGTTAGAGAAGATATCCATAAGCAATCCATTCCGTTTCGTCGGCTAGTCAGAAAGCACTTGTGAGAGCCCGCTAGAAAAGTTCGCCGATAAAGGGGGTCCAGGGGCCAAAGGCTGAGACCGGAAGCGACAGGAGCTTGGTGAAAAGCAACACGGAACAGGCAGCAAGAAACAGTCCGAGCAGAATTGAATGTCGCCAATTGGCATAGCGGCTGGCGGTCGCTACGCCGACGATCAGCAGGAGCATTGTCGGCGCCAAACCAAGCCCCGCAAGTGCGAGACCGAAGCCGATCGGTCCGAGAATTACCAGAAAATAGGCCTTCCAGTTCCAGGTTTCCGGATCACCTGCTTCGGCATCGACCATCAGCGACTGCACGACGATCAACGCACCAATAGCCATCAGGAGAAGGCTCAACATGGTCGGGAAGTAACCCGGCCCCATCTGGAAGGAGTTCCCGACTTCAAGTTCCCGGCCGAACCAGATGAACAGCAAGCCGACACAGATCATCGTCACGCCGCCGACGAAGTCGCGGCTGTTTCTAATTTTCAGCATGGCATGATACTCGCGTGTGAAAGACATGCCGGCCGGGAACTGGATCCGGCCGGCAGATTGGCTCATTGCAGCGGCACGTTCGCGGCCTTGATGACGTCAGCCCACTTTGCCGTTTCCTTGTCTATAAAAGCCTGGAACTCGGCCGGCGTATTACCGACCGGCGTCACGCCCATCGCCTTGAGCTTTTCCTGCATCGCAGGCTCCGCGATAATGGCCTGAACTTCCTTGCTGAGCTTTTCGACGATTTCCGGCGGCGTGCCGGGAGGAGCGAAGAGGCCATGCCACGAGGTCGCCTCGAAGCCGGGAATCGTGCTTGCCATGGTCGGCACGTCGGGCAGCAAATCAGCCTTTCCGAGGCTGGTGACAGCCAGCGCCTTCACCTTGCCCGCCTTCACCTGCTGGGCGGCCGTTGGAATATTGTCGAACATCATATCCACATGGCCGGCCACGACATCGAGGATCGCCTGACTGCTACCCTTGTATGGAACGTGAGTAATCTTGATGCCGGCTTTGGTCGCGAGAAGCTCGCCGGCCAGATGGATGGAGGTACCGACGCCAGAAGACGCATAGGTATGCTTGCCCGGCTCTGTTTTCAGGAACGCGATCAGCTCCTCTACATTGTTCGCCTTGATCTTGTCCGGGTTGACAACGAGCACGTTCGGCAGGCTGGCGATCAGCGAAATAGGTGCGAAACCTTTCTCTTTGTCGTAAGGCAGCGTCTTATAGAGCGTCTGGTTGATCGCGTTGGAGCTGACCGTACCCATGCCGATCGTATAGCCGTCAGGCTTCGAACGAGCGAGGTCGCCCAGACCGATGTTACCACCCGCGCCGGGCTTGTTCTCCACGATGAAACGTTGCCCAAGGCGCTTGTCCAGTTGCTCGGCAACGAGACGGCCGAACGTATCGGTATTGCCGCCCGCTGCGAATGGCACGACGACGGTCACGGTCTTGGTCGGATAATCCTGCGCGTGGCTCGGTTGCAAGCCGACGACACAGATAGCGGTCGCAGCGGCCGCAATCGTCATGAAACGTTTGAGCTTCATATTATTTCCTCCAATTATCCGGCCTCCTGCCGGTCCCAATCCTCCATTCCCCGACCCTCCGACGAAGAAATGAAAGCGCTTTCATTGTAACTTCAAAATCCTCATCCGCAACCGCCACGTGAAAAATTTTAAATCATCAATTTCAATTGATTAGAACTTTTATCGCCAAATTTTTCGATTTATCGCTTGATAAAAGCTATAATGAAAGCGTAACTCATTTTCACAGGAATGAGTATCATGACCGATTACGACAAAAGCAAGCATATCAGGCACGGCGGTCCGGTGACGCTTGCCGATATAGCCAAACTCGCCGGCGTCTCGCCGGTCACCGTTTCGCGCGCCATCAACACTCCGGCGCTGGTCAAGCCGCACACACTGGAAGCGATCGAAAAGGTCATTGCCCGCACCGGCTATGTGCCAAATCTGCTTGCCGGCGGCCTGGCTTCACGCCGCACGAGGCTGATCGCCGCGATCGTCCCTTCGGTCGCCAGCACCATTTTTGCCGAAACCATTGAAGGGCTCAATGCCGAACTCGTCTCCGCCGGCTATCAGCTTCTGCTCGGCCTGTCAGGCTATGACCCCGGCCGCGAGCTGGAACTGACCCGTGCCATTCTTGCCCGCCGGCCGGACGGCATCATCCTCACCGGCATTACCCATATGAAGGAAACCCGCGCCATGCTCACGGGCGCGTCACTGCCTATAGTGGAAATATGGGACTCTACCCCCTCGCCGCTCGACACCGCCGTCGGCTTTTCCCATGCGGCAGTCGGTCGGCTGGTTGCCGAGCATCTGCTAATCCGGGGCTATGACCGCTATGCGCAGGTCGGCGCCAACGACCCGCGCGCCGTTCAGCGCCGCGATGGTTTCGTCAATCGGCTGAAAGGGATTGCCGAGGTCGAGTTGCCGGAACTGGATATGAATTCACCCTCCACCTTCCGCGACGGACGCATGGCGATGGCGCAACTTCTCGATCGCGGAGGAGGCTCGCTCGGCGTCTTTTGCTCATCGGACGTGGTCGCGCATGGCGCACTGGCTGAAGCTCATGCACGCGGCTGCAACATTCCGGGGGATCTCGCCATCATAGGGTTTGGCGATTTCGATTTCGCCCCGCACACCCATCCGCCGCTGACAACGGTCCGTATCGACCGTCGCGATATCGGCACCAAGGCGGCCCGCTCGATTCTTCGAAAAATAGCGGGTGATACAAGTGTAGAGGCGATGATCGATATCGACTTCCACATCGTTGCTCGCGGCACCGCCTGATTCAAGGTTTCTTGCCGAATTCGGCCGTGCCGCGCGTCCAATGTCCCGCCTGCTCTGATAGCGTGATCCCAAGTCCGGGCCGGTTTGGCACCAGCATGCGTCCCCCCTTGATTTCCAGCCGCTCGTTGAACAGGGGATCAAGCCAATCGAAATGCTCTACCCAAGGCTCAAGTTCGTAGGCTGCAGCGAGATGCAGATGGATTTCCATGGCAAAATGCGGCGCGAGCTGCAGCTTTTTCGCCTCAGCCAGCGCACAGATCTTCAGGAACTGCGTGATGCCGCCGACACGCGGTGCGTCCGGCTGGATGAAGTCGACAGAATTATTCTGGATGAGCGCAATATGCTCCAGCACGCTCGCCAACATCTCACCGGTCGCGATTGGCGTATCGAGCTGAGCTGCCAGCGCGGCATGTCCTTCGACGTCATACGCGTCGAGCGGCTCCTCAATCCAGGTTAGATTGTAAGGCTCCATGAGCCGACCGAAACGCATCGCATTCGGGCGGTCCCATTGCTGATTGGCATCGACCATCATTGCAGCACGGCCACCGATCCGGTCATGCACGGCGGCGACGCGCTTGAGGTCAACCGCCATATCCGGTTGCCCGACCTTGATCTTGATCCCGCCAATGCCGGCCGCGATCGACTGCTCGACGTTGTCGAGTACCTCTTCGATCGGCGAGGAAAGAAAGCCACCGGACGTATTGTAGCATTGCACGCTGTCGCGATGTGCGCCGAGCAGTTTGGCAAGCGGCAGTCCGGCACGCTTGGCTTTCAGATCCCACAGCGCGACGTCAAAGGCAGCGATTGCCTGCACCGCAAGTCCGCTGCGCCCAACGGAAGCCCCCGCCCAGCAGAGTTTGTTCCAAAGCTTGCCTATATCGTTCGGGTCTTCGCCGATCAGGACCTGGGCGATTTCTTTTGCATGCTCATATTGTCCCGGCCCGCCGGCGCGTTTGGAATAGCTGAAGCCAATGCCGCTGTGACCGTGCTTCGTCTCGATTTCAGCGAAGAGGAACGCCACTTCCGTCAGCGGCTTTTGTCGTCCGGTGAGCACTTTCGCATCGCTGATCGGCGTCTTCAGTGGCAAGAAGACCGACGACAGCTTGATCCAGGCAATACTGTCGGCTCCGACCGTCGTACTTTGCGGATCATTCGCTACTGGCAACTGCGTGTCCATGTTTCCACCCCATGTTCGGCTGCTCGGAGCCACATCCTCGCTTGACCAATAATCTCGAGATCAATTTAAGTCCAAGTCGATTATTATTGAATATCGATACAAGGATTGAATAGATGTTGGATATGGGTCAGGTCCGATCCTTTGTTATTCTGGCATCCGAGCTGAATTTCAGCCGGGCAGCCAGACGACTGAACATCACCCAGCCACCGCTCAGCCGGCAAATCAGGCTGCTGGAGCAGGAACTCGATGTGAAACTGGTGGAGCGCACGAGCCGTCGCGTCACACTCACTGCTGCGGGAATGACGTTTCTTGCCGAAGCACAAAGGTTACTTGAGCAAAGCGACGCCGCGATAACGGCAACACGGAGGGCTGCGCGGGGCAGCGCCGGATCCATAAAGATCGCCTTTGTCGGAGCCGCCACATATAGTTTCCTGCCCAAATTCATAGGTCAAGCGCGCGCCGCAGCACCGCAGATCGAGCTGGAGCTTGTGCAGATGGAAACGTCCGAGCAGCTTCAAGCCATCAATGCTGGCGATATCGACCTTGGCCTCTCACGTCCGCTTGCCGGCACACACCATCTCGAAAGTATCTCTGTTGCGCAAGAGCCCATGATGCTGGCCATACCTCGTGCACATCCACTCGCCACCAAGCGCCGCCCTGGCCTGGATGCACTCAACGGCGAACCCTTTATCAGCTTCTCGACGCCAGCCCGCTATCTCCACGACAAACTGACGAGACTGATGGCTGACAATTCAGTCACACCCCGGATCGTTCAAAGCATGACCCACTCGCAGGCGATCCTATCGTTGGTCAGTGCCGGAATAGGTCTGGCAATCGTGCCCGCCGGCACACAGAACGCCTGTTTCGACAACGTCGTGTTTCGCCCGATGGATCTGCAGCAAGAATGTGTTGCCGAACTTCATGCCATCTGGAGCCCGAACAACCGGAATGCGCTACTGCCGGACATCTGCGGCCTCGTATCTGCCATCGACAGCTAAGGTTTGCAGAGATTAGCGAGGCTTTCAGATATCTGCATCCCAATAGGGATGAGTTCCGAAAAACTCGACCATAAAGTCAATGCCGAGCGATTTTGAGGAAAACCGATGCTCGTACCGCTGATGCGAATAGCTGATCTCAGGCCTCCATATCCTATGTTCTCAACTGCCCATATCTGACCCGTCCCATGCCTGATTTTTTATCAGATACACTTGTAACGCATCGCCTTACCCTCGGAGAAAAAATCTAAACAACTGACAAAACTATGAAATTTCAGTTTCACATTTGTTGGCATGAAACCTGCTTCTCTTTATTCGACTGGGCAAAAGTCCAGCACAGATTAAAAAAGAGGGAACGGTATGACAAAAACATCTTTGAGGAACTGGCGTGACGGGGGATTTTTGAAGACCCTGCGGACGGCGACGATACTCGGCGTGGCTTTTGCTGCCACTGCCAGCTCGGCGTTTGCTGCCGGGACGCTCCGGATTGGCATGACGGCATCCGATATTCCCCTGACCACCGGTCAGACGGACCAAGGCGGCGAAGGCCAGCGCTTCATGGGATACACGGTCTACAATTCGCTGATTGAGTGGGACCTCAGCAGAGCCGACAAGCCCTCTGCGCTGATCCCCAGCCTTGCGACGGCCTGGACTGTCGACCCGGCCGACCATACCAAATGGACATTCAAGCTGCGTGACGGCGTGAAATTCCATGACGGAAGCGTCTTCAACGCCGATGCCGTCGTCTGGAACCTCGACAAGCTCCTGAAGACCGACGCCCCGCAATTCGACCAGCGCCAGTCGGCGCAGGGCAAATCGCGCATTCCGGCGGTTGCCAGCTACAAGGCGACCGATCCAAAGACCGTCGAGATCGTCACCAAGTCTCCTGATGCGACCCTGCCCTACCAGATCAGCTGGATCCTGATGTCCTCGCCGGCAAACTGGGAAGCCCAGGGCAAGAGCTGGGAAAAGGTCGCGCAGCATCCGTCCGGCACCGGCCCGTGGAAGATGGAAAGCGGATTTACCCCGCGCGAACGTGCCGAACTGACACCCAACAAGGATTATTGGGATACAGCTCGCATCCCTAAGCTAGACAAGCTGGTGCTGATCCCGCTGCCGGAACCGAATACCCGCGTTGCAGCTCTGCGTTCCGGCCAGGTCGACTGGATCGAAGCCCCGGCACCGGATTCCGTCAAGTCGCTGAAGGATGCAGGGTTCTCCATCGTCACCAATGCCTATCCGCATAACTGGACCTGGCATCTGTCCCGCGTCGAAGGCTCGCCGTGGAACGATGTTCGCGTCCGCAAGGCCGCAAATCTCGCGGTCGACCGCGACGGCCTGAACGAGCTGCTCGGCGGTCTGTCCATTCCCGCCCAGGGCTATCTTCCGCCCGGCCACCAGTGGTTCGGCAAGCCCGACTTCAAGCTCGAATACAATGTCGAGGAAGCCAAGAAGCTGATGGCGGAAGCGGGCTACGGTCCGGACAAGCCGATCACCACCAAGGTCGTCATCTCGTCCTCCGGTTCGGGCCAGATGCTGCCGCTCGCGATGAACGAATATATCCAGCAGACGCTCGCCGAAATCGGCATCAATGTCGAATACGAGGTGATGGACTGGAACACGGTCATCAATGTCTGGCGCGCTGGCGCCAAGGATGCCAGCGCCAAGGGCGCGACGGCTGTCAACTACAGCTACTTCATCCAGGACCCCTTCACCGCGCTTATCCGCCAGTCGCAGTGCAACCTCGCACCGCCGAACGGCACCAACTGGGGTTATTACTGTGACCCGGAAATGGATGCCCTGTTCAACAAGGTGCGCACCACCTTCGATGCCGCCGAACAGGACAAGGTGCTGCAGCAGGTCCACGAGAAATATGTCAACGATGCGCTGTTCCTGATGGTGACGCATGACGTCAACCCGCGAGCCATGAACACCAAAGTCAAGGGTTTCGTGCAGGCGCAGAACTGGTTCCAGGATTTCTCGCCGATCACCGTCGATCCCTGATGCCCAACGCCCGGATCGTGCCCTAAAGGGCGCGATCCCACTCGTTCAGGTTTTCCGGAGAAGCTCATGCTCGTCTACGCCTTTAAACGGCTTCTGCATGTCATACCCGTCGCGATCGGGGTCAGCATCGTCTGCTTCATGCTCATCCATATCGCCCCCGGCGATCCTCTCGCCGCCATCCTGCCGACAGATGCCTCGCTCGAATTGCAGGCGCAGATGCGCTCCTTCTACGGTCTCGACCAGCCGCTTCCGGTGCAATACGCGCTCTGGGCCTGGCATGCCCTGCAAGGTGATCTTGGCACCTCGATTGCCACCGGCCGCCCGGTGCTTGCCGAAATCCTCAGCGCCTCGGTCAACTCGATCATCCTCGCAGTTGCCGCCACTATCATCGGCTTCACCTTCGGCTCTGCCCTCGGCTTCGTCGCCGGTGTCTTCCGTGGAGGCTGGATCGACCGCATCGCCTCCGGTCTTGCCATGCTCGGTGTCAGCGTGCCGCATTACTGGCTCGGCATGGTCCTCGTCATCGCATTTTCCGTCTCGCTGGGCTGGCTGCCGTCGATGGGCGGCGGTCCCGGCGGTTCGGACGGACGAAGCTTCAGCTGGGATTATATCCAGTATCTCATCCTGCCGGCCGTCACCATGTCGGTCATTCCGATGGGCATCATCGCCCGCACCATCCGCTCGCTGGTGGCAGACATCCTGTCGCAGGATTTCGTTCAAGCGCTGGCTGCCAAAGGGCTGATGACGAAACATGTGATGAGCCACGTCATCCGCAACGCCGCACCGACGGCGATTTCCGTCATGGGCCTGCAACTCGGTTACCTGCTTGGCGGCTCGATCCTGATCGAAACCGTCTTCTCCTGGCCCGGCACTGGTTTTCTGCTGAACGGAGCGATCTTCACCCGCGACCTGCCGATCCTACAGGGCACGATCCTGGTGCTCGCAATGTTCTTCGTCATCGTCAATCTCGTCGTTGACGTGCTGCAAAGCGCCATCGATCCGCGCATCCAGAGGAGCTGAACATGGCCGTCATCACCGCCGACACTTTGCCCACCCCGCTTGCCGTGCCGAAATCTACCGGCTTCTGGAGCGGCGTCCTGCAGCGTCTCTGTCGTGACCCGGTGGCGCTCGCGGCACTCGCCGTCCTCATCATCATCGTCGTGGTCGCCATCCTCGCGCCCTATATCGCCCCTTACGACCCGGCCAAAGGCAGTGTCATCCGAAGGCTGAAACCTATCGGCACCGAGGGCTATATTCTCGGCACCGACGAACTCGGCCGCGATATGCTGTCGCGCCTCATCTATGGCTCCCGCCTGTCGCTGATCATGGGTGTCGTGCCCGTCCCGATCGCCTTTGTCATCGGCTCGATCATCGGCATCGTCGCCGGTTATGCCGGCGGCATCACCAACACGCTGATCATGCGCACGGTCGATGTCTTCTATGCCTTCCCTTCTGTCCTGCTCGCGGTCGCCCTTTCCGGCGCGCTTGGTTCGGGCCTGACGAATGCGCTCGTCTCGCTCACCGTCGTCTTCATCCCGCAGATCGCCCGTGTCGCCGAAAGCGTCACCACCCAGATCCGCAACCTCGATTATGTCGATGCGGCGCGTGCCTCCGGCGCCCCGGCATTCACGATCATCCGCGTCCATGTTCTCGGCAACGTGCTCGGGCCGATCTTCGTCTTCGCCACCAGCCTGATCTCGGTGTCGATGATCCTCGCCTCCGGCCTCTCTTTTCTTGGACTCGGCGTGCGTCCGCCGGATGCCGAATGGGGGCTGATGCTGAACACGCTGCGCACCGCGATCTACAACAATCCGGCGGTTGCCGCCCTGCCCGGCGTGATGATCTTCGTCACCTCGATCTGTTTCAACCTTTTCTCGGACGGTCTGCGTCAGGCAATGGATGTGAAATCATGAGGACAGTCGCAGAGACCACCATTCCCGACCTTCCGCTCGGTGAACGCGGCGGCCCGGCTCAGCCGCTGATCTCGGCCCGCGGTCTGATCAAGCATTTCCCTGTAAAAGGCAGCGGCTTTCTTCAGCCGAAAAAGGTCGTGCGCGCCGTCGATGGCGTCGATTTCGACATCCTGAAAGGTGAAACGCTCGGCGTTGTCGGTGAAAGCGGCTGCGGCAAGTCCACCACCGCCCGGCTTCTGATGCAACTGATCATCCCTGACCAGGGTGAGATCCTGTTCGACGGTGAAAAGGTCGGTGCCGCCCTGCCGCTTGCCCAGTACCGGCGACAGGTGCAGATGGTGTTTCAGGACAGTTACGCCTCGCTCAATCCGCGCCTGACAATCGAAGAGTCCATCGCCTTTGCCCCCCGCGTCCATGGCGTGCCGCAGGCAAAGGCGATTGCCCGCGCCCATGACCTGCTCCACCGCGTCGGCCTTGAACCGGTCCGCTTTGCCGGCCGTTATCCGCACGAACTCTCCGGCGGCCAGAGACAGCGTGTCAACATCGCCCGCGCTCTGGCGCTCGAACCGCGCCTTGTCATCCTCGACGAAGCCGTTTCGGCACTCGACAAATCGGTTGAAGCGCAGGTGCTCAATCTGCTTCTTGATCTCAAGCGCGATTTCGGCCTGACCTATCTGTTCATCAGCCACGATCTCAACGTCGTGCGCTTCATGTGCGACCGGGTGATGGTCATGTATCTCGGCAAGGTCGCCGAGGTCGGCACGCGCGAGGCGATCTACGAAAACACGAAACACCCCTACTCAGCCGCCCTCCTCGCCTCCATGCCGAAGATGGATCCGGCGGAGCGCACCGAGGAACCGCCGCTTTCCGGCGATCCGCCGAACCCGATCGACCCGCCATCGGGCTGTCGGTTCCACACCCGGTGCAGCATGGCGGAAGGCGTCTGTTCTGCCACGCCCCCTCCCCTTGCGGTCGTCTCGGGAGAACAGCAGGCCGCCTGCCTGATGTCGGTTCCCGGCTCCGGCCACAGCCATGCACCAAAACCTGCACTCGAATTGATGGAGGCCTGAGATGAGTGAAGAGCAGACAGTTATCGATATCCGCGACCTCTCAGTTACCTTCCATCGCAGCCGCAAGCCGGTGAAAGCCGTTAACGGCGTCAGCCTGTCGGTCAAGGCCGGCGAAGTGGTGGCGCTTCTCGGCGAATCCGGTTCGGGCAAGAGCGTCACCATGCGCTCCCTGCTTCGCCTGCATCCGAAGGGCACGGATATCGCCGGCAGCATGACCGTTTCCGGTCGCGATGTGATGGCGCTTTCGACACGCGAACTCGGCCAATTGCGCGGCGCCACCGTCTCGATGGTCTTCCAGGAGCCGCGTCTCGCGCTCGATCCGGTCTACACGATTGGCCGGCAGATCGAGGAAACCATCATGCGGCACGAAAAAGTGTCGCGGCAGGCAGCGTCCGAACGGGCACTCGCACTCTTTCAGAAAGTGCGCATTCCCTCGCCCGAACGGCGGCTGAAGAATTACCCGCATGAAATGTCGGGCGGCATGCTGCAGCGCTCGATGATCGCCATGGCACTTGCCTGCAATCCGAAAGTCCTCCTCGCCGACGAGCCGACGACCGCGCTAGATGCGACGGTTCAGATCCAGATCCTGCTTCTGATCCGCGAGCTGCAGAAGGAATACGGCCTCTCGGTCATCTTCGTCACCCATGATATCGGCGTCGCGGCCGAAGTGGCAGACCGCATCGCCGTCATGTATGCCGGCCGGATTGTCGAGGAAGGCAGGGTCGGCGACATCATCCGCGATCCGAAACATCCCTATACCAAGGGTCTTCTCGGCGCCCGTGTCGAACTCGCGCATGGCCGCGACCGGCTGGTGACGATACCCGGTTCGCCACCAGATCTTGCCGCTATGCCGCCCGGCTGCGCGTTCGCACCGCGCTGCGGCCAGGCCTCGGACATATGCCTCAGGGACGTGCCGCTCTTGAAGCCGATCGGAGAGACGGGCAATATCGCCTGCATTCAATATGCCTGAACTGAAGCACAATAAAAAACGCAATGACAAAGGGAGGCAGTCGTGCGGTCGTGCACGGCTCGAGACATGACGCATATCACCTTGATCAACCCGAATACATCAGCGGCCACCACAGCCATGATGACCGATATCGCACGCAAATATCTGCCTGCGGAGGCGACCATCGAGGGCGTCACCGCGGCCGGTGGCGTGCCGATGATCCTTGATGAGAAGCAGCTTGGCGCAGCCACCGACGGCGTCATCGAAATGGGGCTGGCCAAATCAGGCAAGTCGGATGGATTGATCATCAGCGCCTTCGGCGACCCGGGGCTCGATCGGCTGCGGGAGATTTGCGATATTCCGGTGGTCGGCATATGCGAAGCGAGCATGCTTGAAGCCTCGCTCGGTGGGCGACGCTTCGGCATCGCGACAGTAACACCGGATCTTGTCGGAAGCTTTGCCGGAAAAGCCGATGCATTGGGCCTGACCCCGTTCTTCACCGGCACGCGACTCACGAGCGGAGATCCGGTAGCGCTTGCATCCGATCCTCAGCGCCTGCATGCGGCACTGGCGGTCGCAGTGCGCGAATGTTTCGAACAGGACGGCGCAGAAGCCGTGATCATCGGCGGCGGCCCGCTTGGTCAGGCCGCCGATGATCTGCAGCGCCTCTTATCCGCCCCGGTCATCGCGCCGATCCGTTCCGCCGTTGCACTGCTTCTTTCCCGCATCGCGGCACCTCCGGCAAGGAAAAGGATCGCACGGTGACAGGGGCGTCATCGCCCGACCGCCGGGACATATTTCCTGTTGCAAGCGTAACAACTCCAAGCGACATTCCGCCCGCTGATGACATGGCGGAGTTTCCCGTGACCAAGGACAGGTCGTTCCTCTATCGCGTAAGGCAGGCCCTGCCCGATCTTCGACCCGCCGAAAAGCGGCTCGGTGAATTCGTCTGCGATTTTCCTGGCGAACTCGCCAGCTATTCCGCCCAGGAACTGGCGGCATTGGCGCATGTTTCCAAGGCAACCGTCACCCGTTTCATCCAGCATCTGGGTTATGAGACCTATGAGGAAGCCCGCCGCCACGCGCGCGCAGAAAAGCAGACGGGCTCGCGGCTATTCCTGGCAACCGCGACCGATGCATCGACAGTACAATCCATGCAGGCGCATGTCGCGCAAAGCATGGCCAATCTTGAAGCGACGTTTCTCTCCATTTCTGACGGCCAGATCACGGCGGTGACCGACGCGATGATGGCGGCCCGAAAAGTCTGGGTGATCGGCTTTCGCAGCAGCCACCCTTTCGCTTCCTATCTGCAATGGCAGCTGACGCAGGTGATCGAGGATATCGTCGCCGTTCCCGCCGCCGGCCAGACACTGGGCGAGCATTTCGTCAGCCTTCGGGAGGACGACGTCGTGGTCTTCTTCGCCCTGCGCCGCCGAACTGCTCAGGCCGATGCCATCCTCACCCAGGTTCGCAAATCGAAGGCGAAGCTTCTCTATGTTACCGACGAAGGCGCACCCTTCGACACGAGGGCGACATGGCATATGCAATGCCAGACATTCGCCCCCGGCCCCCTGTTCAATCACACGGCCCTGATGGCATTGTGCCATCTGCTGATCACACGATGCCTCGAAAAGGCGGGCACCGAGGGCCGCAAACGCTTAAGAAACATCGAAGCGCTGAATGAAAGCCTTGAGGAACTCTGAGCTGGCTTGAACGCGATGCAAAGGCAGCGCTCGCAGGTGGGTGGTCAGGGGCTTTCATGTGGACTGAACCCATGGGTTGGTCCTGCCACGCGATATCGCCATCGCCGGCTTCGGGAACTATGAAATGGCATCGGTGTCCGACCCTGGGATCGCCACCATCAACGTGGACAGCTTCGTAATCGGCGCGCAGGCGGCCGAACAGATGATTGCCATGCTGGAAAACCGAAGTGCGGCGAAGATCACAAAAACAGGCTATAATGTCTTGCGACAAGGCAGCACTTGAGAGCCGCTATCCAGCAAACAAGATCGGCTGCACGGGCGGAAAAAATCGGCGTTTGGGTGATGGGAATACCACGTAAACGGCAAGCCTTCAGGCTACCGCTTTTGCTTTCAGGATGAGGATCGATACCAAGCAATTACGCTTCATTTCCTACTCCCGCGTTTTGTTTTCGATTGCATATGTTATCGATAACATCTATGTCAACTTCAAAGACGCTTATGAACCGGGAGGAATTTCTGATGTCATTTCCGCTGTTCGATCTGACGGGTAAAACCGCGC